>JBBSFX010000021.1:0-50105 GCA_038254735.1 Solirubrobacterales bacterium
AACCCCCGGGAGGACTAAATGGGACTGGTTTGCGCCGCCGGCCCCCGGGGGCCGGGCGGGGGCGAGGGCGGCCCGGACGAGGACCGCGGTCTTCGCCCGGGCCACGGCTCCGGCCCGGAATCCGCCCGCGGCGTGCGTTCAAGCGAGGCTGGATGCCACGCGGGCGCCGTCGCGGGGGAGCAGCGTCTCGCGCGCGATGACCAGGCGCTGGATCTGCGCCGTGCCCTCGTAGAGCTGGAGGATCTTGGCGTCGCGCATCAGCTTCTCGACCTTGTACTCCTTGATGAAGCCATAGCCGCCGAAGACCTGGACGGCGTCGGTGGTGACCTCCATCGCGGCGTCGGCGGCGAAGCGCTTGGCGTGCGAGGACTCGAGCGTGTTGCGCTTGCCCTGGTCGAGCAGCACGGCCGAGTTCCAGGTGGCCAGCCGCGACATGTGGACCTTGGTCGCCATGTCGGCGATCAGGAACTGGATCGCCTGGTGCATGGCGATCGGCACGCCGAACTGGACGCGCTCCTTTGAGTAGTCAATTGCGAGCTCCATCGCCGCGCGGGCCACGCCGGTCGCCATCGCGGCGACGCCGGGGCGCGTCCGGTCGAGCGTCATCATCGCGATCTTGAAGCCCTTGTTCTCCTCGCCGACGAGGTGATCGAGCGGGATCTCGACCTCGGGGAAGGTGATCGTGGCCGTGTTGGAGGCGCGCTGCCCCATCTTGTCCTCGTGCTTGTCGACGACCACGCCGGCGTCACGGGGGACGATGAAGCAGGAGATGCCGCGGTGGCCGGCCTCCTTGTCGGTCTTGGCGTAGACCGTGTAGTAGTTGGCGTACTCGCCGTTGGTGATGAAGCACTTGGAGCCGTTGATGACCCACTTGTCGCCCTTGCGGGTGGCGGTCGTCTTCATTCCCGACACGTCGGAGCCGGCGTCCGGCTCGGTCAGGCAGAAGGAGGCCAGCAGTGGCGCCTCGGAGAGGCGGCCGAGGTACTCCTGCTTGAGCTCGTCGGAGGCGGCCAGCGCGATCGGCGCCGTGGCCAGGCCGTTGCACGACAGCGAGGTGCCGATCCCCGAGCAGCCCCAGGCGATCTCCTCCTCGATGATGCAGCCGTCGAGGTAGCTGAGGCCGGGGCCGCCGTACTCGACGGGCAGGTGGCTGTTCATCAGCCCCAGCTCCCACGCCTTGTCCAGCACCTCGCCCGGCCAAGTCCCGTCCTGGTCGTACTCCCAGGCGACGGGGCGCATCTCCTTCACGGCGAAGTCGTGCGCCATCTCGCGCATGCTCTTCTGCTCGTCGGTGAGCGTGAAATCAACCACGGTTTCTCCTTGGAAGAAAAGTTGAGGCGCCAGCGGGCTGGCTCGTCTTGGCTTGGGCGCTCACCCGAGCCTGCTCCGGCGGACCCGTCCGACCTGGCGTGAGAATAGATTGACTAGTCAGTCAATGTCTCCGGGCAAAGGTTAGCCGATTACGTGCGCCGAGCAAAACGTGTACCGGAAGCGGTCCGTGCGCAACACTTGAGCTCATGCAGTCGGCGTTCGCGACGGTGGTCTGGGTGGTCTGCGGCTGCGGTCTGGTGATCGGCATCGTGGCGCTGATCCACAGCGGCCGCGCGTGGGACGATTACGGCAAGAACGCCCTGGTCATGGACCGCGAGCCGAGCTCCTCCCCGCGACCCGGCTCGCCGGGCGCCTCCGCGGAGCGCGACGAGGAGATCCGCCAGCTGCTCGAGGCCCGCAACCTGCGCCGCGCGCGCCGCGGCGAGGCGCCGGTCGACGTCGAGGTGGAGCTCGAGCGGCTCGTCGCGCCGCGCGTCGACGACGCGATGCGGGCCGAGATCCGCGAGCTGATGGTGGCCCGCAACTACCGCCGGGCGCGGCAGGGCAAGCCGCCGCTGGATGTCGAATCCGAGGTGGAGCGGGCGATCGCGGAGCTCCCGCCCTCCTGAGCACACGGTAGGCTGCCCGGGAGATGGCCGATCCCCGCCGCATCGAGCTCGAGGAGCTGGTCAACCGGCCCGGGACCTACTTCAACCCGCAGACCGAGGTGCTGGTCGTCGTCGACGACTCACCCGAGCTGGACGCCGAGATCTTCGGGATGGAGGAGTACGAGGGCGCGGACTGGGTCATGATCGCCGACGAGGTGCCGGTCGACGAGCACCGACGCGACGAGTTGCTCGAGGCCTTCCAGGTCCAGAACCTGCCGGATCGGGAGGATGAGGAGGACGTCGACGAGGAGGACTTCGACGCCGACCCGCAGGACCTCGAGGATGCCTAGCAGTGCTCAACGTTCGCCGACGCCAGTACGTTGGCAACCACTAGCAGCGGACGTCGGTGATCAGGCGTGCGCAAGGCGAGCACCGCGTCCGCCATGTTGGCCGGCACGTTGATCCGCGGGTCGCAGTCGCGGCTGATCGCGCCGGCTCGAACCCACTCTGAGCGGGTTGGTACCCATAGTGGGCACTAACCTGCTCAGAGTCGCGCGTGCCAGATGACAGCCCCGCGAAGGATCGCCGACCCGGCGGAGCTACCCCCCGGGCCCTAGGCTTCGGGGCCGTCCCAGGACCAGCCGGGCATGGGCAGCGCCAAAGGCACGTCGTCGGCCGACCGGGGGTGGGCCGCCATCGCGCTCGTCGCCCAGCGAAACCACGCCTCGAGCGTCGAGCGGAGCCTCGGGTCCTCGGGCAGCCCGGCGCCGTTGAGGGCGAGCGCGAAGCCCGTCTGGGCTCCTCGAGTCCATCTCCTCGTGCTCGCCGTTGCCGGCGTGCATCCGCAGCACGTGGCTGTGGTCGCCCATCGACTCCGAGTACAGGCTCGGGCCGCCGAGCGACTCGGCCAGTAGGCCGCCAGCGCTCGGCGACGCTGCCGGAGAATTCCGGTTCACGGGCCGAGCCGGCTCCGCAGCGGGGCGACGAGCGACCGCAGCGGGGCGACGAGCGACCGCAGCGGGGCGGCGAGCCGTCCGTAGGGCCGCACGTCGGTGGGGGCGGTGATCCTCTGGGGCCGGTTGAGCTGCGCGTACTGCAGCGTCAGCGCGATCCGGGCCGAAGACGGGCCGCCCAGGAGTGCCGAGAGACGGCTGGCGACCCGGAGCGTGAGCTCGATCCTGAGCCGGCGGACGGTCCGGTCGGAGATCCCCGTCCACAGGTCGAAGCTGGGGCTCTCGACCTCGCCGGCGATCCGCCGGCGCGTCGCCGGCGAGAGCAGGCTCGAGAGCCGTCGCGCGCCCGTGACCCCCGACCTCGCGGCCCGGGCCAGCAAGTTCGGGACCTCGCCGAGCAGGGCCGCGACGTCGATCCCGCCGCGGATGTGCGTGGTTCTCGCTCCGGCGACCCTCTCGCTCCCGAGCACGGTCGGATGGGTCACCCACCGCAGCGGGCTGATCCCGAGCCTGGTCAGTCCGCCGACGCCGCCGGCCGGCGCCGCCCGGGCAAAGCTCGACTCGAGTCGCCGGAAGGCCGCCGCCGGGAGCCGGTAGCTGGCGTCGCCCAGCGACACGTAACCGGCCGTCCCCGTGGAGAGGATGCCGAGCCGGAGCCCCGGGCCGTGGCCGGCCAGGGCGATCGAGAAGTTCGACTTCGGCAGCCGCCCGGCGCCGCGGCTCTGGAACGGACCGCCGAAGGTCAGCGAGATCGGCGGGCTCGATCCGCTCGGATCGACGGTCAGGCCGAGGGCGAGGTCGCCGCTGTCGACCCGGTGCGAGCCCGTGAACGTCTGCCTCAGCAGGCTCGAGGCGCGGTCCGGGCCGCCGCCACCGCCACAGGCGCCGAGCGCCCACGAGACGATCGCCGCCGCGAAGATCAGCAGCGCCGCGCGCGTGCCTCGGGTGGGTGAGAACAACTGAAACTTCCTCCTCAGCGGTGGCGCGAGAGCGGGCTCGAATCTAGCATCGGCCCCGTGAGTAAGGCTCGGTTGGTCCTCGCCGCCGCCGTCGCGAGCTGCGTCTGCTGTCTCGTGCCGGCCGCCGCGCCGGCGGCGCGCGTGCTCGTGCTCGGCCCCGGCGACCAGGTCCATGCCACCGGCGACCCGTACCTGGGCGCGCTGTCGCTGACGCCCTCCCCTCCCGCGGTGACGCAGCGCCTGCTCGCGCGGCGGCGGCTTCGCGCCACCCCGCGGCCGACCCCGGCCGGCGTGCTCGCGGGGCTGCTCGGCGCCGGCCAGATCGCCCCGGCGCAGTACGCGCGCTATCGCGGCGACCTGGGCCAGGCCGCCGGGACGCTCCGGCGCCTGCGCGCCACCCGCCGCGACGAGCTCGGCGCGGTGATCGGCAACCTCTTCTCGATCGCCGGCTCCGGTCGGCTCACCGCCTCGCGGCTCCCGGCGCTGTTCCTGACCCTCGAGCGCAACCGTCAGTGGTGGGCCACCGGGCCGCTGCCGGCCTCGGGGCAGCGGATCGAGTTCGCCGGCTCCCAGCTGGTGTGGGAGTACTACCCCGGCCAGGGCATCGAGCTGCAGGTGCTCGGCACCTTCGGCAAGGCCGACGGCCTGTTCACCGCCGGCCGGGCCCATTACGGCGCGCTCCAGCAGTTGCTCGGCGAGATGATCCCGCTGGCCGTCGAGCGGGCGGGCGGGCTGGCCTGGGAGTACTACTTCAGCTTCGACGGCGGCGCGCCCCCGTGGGTCAGCGCGATGGCCCAGGGGACGGCGCTCGAGGCGCTGACCCGCGGCTACCTCGCCACGGGCGGCAGCCCCCACCCCACCGGCGGCGCCGCGCCGTCGCCCGCGCCCACCGGAACGCCCGGCTATCTGGCCATCGCCCACCGGGCACTGGGGATCCTCGAGACGCCCCCGCCGGAGGGCGTGGCGATCCCGACCGGGCTCGGCCGGCGCTTCCTGCAGTACTCGTTCGCCCCCGGCGCATCGATCATCAACGCCTTCCTCCAGACCCTGATCGGGCTCCACGACTACGCCCAGACCAGCGGCGACCCGGAGGCGGCGGCGCTGTTCGGAGCCGGTGACGCCGAGGCCGCCGCCGAGGTGCCGAGCTTCGACACCGGGGCGTGGTCGCTCTACCAGCCCGGGCTGGAGGACACGCTCTCCTACCACCAGCTCGTCACCGGCTTCCTCGCCCAGCTGTGCCGGCGCACGGCCCAGCCCGTGTTCTGCGTCACCGCGCAGCGCTTCACCGCCGACGAGACGACGCCGCCGGCGCTCGCGCTGCTGACCGGCCGGGCTCGGCGCAGGCGGCCGTTCGTGCTCCGCTTCCGCCTGTCGAAGTCCTCGCACGTCGGCGTCGTGGTGATCCGCGACGGGGTCACCCGGTTCGCCACCAGCGCCCCGTTCGCCTACGGCGTCCACGCGTTCGCGGTTCCCGCGCTGTCGGCGCCCGGCGCCTACGTGGTCCGTCTCGCCGCCACCGACCTGGCCGGCAACTTCGCCCGGATCCTCGGCACCCTGAACCTCACCCGGTAGCTGCGACACTCAAAGGGCTCCATGAGTCCGCGAACGATCCTCTACACCGGCAAGGGCGGGGTCGGCAAGACCTCGGTGGCGGCTTGCACGGCCCGCCGCTGCGCTGCCGCCGGACTGCGCACGCTGGTGCTCTCGACCGACCCCGCGCACAGCCTGTCGGACTCGCTGGACAGCGAGCTGGGCGCCGAGCCGACGGCCGTCGGCGGCAACCTGTGGGGTCAGCACGTGCAGGCCCAGGACGAGATGGAGCGCCACTGGTCCGGCGTGCAGGACTGGCTCGGCGAGCTCCTGATCGAGGGCGGGATCGACCGGATCTCGGCCGAGGAGCTGACCGTGCCGCCCGGGATGGACGAGCTGTTCTCGCTGCTGCGGCTGCAGGCCCAGCACCGCTCGGGCAAGTGGGACGCGATCGTCGTCGACTGCGCGCCGACCGGCGAGACGCTGCGGCTGCTGTCATTCCCCGACGTCGCGCGCTGGTGGATCGACAAGGTGTTCCCGATGGAGCGCCGGATCCTCGCCGCGGCGCGGCCGCTGGCCCGGTCGCTGCTCGATGTCCCACTGCCCGGCCGGGCGGTGTTCGCCGACCTCGAGCGGCTCTCGCGAAACCTGATCGCGATGAACGAGATCCTCCGCGACCGGCGCTACGCCACCGTCCGGCTGGTCATGAACCCCGACCGGATGGTGATCGGTGAGGCGATGCGGACGTTCACCTACCTGAACCTGTACGGGTTCCTCACCGATGCGGTGATCGTCAACCGGGTGTTCCCGTCCGAGGTCGGCGACTACTTCGCCGGCTGGCGCCGAGTCCAGGTGGAGCACCTGGAGCTCGTGCGCTCGGCGTTCGCCCCGCTGCCGATCCTGTGCGCGCCGTACTTCGACCAGGAGGTGATCGGCGCGGCGATGCTCGACCGGCTCGCCGACGCCCTGTTCGACGACAACGGCGCTCGCCGCGACGCGGCCGCGGTGCTCCACGATTCGGTCACCCAGGAGCTGGTGCTCGGCGAGGCGGGAGCCCGGCTCAGGCTGGTGCTGCCGTTCGCCGCCAAGAGCGAGATCTCGCTGAAGAAGGTGGGCATGGAGCTGATCATCGGGGTCGGCGGCCAGCGGCGGACTATCATGCTGCCCCCTGCGCTGGCCAACCTCAAACCGACCGGAGCGACGTTCGAGCACGGCGCCCTCGAGGTGATCTTCGATGACGCCGACTGACCCCCACGAGCCGGGCGCGGCCGAGGCCGCGCTGCGAGCGCTCGAGGAGCGGCTAGGCCGGGCCTCAGAGGCCGCCGAGCGGCTGATCGCCGAGGCCGCCGGGGCGGCGGCGCGGGGGCTGGGCGCCGATGCGGGCGACGCGGCTCCGGGCGCGCGGCGCGCGGACAGGCGCGACGCGGACAGGCGCGACGCGGACAGGCGCGACGCGGACAGGCGCGACGCGGACAGGCGCGACGCGGACAGGCGCGACGCGGACGGGCGCGACGCGGACGGGCGCGACGCGGACGGGCGCGACGCGGACGGGCGCGACGCGGACAGGCGCGACGCGGACAGGCGCGACGCGGACAGGCGCGACGCGAGTGAGGCCGGCGGCCCTGAGCGGCACCCTCCCCCGGCCGGCTGGCAGGCCGCCGGCGCCGAGCCGGCCGCCGCGCCGAGCGAGCTCGACTCGCTGGTCGGGCTCGTCGCCTCGCTGCGCGACCTGATCCCGCCCGAGCTCCAGCGCCGCCTCGCCGAGGCCGTCCACGAACTGCTGCTCGCCGTCCGCGCGGTGATCGACTGGTACTTGGAGCGGATGGAGCGGCGACGCCGCGACCCGGCCGCCGTCGAGGACATCCCGATCACCTGACAATCCGCCGCTCTTCATAGTGAGCGCCGGGTCGGCGCCTACAATCGGCCTGTGACCCGTACCAGCGATTCCGCCGGGTCAGGCGAGCACAATGTGCGTATGCGCGGATCGCTCGAGGCCCGCCGATGAGTCAGGAGACGCGCGCCGCCCTGAGCGCCGCCCAGCGCGCCGGAGTCGGTGCCGACCGGGTCCTGCGCGTGTGGCGCGCCCTGCCCCACGAGCGCCGGCTGGCCGTGGGCGCGGCGCTGGCGCTGTTCGTCTCGCTGTTCCTCCCCTGGTACCAGGAGACTGTGATCGCGACCTCCAAGGCGTCGAGCCTGCGCTCGCTGACCGCGTCGGTGACCGGCTGGGGGGCGTTCTCGTTCGTCGAGGCGGCGGTGCTGCTCGTCGCCGTCGGCGTGCTCACGCTGCTGTTCCAGCGCGCCGAGGGGCGGGCCTTCCACATCCCCGGCGGCGACGGCGGGGTGATCACGCTGGCCGGCGGCTGGACCTGCGCGCTGGTCGTGTGGCGGATCTTCGACAAACAGGGGACGAGCAACTCCAGCCAGTACGCGACCACCTGGGGGATCGAGTGGGGGATCTTCGTCGCCCTCGCCGTGGCAGCGCTCCTCGCCTACGCCGGCACGCGGATTCGCGCCGCGCACGCCCCCGAGCCGCCGCTGCCCGGCGAGGCCGGCTACGACGAGCCCGCCGCCTCCACGACGCCGGCGTCCGAGCCGGCGGCGCCCTCCGAGGCGCGATCCGCGCGCCGGGCCCGGCAGCGGGCGACCCCCGCTCCCGTGCCGGCCGCGAGCCCCGGCCCGGTGCCGGCCCCGAGTCGAGTCGCTGCGCCGAGCTCGGCCCGTGACCCGCGGCGCGGCGGCGATCGCCCCTCGGGATGGCTGTCGGCGGCGCCGTCCGACGCGGACCAGCGCCCCGCCCCGCCGGCCGGCGGGGCGAGCCAGGAGGTCGAGAACCGCGGCTGGAGCTATCGCGACCACGTCGGCGAGGACGACGCGGTGACCGGCGAGTGGACGGTGTCTGACTTCGACTACTCGCGCGAGCGCTCGCGGGCCGCCGGGGTCCGCCGCGCCCCCTCCTCGCCGCCCGGCGCCGGCGAGGACCCGACCGTCGCCGAGCGTCCGCCGGGCGGCGGCGAGCAGCGTCCGCGCTGAGCACCCGCCCGGTCGCCGACGCGCCCGGCCGGCGGTCAGTGCGGCTGCAGCACGAACGAGAAGTACACGCTCAGCGCGCCGATGATCAGGATCCCGGTGACGACCAGCATCCGGGACTTGCTCAGGTGGCCGATCAGGCCGATCACGAGGCCGAGGACCATCCCGCCGCCGAACAGGCCGAGGTGGGCCGAGGAGGAGGCCAGGGGCAGCAGCACGGCCTCAACCCTACGAGGCCGGGAGGGGGAGCGCGCCGCCGGTGGACCCTATATTTGGGGAATGAGCGAGCAGCCCGATTCGGTCCGCGAGTTCGCCGACGGCCTCCGAGCGGCGGGTTACCTGGCCAGCGAGTCGGCCGCGCTGGTGGCGTTCCTGGCCACCAAGCTGGGCAAGCCGGTGCTCGTCGAGGGCCCCGCCGGGGTCGGAAAGACCGAGCTGGCCAAGGCGATGGCCAAGCTGCTCGGCCGTACGCTGGTCCGCCTGCAGTGCTATGAGGGCCTCGACGAGGCCAAGGCGCTGTACGAGTGGAACTACCGCAAGCAGCTGCTGCGGATCCAGACGGAGGCCGACGACACCGGGTGGGACGAAGTGCAGGGGGACATCTTCGGCGAGGAGTTCCTGCTCGCGCGGCCGCTGATGACGGCGATCGCCTCGCCCGAGCCGGTGGTGCTGCTGATCGACGAGATCGACAAGACCGACCAGGAGTTCGAGGCGATGCTGCTGGAGCTGCTCTCGGACTTCCAGATCAGCATCCCGGAGCTGGGGCGGATTGAGGCGCGCACGCACCCGGTGGTGCTGCTGACCTCGAACAACACGCGCGAGCTGACCGAGGCGCTGAAGCGCCGTTGCCTGTACCTGTGGCTCGACTACCCCGCGCTCGAGCACGAGCTGGAGATCGTCCGGCTGCACTCGCCCGAGCTCGGCGAGACGGTGGCGCGCAAGCTGGTCGAGCTCGTCCACGAGATCCGCGAGCTCGATCTGAAGAAGCCGCCGAGCATCGCGGAGTCGATCGACTGGGCCCGGGCGCTGCTGCTGCTCGGCGCCCGGGACATCGACGCCGAGACGTTCCGCTCGACGATGAGCGTGATCGTCAAGCACCGGACCGACCTCGACACAGTCGCCGCGCGCGTCGGGGTCAGGCTCGAGCGCCCGGACGCCGAAGCCCGCGCCGTCTAGGCGATGCCCTCGCCAAAGCGGATCTACGGCGCCGTCCCGGACGACCCGCCGGGCGGCTTCGACGGGCAGCTGCTGGCGTTCGCCGAGGACCTGCGCGAGGAGGGGATGGCCGTCGGGACCTCCGAGCTGCTCGACGCCTTCGCCGCCCTCGGCCACATCCCCTGGGCGGCGCCGGACGACTTCCGGGAGACGCTCGCCGCGACGCTGGCCAAGTCGCCCGACGACCGCCGCCTGTTCGAGCTCGTGTTCGAGCGCTTCTTCTTCCGTGCCGCCGAGGCGCAGGCGGCGCGGCTCGACGCCGGCGAGGGCGGCGCCCGGGGCCGGCTGTCGGCCGAGGAGGTCGACCTCGACGAGCTGCGACGCCAGATCGCGGCGGCGCTCCGGGACGGGTCCGACGCGACGATCACCGACCTGGCCCGGCTGGCCATCGCCGCCTTCGGCACGGGCGAGGGCTCGGGCGTGCTCGGCGTCGACGTGCAGCGGATCCGCCGGGCCCTCGGCCTGCGCACCGAGCCGCAGCCCGACCTCCCGCGCGACGATCCGCGGCGCGAGGGGGTCCCGCGCGAGCAGCTGCGCAGGTTCGAGCAGCAGCTGCGGCGCGAGCTCGAGCGCGACCTGATCGCGCGCACGGCCATGCTCCCGCCCAAGCGTCCGCTGAGCGAGCTCGACCGCGCGCTCCCCACCGGTCCGGCCCAGGACCTCGCCCAGGTGCATCGCGTCGTCACCCAGCTCAAGCGCCGCCTCGCTACCCAGGGCCACGAGCTGCGGGGCCGTAAGCGCCACGCCCACGTCGACGTGCGGCGGACGATGCGGGCGTCGCTGCAGACCGGCGGCGTGCCGATCGAGCTCAAGTACCGCCCGCAACGCCCGCGCCGCCCGGAGATCTTCGTCCTCTGCGACGTCTCAACGTCGGTGACCAGCGCCTCGACGTTCTTCCTGTCGGTGCTGCACGCGCTCCACGACGCGTTCCGCAAGCTGCGCTCGTTCGTGTTCATCGAGCGAATCTCCGAGGTCACCGAGGTGTTCGAGCGCGAGCGCGACTTCCGCGCCGCCAGCGAGGCCGTGTCCAAGGACGCCGGGGTGGCCGACATCTCGGGGTACACCGACTACGGGCGGGTGTGGACCGAGTTCCTGGCCCTGATCGAGGACGAGCTACACCCGCGGGCGACGGTGATCGTGCTCGGCGACGCCCGCACCAACGGCCGGCCGCCGCGCGAGGACGTGTTCGCCGCGATCACCGCCCGCGCCGGGCGGACGTTCTGGCTCAACCCCGAGCCGCGGCTGTACTGGAACTACGGCGACAGCGTGATTGCCGCCTACGAGCGGCACTGCACGGCGTTCGAGTGCTGGCGGACCGACCAGCTCGAGGAGTTCGTCAAGGCGCTGACCCGCCCGATCACGGGCTGACCGCGCCCGGCGGCCGCCCGGAACTCCGGTCAGCCGGCGGAGATGAAGCGGGTCTTGACCATGCGGGTGTCGCCGTTAGCGTCGCCGACCACCCACTGCGCCGCGTACACGCCGGCGGGCAGCGCGGGAACGCGGACGCCCTGGGCGGTATCGACGTTGGCGGCGCGGAACACGATCCGGCGGGCGTCGGCCGGCCGCACCGTCAGCGACACCGGAGCGCCGCCCGCGTAGACCCCGCGGGTGGCGGTCGGCAGCCCGGTCTGGGCGAGCGCGGTGAAGGCACCGTACACGGTGGCGTCGTTGGCCGGGGAGGTACCCTCGAGCAGCGCCACCGAGGTCCGGGTGAGGCCACCGCTGCGATCGTCGGTCTGCTCGATCGGCGCGGCGGGGAGCCCGGCGGCGCGGCCGTCGCCGGGACAGGTCAGCCCGTTGCCCGAGACGCCGCCGTCGCCCACCGCGCGGCTCGTCGGCTGGGTCTGGAGCGGGCGCCCGTAGTACGCGCCGGGCTCGCAGCGACCGCCGGACAGCACGGTCTGCCGGCCCGCGATCGCCACCCGCAGATGGGCGACGTGGAGCACGGTCAGCGTCCGCCCCACCGGGTTGCGGAGGCTCAGCACGTCGCCGCCGGTGAGGGCGGGCGCGCCCGGGCGGCCGAAGCTCGCGACGCCGTCGAAGCCGGCCCGGACCGCGAGCACGCCGCGCGCGCGGCGGCGGACCAGGCGGTAGCGCTCGCCCGGGACGAGCCCGCTGCACTGCACCCGCTGGGCACGCAGGTCGACGGTGCAGGCGGGAAAGCCACCGGGCAGCAGCAGCACCTGGTCGTTGCGGGCGGCGGCGACGCTGCCCGGCTCACCGAGCGGCACGGTAAGCGAGATCAGCGCGCCGGACGGGTTCGCCGCCGACGGTGCGCGGTTGTCCAGGCTGGTGAACGACAGTCGCGAGCCCGGACCGAGCCGGCGGGTGGGGACGTGCGCGACGCCGCTCTCGGTCCCGCACAGGATGATCGGCGGCGCCGTCGCCCTGCCGTCGACGCGCAGTCCCAGCACCCCGACCTGGCTGCACGGCGCGATCAACACGTAGTGGCGGTCGACGCGGTAGCCGGTGTCGAGGTCGTACCAGCCCGTGAAGCCCGACTGTGAGAACGGGTCGCCGCCGCTGCCGGTGAGGATCTCGTCGGCGTGGGGCCCGCCCTTGCCGTAGACGACGACGACGACGTCGCGGTCGTCGCCGAACGCGGGCGCGGCGCCGCCGCTCGCCGTCTGTAGCGACACCGGTCCCCAGCGGCCGTCGGCGCGCGTGTGGGCGAGCGCTCCGCCGACCGGCTGGCCCGCCCGCAGCAGCTCGACGGCCACGCCGACGCCGGCGCGGCGGCGGCCGATGTCGCCGCTGATCCGCGAGCTGAACTGGCGCATCGAGACCGCAGCCAGCGGCAGCGCCGAGGTCGAGGCAGCCGAGCTCTGGACGCAGCCGAGCGCGGCGTTCGACCACATCGCCTGGATCAGGTACCGCTCGCCGGCGATCCGCTGGTTGAAGGGCGAGCCGTTGGGCGCGTAGCCGAGCGGCGTGCCGAACTGGGGCCCGTTCTCGCACTTGTCGCCGACCTCGAAGCCGTTGGGGTCAAGCCAGCCCGGGCCCTCGGGGTCGGTGATCGCCTCGACCAGCTCGTGGGCGGCGGTATCGAGCGCGGTCTCGGCTTCGGGGTTGCCGGTCGGGTCGTTGCCGGCCGGCGTGGGGGCCTCGAGGAGCGGGTCGAGGATCACGGCGTACACCGTCGGGCCGGCGCCGTAGTCGAACAGCGAGTGGTAGCCGGCGTAGGAGTTGGTGCCGCACGAGCCGACGTCGGTGCACTCGTCGACGCCGGGCGGGAGGAACACGATCCACACGTCGTGCAGGCCCCGGGCGGCCGGGGCGCGGGCGGCGATCAGCCGATCGAGCTCGTGGGTCAGCTCGGTGTCGGTGACGCACGTGGCAGCGCCCGACGGCGACGGGCACTGGGCGGCCGCGCCGGGGTACGGCGTGGTGTCGTGGATCGAGTCCGTCGCCGGGTCGTAGGAGATCCCGTAGCCGCTCGGGGCGCGCGCCTGCGGGTACTCGCCGAGCACCGAGAAGACGTTGGCGACGGTGCCCGAGTCGTGGGCGACGTCGCGGAAGAAGCGCTGGGCGAGCGCCTCGTAGCCCGGGACGAGGAGACCGGGAGAGCCGCTGAAGGGATGGCCGGGCGGCGCCCAGAAGACGGTGTGGACGGTGACCGGCGGGGTCATCACGGCGCCGCCGTGGTAGACGACGGGGACCGGTGGCGCGGAGGCCAGGTCGCGGTGGCCGTATGGGGCGATCAGACCCATCGCCCGGCCGATCCGCGGCCGGAACCGGGCCGTGGCCTCCGACGCCCCCGAGGCGGCCAGCAGGCTCAGGGCGAGCAGCACGAGGGCGTGGCGTCCGAGCCGGTTGTGCATCCGCCGCTAACTTAGCGGACCGTCGGCGATCGCTAGGATGCGCCGCAGACGTGTCAATACAGGGGGGCTGGCGGGAAAGCCGGCTGAGATAGCGCCCCACACCACCCGGCGCTGACCCTTCGAACCTGTGGGGTAATGCCCGCGAAGGGAGCGATCAGCTGAAGTGGCCGAAGCGCTCGTGCAGCAGCCACGAGGTCTCGACAGCGGCGAGCGAGTGCGCATCGAGGCGGTGACGCGACGCTTCGGCGGCGCGCGCGGCGTCACCGCGCTGGAGGGAATGTCGCTGCGTGCGAGCGCCGGCGAGGTGCTCGCCGTGGTCGGCCCGAGCGGCTGCGGCAAGACCACCCTGCTCGAGCTGATCTGCGGCCTCCAGCAGCCCGACGCCGGCGCCGTCGCCTGCGCGCCGGCTGCGCTGATGCCCCAGCGCGACCTGCTGCTGCCGTGGGCGGGCGCCCTCGACAACGCCGCCCTGGCGCTGCGGGCGCGCGGCGAGGGCCGCGCGGCGGCGCGGGCGCAGGCGGCGCCCTGGTTCGAGCGCTTTGGCCTCGGCGGCTTCGAGCGCAGCCGGCCCGCGGAGCTCTCGGGCGGGATGCGCCAGCGGGTGTCGTTCCTGCGCACGCTGCTGGCCGGCAAGCCGCTGCTGGCCCTCGACGAGCCGTTCGCCTCGCTCGACGCGATCACCCGCGCCGAGATGCAGGGCTGGCTCGCGCACGTGCTCGTCGAGCATTCGCGCACGGTGGTGCTGGTCACCCACGACGTCGAGGAGGCGGTGCTGCTGGCCGACCGCGTGGTGGTGATGACCGCGCGCCCCGGCCGCGCGGTGGCCGAGCTCGACGTCGAGCTCGCGCGGCCCCGCCGCCGCACCGACCCCGACGTCGTGGCGTTGCGCGCGCAGGCGCTCGAGCTACTGGGGGTCGGCCGGTGAGACGCTGGCTGCGGCCGCTGCCGGCGCTGCTCGTACTGGCCGCGCTGCTCGGCGCGTGGGAGCTGTACGTCGCGCTCAGCGGCGTCGACCCGATCATCCTGCCCGCCCCGCACGGCGTGATCTCCGCGCTGTACGACGACCGGGACGTCCTGTGGTCGAGCTTCCTCGTGTCGGCAAGCGAGATCGTCCTCGGCGCCCTGCTGGCCGCGGTGGCCGCTCTGGCGCTGGCCGTGGCGATGCACTTCTCGCGCGCGCTGCGCCAGGCCCTCTACCCGCTGACGATCGCCTCGCAGGCGATCCCGGTGCCCATCTTCGCCCCGCTGCTGGTGTTCTGGCTCGGCTTTGGGCTCTCGCCGAAGCTGGTCGTGATCGCCGTCGTGTCGTTCTTCTCGATCGTGATCACGTTCCTGGCCGGGCTGGCGTCGATCGACCCGGCGCTGCCGAAGCTGATGGCCACCTTCGACGCCGGGCCGTGGCGGACGTTCCGCCTCGTCGAGCTGCCGGCGGCGATGCCGAGCCTCGTCACCGGGCTGAAGCTGACCGTCACCTTCACGGTGATCGCCGACGTGCTGGCCGAGCAGGCCGGGACGGTCAACGGCGGCCTCGGCTACATCCTGCTCACCGCCCCCGCCCAGCTCCTGACCGCGGAGGCGTTCGCCGCCGCGCTGATCCTGTCCCTGTTCGCGATCCTGCTGTTCGCGCTGCTGACCGTGGCCGAGCGGCGGTTGCTGCCATGGGCCTACCGACCGAGAGGAGACGTCCTGCGATGAGACGCGCCCTGACCACGCTGTCGACGATGATCGCGGGGCTCGCGCTCGCCGCCTGCGGCGAGAAGCACGACGCCCTGACCCTGCCTGCGCGCGGCGGCCAGCCGCTGTCGCTGATGCTCGACTACCTGCCCAACGCCGACCACGTCGGCCTCTACCAGGGGCTGGCCGACGGCGCGTTCCGCCGGGCCGGGCTGAACGTCTCGGTGCGCATCCCCTCCGACCCCTCCGAGCCGCTGAAGCTGCTGGCCGCCGGCAAGGTCGACGCCGCGATCTCCTACGAGCCCGAGGTGCTGCTGGCCCGCAACCGCGGCGAGCCGCTGGTGTCGGTGGCGGCGATCGTGCAGCGGCCGCTGACCTCGATCATCTCGCTCGGCCGGCGCCACATCACCGACGCTGCGCAGCTGCGCGGCAAGACCGTCGGCACCGCGGGGATCCCCTACCAGTCGGCTTACCTGTCGACGATCCTCCAGCGCGCCGGGGTCCCGGCCGGCTCGGTCAGGCAGGTCAACGTCGGCTTCAACCTGGTCCCGGCGATGGTCTCCGGCAAGGTCGACGCGACGCTCGGCGGGTACTGGAGCTACGAGGCGATCCAGCTCGCCCTGGCGGGCCGGCGCCCCAACGTGATCCACATGGAGCAGGCGGGGCTGCCGACCTACGACGAGCTCGTGCTCGTCGTGCGCAAGGCGACGATCGTCAACCACACGAGCCTCGTCCGCCGCTTCGTGCAGGCGCTGGGACGCAGCTACGAGGTGGTCCGCAGCGACCCGCGGGCCGCCGTGCGCGCGCTCGTCCGGGCCAACCCGTCGCTCGAGCCGAAGCTCCAGCAGGCCAGCGTCGACGCCGTGCTGCCGGACTTCTTCCCCCCCGCCGGCAAGCCGTGGGGCTTCCAGAACCAGACCGACTGGAACGCGTTCGGCAACTGGATGCTGACCCACCACCTGATCGCCAACCGCAACGACGAGGTGATCAACGGCGCCTCGGACAACGAGCTGCTGGCCGGCCAGGGCCTATGAGCCCTCGACGCATTCGTGCACGAAGGCGAGCTTCTCGACGACGGTCGGCGCGAGCGTGAAGGGATACAGGTCGTCGAGCCCCATGCTGCGGTTGATCGCGTTCAGCGCCGAGGTCAGCGGCGGCCAGTTGGCGATCACGGCGCCCCACGATCCCTCGCCGAGCTCCCGGCCGGCTGCGGCGATCAGGCTCGGGTCCGCGGCGACCTCCGGCGCTTGGCCGTCTCGGCCACGGCGAAGCCCTTGAGCCCGGCGGCGGCGGAGTCGGCGGGCCGGGTCCCCGTCAGCCGGCAGCTGCGGCACAGGCCGTCCGCCCGGTCGTCCTCGACGAGCCAGCTGCAGCGCGCCAGCGACGCGTTGGCGCAGCGCCGTGGCCCGGCGTCGCCTTGCCCGTACCCGTCGCCCTCGCCGTCCGGAACAATCAGCTCGAGCGTCGAGGGCAGCAGGCCCTGGGGCCGCCGGCAGCGCAGGCACAGGCTGTTCTCGAAGAGCAGCTGACCGCAGCGCCGGCAGGTGAACGCGCGCATCGCGTTCTAGGGTAGGCGGATGCTGCTGCGCGAAGCGGATGGTGACGGCGTGCTGGCGATCGGGCAGCCGGCCCACGCCTGGGTCTCGGGGCAGCTGGCACGCGCGTGGGGCAGCCCCGCGTTCGGGTCCGTCGCGCCGTGGGAGGAGGTATGCCTGGCCGCCGAGCAGCATGACATCGGGATGGCCGCGTGGGACCTGGCGCCGACGCTCAACCCGGACACCGGGCTGCCGCACTCGTTCGTCGAGATGCCGATCGAGGCGCACCTGGCGCTGTGGCGCGCAGGCCCGCGGCGGCTCGTGCGCCAGAGCCGCCACGCGGCGCTGCTCGTCTCGATGCACGGCGTCCGGCTGTACGAGCTCCGCGATCTCGAGCGGATGCCGGCGGCGCGGGCGCGGGCGGTGCGCGAGTTCATCGCCGCCCAGCGCGCACTCCAGCACGAGCTGCTGGGGAGCCTGCGCGCCGATCCGGCCACCCGCGCCGACGTCGCGCCCGAGCGCCTGCAGCGCAACAGCGACCTGGTGTGGACGTGGGACCACCTGTCCCTGGCCCTGTGCCTGGGCTGGCCACCGTGCACCTCCCGGGCGGTCCCGAGCGCCGGGGCGTCCGTCGACCTCGCGCTCGCGCCGGTCGAGCTCGAGCCGGCCCCGGCCGGGGAGCGCGCGGTCACGCTCCACCCGTGGCCGTTCGCCCGCGAGCGCCTGACCGTCCACGCCGAGGGCCAGCGGCTCTCCCCGCCCTACCGGTCGCCGGAGGAGCTCCACGCGGCGCTGGCCCGCGCCCCGTGGGAGACGCTGAGGATCACGCTCGCACCGGCGCCGGCTTCGACCCGGGCAGCGGGCCGTTGACGCGCGCGCGCAGTGCGTAGGCCCCGGCGAGCCCCGCCCACGGCGCGTAGGGCTCGAAGTAGGCCTCGACCTCGGGCTCGGTCGCGCGGGCACGGGGGTCGCCGGTCCGGAGGCGGCCGACGAGCTTGAGGTAGGCGAGGTCGCCGGCGGGCAGCTGGTCGAGCCGGCCCTGGCCGCCGATGGCGAGGCACTGGACGGTCCAGCTGCCGATCCCGGGGATCCGGCGCAGTCGCCGCCAGCCGCGCTCGTGGTCGGGGTCGTGGAGGTCGACACGGCCACGGGCGACCTCCCGCGCAGCGGCGATCAGGGCCAGCGAGCGGCCCTCGGAGTGGTCGAGGGAGCGCAGCAGCGCCGGGGCCTGGACGGCCAGCACGGGGGCCGTCGGCGAGTCGCGCAGGCCGGTGTCGGGACAGCGCCGGCCGAGCCGTGCGACGAGGCGGCGCTGGATCGTGCCCGCGCGCTCGGACTCGATCAGCTGCTCGCAGATCGCCCAGGCCAGCGCCTCGAACGGCTCCGGGCGGCCGAGCACACGCAGCCCGGGATCGCGGCGGATCGCCGTCCCGATCAGCGGGTCGAAGCGGAAGCGCTCATGGAACGCGCCCAGGTCCTGGTCGACGCCGAGCGCGGCGCGCATCCGCTCGATCCCCCACTCCGCCGTCTCGCGCCGGGACGCCCGGGCGCCGAACAGCACCCGGTCGGGGCCGAGCCGGGCGACGCGGACGTGGACGGGATCCTCGCCGTGGTGGAGCAGGCGGTGCACGACGCCGCCGCGCAGCCGCGTCAGCCCGTCGAGCCCCGCGAACCGCGGCAGGCGATAGCACCATCGGGTGCGGACCTCGGTCCGCAGCTCGAGCCCCGCCGCCGCCCTCACTCCCCGGGGGTGATCAGGCGGACGTTGACCAGGTAGGTTCGGCTGCTCCCGGCCGGCCACCGGTCGAGGCGGTCAAGGCGCTCCGGGCGCTCGAACCGGTCGAGACCCTCGGAGGGGCGCGCCACCTCTCCGAGCCGCCGGCCGGCCACGCGCTTGAGCAGCGCCATCGCCAGGGCGCCGGCGAAGAACCCGCCGGCGGTCATCACCGCCGCCTGGACGGCCGGCAGGGTCAGCGCGGAAGCGGGCGTGGCAGCCGGCGCGGGCTCGAGCCGGCGCACCTCGGCGAGCACGGCAACGCCGTCGAGCTCCTCGACGACCTCGCCGCTCAGCGGCGGCTCGCGCGACTCGGTCTCGTCGCTCATCGCCCTTCATGGTGACACCGGCGGCGGCGTTGTCAAAGCGGCGGTGGCGCTCGTTACGATGCCGGGCATGCCGACGTCGATAGATCTCTTCGCCAAGGCCCGTGAACACGAGCGGATCGAGCAGCTCAAGGCCGCTCGCGAGCTCGACGCGCTGCCCTACTTCCGCGTACTCGAGGGCCCGACCCTGCCCGTGGTCGAGATGGAGGGGGAGCCGCGGATCATGCTCGGCTCCAACAACTACCTGGGGCTGACCGGCGACGAGCGGGTCAAGCACGGCGCCCGGCAGGCGCTCGAGCGCTACGGCACCGGCCTCACCGGCTCGCGTTTCCTCAACGGCACCACCGACCTGCACCTGGTGCTCGAGCGCGAGCTCGCCGAATGGTTCGAGGCCGAGGCGGCGCTGGTGTTCACCACCGGCCACCAGGCCAACCTCGGCGCCCTGGGCACGATCCTCGCGCCCGGCGATACGGTGATCGCCGACTCCGGCGACCACGCCTCGATCCTCGACGGCTGCATCCTCTCGCGGGCCAAGCTGCGGGCGTTCCGCCACAACCGCCTCGATCGGCTCGAGCACCAGCTCCGGCGCGCCGCCGACGACGGTGGCGGCGTGCTGATCGTCGTCGACGGCGTGTTCTCGATGGAGGGCGACATCGCCCCACTGCCCGAGATCGCCGACCTCGCCGGCCGCTACGGAGCGCGGCTGATGGTCGACGAGGCCCACGCGCTCGGCGTGCTCGGCGCGCGCGGGGCGGGCACCTGCGAGCTGCTGGAGATCGAGGACCGCGTCGACCTGCGGATGGCCACGTTCTCGAAGTCGCTGGCCTCCTGCGGGGGAGTGATCGCCGGCCCGGCCGACGTGATCGAGTTCCTGCGGATCCAGTCGCGGCCGTTCATGTTCACCGCCTCGGCGGTGCCCGCGGCGGTGGGGGCGGCGCTCGCCGCGGTGCGGGTGTGCCGCTCCGAGGAGGGACGCGAGCTGTTCGCCCGCGTGCTCCACAACGCCCGCTACCTGAACCGCGGGCTGGCCACGCTCGGCTTCCGCGTCGTCGAGCCGACGCCGCTGGCCGACGGGACCGAGACGGTGACCCCGATCGTCCCCATCGAGGTCGGAGACGACTGGAAGGCCGTGTTCCTGTGGAAGGCGCTGTACGAGGCCGGGGTGTTCGTCAACGTCGCGATCCATCCCGCGGTGCCGCCGGCCGGGGCGCTGCTGCGCACGAGCGTGATGGCCACCCACGACGCCGACACCCTCGACCGCGCGCTCGAGGTGTTCGGGCAGGTGAAGCGCGGGTTCGAGGCCGAGCACGGTCCGCTCCCGTCGGCGGCGTAGCTTGTGCGTCGGCGCACAAGCTCAGCGCGCAGAAAAAGTCCGCTCTGAGCACATGGACCGGCATTTGTGACCTTGCTGTGACCCGTTCGGTTGCGTAGCTTCACGGTTACGAATCGCGGTCCGGCCGAGCGACGGAGCGACTCACCGACCGCGACGAATCGGGCGTCGCGGGGGTGCGAAGGCGTCTCGGCGGACCGCATATGTGTGTTGTCTGCGCCACGGGGCGGCGGTCGTCCACCGCCGCGGGGCGATTATCTGCCAAAACCCAGGTCCGCGGTGCCGGACGAACCGCAGGAGAGAGACGAGCCAGATGACGCAGACCGCCACGATGACTCCGGAGCCGCAACGACTGCGGGCTCTGGAACGAGCCAATCAGGTCCGGCTCGCGCGTGCGGAGCTCAAACGACGGATCGCGGAGGGAGACGTCTCCGCGGCCGAGATCATCCTTGCCTGCCCACGGGAGGCGAACAGCTGGTCGGTCCGTGAGCTGCTGATGAGCCAGCGACGCTGGGGCAGCAAACGGTGCCGGAAGTTCCTCGAGCGCAACGAGATCGGCGAGCTGAAGTGCGTCGGCGCGCTCACCGAGCGGCAGAAGCAGCTCCTCGCCGTGCAGCTCGACACCACTTCGGAGCCCGCTGACGGCTACGCGCGAAACGCGTTGCGGATGGTCTGAGCGGTCTGAAGCCGGTCCCACGCCCGGGTGCGGAAAAGGCGTGGGACCGGCCTCACCGGAGCCCGGCCGAGGTTCTCACAGCTGGATCCCGATCGGCACCGGGCTCGCGCCCGCGAACACGAAGAACCAGACCGTGAACACGGTCAGCGAGACCGCCGCGCTGATCACCAGCACGCCCTCGAGCACGACGTGGCCGGTGTCCTCCAGCCCGCGCTCGAGGCGGCTGACGCGGTAGACGTTCGACAGCCGCGAGAGCAGCATCGCCAGCACCGAGATCGTGATCACGACGCCGATGAACATGACGCCGAGCGCGGCCCCCAGCGACGACGTCGAGCCCTCGATCTGCGAGCCGATCCACAGCCACAGCAGCGGTGTGCCGAGCCACAGCACGAGGCTCCCGATGAACATGATCAGCACGACCAGGACGGCGGCGCGCCCGGCCCGCAGGCGCTCGCGCATATCAGCCTCCGGAACGGTGGTCGATCAGGGTCGCGGAGCGGCTCCGCGACCCCCGGCTAACGGACAGCCGGAGGACAGCTTGACGTGCCACCAGCCGGCGAGCATCCCGATCAGGCCGAGCCGCGGCCGGACCTCCCATGCCCCGCAGCCGGACTCGCCGATGTCGCTGAGGCTGACGCGGCGGTATGGATGGCGCGCCGGCTCGAGCAGCATCCGCTCGAGCAGCACCCGATTGCTCTCATAGAGGTCGGCGCGCTCGGCCACGCAAGCGCGGGCGGCGTGCACTCGCTCGGCCAGCTTGTCGCGAATCCGCTCGAGCTCGCCGAGGTTGAGCAGCCTGGGCTGGGCCGGCGGCGCCTCGTGGTGCTCGAGCCCCCCCATCGAAAACGCCGTGACGAAGATGTCGGAGAGCTCACGCTCGAGCTTGGCGATCTGCGCGCGCAGCGAACGCCGCGCCGCCCGCTCGGCGTGCTCGGAAACCCTCCCCGAAGCCAGGTCGCTGTGAAGTTGGCCTGCGCCGATCTCGTCGTGAAGAAGCACCACGCCTCCCCTTTCCCTTGCTGGCAGGCGAGCTTAGCAGCGCTCGAGGTTGGCCACCAGCGGTTGTGCCGAGCGTCGTCATCCGGACCTCAGGACCTCGACGCAGATCCACAGCGCCTCCTCGACGTGGATCGAGGGGACGCCATCCACCGCCACCGAGAACAGCACGATCCGCTTGGTCTGCCGCTCGACGCCGTGGCCGGGGGCGAGCCCGCCGAACAGCAGCCCGTGCACGTTCCGGGAGTCGGCGACGACCAGCCGCCCCGCGACCAGGCGGTCGCCGAGCTCGGTGCTGCCGAGCCGGTCGCCGGCGACACTCGGGCGGACTCCCGGACCGCCCTCCCCCACCCGCTCGGCGTCGAGGGCCCACACCGGCACGCCGGTCTCGATCAGGCTGATCAGCAGCGCGTCCTTGACCAGGCCGGCGCTGCGCAAGCCGCCCTGCATCAGCCGGCTGAGCGCGGCCTGCTCGGAGGGGATCCGGCTGCTGTCGGGGTCGAGCCCGATCTGGCGGAAGAACGAGCGGTAGGCGCGCGGGATCGGGTGCGTCCGCATCGCCACCACGCTATGGCCGCGGTAACGGTTGGACAGCGCCTGCAGCCGCCCGACGATCGCCGGCGGGCTCGGCCGGTCGCGGGCGGCGACGCTCACCCAGTCCAGGCGCAGCCCGGGGAACTCGGCCGCCAGGCCGGGCTCGACGAAGCCCGCTGCCGCATTCAGGTCCTGCTCCTCGATGACCGCTCCTCCCGAGGAGCAGAGCTTAACCCGCGCCGGTGATGCTCGTCCTGGCGAACCCCCCCGTGGCGTCCGCGCCGGCCCCGCCTCCGAGGTGGCGGCGGATCGCCGCCGCGAGCCGCGCCGGGTCCTGCCACCGGGCGCCGATCAGCCGCGCCGCTACGAGGCCGCCGGGACGCGCGAGCTCGATCATCGGGCAGAGCTCGACCCCGTAGATGTCGCCGACCCGCCCGTCGGTGTCGATCCCGACCGGGATCGTCCAGTGGTGCGAGCGGACCAGCGCTGCGGTGTCGTGGAGGCTGCCCCGGACCGACACCGCGGCGAAGCGGATCCCGGGGAACTCGCCGGCGACCCGCTGCAGCGCGTCGACCGCGCGGACGCAATCGTCGGAGCCGGTGACGAAGAAGTCGAGCACCAGCCCCGTGCGCGAGCAGACGTTGATCGCCGCCGGGTTCCGGCGAGCGGGGTCACAGCGCGGGTTGGCGTTGGCGGGGAGGTCGATGCGCCCGGTGGCCAGCGGCGCGACGAAGTCGTGAAGGCGTCCCCCGGCCGGGATCCCCGGCGATCTGCCCCCGTGGTGGGCGGCGAGGTAGACCGAGAAGGTGAGGATCACCAGCATCCCGAAGACGCCGACCATCCACTGGTAGCGGCGGGTGCTGATCACCGAGGCGGCAGTGGGGCGCGGACCGGGGCCGGCGGCGACGGCGCGGTGGGGGTCGAGCCGGCGCGGCCCCGCGGACTCGGGAGCGCTCGCGTCCGGGGACGGCGCCTCGCCGTCGCCGTCCGGCGGATCGCTCACGCCACCGAGGCGCGGCGCCGGAGCCGCGGACGCCCGAGCCGGAGCTCGCCGATCAGGCCGCCGGGGCTGCGCAGCGCACCGCGCCGTTCGGCGAGGACCAACACCGCGGGCAGCACCAGCAGCACCCCGGCCAGCGACACGCTGAGATCGATCAGGGTGACGAAGCCGAAGTCGCGGAGCATCGTGATGTTCGAGAAGATCAGCACGCCGAAGCCGACGATCGCCGTGACCCCAGAGGCCAGCACGGCCGCGCCGGTGGAGCGATAGGTCCGCTGCAGCGCGGCGGGCCGCTCGCCGCCCGGCGCGTGCTCCTGGCCGAAGCGCTCGGACAGGAGCACGCTGAACTCCGTCGAGATCGCGATCACCAGCGCCCCCAGCGTGGCCGACATCGGGTTCAGCGGGATCCCGATCAACCACAGGATCAGCGCCGACCAGCCAGTGGCCAGCGCGATCGGGATCAGGGGCACGAGCGCGCGGCGGGGGGTGCGGAACACCGCCAGCAGCACCAGGCCGACCGCGGCAAGGCCGGCCAGCAGCGTCAGCAGCCGCCGGCCCGAGGAGGACAGGGCCTGGTTGGCCTCGGCCGCCAGCACCGGCAGCCCGGCCAGCTGCGCGCTCACCCCGGCCGGCGGGTGCAGCTGCGAGCGCATGTAGTCGATCACCCGCTGCTGCCTGGACAGCGGCATCAGCCGGATCCCGAAGGCGAGCGTCGCGTCACGCCCGTCGGGGGTGATCACCGCCTGCTTGAAGTACGCGGGGACGGCGGCCAGCAGGCCCCTGATGTCGCCGTCGGACAGCCCGCTGGTGCCGGCGCCGGCGCCGCCGGAGGCGCTCGCGCCCTGGGAGAACAGGTCGGGGAGCGACAGCGCCGGGCACAGCGTGGCCTGCTGGCAGCCCCGGCTCTCGGCGTAGCCGTAGTGGGTGAGGAGGCGGTTCTCGTAGCCGACCATCCAGTCGATCACCCGGGCAGTGGCCACGTCGGCGGCGTGCACGGTCACGTCGAGCTCCCCCGAGGTGCCGGTGACGTGCTCGAGCTCGCGCAGGTCCCGGAGCGCCGGCAGGCTGCCGGGGACGAGCTTGGTCACGGCGGACTGGACCGAGGTCTGGGTGTCGGCCACCCACCCGAGCACCGCCAGCAGGGCGCCGAGGGCGAGCACGCGGCCGGGCCGGCGCACGACGGCGCCGATCACGCGGGCGGCGCGCCCGGCGTCCAGTCCACGCCCGCCGCCCAACCCGCGCCCGCCGCCCAACCCGCGCCCGCCGCCCAGCCCGGAGCCGGCCGGCCGGGGGCGCGCGACGCGACTCCGGCTCCGGCCGCGGCGGGACAGGCGGGCGCCGAGGTCGCCGAGGATCTCGCCGGCGCCGCGGGCCGAGGCGCCGAGGATCTCGCCGAGCGTCCCGCGGGGACGCCGGCGGCGACCGGCCAGCACCAGCGCCGCCGAGCCGCCGCTCAGGGTGCACGCCAGCGCGACGGCGATCCCCAGCACCAGCAGCAGGCCGAAGCCGCGGACCATCGGGACCGGGGAGAGCAGCAGAACCAGGAACCCGGTGGCGGTGGCCAGCGCGGCGGCGGCGATCGTGGGGCCGCCAGACCCGGCCGCGCGGACCACCGACTCCTCGGCCGTGGCGGCGCCGCCGGCGCTCCGCGCCTCCTGGGCGCGGGACTGGAACTGGATCGCGTAGTCGACGGCGAGGCCGATCAGGACCGGGAGCACGGCGATCGAGGCCATCGTCAGCGTCGCGCCGACCAGGGCGACCACGCCGAAGGTGATCCCGGCGGCGATCAGCGCCGTCAGCAGCGGCAGCAGCCGCAGGCGGCTGCGGAACACCAGCCGCAGCGTGATCGCCATCACCACCAGCGCGGCGATCAGCAGCATCACGATCGAGCCGGTGATCTGCGCCGAGAGGTCGGAGACGACGACCGGCTCGCCGCTCACCGTGTAGCGGCCGCCGTGGGTCAGCTTGAAGCCCTTCATCCGCACCACCTGGCGGATCAGCGAGATCACCCGCGACTGTTGCAGGGTGCTCAGGCTCGACTTCAGGCGCACCTGCACGAGCGCCGAGTCGGAGGTCGGGAACAGGTAGGCGAAGCGCCCCTTGGGCTGGTAGACGCCGCGGGTCGAATCGAACACGATCTGCGAGATGAACGTCGTGTTGTCGATCCGCGCGGGCAGGCTCTGGAGGCTCAGGCCCGACTGGACGGCGAGCGCGGCGAGCTGCTGGAACTGCTGCTGGGCCTCGAGCTGGGCGGCGGCGTTGGCGACCTGGAGGGCCCTGGCCCTGGAGTACCCGCGCCCGATCGCCAGCTGGTAGGCCTGCGCGCCCCTCTGCTGCTCGGCCTGCTTGACCGAGCCCTCGAGCTGGGCGATCCCGGCGTTGATCGCCACCACCGAGCGGTTGAGGAACGTCCCCGGGCCGTAGACGACCTGGACCGCGTGCATCCGCCCGAGCCTCCCGCACGGGCTGCCCGCCCCCCCGTACGGGGTCGCGCGGGCCGGGCCCGGGATCAGTGCGGTACCGGCGGCGTTCGGCTTCAGCGTCCCGCCGGCCAGGCACGCCTCGAGCTCGGAGAGCACGCCCAGATCGGAGCTGAGCACGAGGTTGGGCAGCGCCTCCCGGACCAGAATCACCACCGCGTCGCCGCCGAAGTGCCGGTAGTCCTGCTGGGTCGCCCGGTAGCTCGCCGAGGACGTCGAGACGAACGTGCTGGTGGCCGCCGAGGGCTTCAGACCGAGGGCCAGCAGGCCGCCGGCCAGCGCCAGACCCAGGACCGTCGCAGCGGTCAGCCTCGGTCGCCGCGCCGCGGAGCGCGCCGACGCCTCCAGCCTCTGCTTGAACCTCATGCCGCGCGTGACAGTAGCGACTCGCCGAGCCGCCACGCGCCGCTCAGCCCACACCTTTCAGCCCACAACGGCTCCGGGAGATTTCCGTCCGCAATGGCCACGGGAGAATCGCCCCCAGGCGATTCTCCCAATGGAGTCGGCGCCAGCCGACTCCACCGATTCAGTCCATCGTCAGGGGGCCCTGGGACTCCCCGGCGAGGAACTGGCGGATGAACGGGTTCTCGGAGTTGAGCATGTCCTCGGCGGGGCCGGCCTCGACGATCCGGCCCTTCCACAGCACGTTGATGTAGTCGGCGACGCGGCGCGCGCTCATGATGTCGTGGGTGATCACGGCGAACGTCGGCAGGTGCTCGCGCTGCTTTTCCTTGGCCTCCTCCATCATGTCGCGGTGGATCTCCAGGATCAGCTCGCCGAGCAGCGCCGTGCGCACCGGGTCGAGGCCCGAGTCCGGCTCGTCGAACAGCACGATGTCGGGCTCGAGCACCAGCGCCCGCGCGAACCCGGCGCGCTTGCGCATCCCGCCTGAGAGCTCGTTGGGGTACTTCTCGCGCGCGCTGCCGAGACCGACCTCGTTGAGACGGCGCATGACGATGTCCTCGACCTCGTCCTCGCCCTTCTCGGTGTGCTGGCGCAGCGGGAAGCACACGTTGTCGTACAGGTTCATCGAGCCGAACAGCGCCCCGTCCTGAAACAGCAGCCCGAACTTCTTGCGCATCTCGAACAGGTCATCGTCGGGCATGTTCGGCACCGAGCGGCCGTGCACCAGCACGTCGCCCTCGTCCGGATACAGAAGCCCGACCATGTGCTTGATGCACACCGACTTGCCCGTACCGGACGGTCCCAGGATCATCGAGACCATGCCCTCGGGCAGGCCCATGTTGAGGCCGCGGAGGATCCGGTTGCGCCCGAACGCCTTGGAGGTGTCGATGAACTCGACGGCGTCGGGACGGCCCGACGGGTACACCTTGTAGGTGTGCCACCGGTACTCCTCCTCGGAGGCTCCGGCGGGCGGCGCGGGACGCGAGGTGGGCTCGTCGACGACCGACATCCGGGAGCTGCCCGTCTCGGCCTCGCGGCCCTCGCCGCGGGCACGCGGCTGCTCGGACTCGTAGTCGGACTCCGAGGCCTGCTCGTCGGCGCGCGCCTGGGGGTTGGACGCGCCGCCGACGGAGGCGGCCGCCGAGCCGGGCAGCGCGACCTCGCGCGAGAGCGTCTCCTCCTCACCGCGATCCTGCTGGGAGAGCGGCTCGAGGTCGCCGCCGGACTCCTTGAGGTACGGCGAGTCGCCAGCGGTCGGTGGCGGCACGCTGGTGTCGGGCCCGGGGCTCGGCGGCGGCGGCTCGGCGCCGGGACCGCCCGCCCGGCCCTCCCTCGCCTCGTCCTTGTCACCAAAGGGGAGTGAGAATCGCCGCATGTTCAGCCTCCGATTGGTGCCCGCGGGTTGGCGCCCCAGAACAGCTGGGTCCCGAGCATTCCGATGAGATGTACCGCGACCAGGTTCAACACCATCGACTTGGCGGTAGCGGTGCCGACCCCGACGGGCCCCCCGCTCGCGTTGTAACCGTAGTAGCACCCGACGAGCACGATCACCACCGCCATCCCCATCGCCTTCATCAGGCTGAACAACAGGTCGGGAGGGTTCTGGAACTGCCAGAAGATCAGGAAGAAGCCTCCGGACGAGACGACCCCGATCTGCTGCACCACCGCCAGGTAGCTGGCGAAGAAGCCGGCGCCGATCGAGCACACATAGACGAACGGGAGCACCAGCAGCGCGGCCAGCAGCCGCGTGGCGCACAGGAAGGTAATGCCGCTGATGCCCATCACCTCGAGCGCGTCTATCTCGTCGGAGATCCGCATCGACCCGAGCTCGGCGACGATCCCGGTGCCGACCTTGGCGGCCATCATGTAGCCGAACACCAGCGGCACCAGCTCGCGCAGGTCGCACCACGCCGAGAACACGCCGGAGTAGGCGGGCGTGCCCTCGGATTGGGTGAAGTACGCGCCCTCGATCCCGCACTGCAGGCCGATGATGAACACCAGGCCCCAGATCACCAGGGTCGAGGAGACGATCAGGATGCCGGCCTGGCGCAGCGTCTCGCCGAAGAACCTCAGCACCCGCAGGCTGAGCACCTGGCCGACGACGCGCGAGCCGAACTTGACGATCTCGCCGAAGGACTCGAGCCAGCCGATCGGAGTGCTCAGCAGGTCTCCCATTACTTGACGATCTCGGTGATCTCGGGGTGAGTGGCCAGCAGCACCTGGGTGAAGGCGTAGTTGAAGGCGAAGATGCCCAGGAACGAGATCACCACCGCCTGGTTGACCGCGCGCCCCACCCCCTCGGCCCCGCCGGACGCGGTCATTCCCTTGTAACAACAGACGACGGCGATGATCGCGCCGAACAGCGTCGTCTTGACCACCGAGCCCCACAGGTCGGTGGTCGAGGCGTTGTTGAAGAACGTGGCCCAGAACGGGCCGAGTGGCGCGTGGTTGACGATCGTGGCGAGGATCCCGCCGAAGATCCCGAACAGCAGCGCGTAGATGTCGAACAGCCCGGTGACCAGCATCAGCGCCAGAAAGCGAGGCACGACGAGGTTCTTGATCGGGTCGACGCCGAGAACCTGGAGGGCGTCGAGCTCCTCGCGGATCTTGCGGGCGCCGAGGTCGGCGGTGATCGCCGTACCGGCCACGCCGGCCAGCACGATCGCGTCGACGAACGGGGCGAACTCGCGGATCGAGGCCAGCACGAAGAAGCCACCGAGCCGGTCCAGGGCGCCGAACAGCACGAGGAAGTTCGCCGCTTGCAGCCCCGGCGCCTCGTAGCCAAAGGCGATCGTCGAAACCAGCAGCGGGAACCAGCACAGCCTCAGGGCGAACATGAACTGGCTGGTGAACTCGCCGCCGTAGGGATACGGCGGCCTGACCGCCGAGACGATCGTCTTGCCGGTCAGGGTCATCATGTTCCCGACCTCTTCAAGGACCGCCTTGAGCGGTAGGAACCCTCGATCTGCTACGGCTCGGATCAACCCTGTGTTCTCCTCCCAGCGACCGCGCGCACCCGGCGCACGGGGGATTTCCGTTTTCAAGCGTACGCGAACACCCGTCGCATAACCAACTGGGAACCGTCGTGGCGGCCGCCGCGCCCGTGGTATGTTCGGCCCGCCGTGAGCGGATGGAGAGTGAGGACAACCGGAGTGGTGGCCGCCGGCGTGGCCTCGGGGTTGCTCGGCGCCTGCGGCGGCGGGGCCCGCCAGGACGCCTCCGAGCCGCGAGGCAACTTCCCCGTCGAGGTGTCGGCGGCGAGATTCCCCGCCTCGCAGCGCCTCTCCCAGCACTCGCAGATGGTGATCTCGGTCCGCAACGCGGGGACCAGGACGATCCCGGACATCGCCGTGTCGATCCTCGATCCGAAGCGCGGCACGGCCGCCGAAGCGTTCGCGCGGGATCTCGCGGGGAGTTCGGCGGCCGGCCTCGCCAGCCGCTCGCGGGCGGTGTGGATCATCGACCGGCCCCCGGGCAAGTGCCTGTACAGCTGCCAGCAGGGCGGCGCCGGTAGCGCGGTCACCGCGTACAGCAACACGTGGGCGCTGGGCAAGCTCGCCCCCGGCCGGACGGCCACCTTCATGTGGGGCGTCACGGCCGTCCAGTCGGGCCACTACGCGCTGCGCTACGAGGTCGCCGCGGGGCTCAACGGCAGGGCTCGGGCGGTCGGCTCGAGCGGCCGCCGGCCAGCCGGGATCTTCCGTGTGACGGTGCGCCCGGCGCCGCGGCAGGCCTACGTCGACAACTCGGGTCAGGTCGTCAACACGCGCTGAGCGGGTCCGGGTTGTCCATCCGGCGAAACCAGCGGCGATTGCTCGGCCGTCCGGCGAGGCCTGATCTAGCCTGTTTGGACATCGGGATAGTGACCGACCCTCGCAAACACCTTAGGCTGTCCGCGCTTACGTCTCGCCCTACGAGACCGATCATCCACGCGCCTCCGCCGCCGAAGCGTGAACAGGAAAGGAACACCAGCACGCATGTCTCGCATCCGTCAGCAGAACGTCCTCGCTGCTCAGTGGGAGCCCAATGGGGGCGCTCTCGGGGCACCGGACCTGACCCTCCCCGACAACCAGGTCTTCGGCTCGAACGTGTTCAGCCAGGCGGTCCAGCGCCAACGGCTGCCCCGGGACGTGTTCCAGAAGCTGCAGAAGACGCTCGCCCGCGGCGAGGTGCTCGATACCTCGCTGGCCGACGCCGTCGCGATCGCGATGAAGGAATGGGCGATGGAGAAGGGCGCGACCCACTACGCCCACTGGTTCCAGCCGCTGACCGGCTCGACGGCCGAGAAGCACGACAGCTTCTACGCGCCGACCGGTGAGGGTACGGCGCTGGCCGAGTTCTCCGGCAAGGAGCTGATCCGGGGGGAGCCGGACGCCTCGAGCTTTCCCACCGGCGGCATCCGCGCCACCTTCGAGGCCCGTGGCTACACCGCCTGGGACCCGACCAGCCCCGCGTTCATCCTCGAGAACCCCAACGGGGCGCTGCTCTGCATCCCGACGGCGTTCGTCTCCTGGACCGGCGAGGCGCTCGACCACAAGGTGCCGCTGCTGCGCTCGATGGACGCGCTGTCGAAGTCCGCCATGCGGGCGCTGAAGCTGTTCGGCAACCACACCGCGCAGCGCATCTTCACCACGATCGGGCCCGAGCAGGAGTACTTCCTGATCGACGAGCAGTACTACTTCGACCGCCCCGACCTGATCACCACCGGCCGCACCCTGTTCGGGGCCAAGCCGCCGAAGGGGCACGAGCTCGACGACCACTACTTCGGCTCGATCCCCGAGCGGATCCTCGCCTACATGCTCGACACCGAGCGCGAGCTGTTCAAGCTCGGGGTGCCGGTCAAGACCCGCCACAACGAGGTCGCGCCCAACCAGTACGAGATCGCGCCGATCTTCGAGAACTCGAACGTCGGCTCCGACCACCAGCAGCTGACGATGCAGGTGATGCAGAACGTCGCCCGCCGCTACGGGCTGGTGTGCCTGCTCCACGAGAAGCCGTTCGCCGGCGTCAACGGGTCGGGCAAGCACAACAACTGGTCGATGGGCACCGACGACGGCGAGAACCTGCTCAACCCGGGCGACACGCCGCACGAGAACCTGCAGTTCCTGTTCTTCTGCGCGGCGGTGATCCAGGCCGTCAACAAGCATCAGGGTCTGCTGCGGGCCTCGATCGCCTCCCCCGGCCAGGACCACCGCCTCGGGGCCAACGAGGCGCCGCCGGCGATCATCTCGATATTCCTCGGCGCCGAGCTCGAGAAGGTGTTCACGGCGATCGAGAACGGCGAGGTGGGGGAGTCGACCCCGGAGTCGTTCCTCGGCCTCGGCACGCCCGTGCTGCCGCCACTGCCCAAGGACGGCGGCGACCGCAACCGCACGAGCCCGTTCGCGTTCACGGGGAACAAGTTCGAGTTCCGCGCGCTCGGCTCGAGCATGTCGCCGTCGCTTCCCAACACGGTGCTGAACACGATCGCCGCCGAGGCGATCGACTATCTGGCCGAGGAGCTCGAAGACGCGCTGCAGACCGGCGTGCCGCTGGAGGCCGCGGTGCCGCCGATCCTCCAGAGGAGCTTCGTCGCCAACAAGCAGGTCGTGTTCAGCGGCGACAACTACTCCGAGGAGTGGCACGCCGAGGCCGAGCGGCGCGGGCTGCTCAACCTGCGCTCGACCCCGGACGCGCTGCCGTACCTGGTCAGGGACGACACGGTGACCGCGTTCGAGAACTACGGCGTGCTGTCGGAGCGCGAGCTGCACTCGCGCTACGAGGTGTTCCTGGAGCAGTACGTGACGAAGCTCAACATCGAGTCCGAGACCGCGGCCTCGATCGCGCGGACGATGCTGCTCCCCGCGGTGGCCCGGCACCTGGTGCTGCTCAAGCAGTCCGGGCTCGACTCGCTGCTCGGCGAGATCGAGCCGCTGGTGATCCGGTTTGTCGACGCGATCAAGGCGCTCGAGTCGGCGAACCTAGAGGAGAACCAGCCTCACGACGACCTGCTCGGGCACGCCGCGTACCTCCACGACAGCGTGGTGCCCGCGATGGGCGCGGTACGCGCAGCGGCCGACCGGCTCGAGAAGCTCGTCGCCGACGACTACTGGCCGCTGCCGAAGTATGCGGAGGTGCTGTTCATCAAGTAGAGGCGGGGCCCGGCGGCCGGGAGCTCTCGCGCTGTGGCCAGGCGCTTCGCCGGGCGTCCGACGGCGAGCTCCCAGGCCAGGGCGTCCCCCCGCGATCTGGCCCGCAACTTGCACGGGCGGCGGGGGTTCTCAGGTACGGTGCCCGGTCGCATGAAGGTCCTGCAAACGCACGGTCGGCGATGGTGCGCGGCGGCGGCGCGGCAGACGCTGGGCGCGCTGCTGCCGGTGCTGCTGGCCGCCGTCGGCGGCCTCTTCCACGCCGGCTCGAGCGGTGGGGCGGCGCCGTACCAGCCGCCGGTCAAGCTGGTGCCGAAGGCGAACCCGTTCGCGGCGCGGGCGATGTGGATCTGGGAGCTGCCGCGGTCCAACGGCGGCGACGTCGCCGCGATCATCGCGCGGGCCAAGCTCAACGGCGTCCACACGTTGATGATCAAGAGCGGCGACGGGACCGGCATGTGGCCGCAGTTCACCTCGACGCTGGTCAGGGAGCTGCACGCCGCGCATCTCAAGGTGTGCGCGTGGCAGTACGTGTACGGGAGCCTGCCGGCGACCGAGGCGCAGGTCGGCGCCGGCGCCGTCGTTGACGGTGCCGATTGCCTGCTGATCGACGCCGAGGGCGAGTACGAGGGCAAGTACATCTCGGCGCAGACCTACCTGAAGACGCTGCGGGCGCTGGTCGGGCAGCGGTTCCCGGTCGCGCTGGCGAGCTTCCCCTACGTCGACTACCACCCGGGGTTCCCGTACTCGGTGTTCTTCGGCCCCGGCGGGGCGCAGTACAACGTCCCGCAGATGTACTGGCGGGACATCGGCGTGAGCACCGACGCCGTGTTCGCCCACACCTACGCTTTCAACCTGATCTACCAGCGCCCGCTGTTCCCGCTCGGGCAGATCTACAGCTCGCCGCCGGTCCACCAGGTGCTTCGCTTCCGCCAGCTGTCCCGGCTCTACGGCGCCCGCGGCGTCAGCTGGTGGGACTGGCAGGAGGGCACGCCGCGCTACTTCCACGCGATCTCGCAGGCGGTCGGCTCGCTGCCCGGCGTGGCCGTCGGCAGGACCGTCGCGTCGCTCGGGCTGCACGCCCAGGGCGACGTCGTCGTGTGGGCCCAGGAGCACCTGTACGCCGCCGGTGAGCCGGTGAGCATCGACGGCGGCTTCGGAGCGGCGACGATGCGGGCGGTGGAGAGCTTCCAGTCCGCCAAGGGGCTGCCGGTGTCCGGCGTCGTCGACGCGCCAACGTGGGCGGCGCTGCTGCGCTACCGGCCGGTCAACGTGGCCTGGGTGCTGAAGCGGAAGAAGGTGGTGGCCGTCACCACGCGAGCCGGCCGCGGCCCCCGGCGGTCCAAAGCGTCCGTGATCGCCACGGTGCCGGCCTCGGCCTCGCTGCCCGACCGCGGCCGCGACCTGCCGCCGCATCTCGGCGCCCGTCACCCCGGCCGGCGCTGAACCGCGTCCCGCGCCACTCGACCGCCACGGGCATCCGGCGCCGGCGGCCCGGCACGACCGCCGACCCCTGCTGAGGGCCGGTCAGCGTCGCACACCCCGCGGGCCGGCGAGGGGGTGGTCGAGGTTTCCCCCCCGTGGCGGCGGCTGGCGCGCACACCCCGGGCAGATCGCCGGGGTGGTAGAGGTTTCCCCCCGCGTGCCCGGGATCAGCCGGCGGGGCGGCCGTCGACGGCCAGCCGCCGGTTCTTGTAGGCGTCCTCGTCGGTGATCTCGGCGCCGAACCACGGCGGCGGCTCGAACCCCGCGGCCGCCTCCGCGGAGGCGAACTCCACCTCCACCACCACCAGCCCGGCCAGCGGCCCCGCGTACACGTCGACCTCGGCCACCTGCCCGGCGCGGAGCGGCAGCAGATGACGACGCTTGACCAACCGCGCCCCCTCGGTCAGCGGCCACAGGACCTCGAACTGCTCGTCGGTAAGGTCGATCTCGGCCTCGCCGCGGGACAGTCCCCGGCCCCGCTTGACGGTCAGCGAGCAGGCGCCGTCGCGCCGGCGCACGCGGGCCTCGGCGCCCTCCTCGCCGATCACCAGATAACCCTGGTCGATTGCCGTGGCACGGCCGCCACCGAGCTCGCCGGGCCGGCGCGCGACGAGGAACTTACGCTCGACCTCCACCGTCGGGCAACGATGCCAGGTTGTACAAGCGAGCTTGTCCCCGCGGCCAATGACAGTGCCGGTTCGCGCGCCTAAGTTGCCCGCCATGACCACCACATCCGTCGCACAGTCGGTCGACGAGCGGGAGCTGGCGGAGTTCGGCTACGCCCAACAGCTCCGCCGCCGGCTCGGCCCGTACGCCTCGTTCGCCGCCGGGTTTTCGTTCGTCTCGATCCTCACCACCGTCTTCCAGCTGTTCGCGCTCGGCTACTCGTTCGGCGGGGCGGCCTTCTTCTGGACCTGGCCGATCGTGTTCGCCGGTCAGATGCTGGTCGCCCTGTGCTTCGCCGAGCTGGCCTCGCGCTATCCCATCTCCGGCTGTATCTACCAGTGGTCGCGGCGGCTCTCGAACGCCACGGTGGGGTGGTTCGCCGGCTGGACGATGCTGATCGCACAGATCGTCACCGTCTCGGCCGCGGCGATCGCGCTCCAGGTCGTGATGCCGACGATCTGGAGCGGCTTCCAGATCGTCGGCGGCGACCCCTCGCTGGCCAAGTCGAGCGGGGCCGGCAACGCTGTGCTCCTCGGCGTGATCCTGATCGCGCTGACCACCGCGGTCAACGCCCTCGGCATCAACCTGATGAGCCGGATCAACTCGATCGGGGTGACCTGCGAGCTGGTCGGCGTGGTCGCGCTGGTGGCACTGCTGTTCGTGCACGCCGAGCGCGGCCCCGGCGCCGTGCTGCACCGAACCGGCGCGCCGGCGCACGCCGGCTACTTCGGCGCGTTCATCGTCTCGGCGCTGATGGCCGCCTATGTGATGGTCGGCTTCGACAGCGCCGGCGAGCTCTCCGAGGAGACCCGGGACCCCCGCAAGACGGCGCCGCGGGCGATCCTCCGTGCCCTCACCGTCTCGGGGATCGGCGGCGGTCTGCTGCTGCTCGCCGCGATCATGGCGGCGCCGAGCCTGACCGACGGCAACCTCGCCACCGGCGGCCTCCCCTACGTGCTGACCAGCCGGCTCGGCTCGACGGTGGGAAAGATCTTCCTCGTCGACGTGACGGTGGCGATCTGCGTGTGCACGCTGGCGATTCACACCGCCGCGACGCGGATGATGTTCTCGATGAGCCGCGACGGATCGCTGCCGTTCTCCCGGCGGCTGGCCGCCGTCAATCCCGTGACCGGCACGCCGATCCTGCCGGCGATCGTCGTCGGGGGGCTCAGCGCGGCGCTGCTGGCGGTCAACGTCGGCAAGGCGGCGCTGTTCATCGACCTGACCAGCGCCTGCATCGTCACCCTGTACGCCGCCTACCTGTTCGTCACCGTGCCGCTGCTGATCCGCCGGCTCCGCGGCGGGATCGGCGGCAGGGTCGACGCCGAGCACTTCAGCCTCGGCCGCTTCGGGCTGGCCGTCAACGTCGGCGCGGTGCTCTACGGCGCCGCGATGACGGTCAACCTGGCGTGGCCGCGGGCCAGCGTGTACGACCCCGCCGGGGACGGCTGGGTGCTGCAGTGGTTCTCGGTGCTGCTGCTGGTCGTCACGCTCGCCGGCGGCGCGCTGGCCTACGCGCACCTGCGCCGGCGGGATCGGATCGTGCCGGTCGGCGAGCTCGCCGCCGCGGGAGCCGGCGCGTGAGTCGTCCGCAGCCGGCCCGCGCCGCCCGCGCGGCGCGCAAGCGCTCGGTGCGAATCCGCTTCGCGCGACTGCGCTCGGCCCGACGTCGCCGCGCCGGGGCGCAGCCCGCGAGAACCCGCCATCCGGCGAGATGAACCCGGGCACTACCACCCCTGCGGGCGCGCGCGAGCACGCCCGGGCCCAGGCGGACGCGCTCGCCGAGGCGATGCCGACCCTCCCGGCGAGCCGCAGTGGCCTGATCCCGCCGGGGGTCGAGCCGCGCGCGATGACCTGGGCCGAGACGGTGGCCGGCGGCGGCTACACATCGAAGGTGCTGGCCCGGGGGACGACGCTGCGCCTGACCGACCGCGACGGCCAGGCGTGCGCCCACGTCCTGCTCTACAACGCCGAGCAGCCGTGGGAGCGGCTGAACGTCGCCGACACCGTCAAGGTCCCGTGGCAGGCCTACCTGGGCCCGGCCCATCCGCTGCTCTCCGACCAGGGCCGCGTGCTGGCGATGATCGTCGGTGACCACGTCAACGGCGCCAGCGACGCTCTGTGCGGCGCCTCGACGCGCGCCGCCAACGAGGACCGCTACGGCGACGGCGCGGCGCATGGTCCCTCCCCGGCCGGACGCGAGCTGCTGCTGCTGGCCGCAGCCAAGCACGACCTGGCGCCGCGCGACGTCCCGCCCAGCGTGTCGTTCTTCAAGCGGATCCGGGTCGGGCCGGACGGCGAGCTCAGGTGGACGGGCTCGTGCTACGACGGCTGCCACGTCGAGCTGCGGGCCGAGCTGCCGCTGGTCGTGCTGATCGCCAACGCCCCGCACCCCCTCGACCCCCGCCCCGACTACACCTGCACGCCACTGGAGGTGCTCGCGTGGCGCGGGCGGGCAACGAGTCCCGCCGATCCCCTGTGGTCGTTCTCGCCCGAGCTCGAGCGGGCGTATCTGAACACCGCCGACTACGCGCACGCGCGCGGGCTCGATGGCTGACGCCGCGACCGCGGCGGCGCCCGGCGCCGCCGCGGCGCTCGGGACGATCCCGCCGGGCCGCACGCTGCTCGACGAGACGGTCGGCGCCCGCGCGCCATGGTCGGCGATCGTCGACGCCGGCCGGCTGCTGTCGATCGTCGACCTCGGCGGCAACCAGGCCGTCGACTGCCTGCTCTACGACGCCGCCGACACGAGCCGGCGCTACAGCGCGCCGGACACGATCTCGGCGCAGCGCAACATCTTCCTCACCACCGGCAGCGCGCTCCGCTGCAACGAGGGCCGTCCGCTGATGCGCATCGTCGCCGACGATTGCGGACGCCACGACACGCTCGGCGGCGCCTGCTCCAAGGAGTCGAACACGCTTCGCTACGGCCACCACACCCGCCACCAGCACGCCTGCGTGGAGAACTTCCTCCGTGAGGGGGCCAAGTGGGGGCTCGGCAAGCGCGACCTGGTGTCGAACATCAACTGGTTCATGAACGTCCCGATCGATCCCGACGGGACGCTCGGGATCGTCGACGGCATCTCCCGCCCGGGGCTGACGGTGACGCTGCGGGCCGAGCGCGACGTGCTCGTGCTGATCTCCAACTGCCCGCAGGTCAACAACCCCTGCAACGGCTTTCACCCGACGCCGATCCGGCTGGTCCTCACCGCGCCCGATGAGCCCTGAGCTGCCGCGGCGGCGGTTCGACACGCTGCTGGTCGCCAACCGCGGCGAGATCGCCTGCCGGATCATCCGCACCGCCCGACGAGCCGGCCTGCGGACCGTCGCCGTGTTCTCCGACGCCGACCGCGGCGCCCCCCACGTGGCGATGGCCGACACGGCGGTGCGTCTCGGGCCGGCGCCGGCGCGCGAGAGCTATTTGGCCGCCGAGCGGATCCTCGCCGCCGCCGCCGACACCGGCGCCGGGGCGATCCACCCCGGCTACGGCCTGCTCTCCGAGGACGCCGGCTTCGCCCGCCGGGCACAGGCGGCGGGGATCGAGTGGGTCGGCCCGACTCCGGAGCAGCTCGAGCTGTTCGGGGCCAAGGACGCGGCCCGCCGCCTGGCCGCGGCGGCCGGCGTTCCGCTGATCGCCGGCAGCGGCCGGCTGCGCGAGATCGAGGACGCGCGGGCCGCCGCCGCGCGGATCGGCTACCCGGTGATGCTCAAGGCCACCGGGGGCGGGGGCGGAATCGGGCTGGCCCCATGTGACTCGCCGGACGAGCTCGAGCGGGCGTTCGCGCGGGTCACGCGCGCCGCCGAGGCCAGCTTCGGCGCGGAGGGCGTGTTCGTCGAGCGCCTGATCCGCCGCGCCCGCCACGTCGAGGTTCAGGTGTTCGGCGACGGGCTCGGGCGCGTGCTCGTGCTCGGCGACCGCGACTGCACGCTTCAACGCCGCCACCAGAAGGTGATCGAGGAGGCGCCGGCGCCGAACCTGCGGCCCGGGGTGCGCGAGCGCCTGCACGCCGCGGCCCGAGCGCTGTGCGAGCGCGCCGCGTACCGCTCGGCCGGCACGGTCGAGTTCGTCTACGACGCGGAGCGCGGTGAGCTCTCGTTCCTCGAGGTCAACGCTCGCCTCCAGGTCGAGCACACGGTCACCGAGCAGGTGTACGGGGTCGACCTCGTCGCCTGGATGCTGCGACTCGCGGGCGGCGACGACGCGATGTTCGACCTCGCCGCCCCCGACCTCGCCGCCCCCGACCTCGCCGCCCCCGACCTCGCCGCCTCCCACCTCGCCGCCCCCCACCTCGCCGCCTCCGACCTCGGCCCACCGCGCCGGCGCCACGCGATCCAGGCCCGGGTCTACGCCGAGGACCCCGCCGCCGGCCACCAGCCGAGCGCCGGGACGATCACCGAGGCCACGCTGCCCGCCGGGGTCCGCGTCGATCACTGGATCGAGACGGGGACAGAGGTCAGCACGGCGTACGACCCGCTGCTGGCCAAGCTGATCGCCACCGGCGAGACCCGCGGGCAGGCCCGCGAGCGGCTGCTCGCGGCGCTCGCCGAGACGCGGATCGCCGGGATCCGCACCAACCTCGGCCTACTGTCGGCGGCGCTCGAGCACCCCCGCTTCCTCGCCGCCACCCACACCACGGCCACGCTCGGCGCGATCGGCGACCCCGCGCCGCGGATCGAGGTCCCGCGCGCGGGAACGATGACGACCGTGCAGGCGTGGCCGGGCCGGCTCGGCCTGTGGCACGTCGGCGTTCCACCGTCGGGACCGATGGACGACCGCTCGTTCCGGCTCGGGAACGCGGCGCTCGGCAATCCCGAGGGGGCGCCGGGGCTCGAGTGCACGCTGGAGGGGCCGGCGCTGCGCTTCAGCCACGCCGGCACCGTGTGCGTGTGCGGCGCCCCGGCCGACGTCACGCTCGACGGCCGGCCGGTCCCCGCGTGGGAGCCCGTCGCCGTCCCCGCCGGAGGCGTGCTCGACGTCGGCGCCATCGCCGGCCCCGGGCTGCGCGCCTACGTGCTGTTCGCGGGCGGCCTCGACGTCCCCGAGCACCTCGGTAGCGCCGCCACGTTCTCGCTCGGGGGCTTCGGCGGCCACGGCGGCCGCGCGCTGCGGCCCGGCGACGTGCTCGTGCCCGGCCCCGTTCCGGCGGGCGCGGTGCCCGCCCCGGTGCCTCGCGAGCGGCGGCCCGCGCTGAGCGACGCGTGGGAGCTCAAGGTGCTGGAGGGGCCCCACGCGGCGCCCGAGTTCTTCACCGAGGCCGACCTCGACGCCTTCTACGCCGCCGACTGGGAGGTCCACTTCAACTCGGCGCGGACCGGGGTGCGGCTGATCGGCCCGCGCCCGGAGTGGGCCCGCCGCGACGGCGGCGAGGCGGGCCTGCACCCGTCGAACATCCACGACACCCCGTACTCGGTGGGCGCCGTCGACTACACCGGCGACGTGCCGATCCTGCTCGGTCCCGACGGTCCCAGCCTCGGCGGGTTCGTGTGCCCGGCGACGCTCGCCACCGGCGAGCGCTGGAAGCTCGGCCAGCTGCGCCCCGGCGACCGGGTGCGCTTCCGGCGCCCACCGGGCCCGCGCGACAACGGGGTGCTCGGCCGACTCGCGGCGAGCGACGAGCGCCCGGAGGTCACCTACCGGCGCTCGGGCGACGACAACCTGCTGATCGAGTACGGGCCGATGGCGCTCGACCTGGGCCTGCGGATGCGCGTGCACGCGCTGGCCGAGCGGATCGCCGCCGAACGCCGGGCCGGGATCGTCGACCTGACCCCCGGGATCCGCTCGCTGCAGATCCACTTCGACCCGGATGTGCTCGGCACCGCGACGGCGCTGGCTCTGGCCCGCGCCGCCGAGGCCGACCTGCCCGCCACCGGCGCGCTGGAGGTCCCCAGCCGCACGGTGCAGCTGCCACTGTCCTGGGACGACCCGGCGACCCGCCTGGCCACCCGGCGCTACATGGCCGGCGTCCGTGCCGACGCGCCATGGTGCCCGTGGAACATCGAGTTCATCCGGCGCATCAACGGCCTCGAGTCGGTCGACGAGGTCCACCGGATCGTGTTCGACGCCGACTACCTCGTGCTCGGGCTCGGCGACGTGTACCTCGGCGCGCCGGTCGCCACGCCGCTCGACCCCCGGCACCGGCTGGTCACGACCAAGTACAACCCGGCGCGGACGTGGACGCCGGAGAACGCCGTCGGGATCGGCGGCGCCTACCTGTGCATCTACGGAATGGAGGGTCCGGGCGGCTACCAGTTTGTCGGGCGCACGGTGCAGGTGTGGAGCCGCTACCCGCGCCGCTGCGCCGGAATCGACCAGTCGCCCTGGCTGTTGCGCTGCTTCGATCGGATCCACTGGTACCCGGTGGCCGCCGAGGAGCTGCTCGAGCTGCGCGCGGACACCGCCGCCGGACGCTTTGTCCCGACGGTCGAGCCGGGAACGTTCACGCTGGCCGCGCACGAGCGCTTCCTCGCCGCCGAGGCCGACTCGATCGCGGCCTTCGGGGCGCGGCAGCGAGCCGCCTTCGCGGCCGAGGCGGACGCCTGGCGGGCGGCAGGCGAGTTTGAGCCCCGGGCGGAGGCGCCCAGCCTCGCCGGCGCGTCCACCACGGCCCGGGCGGAGCTCCCCGCCGGGGCGACGCTGGTCCAGGCGCCGCTGTCGGCGAGCGTGTGGCAGGTCGACGTCGCGCCCGGGGACGCGGTCAGCGCCGGCCAGCGTCTGCTCACCCTGGAGGCGATGAAGATGGAGACCCCGCTCGAGTCGCCGCTTGACGCCCGAGTGCTCCAGGTCCTGGTGGCCAGCGGCGATCAGGTCGTCCCGGGGGCCGCCCTGATCGTCCTCGACGGCAACGGCCACGGTGCGCCGCGGTGAGCGTGACCCGTCCCCCGCCCTCTCCGCCGGCGCCGAGCCGGCCGACGATGCCCACCGAGATGGTGCACGACGCCTACGCCCGGATCGCCGCCGCCGGGCGCCCCGACGTGTGGACGCATCTGGTCGACCCGGCGCTCGCCCGCGCCGACGCCGCGCTCGTGCAGGCCCGGATGGCCGCCGGCGTGGCGCAGCCGCTGGCCGGGCTGTCGGTGGCGGTCAAGGACAACATCGACGTCGCCGGGCTCCCGACGACCGCCGGCTGCCCCGCCTTCGCCTACACGCCGGCCCGCGACGCACCGGCCGTACGGCGGCTGCGGGCGGCCGGAGCGGTGGTGATCGGCAAGACCAACCTCGACCAGTTCGCCACCGGCCTCACCGGAACCCGCAGCCCCTACGGTGCCGTCGGCGATGCCCGGCGCCCGGAGCGGATCGCCGGCGGCTCGAGCTCGGGCTCCGCGGTGGCGGTGGCGCTCGGGCTGACCGATCTCGCGCTCGGCACCGACACCGCCGGCTCGGGTCGCGTCCCCGCGGCCCTCCAGGGGATCGTCGGGGTCAAGCCGACCCGCGGGCGGGTGCCGACGGCCGGGGTCGTGCCCGCGTGCCGGAGCTTCGACTGCGTGACCGTGATGGCGCGTGGACGGGCGCTGGCCGAGACGGCGCTGGGCGTGCTCGCCGATCCCACGCCGGCCGACGCCCCGCTCGCGGCGCCGTCGCCGCCGACGCTGGCCGTGTTCGCCGAGCGCGACCTCGGCGCCCTCTCCCCCGGCTACCGCGCCGCCTACGCGGCCGCGCTGCAGCGGATCTCCGACGCGGGTCTCGCCCGCCTGCGCGCCGTCGACGCCGGGCCGTTCCTGGCCACCGGTGAGCTGCTGTACGGCAGCGCGTTGGTGGCCGAGCGCTACGCCGCGGTCGGCGCGTTCATCGAGACCCGGCCGCCCGGCCTGGACCCGACCGTGGCGGAGATCATCCTCGCCGCCCGGGAGATCTCGGCGGCCGACTACCTGGCCGACCGCGAGCGCCTGCGCGGGCTGGCCGTCGCCGCGGAGGAGGAGCTCGCGGAGACCGACGCGCTGCTGCTGCCGACCGTGCCGCGCCACCCGACGCTCGCCGAGGTGGCGGCCGACCCCCGGGGGGTGGGCGTCGAGCTCGGGACGCTGGTCAGCTTCGGGAACCTGCTCGACATGTGCGGATGGGCGCTGCCCGCCGGCGAGGCCGACGGCGGGCAGTTCGGCGTCACGCTGTACGGGCGCCGGCACCACGACGCGGTGATCGCCGACCTGGGCCGCCGGCTGCACGGCGCGCTGGCCGGCGCCGACGCGGAGCCGGCGGCGCTCGCCGCCCTCCCGCCCGGCGCCATCGAGCTGCTGGTGCTGGGCGCCCACCTCCGCGGCCAGCCGCTCAACGGCCAGCTGACCGAGCGGGGCGCCCGGTATCTCGGTCCCGTGCGAACGGCGCCGGGATACCGCCTCTATCGCCTGGACACCGACCCGCCCAAGCCGGGTCTGGTCCGCGCCGGGCACGCCAGCGCCGGCACCTCGATCGCCGCCGAGCTGTGGGCGCTCCCGCCCGCCGGCCTGGCCACGCTGCTGGCCCGGCTCCCCGCCCCGATGGCCCTCGGGCCGGTCCGTCTGGCCGACGGTCGCAGCGTCACCGGATTCCTGTGCGAGCCGGCGGCGCTGACGGGTGCCGAGGAGATCACCGGCTTCGGCGGCTGGCGAGAGCACCTGGCGGCGCGCTGAGTGGCCACCCGACCCACGGACAGGTCAAGCGCAAGCTGCGGGCGCGGCTCGGCGGCCACGTCGAGCTGCTCACCGCCCACTGAGCGCTCTCATCCGCCGGCTTTAGGCACCGGAGCCGACGACGGCGCCGTCGCCGATCCGCGGCGTCTGCGCCCCATCGATCTCGGCGACGCCGCGCACGACCACGCCGGCACCGAAGCTCACGTCGCCGCGGACGACGAGGCGCTCGGCCTCACGCAGCGACGGGACGCCGGCCGGGAAGCGGTCCTCAAACTCCTCGAGCATCCGGTAGACCGAGCGGTCGAGCTCGACGAACGGCAGCGCGCCGGAGCGCTCCGGGACCGGCTCGACCAGCATTCCCTCGCCGACGCGATAGACGTCTGAGCGGAGGATCAGCAGGTCGTCGGTCGTCTTCACCGGGACGAAGCGCGTCCGCGGCACCTCGAGCAGCTCCGACCCCTCGAAGCTCTCGATCGCCGCCCCCATCGCGCCTTCCAGCTGGAGCACCGGCGTCGAACCGGGATCGCGCGGGTCGACGGTCTTGCGGTTGACGATCACGGGCAGCGGCAGCACGCCGTCGCGTGCGTCGAGCAGCGCCGCCAGCGCCCGCAGGTCGATCCACAGGTTGTTGGTGTTGTAGTAGCGCCAGCGGCGAAAGTCGCGGAACGACGCCTCGTCCTCGGACGGGGTCTGGGCCGTCTCGCGCAGCGCCAGCTGGCCGTCGGCGCACCGCCGGGCGAGGTGCCCGCCCTTGCGCTCGGCCTCGGTCCCCTCGATCACCTCCATCAGGAACGGCAGCTCCCGCGCGGCAACGAAGGCGGCGATCCGCGGGTCGAGCGTCGCCCCGAGGTTGTCGGAGTTGGAGATCATCGCGTGGCGGAAGCCGCGCTCGAGCAGCGCCGCCAGCATTCCCGAGCGCCGTAGCGCCCCGTACACGTCGCCGTGGCCGGGCGGGCACCACTCGAGCGCGGGCTCGAGCGGCCAGTGCACCGGCGCCAGCGTGTCGGCGTCGAGCTTCGGAACCATGCTCTGGAGGAAGTCGGGCTCGAGCCCGGCGGCGAGCCCGGGATGCGCGGCGAGCGCAGCGAGCGTGTCCGCACGGGTGGCCTCGGAGTCCATCAGGATCAGCGGCAGCTCGATCCCGTGGGCCCGGCGCAGGGCGAGCACCTGGCCGGCGATCAGGCCGAGGAACGTATGGCCCTCGCGCGCCTGGAGCAGGGACTTCGGCGAGCGCAGCCCCATCGTCGTGGCCAGCCCGCCGTTGAGCTTGATCAGCGCCACCCGGCCGAGCGCCCGCGCCCTGTCGCCGTCGGGCAGCTCGTCGAGGCGCGGGACTCCGGCGACCGGCTCGAGCTCGGCGCTGGCGATCAGCGTGGCCTGGCCGGAAACCACCTGCTCGCGGGCGGCGAGGAAGCTGCGGATCGCCTCCTCGGACTGGCCCGCCTCACGCATCCGCCGCTCCGCGGCCCGGGCTCCGTCGTCGCTCATCGGCGGCATTGTGCCGGTCTAGGCGATCAAGCGCGCGCCCGCCCCCGAGACCAGCTCGGTCGCCCCCTCCGGCGCCGGCGCGCCGGCCGGCAGCAGCCCCAGCACGGTCCCGCCGAAGCCGCCGCCGACGATCCGCGCGCCCAGCGCGCCGGCGCCGCGCAGCCGCCCGACGGCCGCCTCGACGGCGTCAGTCGAGACCTCGTAGTCGTCGCGCAGGCTGGCGTGGGAGGCGTCGAGCAGGGCCCCGAGCGCCGGCATGTCTCCGTCCTGGAGCGCCGCGATCGCCGCCTCGACGCGGGCGTTCTCGGTGATCACGTGGTGTACGCGCCGATCCAGCGGGGCGGGGAGCGTCGCCGCCGCGGCGGACTCCGCCTGACGAAGGGTGGCGACGCCGAGCCGGACGCACGCCCGCGCGCACTCGGCGCGGCGGGCCCGGTAGCCCGAGTCAGGGTCGGCCAGCGCGTGGCCCGCGCCGGAGTCGAGCGCCACGAGGCGCGCGCCGGGGAGCCGCAGCGGCACCGGCCGCAGCTCGGTCGAGGCGAAGTCGATCCGCAGCGCGTGGCCGGGCTCCGCGCACAGCGAGGCGAGCTGGTCGAGCAGGCCGGTCTCGGCGCCGACCCAGTCGTTCTCGATCCGCGAGCAGAGTCGCGCCAGCGCCACGCGGTCGCCCTCGGGCAGGCCGGCCACGGCGAGCAGGGCAAGGCACAGCGCGATCTCTAGCGCGGCCGAGGACGACAGGCCGCCGCCGCGGGGGACCTCGCCACTGATCCGCAGCCGCGCGCCGCGGAGCGCGCGCCCGTCCCGCGCCAGCTCGGCGACGGCGCCGCGCACGAATGCCCGCCAGCCCTCGGCGGGCGGCGGGTCTCCGAGGTCGAAGGCGTCGTCCTCGCCGAGGTCGGCGGCGTGGGCCTCGACCCACTGGCCGGCCAGCGGCTCGGCGCGCACCGTCACCCCGGCCGTGATCGCGAACGGCAGCGCGAGACCGTCGTTGTAGTCGGTGTGCTCGCCGATCAGGTTGACCCGCCCGGGGGCGAACGCGGTGATCCCGCGCTTTCGGCGCGCGGTCCCGGGACCCCGCCCGGGCGCGCCCACTACGGGGCGGCCTCGGCGCCGGTGACTCCGGCTCCGAGCGCTGCCGCCACGGCGGCGGCGAACTCGTCGACGTCCTCGAGGGTGGTGTCCCACGAGCACATCCAGCGGACCTCACCGCGCGGCTCGTCCCACACGTAGAAGTGGAAGCGCTCGAGCAGCCCGGCCGTGACCTCCGGCGCCAGCGTCGCGAACACGGCGTTGGCCTGGACCGGGCGGGTCAGCTCGAGCCCCGGAAGCGCCGCCACCGCGTCGGCCAGCCGGCGCGCCATCGCGTTGGCGTGCGAGGCGAGGGCGAGCCAGCGCTCGCCGTCGAGCAGCGCGTCGAACTGCGCGGCGAGGAAGCGCATCTTGGAGGCCAGCTGCATCGACTGCTTGCGCAGGTAGGGGAAGCCGGCGGCCAGCGCGGGCTCGAGCACGACCACCGCCTCGGCGCCGAGCAGGCCGTTCTTGGTGCCGCCGAACGACAGCACGTCGACGCCCAGCTCGGCGCTCAGCGCCGCCGGCGTCGCGCCGAGCCACGCGGCCGCGTTGCTGATCCGCGCGCCGTCCATTTGCACCACGAGGCCGTGGCCGTGGGCCAGCTCGACGAGCGCCCGCAGCTCGGCGAGCGTGTACACGGTTCCGAGCTCGGTGGCCTGCGAGATCGACAGCACTCGCGGCTGCACGGCGTGCTCGTCGCCGATCCGCGTGATCAGCGGCTCGACCAGCTCCGGGGTCAGCTTGCCGTCCCGGTTGGCCGCCGCCAACAGCTTGACGCCGGCAATCGCCTCCGGCGCGCCGCCCTCGTCCACGTTCAGGTGGGCGATGTCGGCGCAGATCACCGCCTCCCACGGCCGGCATGCCGCCCGCAGCGCGAGCACGTTGGCCGCCGTCCCCCCCCACACGAAGAACGTCTCGGCGCTCGGCCCGAACAGATCCCGGAACCGCGCCTGGACGCGCTCGGTCAGCGGGTCATGGCCGTAGCCGGGCGCGTGGCCGGCGTTGGCCGCGGCGATCGCCTCGAGCACGGCGGGATGGACGGTGGCGGCATTGTCGGAGCCGAACCCGCGGGACGCACTCACGCGGCGAGCTTAGCCTGGAGCGAGGCGTAGAAGATCGACAGCGGGAACTCGTCGGGGAGCACCTGGTCGAGATAGGAGCGGGAGTCCGCGCCGTCGTCGAGCGTGCGGACGCCGGCGGTCCACCGCGACGCGGCGGCGGGCGGAACCCGTGCGGCGACGAGGTCGTGGGCCGCCGCCCAGTGCCCGAGCTTGGTGCGGTCGATCCCGGCGCGGTACAGCTCTCCGACCTCGGCGAACAAGGCGGCGACGCCGTCGCCCACGCGCGACCAGTCGATCGTCAGCCGGTTGTCCTCCCAGCGGACGTGGCCGAGCCGGTGCAGGTGCGCGAACAGGAGCTGGCCGCCGAGGCCGTCGTAGTTGCGCACGCGAGTCCCGGTGACCGGGAAGCGGAGCAGCCGGTCGAGCAGGATCGCGTACTGCACGTGGCGCGCGAACCCGAGCCCGGCGGCCTCGAGCTCGCGGGCCTGCGTGAACGCGGTCAGGTCGCAGCGCAGCTCCTCCAGTGCGTACATCCAGTACGGCGCCCGCTGGCGGATCATGAACGGATCGAACGGCAGCTCGCCGTGGCTGTGGGCGCGGTCGTGGATCAGGTCCCAGAGGATGTACGCCGGCTCGGAGATGTCCGGGCTGGTCAGCATCCGGGCGCAGTCGGGCGGGAGGTTGAGCCCGAGCACCTCGGCGGCCGCGCCGACCACCCGGCGCAGGCGCGCGGCCTCGCGGTCACAGAAGATCGCCCCGAAGTGGTTGGCCGGCCGGCCGGCCACCGACACCGTCTCGGGGAACAGCACCGCGCAGTCGCCGTCGTAGCCGCGAGTCGAGTCGAGCCGCTGGACGGGGACGAACTTGGGGTTGTCGTATCTGAATCCCCTCCACCCGCGCTCGAGCTCGGCGATCCACTCGGGCCACGGCGTGCGGATCACCAGCGCCTCGAAGCACGTGTCGCGCGATCCGTTCTGCTTGTACATCGGGAGGAACACCAGGTGCTCGGCGCCGTCACGGCGCTCGCGCTCGGGGCGGAAGGCGTCGAGTGCGGCGGTGAAGTCCGGCTTGCCGAAGCCCTCGCCCGCCCACCGCCGCAGGTCGGCGACGGCGCGGCGCAGGTACTCGGCCTGATGGGGGAAGCGCGGCGCGAGCTCGGTCAGAGCCGCGGCGATCGCCTCGACGTGGGCGGCGGCGTCGCGGGCGGCGGCGTCGCGGACAGCGGGGTGCTCGTCGGGGTCGGTGCGGGGGGCGGGGGGCTCGGTGGGGTTGGCGCGGGCGGCGGGATGCTCGGCGGGGTCGGAGCCCTCGGCGAGCGCGCCGTCGGGCCCCTGCAGCAGCGCCAGCGCGTCGGTCTCGTCGCGCAGCCGCTCCCACGCGCCGCCGAGCTCCGGGGCGCGCGCCGGCGCGGCGCCGACGCGGCGGGCGACCCAGCCGACGGCGTTCAGCCACAGGGCGCGATGGTCCAACGCGTCGAGGCAGTCGTCGCCGAACAGGTCGGAGTCGGCGAGCACGATCACGCGCCCCCCGCCGTGGCGGGTCGAGGCGATCAGCGGCGCCTGCGGGCTCGAGGCGGTGGCGTGCGTCCGCGCCAGAACGCGGGCCCCGTTGCGGCACTCGATCGTCGTGGCCCGGTACAGGCAGGCCCGGGCGACCCCGGCCAGGACGTCGCCGTCGCGGCCGCGCTCGCCGCCGGTGAGCTCGGCGAGCACCCAGCTCGGCGCGCCGAGGTTGTGCTCGTAGTCCTGGACGGTGTCGTTGCGCAGCCGCAGCCCGAAGCGCTCGAGCAGCTCGTTGAGGTTGTTGCCGTACTTGTCCTGCTCGGTCTCGCCGAGCACGATCAACCCGCCGCCGGCGGCGACGAACGCCTCGATGGCGTCGATCTCCTCGGGGCTCAGTCGCGGCGAGCCGGTGCCGGTGGTCCGCTCCCAGGCGGGGTCGGACGGGTGGGCGATGACCAGCGCGTCGTAGCCGGCCAGCCGCTCGGCGAGCAGCGGCGGCTCGGCGTTGACCTCGAGGCCGAAGCCGGCGGCGGCGAGCGCGGCGGCGGCGCGGGCGTAGGAGGCGTCACCGGGATGGGCGGGCTGCATCGCCGCCGCCAGTACCTCGCGGACGGTCCACGCCTCGCTGTGCGCCTCGTCGAAGAGGATTCGGGCCACGGGGTTCATATCCGCAGGCTAGAGGCCGTCTCGGCGCTTGTCGATGCCGAACGGCTGCTTGTTCTGCAAGAATCCATCGTATGGACGCCGTTGATCGTCAGATCCTTGCGCTCCTCGTCGAGGACGGACGGCGCCCCTACGACGACATCGCCCGCCGCGTCGCCCTGTCGGGGCCGGCGGTCAAGCGGCGGATCGACCGGCTGCGGGCCCAGGGGGCGATCCGCAGCTTCACCGCCGTGCTCGACCACGCCGCCCTCGGCCACCAGACCGAGGCGCTGATCGAGCTGTTCTTCGCCCCCGGCACCCAGTTGGCGGCCGTCGGCGCGACGCTGCGCGAGCACCCGGAGGTCGTCGAGGCATGGAGCGTCACCGGGGAGGCCGATGCGATCGCCCGCGTGCGCACGGCCGACAACGCCGACCTCGAGCGGCTGATCATCGACCTCCAACGCGACGGCCTCGTGCAGCGGACCCGCTCGCAGGTTGTGCTGTCGCGGCTGGTGCGGCGATGAGCTACCTCTCACCCGGCTGAGCGGCCGCCCGGGTATCGTTCCGCTCGATGCCTTTCTTCGGCCATAAGACCCGGCACGAGCGCGAGTGGGAGGAGGTCCGCAGCGCCGCTCAGGATGACCTGGTGACGCTCGGCGACGAGATCCGCGCGCTCGACATCGACATCCAGTTGCCGGCGGTCACGCCCGAGGCCAAGCAGCGCTACGAGCAGGCCGTCGAGGCCTACAAGCGCGCCAGCCAGGTGTTCGACCGCGCCAAACGGCCCGAGGACCTGGCGCCGGTCGGCGAGACGCTCGAGGAGGGCCGTTTCGCGATGGCCTGCGCGCAGGCGCTGCTCGAGGGGCGCCCGTCGCCGGAGCGCCGGCCGCCGTGCTTCTTCGACCCGCGCCACGGGCCCTCGACCGGGGACGTCGACTGGGCGCCCCCGGGGGGAGCGCCGCGGCCCGTGCCCGCCTGCGCGGCCGACGCAGTGCGGATCAACGACGGCTTCTCCCCCCATGGCCGCCAAGTGCTGGTCGACGGTCGCCCGACCGACTACTGGAACGCGCCCAAGCACTACGCGCCGTACGCCGGCGGGTTCTTCAACGGCTTCGGCGGGGGCGGGCTGCTGCCCGGGCTGCTGATGGGCTCCGTCCTCGGGGCGGGGCTCGGGCTGGGCGCCGGCGCGCTCGGGGACGTCTTCGACGGCGACGACGGGGGCGGCGACGGGGGTTGGGGCGACGGCGGAGACGGCGGCGATTTCGGGGGCGGCGACGACTTCGGGGGCGGCGGAGACTTCGGGGG
>JBBSFX010000022.1:0-46539 GCA_038254735.1 Solirubrobacterales bacterium
CGCGCAGGTGACCAGCATCGAGCCGACGATCGGCACTACGGTCAGCACGACCGATGCGTACCTGGTCTCCGCCACCCCGACTACCGCGGGCGACGGTTACACGGTGACGGCGCACTCGACGAACGGGAACACGTTCTCCATCACCCGGGACCCGACTGGCTCGACCAGCCGCTCCTGCACGCCCACCACGGGCGGCGCTTCGGCTGGTGGCTGCGTCGCCGGCACCTGGTAAGCAACGACCCCGGGATGTCAAGATCCCGGAAGGGAAAGTGCGTATGAATGCGATGGGGTGGCCGTCCGGTCACCCCATCCGCGTATGCGGACGGAGCTGACGGTAAAGACCTCAAGTTCGGTTCAGAAGCCGTCGATGTGATGTCCGATGTCCTCTCGGTTTCACGACTCTGGCGCTTGAGCCGTGGTTGCCTGGCTGCGACGCTCCCCGGCGGTCTGCGTCACCTTCGTCGTGCTCGTGGTCGCAGGCGGCGGCCTGATGGTCGCCCATCATCCGCAACGGGTGGCAGTCCGGAGCGGCGCGGCCATCAGGGCGGTGATGCACAACGGCGATGTGGCCCAGCAACTGCGGCGGACGGGATGGGACCGGGTCGAGGTCAGCCCGCTCGACGCTCAACTTGAGCGGGTTGGCTTCTACCGGCAGGGGAGGATCGTGTTCGAAGTCGCGCTCGATCAGACGGGCAAGGTCGCGCACGCGTATGAGTACGCCAGCCGGGTGGTCCCGTACGGAAATCCGCTGGCCTATGAGCCACCGATCGTGATCGGCCTCGGGGTTCTATTCGTGCTGATGGCGGGCGTCGCGCCGCTACGGCGGCTCCGGAACCTCGATGTGGCGGCGTTGCTCACGTTCGTCGCCTCCGTGATCCTGCTGCAGAGGCGGTACGTCGGGGGCTCGGTGCTCTCGGCTCTGCCGGCACTGGCCTATCTCACCGTGAGATGCACACTCGCCGCATTCGGCTCCGCCGGCCGCGGTCCCGATTCCACGCCGCTCTACGAGAAGCTCACGCCCGGTTGGACGGAGTCCGAGCGCGTACGCCTCTTGCGAATCCTGCTCGGCTCGCTCGCACTGGTGTTTGTGATGGTGGGAGTCAGCTCAACGGCCGCGGTGGATGTCGTCTACGCGGTGATGGAGGGGGCGACGAAGCTGCTCCATGGCGTGTTGCCCTACGGGCACATGCCGGGTGATGTCGTTCACGGCGACACCTACCCGGTGCTCAGCTATCTGCTTTACACGCCGCTCGCTGCGATCTCGCCCGTCGGCTCGATGTGGGACTCCGTCGACGTCGCGCTCGGCGTGGCGGTGTTGGCTGCCCTATCGGTCGCCGCTGCCGCTTTCAGGTTCTCGGCCGGTCCACGCTGGCGGGGGGCGCGTCGTTCGCCTGCCGCCGAGTCGAAAGGGCTGAGGGCGGCGCTGGTCTGGCTCTCGTTTCCGCCGCTGCTGATCACAGTTTCGACGGGCACCACCGACGTCGTCCTCGGTGCGATGCTCGTGTTCGCTGTGGTCTTGTGGCGAGTCCCGGCCGCGTCAGCCGCGGTGCTCGCCGCGGCGGGTTGGTTCAAGCTGGCACCCTTCGCGCTCGTGCCAGTCTGGCTGGCCCCGCTGCGCGGGCGGCGGCTGGTCTCCGCCGCCGCCGCGATCATCGGCGTGTCAGCGGCGATGCTTGCCCTCCTCATCACCGTCGGCGGCGTCAGCGGCCTGCAAGCGATGGCGCATGCGCTCGCCTATCAGTTCCAGCGCGGCTCGCCGCAGTCGCCGTGGGCCGCTCTCGGACTGCTGTCGCTCCAACCGTTCGCGCAGGCCAGCGTCCTGGCGCTGATCGCTGGGGCCTGCGTACGGCTGCGCCGCGATCCTGCGCTGGCCACTCGGGAGCGGATGGCCGCGGTGGCCGCGGCTGTCCTGCTGGGGCTCCAACTGAGCGCGGACTACTGGGCGTTTCTGTACCTCGTCTGGGTCGTCCCGCTGATGGCGCTCTCAGTGCTCTCCGACAGTGCGCCGGTCGTGGCCGCCGAGGCAGCGCAGCGGGCCGGGTCGCCGGTGCCGCTGCTCTTGCCGGCGGCGATGCGATGAGTGGGCGGTCGAGTTCGGCAGGCCGTTATAGGGGGATCGACGGGCTGCGCGCGGTCGCAGCCGGGATGGTGCTCACCTACCACGTCGCACTGTGGGGAGGGTTCTCGCGCCTCGGCCCCCTTGCTCCCGCCATGTCGGAGCTGAAGGGCGGGGTGGCGCTGTTCTTCGTCATCTCAGGCCTGGTGCTGTACCTGCCCTTTGCCCGCGCCATCGCGCATTGCGCGGAGCTTCCGAGCTGGCGTGATTACGCTCGCCGGCGGTTCCTGCGGATCATTCCCGCGTATTGGCTGACGTTGACCGTGGTGGCGGTTGGCCCGTTTGCGAGCGGCGTGCTCACCCCTGATGTCTGGCGCTTCTACGGGCTCACGCAGATCTACGAGCACAACACGCTGTTTGGCTGTTTGCCGGTCTTGGAGTGAGTTGGAGTCTCGGGGTAGAGGTGAGCTTCTACGCGCTGCTACCCGTGTTTTCGCGGGCTTTGGCATTGGCGGTGAGACGGCTGCGACGTGCGAATGCCACCCGGGCCCAACTCATGATCATCGGTGCCCTCGGCGCGGGGTCCCTCGCGATGCGGGTGCTGTTGGCGGGCTCGTTCGCGGGAATGGTCCCCAACCGAGCCGTCGTCGCGGCCACGGCGCTGCCGGCGCTGATGGACTGGTTCGTCATCGGAATGGCGTTCGCCGTGCTCGCGGCCGACTGGGAGACCGGCGGCTCGTGTTGGCGATGGCTGGCCAGCCTGGCCAGGCGACCCTGTCGATGCTGGCTGATCGCGCTCAGCTGTGCCGCCGCGGGCGCGCCGTTTCAGCACGGTGACTTGTTCCCGACTCTCTATGGGCCGCTGACGCACGTAGCGATCGGGCTCGCGGCTGCGCTCCTCGTGCTGCCGGCGATCGCCGGCGGATTGATTCCCGCCGGCCCGATCCGCCTACTCACACATCCGGTAGCGGGATGGTTCGGCACAATCTCCTACGGCGTCTACCTCTGGCATGTACCAGTGCTGTACGTGCTCCGCGGACCACTCGCAATACCGCACCGTACGATCGGCGTGCCCGGGCTATTGGTACTCCTGGCCGCGGTCGCAGCAGGAGCCACCGCGCTGGCCGCGGCAAGCTGGTACCTGGTCGAGCGACCGATCCAGCGCGCATACCGGACCGCCCGGCCGCGCGGGACCCTGCGTCCCTCCGGTCTCGGTGCGCTGAACGATTCAGCCACGGCGTCTGCCAACTGGAGCGACTAAACATCGTTGGCTCAGCGGCCGATAAACGGCTGGTGAGCGCATTGGAGATGAAGTCCTAGATGCTGGCCGCACAACTCGCGCTCGCCCTGCTCGGCGGGTTGATCGTCGGCTCGTTCCTGAACGTGGTCGCCTACAGGCTCCCGATGGGCGAGTCGCTCGTGCTCCCCGGCTCTTACTGCCCGAGCTGCAACGTGCCGATCAAGCCCTACGACAACGTCCCGGTGATCGGGTGGCTGCTGCTGCGGGGTCGCTGCCGGTCCTGCCGCACCCCGATCTCGGCGCGCTACCCCCTGGTCGAGGCGCTGACTGCCGCGCTGGCGGTGGTGACCGTGGTGGTCAAGCATTCCGCCGGCGACATCGCTCTTGGGCTGATCCTGGTGGCGGTGCTGGTGCCGATCGCCCTGATCGATCTCGACCGCCGGATCATCCCCAACAAGATCACCCTGCCCGCGGCGATCGTCGCGGTGGCGACCGGGCTGGCGCTGCGGCCCAGCGGGGTGCCCGAGCAACTGATCGCGGGCGCCGCCGCCGGCGGGTTTCTGCTCATCTTCGCGCTCGCCTATCCGCAGGGTATGGGCATGGGGGACGTCAAGCTGGCCGCAGTGCTCGGGTTGTTCCTGGGTCGCGCCGTAGCGGTCGCCGTGATGGGCGGGGTGCTCGCCGGTGCGGTTTTCGGCACGGCGGTGATGGCGCGACTGGGCGTGCAGGCGGGCCGGAAGACGGCCGTGCCGTTCGGCCCCTTTCTCGCGCTCGGCGGAATCCTGGGACTGCTCGCCGGCCCCCCGATCGTCCACTGGTACCTGCACTCCGGCCTCTGAAGCGAAACTCTTGCGGTCGAGAATGGTAAACTCCCTGCACACTGATCGCATCCCGCGGAGTACGGCCTGCTCCGCGTCATGGCTAAAGGGTCCGCTACGCGCTGCCCATTTTCACATGCCCGCGGGTGGCGAAGCCGCCATGACCTCTGATCTGAGTCACGCTGTGTCGGCTTCTCCGCAACGATCGTGGCCGTGCGGGCGTGGCCGTGCGGGCGTGGCCGGCGCGCCCGGGTCGGTGGCGTTCAACCCTCGCCGCCGCCTCGCTGGCCGCTGTGCTGGTTCCGACGGTGGTTTACGCCGCCGGCTCGATCCAGTGTCTCCGGACCCCTGCGGTCAGCGCGTACGCGGAGCTGAACCTCGCCGACGTCCGCGCCGTGGCGATCGCCGACGTCCGTGCGGCCAGCCGAGCTGCTGTTCGACGGTGCGCTGAGGTAGGTCGGGCTCGGGCTCGTCAGCTCCAGCGGGTCCCGGGCGATCGTCGCGCCCTGGGGTTCCCGGCCGCGCTGACCGCGACGCTAAAACCGCTCGGCTTCAGCCTACGCCGGGTCGGCTGCGCGCGACGCTACCTCAGGGCCGAACATCGCTCCCGGGCGTCCAAATCGGCCGGAGGCCCTAAACCCAAACCCCGGTCCGGCCGATGAGTGTCGTGCTGATGCGGAACGCAGCTTCGAAATCGATCGTCGGGCTGGACATCGAGCCCGGTCACGTCACCGCCGTGGAGGGTCACGGCGGCCGCGTCGCCGTCGAGCGCGCGGCCGTCGCGCCGCTGTCGCCGGGCGTCGTCCGCGACGGCGAGGTGATCGACGTGGAGACGCTCGCCGACGTGCTGCGTCAGCTGTTCGCCGAGCACAAGCTGCCCAAGCGAGTGCGCCTCGGCGTCGCGAACCAGCGGATCGTCGTGCGCACCCTCGACCTGCCGCCGCTGCCCGACGCCAAGCAGCTCGCCTCGGCCGTCCGCTTCCAGGCCCAGGATCACATCCCGATGCCGCTCGACCAGGCGGTGCTCGAGCACCACTCGCTGGGGATCGTCGAGACCGCCGAGGGCCCGCGCACCCGCGTGGTCCTGGTCGCCGCGCGCCGCGACATGATCGACCGGCTGCTCGAGGCCTCGCGCCGCGCCGGGCTGCGCCCGCAGGGCATCGACCTGTCGGCGTTCGCGATGATCCGCGCGCTGCACACCCCCGGCGCGGACGGCGCGACGCTCTACATCAGCGTCGGCGGTCTGACCAACCTGGCCGTCGCCGTCGGCACCAGCTGCGTGTTCACCCGCGTCGTCGCCCACGGCACCGAGTCGATCGCCGCCGAGCTGGCCGAGCGCCGGGGGCTGACCCTCGAGCACGCGCACGGGTGGCTCAAGCACGTGGGCCTGCTGATGCCGATCGCCGACGTCGACGGCGATCCCGAGATCGTGATCGAGGCGCGCAACGTGCTCGCCGACGGGATGCGCCGGATCGTCGACGACATCCGCAATACGCTTGACTTCTACACCATGCAGGAGGGCGCCGCCGCGGTGACCCGCGCGGTGCTGACCGGCCCGGCCCTGTCGATTCCCGGCTTCGCCGAGCAGTTCGCCGAGGGCCTCGGGGTGCCGATGCAGGTCGGCGTCGTCTCGGAGGCGCGCTCCGGCGGCTTCGGCGGCGTCGACGCGGGCCGCCTGGCCGTGGCCGCCGGGCTGACCGTCGAGGCGCTGCCGGCATGAAGGCCGTAAACCTGATCCCCGCCGACGGCCGTCGCAGCCGCGGCTCGCTGAAGGTGGGCTCGCTTGGTCCCGCGCACGCGCTGATCGGCCTGCTCTCGGTGGCGGTGCTGTTCACGTTCGTCTATGTGCTGAGCGGCAACACGGTATCCGAGCGCACGGCGAAGCTCGCCGGCCTCAAGGCGCAGGTCGCTCAGGTCCAGGCCGAGGCCACCAGCCTCGCCACCTACACCTCGTTCGAGCAGCTGGCCCAGCACCGCTCCGCCACCGTGCGCGAGATCGTCGGCAGCCGCTTCGATTGGGACAAGGCGCTGAGCGAGCTCTCGCGCGTCGTCCCCGCCGACACCTCGCTGCAGTCGCTGCTCGGTACGGTCGTGCCCGGCGTCAACATCGGCGGCACGGGCGCCGGCGCCGGCACCGGCTCGCTGCGGACGGCGATCCAAGCGCCGGCGTTCGAGATGCGCGGCTGCACGCGCAACCAGGACGAGGTCGCCGGGCTGATGTCGCGCCTGCGCCTGATCAACGACGTCACCCGGGTCACCCTGGTCGATTCCCAGAAGAGCGGCTCAGCCACCGGCGCGGTGGGCGCCGGCACAGGTTCGAGCGCCGGCTGCCCGTCGAGCTGGCCGACCTTCGACCTGGTCGTGTTCTTCACCCCGGTACCCGGTGCGGGCGCCGCCGGACCGGCCTCGGCCCCCGGCGCGGGCACGGCGAGCGCCGCTCCCACCACCCCCGTAAGCTCGGTCGCCACGACGCCGAGCGCGACCCCGCCGGGCGCCACCACGCCGGGCGTCCCCACGACCTCGACTTCGACGCCCGCCCCGGGGGCGAGCTCGAGCGCGACCCCCACGCAGGCCGCGCAGGGCACCGTCACCACCACAGCGACCCCCGGTGCCACCAAGTGACGCGCCGCGACCGCATCGTCGTCGTCGTCGTCGTCGCGCTCGTCGCGATCGTCGGCTCCTGGCTGCTGGTGATCCAGCCCAAGCGCGACCAGGCCGGAGCCCTCGGCGCTCAGATCAGCACCCAGCAGTCCCAACTGGCCAGCGCCCAGGCCCAGGTGGCGGCCGGCCAGGCGGCCAAGCGCAACTACCCGACGTACTACACGAGCCTGGCCCGGCTCGGCGAGGCCCTCCCGTCCGACGACAACGTCCCGTCGCTGATCTACCAGCTCCAGGACGCCGCCGCGCAGACCAGCGTCGACTTCAACGACTTCGTGCTCGCTCCGGCCGGCGGTAGCGCCGCCGCGCCGGTGACCAGCGGCTCGGCCGCCCAGACCTCGACGGCGACGCTCCCGCCCGGCGCCACGGTCGGCGCCGCCGGCCTGCCGATCGAGCCGTTCACGCTGACCTTCAACGGCAACTTCTTCCACCTGGCCAGCTTCCTCGGCCGCGTGCAGCGGTTCGTCACCGCCTCGTCCCGGCAGATCTCGGTTAGGGGGCGGCTGCTGACCCTCAACGGCATCAGCCTCGGCCCCGGCCCGGGCGGATTCCCGGCGATCAGCGTGACGATCAACGCCACCTCGTACCTGTCGCCGCCGGCGCAGGGCGTCCCGGGGAGCGCCGGCACGGCGTCCGCGACGCCGTCGACCGGTGGCGCCGGAGCCCCGCCCTCCGGTAGCTCGGGCTCCTTTCCCACCGCGACCGTAGCGCCCGTCCGATGAGCATCTTCAACGACCTGATCACCGAGCTGCGCGAGAAGCGGCTGTGGCCCGTGGCCGCGCTGCTGGTGCTGGCCCTCGTGGCCGTGCCGGTGCTGCTCTCGAGCTCCGGCTCGGCGCCCGCCGCGCCCGCCGTCGCGCTGCCGATCCCGCCCGCCGCCACGGCCGCGGCGGCGCTGCCGACCGTCGCGGTGGCCTCGGTCCCCGTGCCCCACAAGCTGGCCGCGGCGAAGCGCAACCCCTTCCGCCAGCCGCCGGTGCGCAAGCTCAGCACGAGCCCCGCGGTCGGCAACACCGCGACGCCGGCCACCGGCGCCGCCCCGTCCGCCGCCCCGTCCGCCGGGTCCTCGCCCGGCTCGCACGCCCCGTCCTCGAGCAGCGCCGCGGCCCCCAGCCACGGCGGCTCGAGCCGCCCCGCCGGCCCCCCGACGCCGACCACCGCGACGCCGACCACGATCCCGATCCGCAAGACGCTCGCGCCGCCGCGGGCCGGCCTCACCGCCACGCAGTCCTACCGGGTCGAGCTGGCGATCACGCTCGCCTCCGGCGGTCTGCGCACGTTCGACTCGCTCGAGCGCCTGAGCGCCATCCCCAGCCGGCGGCTGCCGCTGCTGGTCGAGCTCGGAGTGCTCAGCGGCGCGCACCGGGTGCTGTTCGCCGTCGAGCCCGGCGCCGCCGTGAGCGGCCCCGGGAAGTGCCTGCCGGGCCCGATCGACTGCGAGATCCTGTCGCTGGCCGAAAACCAGATCGAGACGCTCTCGACGGCGCGGATCCCCGGCGCCGCCCAGTTCGCCGTGACCGGGATCCACGCGGCCTCCCACCATTCCCGTCGCGCCGCCCAGCGGGCCCGCGCCAGCCGGTCGATCTTCGGCGCCCAGCTGCTGCGAGGAGCCAGCCTGAGCATCCTCTCGCTGTTTCCCTACGACGTGCACACCGGCACGATCCACGACCACCGCAGCCTGACCGTCGGAGGGAAGTGATGCGCCGTCTCGCGCTCGCCGTTTTGACCCTGATCGCTGCCCAGCTCGCCGCGGTCGGCGCGGCCCAGGCCGTCGTCGTGGCCCCGAGCGCCGTCGGCGCGACGGTGGCCTACGACGGCGGCGCCCGCAGCGCGTATCTCGGCGTCGCGATGGTGCCGGGCACCGACGCCACGCTGGCCACGGCGGGTATCCCGGCGGTCCAGACGGCCGGGTCCTGCGGCGACCCGTGGCTCAGCTCCGACCTGCGCCTGCCGATCTCCGGCCTGTGCTGGCACGGCGGCGCGGTCCTGCACGGCAACGAGACGTTCGCGCTGACCTGGGATCCGACTCGCAGCTACTGGTCGGGCACGCGCGCCTACGTCGAGCAGTTCCTGCGCGACGTCGCCGACGCCAGCGGCAGCTTCACCTCACCCTACGCAGCCACCACGCAGTACCGCGACGGCGCCGGCCGTGCGGCGAACGCCTCGCTCTACGGCGGCGCGTGCATCGACCACGGTGACCCCGGGGGCTACACGTGCGGCTGGGGCGACGTCACTGGCTCCGGCGTCGGCGCCAACTACCCGGCCAGCGGCTGCCCGATCAGCGGCGGCGCAGCCGTATGCCTGGCCGACACTCAGGTTCGCGACGAGCTGGCCGGCACGCTCCAGCGCACCGCGGTCCTGACCAGCGGCCGGGTGAAGGCCGGCTTCGCGCCGCTGTTCGTGGTGCTGCTGCCCAAGAACGTCGAGTCGTGTGCCGACGCCGGCGGCAAGCTGTGCTCGGTCAACGCCGCCTCCCCGGCCCAGTTCTGCTCCTACCACGGTGAGATGACGGTGAGCGGCATCGAGGTCGCCTACGTCGTCCAGCCGTGGACGGCCGGCACCAGCTGCGACGAGCCGGGGCTGTCGGTCGTCCCCGACCCGGCGATCAACGCGGGGATGCGGATCGTCAACCCGCTGAGCCAGGCGCACACGGCGGCGATCGTCAACCCGTTCCTCAACGGCTGGTTCGCGGCGGGCGGCGGCGAGACGTACGACAACGACGGGTGTGTGCCCCACGGCGTTCCCGCCGACAACGCGATCGTCGGCGCCAGCGCTCAGAACCCGTACTTCCTTGCCCCCGAGTTCAGCAACGCCGGCGTGATCGACAACGACCCGTACACGCCCTCGTGCGCCGGTGGCGTCGTGCTCCAGCCCGGGCTGGTCGCACCGAGCGCGGTCAACCCGGGCGACGTCGTCCAGTTCGACGGATCGGCGACGCGCTCGTCGCTGATCGTCCCTAAGGCGGCCTACGCGTGGACCTACGGCGACGGCGGCACCGCGTTCGGGCCGAGCGTCGAGCACGCCTACCCCAAGCCCGGCAGCTACACGGTCACGCTGAAGGTCACCGACCGCGGCGGCAACACCGCCAGCCTCTCGCGGACGATCACCGTCCTCGGCCAGAACGGGGTGCTCCCGCCGAGCACCGGCACGCCGCCGGCGACCCCTGGCCTGCTCGCGCGGCTGGCACTGCTGCCCCAGGGCCTGAAGGGGCTGCTGCGCTCCGGCGTCTCGCTCCGGGTCACCTCGAACCAGCCGGCCTCCGGGCTGGCCACGATCTCGATCTCCCGCGGCGCCGCCCGGCGCGCCCACCTCCGCGTCGGGCACGGCGCCTCGGTGGTGATCGGCCGCGGCACGATCGCCGGCGTCGCCGGCGGGACCACGTACCTGCGGATCCGGGTCGGCCACGCGATGGCCTCCAAGCTCGGACGCCTGCGCCACCTGACGCTGTCGGTGCGGGTGCTGCTGATCACCTCCAGCCGCGGGCACATCGCGGTCGACGCGGCCGGCAACTACTGATCAGCGAGCGCAGCCCGGTCCAGGATATGCAGCGTCGCCGAGACAGCCGACCCCTGCGTGACCAGCGTGGGATGACGATGGTCGAGCTGCTGGTCGTGATGGTGCTGGGCCTGGTCATCTTCGGCGCGATCCTGACCACGCTGGCGGCGGCGCTCAACCAGACCACGCGGAGCACCAACCGAGTGATCGCCAACGATGCAGTCACTCGCACGATGGAGCGGGTCACCCGCGAGATCCGCAGCGCCACCAAGCTGTTCACCCCGAGTGGCGGCGGGGCGGTCCTGACCCTGCACGAGTACGTCACCTCCTCCAGCGGCACGGTGTCGAGCCACACGATCACCTGGGACTGCAGCGCCTCGGACGGGAGCGGCTTCTACTGCACCCGGCAGGACGTGACGGCCGGCACGTCCGCGGTCAAGGAGATCAGTCGTCTCACCAGCTCCGCCGTGTTCACGCCGGGCTCGTTGCCGACGGATCCGAGCACGGGGGCGAGCGCCGGTCTCTCCGTGCCGATCACCGTCACCCTCTCCCAGTCGGTCGTGAGCTCCAGCAACCTCGTGCTCTCCGAGACGGTCACCCCGCGCGACTGTCAGTACGCGGGCACGGGCTACGGACAGTCGTGCGACGCCAGCTGATCCCGACCACCGTCCGCCTCGGCGACGAGCGCGGCTTCACGCTGATCGAGATCCTCATCGCGGCGGTGATCCTCGTGGTCGGCATCGGGGCCCTGCTCGGGCTGTTCATCAACTCCGGGAAGGGCTCGGAGACATCCTCGCGTCAGGACACCGCCGCCGCGGTGGCGACGCAGGCGCTCGAATCGATGCGCAGCTATCCCTACGCCTCGCTGCATCTGAACGGCGCCGTCAGCTCGCTGCCCGACGGCCGGCTGATCAACCCCACCACGTTCCAGGCCACGACGTCGAGCACGGACACGCTCGACAGCACGACCCCGCCGGCATGCACCACCGGCTACACGACCGCCTGCTCACCCTTCGCCCCGATCTCCAGCGGGAGCATCGGCGCCACCCCGTACACCCTCTACCGGGTCATCTCCTATGACAGCCAGAGCTGCCCGCTGGGCACGCTCAGCGCCTCTACGGTGAGCGACCTCAGCAGCGACCTCTCCGCGCTCTACGGCGACGTCAACGGCGTCGAGGGGCTGCTCGGCACCCTCGCCGGGACGGGCGCGAACAGCATCACCGCCGCGGTCAATCACCTGCTCGGCCTGGTCGGCACGCTGCTCGACGCGGGAACGCTGAAGAACGACCTCAACACCCTTTCCGCGACGGTCGGCTCATCGGCCACCGGGCTCGAGGGCATGCTGGCGCCAGTCTACTCCTCGCTGCAGAACCTGCAGTCCCAGGGATACCTGACCACCAGCGGCCTCACGTCAACGGCGACGAGCAAGCTCGGCAACCTCAACCTCTGCCAGCTGATCGACACGACGACCAACGGCGTCACCCAGGGTCTGCTGCCGACCCTCGGCGGCCTGACCTCGGTGGCCACCGGCCTCGGGAGCTCGAGCTCGGGCGCCGGCGTCTACGCCAGCCTCTCCGCGGCGCAGACGGATGCCACCGCGGCCGCCGGCTTCACGATCCTCACACCGTCCGCCACCGTCACCGCCACCGACACCGACGTGGTCAACCGTAACGGGAGCATCTCCGCCAGCCTCGGCTCGAGCGGAGCGCTCAGCCCCTCGGCGCTGAGCGGCGTCCAGACGTCGCTGGGGAACCTGAGCAACCTGCTGAGCTGCCTGGCCAGCAGCACCCCGACCTGCGTGGGCGCCTCGCACCTCAAGCGCATCTCGGTCGCCGTCGTGCTCGGCGGTACGCGCTCCAACGTCGGCGTGCGCAAGGCCGTGTGGATGTCCTCGGTGCTTGGTGATCCCGTGGACGGCCTGTTGTGAGACGTGCCCGCCAGGAGGACGGCTACGTGATCGTCGCCGCGCTGGCCGTGCTGCTCGTGGTCGGCCTGCTCGCCGCGGGCGCGCTCGAGTTCTCGCTGCGGTCGCTGAACACCTCGAGCGCGGACCGGAGCCGCGCGGTCGCGCTGGCCGCCGCCGATGAGGGAGCCGATCTCGCCGGGTGGCGGATGAATCACCTGCTGCTCACGGCTCCGGCCTCGCTGCTCGGGATCACGCCGAGCCTCGGCTGCATCGTGGTCGGCACGGGCGGGCAACTGAGCGTGGCCACCGCCACCCTCAGCACCTCGGGTGGCCTGTCGCTGGGCGTCTGCTCCAACACCAGCTGGGAGGACGCGGGCAACAACGCCTGGTTCATGTACAGCACGCAGACCGACGTCAACCTCAACAACCAGGTGGGGCTCGGCTCGGGGATCGTCGAGCGCCGGATCCAGGTCGTCGGCTGCGCGCCGGCCGACTCGGCGGGCGCCTGCGCGAGCGGCGGCAACGGCATCCAGTACCGCCGTCTGCTCGTGACCCACCGGCTCAACACAACCTCCAGCGGCGGCGTGTTCGCGCGCTACCGCTACGTCGAGTGCACGCCCGCCTCGAGCGCGACGTGGAGCCCATCCGGCGCCGCCACCGGCTGCAGCGACCCCGGCTACTGATCGGGCATTCGGCTTCGCGCCGTCGCCCGGCGGGGGTGCCGCGTAACCTACGGCGCCGATGGCGCTGCAACTCAAGACCGCCGGGGAGTCGCATGGGCCGGGGCTCACCTGCATCGTCGAAGGCCTCCCCGCGGGGCTCCAGCTCGACCGCGAGGCGCTCGACCGCGACCTCGCGCGCCGCCAGCTCGGCCACGGCCGCGGCGGCCGGATGAAGATCGAGCGCGACCGCGTCGAGGTCACGGCCGGTGTGCGCCACGGCCACACCCTCGGCGGCCCGATCGCGCTGCAGGTGGTCAACCGCGACTACGCCAACTGGGAGGAGCGGATGAACCCGTGGCCCGTCGAGGCGGTGGTCAAGGAGGTCCACCTGCCCCGTCCCGGCCACGCCGACCTGGTCGGGACCCAGAAGTACGGGCTGAGCGACGTGCGCGACATCCTCGAGCGCGCGAGCGCCCGCGAGACGGCCGCCCGGGTCGCCGGGGGGGCGCTGGCAAAGGCGTTCCTGCGGGCGCTCGGCGTCGAGGTCTACTCGCACGTGATCCAGATCACCGGGGTCAGCGCCCCCCGCCCGGCGACGCTGACGCCGGAGGATTTCGCCGCCGTCGACGAGTCGCCGGTGCGGTGCCTCGATCCCGAGGCGACCCGCGCGATGGTGGCCGAGATCGACCGGCTGCGCAAGGCCAACGAGTCGCTCGGCGGGGTGTTCGAGGTGCGCGCGTTCGGGGTGCACCCCGGGCTCGGCTCCCACATCTCGTGGGAGGAGCGTCTCGACGGCCGCCTCGCCCAGGCGATCCTCTCGATCCAGGCGATCAAGGCGATCTCGATCGGCGACGGCTTCGAGGTCGCGGGCGTGCCCGGCTCGCAGGCCCACGACGAGATCTTCTACGACGAGGCCCGCGGCTACTACCGGGAGACGAACCGGGCCGGCGGCATCGAGGGCGGCATGACGACCGGCGACCCGCTGATCGTGCGCGGCTCGATGAAGCCGCTGCCGACGCTGACCAAGCCGCTGCGCTCGGTCGACATCGCCACCCACGAGCCGGCCGAGGCGCTGCGCGAGCGCACCGACTCGTGCACGGTCCCGGCGGCCGGAGTGGTGGGAGAGGCGATGGTCGCGTTCGTGCTCGCCGATGCGTACCGCCGCAAGTTCGGCGGCGACCACCTCGACGACGTACGCCTCGCCGTCCGGGCCTACGAGGAGCGCATCGGGTGGCTGCGCCGCTGAGCCTGGTGCCCGACGTGCCGCGCCCCGACGGCCGCGGCGCGGTGGTCTGCCTCGGCTTCATGGGCGCGGGCAAGTCGACGGCGGCGCGTGACGCTGCCCAGGCGCTGAGGACCGAGGCGATCGACGTCGACGAGCTGATCGAGCAGCGGCTCGGCAAGCCGATCAAGCGGATCTTCGCCGAGGACGGGGAGGCCCGCTTCCGCGCCGTCGAGGAGCAGCTGACGCTCGAGCTGCTCGACTCGCCCGAGACCGTGGTGATCTCGCTCGGCGGCGGCGCCCCGTCGTCGTCCGCGGTGCGTGGGGCGCTGCGCGGCCACCTTGTCGTGTGGGTCGACGGCGCCCCCGACACGGCGTGGGCGCGCGCGAGCGGCAGCGGGCGCCCGCTGGCCCGCGACCACGCGGCGTTCCGCGCGCTGTACGCCGACCGGGAGCCGGTCTACGCGTCGCTGGCCGACGTGATCGTCCCCGCCCAGCGCACCACCGCGATGGCCGCCGTGCTGGCCGCCCGCGAGGGGGTCCCGCCCGGCACCAAGCTGCTGTGGGCGGCCGGCGAGTCCGGGGACTACCCGGCCTACATCGGCCCGGGCCTGGTCACCGAGCACCGGTTCTGGCCCCAGACGGTGCCCGGCCGGCGGTTCCTGGTCACCGACGGCAACGCCGCGCGGCTGTACGGCGCGGCGTTTGAGGCCGCCTCCGGCCGCGTGGCGATCATGCCCGGAGAGCAGTCCAAGACCGTCGCCCACGCCGAGATCGTGTGGAGCGAGCTGGCGCGTGCCGGGATGACCCGGGAGGACCTCGTGGTCGCGCTCGGCGGCGGCGTCGTCGGCGACCTGGCCGGCTTCTGCGCCGCCACCTACCAGCGCGGCGTGCGCTTCGTGCAGGTCCCGACCACGCTGGTCGCCCAGGTCGACTCGGCCTACGGCGGCAAGACCGCTGTCGACCTCGCCGAGGCCAAGAACTACGTCGGCGCCTATCACCAGCCGCGGGCAGTGATCGCCGACACCGACACGCTGGCCACGCTGCCGGCCGAGGAGCTGGCCGCCGGCTACGCCGAGGTGGTCAAGACGGCGCTGATCGCCGGCGGCGAGCTGTGGCAGAGGGTCCGGGGCGGCGCCGATCCCGCCGACCCCGAGGTGATCGCCGCCTGCGCGCGCACGAAGCTGGCGATCGTCGCGCGCGATGAGCGCGACGCCGGTCCGCGCCAGGCGCTCAACCTCGGCCACACGGTCGGCCACGCGATCGAGACGAGCACCGGCTACGCGCGCTACCGCCACGGCGAGGCGGTCGCGCTCGGGCTGCTGTGCGCGCTGCGGCTCTCGGACCTGCCCGACCTTCGCGACGAGGTCCGCGAGCTGCTGCTCGCCCGTGGCCTGCCGGTGTCGCTCGGCGGCGTTGCGCCGGAGGGGATCGTGCAGGCCACGTCGCGGGACAAGAAGCGGCTCGGCGAGGGCCCCGTCCCGTTCGTGCTGCTCGACGCGCCGGGGGCGGCCCGGACCGGCTGCACGGTCCCCGGCGAGGAGCTGCTGGCTGCCGTCCGCGAGCTGGTCTGAATGAGCGCCCCCGTCCACAACCGGATCGAGGTCATGCACGGGGTCAACCTCGACCAGCTCGGCCGCCGCGACCCCGACCATTACGGCGCCGACAGCCTGCACACGCTCGAGGTGCGGATCTCCGATATGGCCGAGGAGCTCGGGCTGAAGACGCGCTTCTTCCAGACCAACCACGAGGGGGCGTTCGTCGAACACCTGCACGGCCTCGAGGGGCTGGCCGACGCGGTAATCCTCAACCCCGGGGCGTGGACCCACTACGCCTACGCGATCCGCGACGCGCTCGAGCTGACCGGGCTGCCGGCCGTCGAGGTCCACCTCTCCGACGTCTCCCGGCGGGAGCAGTGGCGCCGCCACTCGGTGCTCGCCGAGCTGTGCCTGGCCACGGTCTCCGGGCAGGGCGCCGAGGGCTACCGGGCGGCGCTCGGGCGCCTGCGCGAGGAGCTCCGCTGATGGGCGGACGCGCCGAGCGGCTGCTCGCCCGGCTCGGCGACGCGTCGCTCGACGCGCTGCTCGTCACCGACATCGTCAACGTGCGCTACCTGACCGGCTTTACCGGCTCGAGCGCCCTCGCGCTGGTGGGGCCGCAGTCGCGCGTGTTCGTCACCGACTTCCGCTACGTCGAGCAGGCCGCCGGACAGGTCGAGGACGGCTTCGAGCGCCGCCGCGCGACCGGCGAGCTGCTCGACGCCGTCGCGGAGGCGCTGGGCTCCGGAGAGCTGCGGCTCGGCTTCGACGACGCGGCGATCTCGGTCCGTGCCCACGCCCGCCTGGGCGAGAAGCTGCCCGACCGGGTCGAGCTGGTGCCCGCCGCCGGGCTCGTCGAGCGCCTGCGCGCGGTCAAGGAGCCGGCCGAGATCGAGGCAATCGCCGCCGCCGCGCAGCTCGCCGACGCCGCCTTCGCCGGGCTCCTGGCCGGCGGGCTGGTCGGCCGCAGCGAGCGCGAGCTGGCGCTGGCGCTCGAACAAGCGATGCGCGAGCGCGGCGCCGAGCAGCCGAGCTTCGAGACGATCGTCGCCGGCGGCCCGCACGGGGCGCTGCCGCACGCGACCCCGCGCCGCGAGCCGATCCGCCCCGGTGAGCTGGTGGTGATCGACTGGGGCGCCCGGCTCGACGGCTACTGCTCGGACTGCACCCGCACGCTGGCCACCGGCCCGCTCGCCGACCCCGACGCTGCGGACGTATACGCGCTGGTGCGGGGGGCCCAGCGGGCGGCGATCGGGGGCGTGCGGGCCGGCCGCGACGGCCGCGAGCTCGACTCCGTGGCGCGCGACGCGATCGGCGCCGCCGGTCACGGCGAGCGCTTCGGCCACGGCCTCGGCCACGGCGTCGGGCTGCAGGTCCACGAGGCGCCCCGGGTGTCCCAGCGCTCCGAGGACACGCTGCAAATCGGGAACGTCGTCACGATCGAGCCGGGCGTCTACCTGCCCGGGCGCTTCGGGGTGCGGATCGAGGACCTGGTCGTCGTCTCCGAGGACGGCTGCCGGGTGCTCGGCTCGCTGCCCACGGAGCTCGTCACCGTCGATTGACCGGGCCTTCTAGACTGCTCGGTCGCATGATCACGACCAACCAGTTTCGCAACGGCAATCACATCGACGTCGAGGGGACGATCTTCAAGATCATCGAGTTCCAGCACGTCAAGCCCGGCAAGGGCGGGGCGTTCGTGCGCACCAAGCTGCGCCGGGCCCGCGACGGCGCCGTGATCGACCGCACGTTCCGGGCCGGCGAGAAGTTCCGTTCGGTCCGCACGGAGGTCCGCAACATGCAGTTCCTCTACCGCGACGGCGCGGACGCCCACTTCATGGACGCCGAGAGCTACGAGCAGCTGATGATCGCCGAGAGCGTGATCGCCGAGGCGCTGAACTGGATCAAGGAGTCAGACATCGTCGAGCTCCTGTACATCGACGATCAGCCCGCCGACGTGCAGCTGCCGAGCGCGATCGAGCTGACCGTGGCCGAGACCGAGCCCGGGCTGCGCGGGGACACCGCATCGGGCGGCGGCACGAAGCCGGCCACGCTCGAGACCGGGGCCAAGATCAGTGTGCCGCTGTTCGTCGACATCGGCGACCGCGTCCGGGTCGATACGCGCTCGGGCGAGTACGTCTCGCGTGCGTAGGACCGAGCAGCGCCGCGCCGCGACCTGGGCCCTGTACCAAAGCGACCTGCTCGGTCGCCCGTTGGCCGACTCGCTGCCGCGCGACGTCCACGCGTTCACCCGCGTGCTGGCCGAGGACGTGGTGCGGCGCCAGCCCGAGCTCGACGAGCTGATCGCCCGTCACTCCACCGGCTGGTCGCTGCAGCGCATCGCCCCGCTCGAGCGCTCTATCCTCCGGGTCGGCCTGCTCGAGATGCTGTATCCCGACGCCGTCCCCGGCGAGGCCCCGATCCCGCCCGAGGGGGCGATCGACGAGGCGGTGGAGACCGCCAAGCGCTTCTGCGGCGCCGAGGCCCCCGGGTTCGTCAACGGGATTCTCGCCGCCGTCCTGCGCGAGCGCCAGGCCGGCGCGCTTCAGCTTCCGGGCGCGGGGCCCGATACTTCCGTGCGTGGCCGCGACGGCGGCGACAGCAGCTGAGCCGTTAGCCGCAGCCCCCGCGATGCTGGCCCCGTCGGCGGGGTCGTTCGACGGCGCCTGGCGGTTCCGGCTCGAGCGCGCCGGCGGCCGGTTCGTAAGCCCGGCGTAGGAGCCGCTGGCGGAGCGCCGCCGCGATGACGAGACGCATCAGCTGCTGCCGGTGAGCGGTGATCGCCGCCGCCGAGCGCTCATCTCCTGAGCGGACCGCGCAACAGCGGCTGGAGCGAGGGCGTGCACGCGCACGCCGCCCCGCGCAGGCGCGGCAGCCCGAACAGGTCCTCGATCGCCTGCAGCACCGAGTAGTGGTCGGTCGCCGTGGCCAGCCGCGCGCGGGGCCGGGCGCCGGGACCGGCGACGATCGTCACCACGTGGCCGCCGGCGGCGAGCCGGCAGCAGCCGTCGTCGCTGGTGCCCTCGTCGAAGGTCAAAAACAGCAGCCCGCGGGGGCCGAGCGCCCGCAGCAGGCCGGGAACCAGCCCGGCCAGGAAGCGATCGCCGGTCGCGGTGTCGCAGTCGTGCATGTCGTGGCACAGGTTCGGCGTGATCCAAACGAAGCGCGGCAGCGCCCCGGCGCGCTCGTCGGCGGCCAGCCGGTTCAACGGGACGATCCGCCCGCACTGCGCGCGGCGCGCGACGACGGCGCGGTAGTAGGCGAAGGGGTCGTGCTTCTTGGCGTAGCCGCCGGCGCCGGCCCCCCGGTAGCAGGGGCGGGGGAGGTCCTCCATGTACGCCCGCCAGCCGATGCCGGCGCCGGCCAGCTGGCCGGCCAGTCCGCCGCCGGCCACCGAGCAGTCGGTGCAGTCGCTGGTGATCCCGGCCGTCGACCCGCCGGTCAGGGCGAGATAGTTGGGCAGCGACGGATGACCGACGGCGAACATCTCGGTGGCCAGGGCGGAGCGCCGGGCCAACGCGTTGATGAACGGGGCCGAGGGCGAGCCGATGATGTCGCCGTACTCCTCGTTCTCCATCACGATCACCGCGACGCGGCCGGGGCTCCCGCCGGTCAGCCGGCTCACCGGCGAGGCCGTCCGCTGGACCGGGAAGCGGCGGGCGCTCGAAGCCCCGCAGCCGGCGGCGGCGGCGGCGACCAGCACGAGCGCGACGAGGCCGGCGGCTCGTCTCGCCGCGTCCCGCCCGAGCTCGTGAGCGACGCTGCGCGGCCGGGGCGAGGGGATTGACTCTCGAGGCTCGCGCATCGGCTGCATCGTCGCACGGAGGTCGCTCAGGCCGTCGCCGGGCGCCCGTAGCGCAGGCGTCCCGGCAGCAGCGGCACGAGCAGCCGCCGCGCGTACTGGGTGGCGCCGAACAGCACCAGCGAGTGAGGGGGGGCCCAGCCGAGGCGGTACTGCGCCCGTAGCCGAGCCGGGAGCAGCCCGACGGTGACGAAGTTCGAGACCTCGAGGAACGGCCGGCCGAGGACCGGCACCGGCGGCGCGAGCACGATCCGCGTGGCCAGGCGGCGCGCCCGGTCGGTGACGTGGAGGTCGGGACCGCGCAGCATCCCGTCCATGTAGCCGGTGAACGCCGCCAGGTCGCGCGGCATGTCGCGGGGGCGCAGCCCGAACAGCTTGCCGATCAGCCGGTAGTCGCGCCAGTACTCCTCGCGCTGTGCGGCGTCGAGGCTGCCGACGTAGCGGTCGTGGACGAGCAGGCTGGAGTCGAACAGCGAGGCGAGGATCCACAGCAGCAGCTCGGGGTCGTCGGCGGCGTACGGGGTGCCGGCGGGGAACCGGCCGGCCGGCTCGGGCAGGCTCCCGCGGACGGTGCTGTGCAGCGCCCGCACCCGCGCCGTCGCCGTCTCGGCCTCCCGGCGCGGCCCGTAGGTGATCAGGGACAGCAGCTCGGCCGTGCGTCGCAGGCGCTCGTAGGGATCTCCGAGCGCCTCGGTGTGGGCGAAGAACCCCTCGAAGGCGACTGGGTGGGCGGCCATCAGCAGCAGCGCCCGCGGGCCGGCCAGCGCCATCACCCGCTCCCGGTGCACCCGGCGGACAATCGAGCGGTCGCTGAAGCAGGTCGTGGTGGCCATCTGAGCCAGATGATACAGCCTGTGGCGATAAGCCGAACGTGCTGTGTGGGCGATGGGGTGCGAGAATCCCGCTGTGAGCTTCACCACCGCCGACGGCCGCCGCCAGCTGCTCGACGAGATGGCGGCCGGCGCCGACCAGCTCGGCGCGGCGCTGGCCGCGCTCGGCGAGGCCTTCGAGCGGCTCGACGAGTCCGCGGGCGAGCGGCTCGAGGATCAGCTGTTTCGCCCCGTCGCGGCCGCCTACGGCCGGGTCAAGCGTACGCACACCGAGTTCTCGGCCCGGGCCGGAATGCCCCCGCGGACATTCGCCGAGCCGATCATGCCCAGGCCCGGCGAGGCGCGCGACGAGATCGCGCGTGCCGTCGACCAGATCCACCTCGCCGACGGCACGCTGGCCACACTGCAGGACTCGATGCTCCCGGTCGAGGTGGGCGACCGCGAGCTCCGCGCCGGGATCGCCGAGGTCCGCTCGCTGATCGGGCCGGTCCCCGCCCGGGCCCGCGACCTGCTGCGCATCGTCGGCCGCTGAGGCCGGGGTGATCGGCGCCCTGAGCGCAGCGAGTGCCGCGGTCGCCGCGATCGCCGCTGCGGTGTCGGCACTCGCGCTGCCCGGGCACGTCGCGGGCGCCCGCGGGCCGCTGTCGGGGCGTGTGATCACCGTCGATCCCGGCCACAACGGCGGCAACTTCCGCGACCCCGCGGCGATCGACCGCCTGGTCCCCGACGGCAACGGCGTCAAGCCGTGCGACACGACTGGCACGGCGGCGCCCGACGGCTTCCGCGAGGCGGACTTCAACTGGCTCGTGGCCGGCGACCTGGCGGCGCTGCTGCGGCGCGCCGGCGCGCGGGTGGTGCTGACCCGGCGCTCCAACGTCGGCGTCGGCCCGTGCGTCGACCGGCGCGCGGCGATCGGCAACCGCGCCGGCAGCGACGCCGCGATCTCGATCCACGCCGACGGCGGCCCGTCGGGCGGCTCCGGGTTCGCGATCCTCACCCCGGGGCCGATCCCCGGCGGCCGCGACGGGCGGATCATCGGGCCCTCGCACCGGCTCGCGCTGGCGCTCCGGCCCGCGCTCGAGCGGGCGGGGCTGCACCCCTCCAGCTACGACGGGGTCGAGGGGATCGCGCCGCGGACCGACCTCGGCGGTCTCAACCTCTCGCGCGTGCCGAAGGTGTTCGTCGAGGTCGCCAACATGCAGAACCGCGCCGACGAGGCGCCGATGGAGACCGGCCGCTATCGCCGTCGGGTCGCCGCGGCGGTGCTGGCCGGGCTCGAGCGCTTCCTCGCCGCGGGCTGAGCGCGCGGGCACCGGGGCGCCGCTACCTTCGGGTGCGTGGAGTTCGCGTCCGTGCCCCAGCAGCGACTGTACGAAGAGGCCGGCCGCTGCCTGCGGGCCGGCTTCGGCGAGCTCGTGCTCGAGTCGCCCGACGAGCCCGCGTTCTTCGTCAGGCTGGGGTCCGTGGGCGTGCGGGTCAACGTCGAACCGGCCGGCGAGGACGCGGCGATCCTGGAGGCCTACGCGTGGCTCGCCCGCGACCTGGCGATCGACGCCGAGCTCGGGCTTTTCCTGGCCCGGCACAACGTCGAGCTGCAGTTCGGGTCGCTGTGCGTCGATGTCGAGGACGCGGTGATCCTCCAGCACGCGCTGTTCGAGGAGTCGGTCAGCGAGCCGGTGCTCGAGCGGCTGGTCAGGCTGCTCGCCCACACCGCCGATACGCTCGACGCCGAGCTCCGGGCCCGGTAGCCGACCGGGCGATGCCGCGACTCCCCGAGCTCGTGATCTTCGACTGCGACGGCGTGCTCGTCGACTCCGAGCCGATCTCCAACGAGGTGCTGGCCGCGGTGCTGACGCGGTGCGGGCTCCCCACCACCACCGCCGAGGCGCTCGCCACCTACAAGGGCATGATCCTGGCTGACGTCCTGGCGCGGGCGCAGGCGCGGCTCGGCCGCCCGCTGCCCGTCGACTTCGTCGAGCGCTACGAGCGCCGGCGGGCGGAGGAGTTCCGCCGCCGCCTGCGGGCGGTCCGCGACGCAGATACGGCGGTGCGGGCGCTCAGCGGCGCGGGCATCCCGGTGTGCGTGGCGACCCAGGGCAAGCCGGACAAGACCGAGCTGACGCTCGGCCTGACCGGGCTACGCGAGCTGTTCGCCCCCGACGCCGTGTTCACGGCCTATGGGGTGCCCCGCGGCAAGCCGTTCCCCGACCTGTTCCTGCATGCCGCCGCGAGCGTGGGGGCGTCGGCCGCGTGCACAGTGGTCGTCGAGGACACCCCGATCGGCGTGCGCGCCGGGGTGGCCGCCGGGATGCGGGTGCTCGGCTACGCCGCCGACGCCGACCCGGAGGCGCTGCGGGCCGTCGGCGCCGAGCCGTTCGACGAGATGCGCGAGCTGCCCGGGCTACTCGGTGTGACCGCCTAACTCGGCTCCGCGCTACCCGCTCCAAGGTCGCCGCGGGCCGGGGGCCGGCGGCGGGCTCAGAAGGCGAGGTCCCCCAGCTCGACGCCGGCCCCGGGGCCGGATCAGCCCGAAGTGACCGCCGGCCTTCCACGTCAACAGTCCGTCGTCGCCGTCGTGGACGAGCCAGTTGTGGGGCAGCTCCTCGGACGGGCGCGTAGCCGTCGCGGCCAGTGCGCGCGTCCAGCCGCCGGTCTCCTCGGCGGCCACCGGGTTGACGATCTCGGCCATCGGCACCATCATCTCGGCCGAGCGGCCGACGGGTCGCCGGGGCTCGCGCGGCGGTCGCGGTCTGAGAAGCTATGCGCGTGTCGCTCCACGCCTTCACGCTGATCCTCGACCGGGACGCCGAGCCGTTCCTCGAGCAGCTCCACGAGGCGGGCTGCCGCGACGCGATCTTCCGCGTCGAGGACGGCGTTGCGCTGGCGCATTTCTTCCGCGAGGCGCCGACGCTCCAGCGGGCGATGGCCACCGCCACGCGGGCGATCTGCTCCACCGAGCTGGACGTCGTCGGCGTCGCCAACGTGGCCAACCCGACCAACCACGGTCGGAGGCACGGGTAGGCGCCACCCCGAATGAGGCGCACCGTCGCTACGGCAGCCGGCCGTTCGCCTGAGGCGGCTCAGGTGTTCTCGGTGTAGGTGAACGTCACCTTGGCGCTGCCCTTGGTGGCGTGGACCAGCGCGACGAACTGCACCGGGCTCGCGTTGCGCGTCTCCAAGAAGCGGAAGCCGTAGATTCTCCGCGTGCACCGGCCCTTGGCGCCGCCCGCGTTCAGGCGGCATCCGGTGTAGGCCCGGATCAGGCTGAACCCCGTCGCGCAGCTCGTGTGCGACACGGTGAGCCGCTCGACGTACGTCGGTCCGAGCGAGTGGTACCTGCCCACCAGGCTGCAGTTTCCGGCGGCCTGGGCGCTCGGGCCCCTCGATCGGGCGGCGCCCGGCGCCGCGGCCCAGGCCGTTCCCACGAGGAGGGCGACGGCGGCGCTCAAGGCGAGGAGCTTGGGCGGACGGGGCAACTTCATGGGGCGGGCGGTCATCATACTCAGGTGGTGGGGCGACGGAGGCATCATTTCAGGCGGCGCGATCGGACGGCGCGTCCGGTCGGCCGGCGCTTGCCCTCCCGCACCTGGGGCTTCACGGCGCTGCTGCTGATGGTGGTGCTGCTGGGCGTCGCCGGGACGGGCGCCGCCACCGGGCGCCCGGGCGTGGACGACCGTCGGTGACGGCTTGCGCCCGGGGTTCGACGGGCCGAGCGGCTACAGCGCGCTGGCCACCTCGCCCTTGACGACGGCGTCCGTGTCGGTGAGCGACCCGGACGTGGAGGTGCTGTTCACCTCGACGCATGCGCACTGCTTGTTCGCGGTCAGCGCCGGCGCCCGGACGTGGACGTTGGACACCTATCGGCCCGCGCGAGCATCGACGCCGCGGCGTCGATCGAGCTGTTGCCGGGAAGGCACGAGCTGACGGTTCACGGGCCTCACTGCGGGTTCCTGTCCTTCGACGGCGTGATCGCCCAGGAGCCGGTGGCCCCCGGGCGGGTCCAGCTGGAGGTCGACAACCTCGGCCACGCCGCCAAGCTCCCGTGGATCGACTTCCAGCCCCGGGTCGAGCAGCTGCTGCGCTCCGAGCACTATGACGTCTCCGTGTTCCTGTACGGCTACCTGGCCGAGATGTTCGTCACCCCGAAGGTCGCCAGGCTGTACGTCGACTCCCTGATCGCCCGGGCGAGGATCGCCCGGGTGGGCGGCGGCGCCTGCCTGATCGCCGCCCACCCCGATCGACGTGCCCGCCTCGGCGGTCCGGTTCGTCTCCGGCCTCGACCGCCTCGTCGCGCGACGCGCGGGCTGCGTGTACACCACGGTCCTCACCCGGCTGTGGGGCGGCTGGTCGGCGGCCGAGAACCGCGGCCTACTGCTCGTGGACGGCGTGCACCCGAGCGCACGCGGCTACACGCTGATCGCCCAAGCGCTGGCGCCGCTGATCGCCCGCGCCGCGCGGAGCGAGCTCCGTCACCCGCGCTGCGGTCCCCCGGCGACCGGTGGGGCCGGAACGTAGAACTGTGCCGCCCGGCGCCGGTACGGATGATCGGGCGGCAAACGATTCACCGGCGGTATCCGACCCGGTGCAAGGCGATCCGAAGCCCGCCGGTTCCCTGAAGGAGGCCGGAGCCGACCGACGCTCGAGCGGCTTCGCCGCCGTCACTCGCAGTGAGTGCAATGATCTGAGGATGAGCCCACCGGACGACGACAGCCTCGAGGCGAAGCTCCGCGCGATCGCGGAGGAGATCAGCGGGTCGCTCGAGCGCGCCGTCGAGCAACTCGACCTGGACGAGATCACCGAGCGGATCGGAATCAACAGCGAGCGCGCCAAGCAGCTCACCGATCTCGCCGCACGCTGGCTCAGCCACCAATTCCCGGAGCGCGACGCGAGCCGTTCCCCGCGCCGACCGCCGGCGGACGTCCGGAGCGCCGACACCGGCTCCCGCGCCAGCGGGCCACACCCCCGCGACGTCCCGACCGAACAGCAGGGACTTGCCCTGAGCGCCCTCGATTCGGGTCGCTGGAAGGTCGATCCCGGCACCGAGGAGCTGATCCCCGTGGGGAGTGGACCAAGTCCAGGTCAGCCGGTCGGGTTGGTCGGCGAGCTGCGGGCGCGGGACTGGATCGCGCCCAGTGGTGAGGTCACGATCGTCGGGCGGGACGCATTGAGGCGCTGGCTCAGCCGCGCCGATCCCGGCTGAGTTTGTGCCGGTTCGCGTCGCGACGCGTGAGCAGCCCGCGATCGGTCGGCACCGCGGACTGCGCGAGGGCTGAATCGTTCTGCCGGTCGACGCGGTCAAACGTCCGATGACGCGGATCGCCGCCTTCGGTGGCCCTTACGCCAACCCCTACGCCCTGCGGGCGCTGCTCGCCGACACCCGTCGCCGCGGGTGCGAGCGGATCTTTTGCCTGGGCGACCTGGGCGGCTTCGGCGCGGAGATCGAGGCGCTTTGGCCCCTGCTGGCGGAGTGGGGGGTGGAGTGCATCGCCGGCAACTACGACATCGCGATCGGCCGTGGCGACCCCGACTGCGGCTGCGGGTACTCAGACGAACGCGACAACCAGTACGCACAGATCATCTACGACCACACCCGCGCTCACACGAGCCACGCGTTCGCCGCCTGGATGCGGGAGCTGCCGCTCGAGCACCGCGAGACGATCGGCGGAATCGGGGTCCACATGGTCCACGGCTCGCCGCTGGCGATCAACGACTTCCTGTGGGAGTCGCTGCCCGACGACGAACTGCGGATGCGCGTCGATGCCAGTGGTGCAGAGCTGCTGCTCTGCACCCACACCGGCATCCCGTGGCAGCGGCGCCTCGACGGCACGCTGATCGTCAACGTGGGCGCCGTCGGGCGGCCCGCCAACGACGGGCGGCACGAGACCTGGTACGCCGTGCTCGACCTCGACGACGGCGCGGTCCGCGCCAAGCTGGTCCCGCTCGCCTACGATTGGCGTGCCCAGGCCGCCTCGATGCGCGCCGCCGGAATACCGGAGCCGTTCGTGGAGTCGATCGAGACCGGCTGGTGGACGACGTGCCTGGAGGTAGTGCCCCCGCGCGAGCGTGCGCGAGGGCGGTTCCACGTCTACCGCGAGACGCTCGCCGCGCTCGTACCCAGTGGCGATGCGCTGACCGATGCGCCCGCGCCGCCAACCTCGGACGTCGAGGAGCGGCCGGTCGTCGAGCTGTTCGGCAGCGCAGTGTTCCCGGCGCGGCTGTGGGTGTACACCAACTTCCACTGCAACCTCGCGTGCGCCTACTGCGTCGTCGCGTCCTCGCCACGCGCAGCGCGACGGTCGATCGGGCTGCAGCGCTTCGTCGAGCTGGTCGACGAAGCGGTTGCCGCTGGCTTCGAGGAGGTGTACCTGACCGGTGGCGAGCCGTTCCTGGAGCGCGACATCGTCGCGATGCTCGACTACGCCTCGCAGCGCCTGCCGACCGTGGTGCTGACCAACGCGATGCTGTTCACCGGACGCCGCCGCCGCGAGCTGGCCGGACTGGCCGGCCGCGGGGGGCTCGTCGTCCAGACCTCGCTGGACGGAGCGCGGGCCCAGACCCACGACGCCTGGCGCGGAAAGGGATCGTTCGCACGGGCGCTCGACGGGATCGGCTGGGCGCACGAGGTCGGGCTGCCGCTGCGGGTGGCGATGACCGAGACGCCGGCCAACCGCGACGAGGTCGAGCCACTCCGGGAGCTGCTGAGCGAACTGGGGGTCGCCGGCGATGACTTCGCGGTCCGACCATTGGTCGGACGCGGATTCGCCGCGGGCGAGGACAGCGCCGTCGAGGTCAGCGAGGAGCTGGTCGCGCCCGAGCTGACCGTGACCGCCGACGGGGTGCACTGGCACCCGATCGGCGGCGATCTGGCCAGCAGCCCCGACCTGCTCATCGCGCCCGGACGGGTGCCGCTGGCCGAGGCCAAGCGGCTGGTCGTCGAGCGCTTCCTCGAGCTGCGCCAGGCCGACGGCACGCTCCCGGCCGGATTCCGCTGCGCCGTATGAGAAGACCGCAGGCTGATCCGCTGTGCCCGCCCTCGACCCGAGCCGCGCTCGCCGTCCCGGAGGTCGCATGAGGACAGAGCCGCTGATCTCGGTGGTCGTCCCGGTCCTCGACGAGGAGAGCACGATCGCGTGCCTGCTCGACCATCTCGCCTCGCTCCCGGGCCGGTGGGAGACGATCGTCGTCGACGGAGGATCGCGCGACCGCACCGCCCGTCTCGCGACCGGACATGCGCAGCGGCCGATCGTGATCGAGGCGCCGCGGGGGCGGGCCAACCAGATGAACGCGGGCGCTGCCGCCGCGCGAGGCGAGGTGCTGCTGTTCCTCCACGCCGACACCCGCTTGGCCGCCGGGGCTTATTCCTCTCTGGTGGAGGCGCTGCGCGACCCGGCCGTGCTGGGCGGCAACTTCCGCCTGCACTTTGACGGCGGGGACCGCTTCTCGCGGCTGCTCGGCGCCTGGTACCGGGTGCAGCGCCGGCTCGGCGTCTACTACAGCGACTCGGCGATCTGGCTGCGGCGTGGCGCGTTCGACCGGCTGGGCGGGTTTCGGACGCTGCCGATCATGGAGGACTACGACCTCGTGCGACGGCTCGAGTGCGCAGGCCGCACCGCCTGCCTGCCGGGCCCCGCCGTGACCTCCGCCCGTCGCTGGCGCGCGCTCGGCCTGCCCCGCACCGTCACCTCCTGGGTGGTGATCCGCTGGCTGTTCCTGGCCGGCGTCTCGCCCGAGCGGCTAGCTCGCATGTACCCGAACGTCCGCTGAACCGAAACCGCTGGAGGACCATGTCCGATCGACTCGACCGCTCACAATGGAGGCCCTATCTCGCCGCCGCCGGCTCGGTGTTCCTGGTCGCCGCGGCGCCCGGCATCGGCTCCCCCGGCCAGACGCTGGTGGCGCTCGGGCGCGGGCTCGCGCGGAGCGGCGGATGATCCTGTCGCCCGGGGACCGGCTTCCGGATCTGGCGCTGAGCGACACCGCCGGGCGCACCGTCTCGCTGGCCTCGCTGGCCGGCGAGGAGACGCTGATCGTGTTCTTGCGCCACCTCGCCTGACTGCCCTGCCGCACGCACCTGGTCGAGGTGCTCCACGCCCAGGACCGGATCGGGGTGCGCGTCGTGGTGGTGGCCTTCGCGCCGCGGGAGTCGCTGGTCGGCTATCAGCAGCGCCAGCGCCTCGAGCACGTGCTCGTGCTCTCCGACCCCGAGCGCAAGGCCTACCGCGCGTTTGGCCTCGGGCGCGGCAGCGTCGCGCGGGTCTGGCTTGATCCGCGGGTGTGGATCCGCTACGTCCGGCTGATCCTGGCGGGCGGGCGGCCGGAGGCGACCGACGAGGACACGCTCCAGCTCGGCGGCGACGCGCTGCTCGACGCCGGCGGACGGATCGCGTGGATCTACCGCAGCCGCGGCCCCGAGGACCGACCGACGATCGACCAGATCGCCACTGCGCACGCCGCGGGCTAGAAGACGGTGTTGCGCGGCGTCAGACGAATCCGGGCGCCACGCTCGGGAACGAGCGCCGTTCCGTACAGCAGCGCTCGCTCGGATCGCGCCGCCGCCGGCTGGAGCGTGAAGCGCTCGAGCAGCAGCGGAAGCACTTGACGCAGCTCGAACAACGCCAGCGAGGCTCCCAGGCAGCGGCGGTCCCCGCCGCCGAACGGCAGCCACGTTCGCGGGTCCGGTTGGCCGGCGAGGAAGCGCCTCGGACAGAAGCCCAGGAGATCGCCACCGCCCTCCCGATGGATCAGCGGCGGAGGAATCAGCATCAGGGTCCCCGGCCCGACGCTCCGGCCGGCGATCGTCACTCGCTCGGCGGGCGTGCGGACGATGTCGATCAGCGGAGCGCGCAGCCGCAGCGTCTCCTCGATCACCGCATCGAGCCACGGCCGCGGGCCCTCGCGGCTCTGCGAGATGGCCGTGGCCGCTTCCGGTGCCCGCGCGAGCTCGTGAACCGACCAGGCCAGCGCCGCTGCGGTCGTCTCGTGAGCCGCGAGCAACAGCGCGAACAGCTGGTCGCCGCCGACCAGCTCCGTCACCGGGGGATGACGCCCGCCCAGGAGCTCGCGGAGCCCGTCGGCGAACTCGAGCCACCGGCGCCGGGCGACCGATCCCGGGCTCAGCGACCCGAGGCGGCGCAGCGCGGGGCGGGCGGCGAGCATCCCGTAGGCCGGCAGCGCCCGGCTGACGAGCCCCTCCAGCACCTCGGCACCATGCCGGGTCTCGATCCCGAAGAGCACCTTTGCGGCAAGTCGCAGGGCGAGGAAGCGCAGGCGCGGCAGCATCGCGATTGACGTGTGGGTCGGCCACAGGTCAGCTTCCTCGGCGGTGACTTGCGCGATCGCGGGTGCGAGCTGCTCCAGGGCTGGGCCGTGGAGCAGCGGCGCGAGCAGGCGCCGGCGCGCCATGTGCTCCTCCCCGTCGAGCGTAAGGACCGTGTCGTCGGGCAGCAGCGGGAGGATCCGCCGGTTGGCAGCACCCGCCAGATAGGTTGCGGATGGTGCGTGCAGGATCTCGTGCGCGATCTCGGCGCTGCCGATCACGAGCATGCGCCCCGGCACGAGCGTGCTCACTTCGAACAGCGGGCCGTCGCCGGCGCGGCGGCGCAACAGTGTCTCAATCGGACGAAACTGCATCGCCGCCGGCTCGGCCGCCGCCCGGAGCTGCGCCCACCGCGGGCACGACCGCCCCGACCGCGAACGGGTTCCGGCCAGGAGTGGAGTGGGCGCTATGACCGACTCCCGGCCGCCACGCCCTGTGCGGAGCGCAGCTTCGTGTCACGCTGCTGCGCGTTGGACTCGACGAACTTCAGCCCCAGCTCGCTGCGGGTCGGAAACGGCGCAACCCCGTGCGCCAGCCGGTGCAGCGGCACCTCCTCGACGACCGCGATCGTCGCGGCCGGCAGGAAGTCGGCCACCTCGGCACCGACGAACGTCACGCCGGCGAGCACCTCGCGCTCAGTGTCGAGACGAAGTGAGTGATGCCGAGCGCGCCCCGGCCGACGAAGCTGGCCTGCGTCTCACGAGCCGCCCTGTGCTGCCCGCGCATGCGCCGCCTCGGCGTAGCGCTCGGCTTCCTCGGCGAGCAGGCCAGCCTCCTCGGCGGCGGCTTCGATGCGCCCGCCGAGGTGCTTCGCGCCCGAACCCACCCCACGAAAGAACGGCTCGAGCCCCGGCAGCGCGAACGCCTTCTGGCCCGGGCGGGGATTGCGAGGGTGTGGCGGCTGTTGCTCGACCGGATCGAGATCGAGGCTTCGCGCTGCCGTCAGCAGCTCCTCTTCCGGAGCGCGGTCGGCCGGATCGCGCGAGTCCCGGCGGAACGCCTCTTCGCCGTCGGGCTTCACGAGCACGACCGCGGGGAAGGCAATGCCCTGCTCGGCGTTCCAGGTGCCGTAGGGGTGCAGAGCGCCGGCGCCGTCCGGGTCGGAGAGCAGCGGGAAGGTCAGGCAGAGCTTCTCGACCAGCGCGGCACCTGCCTCAGGCGGGTCGACGCTGATCGCGACCAGCATCGCTCCGGCGGCGTTCAGCTCCGTGATTCGTTGTGCCAGGCTGACCAGCTGGCCGTTGCAGTACGGTCACCAGTCGCCACGGTAGAAGACGATCGCCACCGCGTTGCCGGCGAGATGCTCCCGCAGCGACCAGGGCTGATCTCCCTCATCGCGGAGGGTGAAATCGGGACAGGGCATGGGGAGGGGATACCCGGCGGCCGCGGCGACGACTCGTCACACTGCACGTGGGTCCAACGGCCATGAGGCCCGACCTTGACCCCGCACAGACCGTCGTGGTCGGGGTAGCCAAGGCTGCCTGCAGCGGGGTCTTCTACCTTCGACCCTTGCCGACCGCGTCCAGGGGATGGGGCGAGCTCGATCCGGCCCTGAGGTGGAGGTAAACCGGCGAGGAGATGGGCCGTGCCGCCGGCCTTGAGCGCATCCACCGGCTGCCGGGCAAGCACTTCCGGCGAACTTGAAGGCACTCGTTCTCCCGGATGTCTCGAGTGCGACGAGATGGGGCTCGCTTGCTAATCCTTCTCGGGGAGGCTGCCCCGCTGGCGCATGAGGCGATTGACGACCGGGGCGCTGACCGCCAGGACGACGATGAGGCTCACGGCAGCCAGGAACTCAGGGGAGGTCGGGTGATCGAACGAGCCGCCCAGGGCCGCGTAGGCGAAGGTCCCGGGGATGATCCCGATCGCCGTGCCCAGCAGGTAGGCCCGGGCGCTGACGCCGGTCACCCCCGCCGCGTAGTTGAGGATGTTGAACGGGAACACGGGGATCAGGCGGACGTAGAGCACGGCCACGAACCCGTTGCGGGTGATCCAGTCGTCCATGGCGGCGATGCGCCGGCCGGCGATCGCCTCCACCCGATGGCGGCCCAGGCGCCGCGCGAGCAGGAAGGCCGCCGTGGCTCCGAAGGTCGCGCCGATGACCACATAGAGCGTCCCCAGTGCGGTGCCGAACAACACCCCGCCCGCGGCGGTGAGGATCGTCCCCGGAATGAGGATCACCGTGAGCGCGATGTACAGGCCGATGAACACCAGCGGAGCGACGGCCCCCGTGCCGCGCACCGTGGTCTCGATCGAGCTGCGGCTCGGCGCGCCCACCAGGTAGGCGGCCACCCCCGCGCCGATCAGCAGGGCCGCCAGAAGGCCCAGCCGAAAGCGCGGTGAGGCGAGGACTCGCAGCGCGCGGGAGTCCGGAGGGGAGCCGGCGGAGGTGGCCCCGCGCGCGTCGGGATCCTCGGACCGCCCGCCGGGGTGCGACTCCCCGGATCGCCCCTGGCGCTCGCCGTCGCGGTTCCCGGCGCCGCGGGCGCCCGAGCGATCTCCGGTGCTTGCATCCAAGCGGTCCAGTCAAGCACCTGAGTGGTGCATTCGCTAGATGCATGGGACCAATAGTGCGCCAGGCTGGCGAGGGCCTGGACGAGCTCGCAGCCGATCGGGCCCGCGCCCAGCACCATGAGGCGGGCGGGGAGCGCCTCGAGGTTCCAGACGGTCTCGTTGGTCAGCGGTGGTAGCTTCGCGCCATGGACAGTCGGCGCGCGACGATCGGCGAGCCAGTTCGGCGCCCGAGGCTGCACCGGCGCCGATGCTGACCTCCTCGCACGCCTTCTGGGCGCTGCGGCTGCCGGCGGCGGCGGGGACGCGAGCGTGGCGGACGGCGGGCGCGATCACGCCCGACGTGCCCGCCCTGGTGCTCGGGGCGGCGTTCGCCCGGCGGATGCGCAGCGGCGAGCACCTCATGCACGCCATCTATCACCGCCCGCCGTGGCGGCAGGTGCACCTCGCCCTGCACAGCCTCCCGCCGGCGCTCGGCCTGCGCGTCGCCGCCCGCCGTCGGGGGCCGCTGCGTGCGTACGCCAACGGCTGGCTCAGCCATCTGGCGGTCGACTACGCCACCCACCACGCGGATGCCTGGCCGCCCCTGTGGCCGCTGCGCAGCGGTCGCTGGCGCTCGCCGGTGTCCTACTGGCAGATCGACCACCACGCCCGCGCGTGGGCGGCGGCGGAGACCGCCGCGCTGGGGATCGCGGCGCTGACCGCGCGACGCCTGCCCCACCGGCTGGCAGGGCTGCTGCCCGTCGCCCTCGCGGCGCCGGGGGTCCTGCGAGGCGGGCGCACCGGCCTCCTGGGTCCCTGCGGGCCGGCCACCGGCCCGCGCGCCCGCGTGCGGCTCGCGCGGACGTTGGTCAGACCGGCGCACGGCCGTCGCGACGCGCGCCGCTGACTGCGCTCGCGCGTCGCTCTACAGTGCTTCGCGGTGCGACGCCGGCCCGTCAGGAACGAGAGCAGCGCCCCGCCGCCGGGAGCGTCCGACAGCGGCGGCCGCGACGGGCGCCGGTCGGAGGAGCCTCCCGCCGTCGCCGCATCCCACGCCGGCGGCCCCGTGGGTGGGGAGCGCCGCACGCTGGCCGGCCTGGCCAACGTGGCGTCGCTCACCTTCCTGGTGGGCCGCGTGGTGCCGCTGGGCTGGACGGTGGTGATCGTCGGCGGCGTCCCCCTGGCGCGCGCGGGCCAGCGGCACGGGGTCCGGGCCGGCTATGCGACCGCCGGCGCCAGCCTGGTCGAGACCATGGCGATCATGGGCCCGGCGCGGATGGGCATCCCCGTGCCCCACGCGCTCAGCGCCCCGCTGCTCGGGGTGCTCGAGGGCCGCGGCCGCGGGTTCGCCGCGCTGGCCGCCGCCGGGAGCGCGGTGCGCTTCGGGTGGTACGCGGTCACCAGCACCTTCTCGATCCTGCTGATCGTCGGCCTCGATGCCTACCTGGGCACCTACGAGCGCGTGCGCGGCGTGCTGGACTTTCTGCCCGCCGGCCGGACGCCCGCCCTGTGGATCACCGCGACGTGGCTGCTGGTGTGGTCGATCGGCGCCGGGCTCATCCAGGCCTGGGTGGTGCGCCGCGCCCTGCGCCGCTGGCCCGTCGCGCCGGACCCCGAGCCGGATGGCGATCGTCGGGCGCCGGACGCTCGCGAGGCCGCCCCCCGGCACGCCGGCAGGACCACGCTGGTCGCGATCGCGGGCATCGTGGCCACCCTGGCCACCACCGACCCGCGCGTGCTCGGGGCGGTGGCCGCCGGGCTGGCCATCGCGTGGATCGCCAGCCGCGCCGGCGCCCGCGCGGTGGTCAACGGCGTGCTCCTCGGCGTCCCGCTTGCCGCCACGACGCTGGCCTTCGGCCTGGTGGGCGGCATCGGGACGGCCCTGGCCCTGCGCCGTGGGGCGCGGGTCCTGCTGCTCGTGCTCATCGCCGTCTGGCTGCGAGCCGCGGCCCAGTCGGAGGGCCTGCGGGCGGTCTCCATGCGGGCGATGCACCGGATGCGCCGGGTCCCGACGCTGGCGCTGGCCACCGCGATCCTGGGTGCCTCCGCCGGGGCCGGCGACTACCGCGGCGCCGCACGGCGCCTGGGGCACCTGCTGCGGGCGGCGCCCAAGCGCCCCGCCCCCATCGTCGACACCACGCTGGCATGGGTGGCGCAGGAGTCGCGCCGGCCGGCGGACGGCTGAGGCGGCGCGTGTGCCTGTCATCGGAATGTAATCCTGCTGACCAGACGTGAGTCGTCTGTCGGGAGCCGGGGAAAGACGTGTTGAAACTACGTGCGGCAAGGCGGTGGTCAAGGGAAGACCGTCCCTCCCGCCTGGCATAAGGAGGTTCATCACCAATGAGAAGAGTCTCGATCGGGCTGTGGGCTGCGCTGGCTGGCGCCATTCTGCAGTTCGTCGCGCTGGGATCAAACTTCTACGTCATCCACGGCAAGAAAGGCAACGTCACGCGCGACGCGTGGCTGGGGATTCCCCACGCGTCTGATCTGCTGCTCGCCTCGGCGGTCGTCACCGTGATCGCGGTGATCGTCGCCTGGCAGGCGCGCAGCCCGGTACGGGGGCGCAACCTGGGGCTCATCGTGGCGTTCTTCGGCCTGCTGGCCACCGCCCAGATCGTCTACCGCATGATCATCCCGCCGTTCGGGTGCCTGCATTACGAGTGCTCGGCCTCCCAGACGGCGCATGTGACGCTGCTCGTCGGCATCTACGTCGGGGCGGTGGGGGCCTTCCTGGCGCTCATCGGCGGCCTGCTGGCGGCGGTCACGCCGGCGTCGCGCCGGGTGGAGGCCCGTCCCGGGGTGGCCGAGCTTCAGTCGGGCATCACGCCATGGCTGGGGCTGGGCGCGATCGGGATGGTGGTCGCGTTCATCGCCCCGTTCACCGCGTTCAGGATCTACAAGGTCGGCTCGTTCTTTGGGTCGGGCAGCGTGACCTACTGGGGCGGCTGGATCCCCCTCCCGCACACCAGCAGCCTGGTGCTGGCCTGCATGGTCATCACCCTGTTGCTGGTCCTCGCCGCCGTGCGCGGGCGCGCGCCGCTCACCCCGTCGGGGGTGGGCGCGGTGGTGGGCGTGCTCGCGTTCGTGGCGGGGGCGCGGATCCTGTACCGGATCGGCCAGCCTCCGTTCAGCACCGCCGGCGGCGCCAGCGACGTCCACACCGGCACGGTCACCATCTTGCCGGCCTTCTGGGTGGGCTTCGCCGGTGCCGCGGTCGCCTGCCTGGCGGGTATCGTGCACGCCTACGCGCACTACCGCGAGGAGTCGACCGTCGAGGAGCGCTCGCCACGGGCTCGGCGCGCCGAGGTTCCCACGGGGGCCGGGGCTCACGCCTGAGCCGCGGGCCCGGCTACGCGAAGGCCGCGTAGGCTCGTTTCACGGGCCTGCGCGGCCTGCCCGCCACGCAAGCAGAGGAGTCCAAGCGGGATCGTGTCGGCGACGCGGCCTGATCCGGCGACGGGGCCTGATCCGGCGAAGCCGACTGACGTCCTGCGTCGACCGGGGTCCGGAACGAATCCGGAACAACCGGCCGTGCATGCATGCAGCGGCTGAAGGGACGCGAACCCGCGACCTTCTGCATGGCAAACGGAATGGCTAGCGGCTTCGTATCAATCGTTTCCCTGCAAATGAGCCAAATTTGCGAGCTCGCATCGTCCCGGGAGCAGAATCGGATGCCCGCAAATCAGGCACATTTCCGGCGGGTTTCCGGAACCAATCCGGAACGGAGTCGAGTCGTCTGTAGGGCGCTGGTCGAGATGCATACGAGTGCGGAGATCAGGGCTTTCCAAGTTGCCTGCCCAGCATGGTTGCACCCTCGGCAAACGGGGGTGAATGTGACGTCGTTGCCACGGGAGCCGCCGGTCGCTACGGCCCTCGGCGACCATCCAGGCAACGATCGCCATGCCTCGATCTCCAGCCGCTCGGCGTCGTCGACCTTCCTCGCCCCGTTGAGCACGAGTCCCGCGAAGGGGTGAGGCGATCACCGCGTCGCCCTCGGGTTGTTGGCAGGGGAGAGGAACGCGGGACGTTTTCGGGCGCGGCCCGCCTTTCGCAGTGCAGCGGGGAGGCGCTCGATCGAGACGACGAGGACACCCGCTTCGACGCGCTCGAGGCCGCACCCGCGGACGACGCATAGGACGGGCAGCGCGCCGTTGAGGCACCAGCGACGCCGGCGCAAGCCTAGCCAGGCCGCGATCTCCCGAACTCGGGCGAGGTGTTCTGGCGTGTAGCCGCGGGTCTTCGTTTCGATCGCGAACGCGAAGCCGGTGGGGGCGATCGCGATGCTGTCGATGTCGCCGTGGCCATTCCAGGGGAGCGAGTGGCGGAGCTGCCAGCCTTCCGCCTCCAGCGGCGCGAGAGCTCGCCGGACTCGGCCTTCTGAGCGCGCTCCGACGCTGGCGCGCGCTGCCAGTCGCGCCCAGTGGCGGCTGCGTAGTCCGAGGGCCAGCGCAGTGACTAGGAGCAGGGCTGAGATCGAGCGCTCGCCGCCGCCGGCGGCAACGAGCGCGATACTCACGGCTGCCGCAGCGCCCGTTCCGGCGAGGACGGCGCGAGCTGACCGTTCGCGCTGCTGACGGAGTGGGTAGCTGTGCATCTCCGAGCGGCAGGTATCGCGCGCGACCGACAAGACCTCGGTCCGCGGTCCGCGTATAGATGTCTGCCCGGTCGTGTGATCCTGTGGCCTAGGCCGGCCTGCGGTTGTTTCTCAGGCGGCGAGCCGGCGGCGTGCCTTCTGCACGGTCGGGAGGGCGGCCTTGGCCTTGGCGAGCGGCTGGGCGCGGAGGTCGACAGTTGCCGGCTTGGCCGCGATCGTGATCTCCTCGCCCGTGGCAGGGTTGCGCCCCTTGCGTGCCTTCTGTGCCGGCTTGACCCGAACGGTGAGCTGCACCAGGCCGCCGACCCGCACTTTCTGTGCGTTGCCGAGCTCCTCGAGCACGATCTGGTCGAGTGCGACGAGCGCCCGCTTCGTGTCGGCCTTAGTCAGTTCCGCGCGCTCTGCGACGGCGGTGATCAGTTGCGTTTGCGTGAGCGCCAAGGCACCCCTCCTGAGGTTGAGTCGTCGGAATGCAGGATTCAACAGCGGACCCCGGACGGGACGAACCAACTGGGGAGTACGCCCACGAACCCGGCCGCACACGCTCACGTGAGCGGAAACACCGTTATCGAGGCAGGCCGGATCCTCAAGCTGCGAGCTCGCGCCCGCAAGACGTCGTCCCTACTCGACGGGTCGTCGGAGCGGTGAAGCTCGTCGGGCGGCCGCCGCGTGGCCTGGAGTCTGGGTCGACTGACGGGGCGGTCAGACGGCGCCGAGCCCGGGCCGGCCGTCGTCGCTAGCAGCAGCAGACTCGTGCTCGAGATCGTTGTAGCGCCGGGCGGCCGCGTGCGGACCGTCACGTTCTCCGCCCGCGTGGCTGCGGTCGTGAGGTTGCTGATGCGCTCAACATCCGGCGGTGACGTTCAGCGCGGCGCACAGCTCGGCGAGCTTTGCCGGGCCGAGGCGGGTGATCCGCTCGCTCAGCAGAGACTTGGGCACCGGGCCGACGTTGTCGAACGCGAGCGCGCACTCGGCGGGCATGCCGTCCTCGACGCCGAGCTGCACCTCGGTCGGGATCCCGCGAACGTTCATCGTCGCGGGCGCGACCAGAAGGGTGCGCAGGACGGGTATCGCAGCTTGCCGGGTGAGGATGCAGCCGGGGCGGCGTCCGGCCGTGGGGTGATCTATCCACCACACCTCGCCGCGGTTCACCGGTCGGCCTCCTCGTCGGCGGTGCGCGACGGCTTCCAAGGCTCGGCGGCGACCATGGCCAGCCCTACCCGCTCGGCGTCGAGGAGGTCCTCCTGCGGGCGGCGGGTGTAAGACTCGACGATCAGCCGGTCTGTCTCTGCCTCGCGATCGGCGGCGAGATAGTCGGCGAGTGCCGCGCGGATGAGATCTGAGCGGTTACGGCCTTCACGAGCGGCGCGAGCGTCGAGCTGCGCGAGCAGCTCGTCACTCAGCTGTACGAGTGTCTGCGTTCTTGCCATCACACATATGCTGCCATATGGTCCGGGAGGCGTCAAGCGACGCTTGGTCGTCCCGATCCGGTACTGGCGCATGCCGCAGCGTGGTCCAGCCGTGCCGCGGAGCCTTAACCGAGCGGGATGGCGGCGCGCCCGGAGATCGCACACGCGTACGCCTGTTTGCGGTCCACCTGGGCGAATTCGATCGTCTGACGCGGCGTACATCGGGCCCGACCCGACCGAGCGCCTCGTCGCCAAACCAATCACACCGATCCTAGGAGTAGACCTCTCGTGCCAAATCAACCGTTGCCAGGCGTTACCGCCTTGACCTTCCCGAGGGCGCTGGTGAACGCATTTCTGGTCGAGGCTGACGTCCTGACCTTGATTGACACTGGTACCCCGGGCGGGGCCGACAAGATCCTGGCGGCGATTCGTGGCGCAGGCCATGGTGAGCAAGATCTCAAGCGCATCCTGCTGACCCATCGCCACAGCGATCATGCGGCCAACGCAGCGGACCTCGCCCGGGTCACAGGCGCATCGGTCTACTGCTCGCCGGTGGACGCCCCGTACATTCGGGAGGGGACCGAGCAGCCGCGCCCGCGGCCGGCAAATCCGCTGGGTCAGGTCATGGTGCCTTACGTCAAGGTGGCTCTGCCGTGGAGTGTCCCCGCGGTCGCCGTGCAGGACAGTCTTGTCGGGGATGCCACGGTCGGTTCATTCCGCGTCATCGACACCCCGGGTCATACGGCCGGCCACGTGTCGCTGCTGTGGATAGATCAGGGTGTCCTGTTCGCGGGCGACGCCGCGGCGCACATCACTTCGCTCGGCCCGCATCCCGTAGCCGATGATCCGGCGACCGCTCGGCAGAGCTTCGCATCGCTCAGCCATCTTGAGTTCGATACGGCCTGCTTCGGCCACGGACGGCCGCTTGTCGGCGCCGCAGTCCAGTTTCGAGCTGCCGCCGGCTGACTGAGGCCCCACTGTAGAGCGGACCGATGGTCGGTTGCCGTGGATACCGGACGGCATCCACGGCTGCGGGAAACGCGCTCGCATGGCGAGACTCCGGGTCCTGCACGCGCCCGTTACTTCGCGATCGGGCTCGTACCCGGTAGCGACTCCGAGCCTGATCCGAAGGAGCACGCCGTCCTTAAGTCCGTCCCGTCCTCGGGCGAGAACGAACCGATCGTCCGCTCAGCGGCGGCCGGCACGTGTTCCCGGCGGAACGCACGAGCCCTCCGGCGGCCCGCGGCCGCTCGCTTATCCGTTGAAGGCAGCAGTACGGCTGTCTTGGAAAAGCGGGAAAAGCGATCGTCGCGGATCGGTCCGGACGTCGGCACATGGCGATGCGCTAGTCGCTGGGTGTTACGGTCGGTGGCGTAGCCCACAGCTGAAGCTCGTCGGGATCGAATCCAGACAGGACCGTCGCGCCGCGATGATGCATCTCGCCGGCGAGATCCCCGCTGCGATCCTCTCCGACATCGTCGGCGTCCACGTTAACACCGCCGGCAACTGGGCGGACATGGCCGGCCGCCCGTGGGGCGACTACCCCAGCCTCCGGGATCCCGTGGAGCTGCGGGAACCAGCGGGATAATCGCCCGTGGAACAGGCGAAAGCGGCCGTTCGCTGCCTGCTCGATGTCTGAGGCTAGTCTAGGGGCCTGTCCATAAAATTGGCTGGTGTGATGACACGTGGGTCCGCGGCGTAGTCCCTTTATGCGAGCTCTCGGGCCTCGACATGCGCAGCCCGTCCAGAGGGTGCGTGCCGCCGCAGGGTTGTGGTTGGTCGCTGCCCTGCTTGGGTCGGTCTCGCTCGCGGCGTGCGGCGCCGTCGCCGGGGCCGGCGGCTCCCCGGCCAGCACCCGGACGCAAGCCGTCGCGGCGAGTTGCGCGGCGCTCACGCCAGCTCAGCAGTTCAAGGCCGCTCACGTCGTGTTCGACGGCACCATGCTGAGCGGCCCAACGGCGCTCGTCGGCGGGCAACGCGCGCTGAGCTCGCCGGCGCGCGTTCGCGTGATCGGCTACCTGAAGGGTCATGGCCCCGCCGTCGTCCGCATCGACACCGGATCGGCCGCCGGCGCTGGCGGCATCGTCATCAGCGAGGACGGGATCGAGCCGGTCGCCGGGCAGCATTGGAGGATCTACTCGGACACCTCCCGGCAGCCGTTCACAACATCAATCTGCGCCGGCAGCCGGCTGCTACGGGGCTCGGGGGCGGTGCCCATTACCCGCGGTGAGGATCTCCCACACGCGTATCTGAAGCTCCATGCGGCCGGGCTGTCGGTCACGTTCACCCTCCCGTTCTCGCTTGATTGGTCCTACGAGTGCGTGCCGCTCGTCGTGGGGTCGATGCCAAGGGCCGGCGCCGACGTGAGGCGGGGATCGGCGGTTTCGCTCCACGTGCGGATCCCCGGGTGTGGCGCCGCCAGCCCGGCCGTCCCGGTCGGCAGGCTCCCGAGCTACCGGGTCCCCGACTTCATCGGCAAGCCGTTAACCGCGGCCATCGCGTGGATCCAGCATCGCAACCTGTACTGGGCGGCGACGATCCCGCCGCTCCACGCCGGCAACGCCGCGAGCTTGTTCGCCAACTACACGATCACCAGGCAACGGCCGCGCCCGGGTGGCGCGATGAAGCTCGGCACCGAAGGCCACGACAGCTTCCAACCCACGCCGCTGAGCCTGACGGTCAACGGCCGACCCCCAGCCGGGAGATAACCCCCTCCCCGGCGGCCGCGCCCGCCACCGACGAACTGCACTCGCCCTACGGCTCGCTCAGGCCCTCGGTGATCGCTTCCAACGGCGACCGCCTGCCGCGTTCGGGGCGCTGTCCGCTGTCGCTTCCACGGAAGCCGGGCGCCAGCCGGCGCGGATCGGTCCGGATCCCCGCCGTTGAGAGGGAAAGCGCGGCGCTGGCCGCGAAAGCGGGAGAACTCCATCAGGTGGTCGTGCCAGCCAGCGATGCTCTGTTCGCAGCGGCACACCGAGCTGCGTCGCGGGTGCCCCTGTTTCGTCGGCGGCAGGCCGACGCGGTCACCCGCTCCTTGATCGGTCGGATATGCCGGCGCTTCGACGCCCAGTTGACGCGGGTCGAACGCAGGTAACGTGGTCGCCATGGTTCGCGTTCGATCGCTGGTCGCCGCCGGGGTCGCCGCCGTCGCGATCGCCGGGGTCGCGTTGACCGCGACGGATAGCGGCGCCGTCAGTGCCGGCGGTGCGCCGGTTCCGTTTCAGGTCCTCGGATCGCTGACCGCGTCTGGGAACCCCGAGCCGACCGTCTTCACTTTTCCCGACGGGGCACAGGGCGACATGCATTGGTCGATGTGCAGGCCTGCTGATACGGGCATGTGCGAGGCGATCGGATCGAAGGAGGGCATGGCGGATCCTGGGCCCGAACCGACCGGGACTGTGTTCAAGCTCACCGCGCCTTACCAGGGGCAGACCTATTCGAGCAGCCTTGCGTGGCGGGGACCGATCGGCGTGAGCACTGGCCCGGCCCTCAGCGGTGATGCGCGATTCGGCGCGACGATCACGAGCAGCGCTGCGCGGTGGACCGGTGGCTGGCGTACGGGTTTCCACCAACTGGGGATCGAGGCCTGCAGGACCGTTCGCGGGACGGGTTGCGTGATGCTTAGCGGTGACCAACTCCAGTGCTCGCCGCGCGGCTGCGTGTCGCGCGGTGGTGTCCCGTTCACCCGAGCGAATCGGGCTCGGATCGGGAACTGGTACACCGGCTCGTACTTGTTCGCGCTCGACGCGCGTCGCGCCAACGACTTCTCCGAGATCGTCGGGTACTCATCGCCGGCGGCGATCCCGCCCTGGCCGATGAATGCCACGGTCGCCCGCTCGAAGGCATACGGGCCAGTCACCGGCCCACCAGCCCCTCGCGTGCGGTTCCTTCCGAACGCGCAAGTGCACGGCAACCAGGTGGCCGTCGCGACCGTGCGATGCGCCGTGAGCTGTCACGTCTGGATCACCGTCAGCCGCATCGAAAAGCGCTTCGCCTCCGGTGAGCGGGTTGACTGGTCCGCAAACACGGTGATCACAGGCTCGGCAATGATCGGCGTGTGGGGCTCGATCCCGCCCGGACGCGTTGCCGTCACGATCAACGTCGGCGACGGCCCATACCTGTCCGGCCACTCCCTCCTCCGCTAGACACCAGCGTCTGCGCACCGTTGCTCCTGCGATTGGAGGCCGGGCCGCCGAGATGGGTTGCGTCGCTCCTCTCAATGCCGACCGCCTTCGGTCACCCGCGCCTTCGAGGTGTTGTGTGGCCTGTGTTGTGCGCGACGCGAGCGAAGTCGCCCGCGCCCGGTCGCTGTCCTGCGGCGAGCAGACGCCTGGTCCGCCGCTGTAGGGGCCACGTTGGACGCTGCTGGCAGGCGACCGCTCTTCGCGGAATGCGGCCACGAGCTGCGGGCCGACCGGGTGGCTGCCTCCGGACACGAGCGGTCACGTGGGCCGAGTCGGCAACGACGCCGACCCTCGCCACGACCACCTGCGCCGCCGGGCGCTGCTCCTCGACGCCTCAAGCGGCCACGGCGCCGGCGTGACCGCTCCGCTGGGCAAACGAGAACCTCGACGGTGGTGGGAATCTGCGCGCCAGCAGAACGCGAGCAGGACTCCCCAGATGATCCTCGCGGATAGGGTCCCGCGACGGCAGCTCAGACGGCGACTCGGCGCACGATGCGGGCGTTGAGCGGCGGGAGCCCCTCATACACGACGATCGGATCCAAGTCAGCGCCGGTCGGCCACGCTACGGTGCCCGACTCGGCATCAATCCGAACACGCGCGAACATCGCCGGGTCCCGGAGGGGCTCGAACACCGGTCCCTCTAGCTGACCATCTAGGTCGAGTTCGCGCACCGCGCCGTCGTCGAAGATCACGCGCAGGCCGTAGCGGCCGATCACCTCAACGTCTGTGATGTCATGGATGTTGTTCACGGAAGTGGGTCAATCGTAGTCAGTGTCGCTCCTGCGCGTGCCTGCTCCCAGTTCCCCAGCAGCTCGGCTTGATGCAAGGCCGCCCATTCGCGGACGAGCCGCTCGACGTTCGGCGCGAGCCTGCCACGTATCGGCTCCAGCGACTCGATCGCGAACACGGCGACATTATCGCCGTGGCGAGCGTGGAAGTGCGGAAGCCCGTGCTCCTTGAAGAACATCTGAATCGCGATTCCATGGAATCGACTGATCGTCGGCATAGGTGCGATGCTGACCCAAGCCGCGGACGGCCCGCTCCAGGTATGCCTCGCACGGAACCACCCGGGGATCTGAACGCGTACCAGGTATGGGCCTCCCGGCCGAGACTCGCCCGGCTCAAAGGGCCACCGGGCGAAGGCGTCGTCAGCGGCGGGCCTCGCGGATGCCTGCTCGACGCCTGTTGCAGAAGTCTGGGGCTCGTGGCTGCATCGGCGACGAACCGGAAGCCACGACGAGGCTCCCTCTGACGACGGATCTCTCGAGCCGCCGGGTCACGTTTGCGCCGGCGACCTCGCCGTGACTCGAAATGCGGTCACGTTTCTGACCGAAAACGTGACTCAAGCGGGAGACAACCTCAGGAAGCGCCTGCGCTTCGCTTGATCACGTGCCCATCGGCGCCTCGCCAGATCATCTTGTCGACGCCTAGGTTCTCAACCGCGTAGGGCGACAGGAACGCCGCGACGTTGCCGTGGACGATCGCGGTCACGGCGTGGTAAGGCTTGGAGGCTGGTCCGGGGGAGAGCAGAACGGTGACCTTGGCTACCCCGTCGGGCACGACGAGGAGGAGCGTGTTGGGCGACGGGCCGCCTGAAGTCCAATCACCGCCCGCTTTGATTGCGGCCTCACGTGAGCAGCACCCCCCGCCCCCGGAATCAAACAGACCAAGCGTGTCTGAGTAGCCGAACCGGCGAGCTACGAGCGGTCGAAGCCTGGCGGGAAGCTTGGCGACCGACTCGCGGGTCGGCGGCTTGAACGGGACGAGAAAGACCTTGTCTCCCCACGATGTGACCGTCGCGAGGCGCACGAGGGGCAAGTCGGGAGGACCGGAGCCTGTCAAGCTCGGTGAGACGCTTCGTGTCCGAATTTAGTGAGCGATGACCTCCTTCGTGTCGGCCGGCTTGTTGATCCACGCGGCGGTCGGCAGCGTGGGCGGGACCGGCGGCTTGCGGACGAACCGCTCGGGATGGGCGGCGAAGGCGGCATCGAGCACGCGGGCACGGGCGCCGTGCAGCTGCTCGGCGTGGCCGTGGTGGACGGCGACGGGGGTCATCAGCCCGATCCCGGCGTGGCGGTGCGTGTGGTTGTACCAGTCGACGAATTGGCGGCAGTGCTCGCGGGCGTGCTCGATCGTGGTGAACCGTGCGGGGAACGCGGGCCGGTACTTCAGCGTCTTGAAGTTCGACTCCGAGTAGGGGTTGTCGCTGGAGGTGTACGGCCGCGAGTGTGTCTTGGTGACGCCGAGATCTCCGAGCAGTTCCGCGAGCAGCTTGGCGCGCATCGGCGCGCCGCGATCGGCGTGCAACGTGAGGATCTTCGGGGTGATCTGTTGCTGCTCGGTCGCCTGCTCGATCAACGCGGTCGCGAGCTCGGCGTTCTCGTGCTGCTGGACGGTCCAGCCGACGATGTAGCGGCTGAACACGTCGAGGATCACGTACAGGTAGAACCAGGATCCCCGCACCGGGCCCTTCAACTTCGATATATCCCACGACCACAGCTCGTTCGGCGCCTCGGCGAGCAGCTCCGGCGCCGTGTAGGTCGGGTGGGTCAGCTGGTCACGGCGGTCGCGGACCTCGCCGTACTCGGCGGCAAGGATCCGATACATCGTCCGCGTCGAGCATAGATAAACGCCCTCGTCCAACAGCGTCGCCCAGGTCTCCTCCGGCGCGACGTCAACGAACCGCTCCGAGGCAAGCACCTCCAACACCTCCGCGCGCTCCGGCTGTGTCAGTGCCCGCTCCGGTGTCGGACGCGGCCGCCGTGGCCGCGGCGGCTCGGGCGGCCGACGACGACGGTACACGCTCGCAGGGGACGCGCCGAGCGCGCGGCACGCCGGACGGGTCCCGATCAACGGGGTCAGCTCCTCGACGGTGGCGGCGATCATCGCTCGGTGCTCCTGTGCGCGCTGCCCTCTCCGAGCATCTCCTCCAACAGCGCTGAGACGGTTGAGGTACGACGTCGGCGAGGTGCCCTTGCGGGTCCTTCTCCGACGCCGCCCTCCCGAACCCGGCGTGATCGTTTCCGATCACCGGGCTCTCCAGTGGCTATGCCGCTAACGCGATCGGCCTCCCGTGGATGTCGGCGTGGCAGGCTCCGCAGACCACGAGGGTCTTGCGACGCCTGTGTGCCATCAGGCTCATCCATTCGGGTCGTTGAGGTCCGGGCTTCTCGAGGTCTGCCAGCTTGCGGATCTGGTGCACCTGCACCTTGTCCGTATCGCCGCAGATCTCGCATCGTCCTGACAGCAGCCGGCGAACCAGCTCGCTGCGCGGAGTGTTCGCCTGGACCGGTTCGCGATCAGTCAGGATCGCGGTGCGTTGCCGCCGTAATGGGATACCGCCGAAGGTCGCGACCAGCGGCTTGCGCCCACTGCGTTGGACGGTGACCTGCAGGCACTTGCGTAGCCCGTGCGGGGTCGGGATGGTCGCCGCGTACTTGCGGGCCATCTTCGACACCGACGAGTCGTGCTTGCCAGCCAGCGTCTTGAGCAGCGAGGTCGCCATCACCCAGTGCAGCCGGCTCAGTCGATGAACATCGCTGGCCAGCAGGTAGTACTGGACGACGCCGCGATACTCGGCACCGTAGCGGCTGATGATCGCGTGATCCTGCTCGTTCATCAGCCCGGGCCGTCGCTCGGGCTTTCCCCGTTGCATGTATCGCGAGCACTTGGTCGTGGTCACCTCCCTGGGCACGCGCAGCCGGATCCCGCCGTTGGCCACACGACGGCCACCGACGATCACATGGTTGGCGTGCTGGGTGGTGATCTCGTAGCCGAGGAACCTCGCCGCCTCCGTGCGGGCATGGGTGATCAGTGTCTTGGTCTCCGACAGCTCTAGCTTGAGGTCATCACGCAGGAACTGGGCGAGGCGACACTTGATCTCCTCGGCTTCTTCCTTCGGTCCAGCCAACCCGAGCAGGATGTCATCGGCGTATCGCACGTAACGCAGTCGCCGATAGCCAGGATCATGAGGATCCAGGCTAGGGAGGCTGCGCAGCTGCTTTCGCAGCGCCCGCACCTCGGCATGATCGCCGCGGCGGCGGGCTTGCGCGAGCGCGCGCTGCACCCTCGCATACTCAGGGTTGTGTTTCCTGAGTACCCCTCGGGTATATCCCGGGATCAGGACCGTCTCGACGAAGCGGTCCAACCGGTTCAGATAAATGTTAGAAAGGCACGGGGAGAGGACTGCTCCCACGCAATCGCAAACTTCGAGTTTGAGCGATCGATTCCGCGGCCTGCGGGGAGGAGTCGGTCGTGAGGCGTGGTATTCAAGTGTCTGATGGCCAGTCGTCGAGCGTTCGCGGACGAGTACGCGGTGC
>JBBSFX010000023.1:0-44896 GCA_038254735.1 Solirubrobacterales bacterium
CGGGTAGGCCGGGCACATTGCTGTGCCCGGCCCCCCTCAGAACCGGACGAGCACCTTTCAATGCATCCGGCTCAAGCAAGCCCCGAAGGGTCGCTGGCGGGCAGAAGCGCTGGTCCATTGCCTCGGTAGGCGTTGGGCTGACCGTGGCAGTGGGCGTGTTTGAGACGGGGTTCGGTTTCGTCCGGCGTGCCATCCGCCCGCGTCGTGATCGTGATGATCGTTTTGCGGGCGGCGAGCAGCCATCGTTCCCACTCGCGTGGGCTTTGTGGCCGGTCGTTGACGGGCAAAAGCCAGTCCCTGCAGATGTGACAACGGCCGTGCTGGGCATCGAACTGCCGCAGACTGGTCGTGTCAATCGACAGGGGTGGCGCCTTGCTTCGTCGTTTGGCCCAGTAGCCGGTCAGGGCGGGGTCGTCCGGGGACGCCGCGCCCCTGACCATTGGGTGTCGGACGATCCTGGTCCAGGCGAACTTGTGGAGGTAGGCGCCGCTTTCGCGGTCGCCGAACACCCACTGGTCGTGCCTGGACTTGTTGAACTGACCGAAGTACCGGGCGATAACCCAGGACCCCGGCTTGTTCGGATGGGTGTAGCGCGCCCATTTGTAGGCGAGCTTCCACTCGTAGGCGTCCAGCGCGGAAAACACCTCGCTGGAGACCACTCCCCGGTAGTAGGCGGCCCAGCCCCGAATGATCGGGTTGAGCCGTTTGATCACCGCCCGAGCGTTGGCCCCACGCAGGGACCTCATCTCGGCGCGGAGCCTCTCCCGGATCCGTCTCTGGGCCGCCTCGCTGGGCTTGATCAGCAGCTTGCCGGACTGTCGGCGGACGTTGAATCCCAAGAAGTCGAAGCCCTCGTCGAGGGAGACGACGCGCGTCTTATCCTCGTTGAAGGCAAGGCCTCTGGGCCAGCCACTCGGCGAGCTTGGCCTTGACCTGCTCGGCCTCATGCCTGGAATGGCAGAGAGCGACCAGATCGTCGGCGTACCTGATAAGCGCAGGGGAGCTCGCGACCGTCCAACCGGCAGCCCTGCCAGTCGTGTAGTAGCGGACCCCAGCGGCCTGCTCCATCCCGTGCAGCGCGACGTTCAACAGCACTGGGCTGGCGACCCCGCCCTGAGGAGTTCCCTCCTCGGTCGGGGACAGCCGACCTTGCTCGACCACGCCCGCCTTCAGCCACTGCCCGACCATTCCCCTCGCGGGAAACGAGCCAAGCATGGTCAGAATGTGGTCGTGGGCGATCCGGTCAAACGCCCCTGCCAAATCTGCGTCGAGAATCCACCGGCGACTCGGGTTCCTGCCCCTCATCGTCCGGTAGATCGCTCCGATCGCGTCATGGCAGCCACGGCCCGGCCGAAACCCATACGATCTCGGTTCGAACCGCGCTTCCCACTCGGGCTCCAACGCGTTCACGACACGAGCCTGGTGGGCCCTGTCGAAAATCACGGGAATACCGAGTGGACGCCGCTTCGCGCTGCTACCCCGTTTCGGGATGTACACGCGCCTGACCGGCATGGCCGCGAACGGCTCGGTGCTGTGCTGCATCCTCTCGACCAAACGCATCTTGGCCTCAGGGGTCAGCACCACCTCGCCGTCAACGCCCGCCGTCAAGCGCCCAGCATTGCGCTCGGTCACGCGCCGCACGCTCAACAGCGTGTTGGAACGCGACCGGAGCATCAACTTCTGCAGGTCGCGGACCCGTGGAAGGTCCCCCGCCTGCGACGCCGTGAAGATCCGCTGCCGCAACCGCCGTACGCTTTCCTCGGCCGCCTGCCAGTCGATCTGGTGCCAGCCGTGGGTCACGTCCTCTGGTCCGTTCACCGCGGCAACCGTGGCCGTCGCGGCGTCTAACTTGTCCTCGGGTTCCGAGGCTGTGGTCATCTTTCTCTTCACAGGCTCACCTGACCGCGTCAGCACCCTTTCGGGTCCGGGCACGACGTCCCGTATCCGGCCGGTTATGCGGGACGGTCAGCCGGAGGGGGCCAACCATTCGTGTCCCGGGTTCCCGCTGCCTTTCGGCTGCCGGCATTCGCTTCTCGATCATCAGATTCCCGCCGAGGGATTGGGCCTTCCTCACGGTCGGCTGACCGGCACAACACCACCGGACCTCGACGGGGGTTACCGCGTTTCGCATGCACGAGATACGACCGGGGTGGGTGCCTCCTGTGTCCCGAGGACGGCGGTGCTCTTCCCGACTGAGCGCGCTCCTCAGCCGTCGCCTGCCGCTTCTCAGCGGCCAGTCCCTACGCTCCGCGACAACGTCCCACCAACGGAGCTGACCGTAACGAGACATCAGCCAGAGGTTCAAGTACTTCACCCGTCCGGTCTGCCTCTCGCCTGTAGCCCCCGGATGGAACGGGCGCCCTTGGGCTTTTGCCTGATGCTTCGAACCCCGCCGGGAACGCCAGCGACGCACGTCAGGCCGAGGCCAGGCCACTGAGCACGAGCCTGGAACTACGCCTTCGATCAACCTTCGAACCTCCATTCAACGTTGTTCACTCACATGCATGCGACCTCGCGTCGCACGCGCTGATCGGTCTTATCTTGTCCGCCGATAGCCGCTCGATCTTCCCCGGCGCAGCGACGACGCACCCGATCCCCCGATCCCGGCCGTGTCCAGCGATCGGGCGAGACCGAACCCGGTCGGCCCGGCCTCGTATGCCACGCGAGTCGGTCCCGGCAGCGCGGTGCAGAACCCGACCACGTCACTCGTCACACCCGACAGTCGGCGGGTCGAGAGCTCGCCCGACTCGCCATCGATGATCGACGCGACGACGCTGCGAGCGTGCACGTCCAGTCCAACCCAACTGCGAACCTTCGCCCTTGGCCGGTACCGCGTATGGAGTTGTGGTCGACCGTCGAGGCCGTAATCCTCGACGTGTCTCACCCCGCGACGCCAGGCGCGCGAGGTGCCGGCCTACCTTCGACAACCGGTCGGCGGCGCCTCCATATGGTCTCATGGTTCGTCTCCGTCACGGACCGCCCGCGTGCGGTCCGGTCGAGTGGTCGGGCGGAATCAGGTGAGTCGGCAGACCGCCCCGGTGCCCCGCCGACCATCGTCGAGCCTAATCCGGCCCCGCGTCGCGCGCATCCGGCAAGCGGCGTAGAGAGCGTCCGTAGAACACCGCAGAACCCCGACGGGAACGTCAGAAATGTCTCTTTGCGGGCATTCCCCGATCACGTATCCTGACTCTCGGCAGGGAAGTAAATCCCGAATTCACGAGGGGCCATGACTGTTCAAACCGCAGACGTTCGGATCGGCACCAGGTTCGGCGACTACGAAATCGAGTCACTGCTCGGTGTCGGCGGCATGGGCAAGGTCTACGGAGCGCGGTCCCCGGACGGCGCCCGGATCGCCCTCAAGGTGGTCAAGCCGATGTACGCGTCCGACGAGACCTTTCGCCGCCGCTTCCGGCGTGAGGCGCAGATCGCCTCGACCGTCCACAACCCGCACCTCGTGGGCGTGCTCGACGCCGGCGAGCACGAGGGGACCCCCTACATGGCCCAGCAGTACGTCGACGGTCAGTCGCTCGACGACAAGCTGCAGGCCGAGGGCACGCTGGACGTGGCCACCACGGTCGGCATCGTCGGCGAGGTCGCCCAGGGTCTCGAGGCGCTGTGGGCGGCGGGCATGGTCCACCGCGACATCAAGCCGGGCAACATCCTGCTCGACCAGGCGGGGACCGCCTACGTGACCGACTTCGGCCTGGCCAAGAACACCCAGGGCAGCGTGCTCACGCTCCCCGGGCAGGCCCTCGGCTCGCTCGACTACATGGCCCCCGAGCAGATCCGCGGCGACGGCGTCACCGGCTCCGCCGACATCTACTCGCTCGGCTGCGTGGTGTTCGAGTGCCTCGAGGGACGTCCGCCGTTCGCCGACCGCAAGGGCATGCGCGTGCTGTGGGCCCACCTCCAGGACGACCCGCCGGACCCCACCGCCGAACTCTCGCGCGAGTTCGTCGAAGCGCTCAAGTCGGCGCTGCGCAAGGAGCCCGAGGACCGGCCGGCCAGCAGCGCCGATTACGCCGAGGCGCTGTCCCGAGCCGCCGGCATCGAGCTGGTGGCTTAGGGTCCGAGCAGCAATTAGCGATCGTTCTTGCTTGTCCCCTTAGGTCCCGCTCAGGGCTGGGGGGCCCCTTGGCTCAGCTCGCCAGGGACCGGCACGGCGCTCGGCTCGGCGCTCGTCGGCCGCGTCGGCGGCGCCGGCGTGCCGGAGATCGACCACAGCTTGACCTTCTCGACGCGCCCGCGGATCGCCACCTCCTCGAAGAACACGAGGTCCTCGACGGGCGAGTGCAGCAACTCCCGCGTGGTGTCGGACATCAGCAGCTGGTGTGGCGTGCCCTTGGTCATCGACTCGATCCGCGACGCGGTGTTGGTGGTGTCGCCGACCGCCGTGTACTCGACGCGGCGCTCGGAGCCGACGTGACCCGACATCACGTTGCCGCTGTTGAGGCCGATGCCCATCTTGAACCCCTCGCTCAGCTGCTCGTCGCGGAGCCACTGGTTGAAGCGGGGCAGGCGCACCGCGAGCATCTCCCGGGCGGTGGCGAGCGCCCGGTCGGCGTGGTCGGGCTGGGGCAGCGGGGCGCCGAACACGGCCATGATCCCGTCGCCCATGTACGCGACCAGGGTGCCGCCGTGGTCGAGGATCGCGTCGCTCATCTCGCTCAGGTAGCGGTTGAGGATTTCGATCACCCGGGCCGGGGTCAGCGACTCGGCCAGTGAGGTGAAGCCGCGCAGGTCGGTGAACATCACCGTGCCCTCGAGCTGGGTGCCGCCGAGCCGCAGGCCGTCGGAGCTCTTGAGCAGCTCGTCGACGACGTTCTCAGGCACGAACCGCGAGAAAAGGTCGCGGGTTCTGATCCGCTCGAACGCCTCGGTCAGCAGTTGCACGGCCAGCGATCCGGCGCCGCTGAGCAGCAGCGCGGTGAGCGGATAGGTGAGCGAGATCACCGCGCCACCGTCGAAGGCGAGCTGGGCGGCGAGCACGTAGGCACCCCCCATGGCGATCGCCACCGCGGTCGCTGCGACCGGCCCGAGGCGGATGCTGATCAGCGGCACGGTGACCCCGAAGACGACGATCAGCAGCACGTTCAGCCATCCGGGCACGTAGGTCAGGGGGAACCCCCGGAGGGCCGTGTACAGGGCGTTGGCCTGCTCCTCGGGCCCCGACATCTGGGGATCGGTGGAGGTGGCGTGGATGTCCTGGAGCGACGGCGCCGTCGCGCCGACGATCACGTACTTCCCGCGGAAGAAGTCCGGCGGCAGCTTGCCGCGCAGCGCGGTCGAGTACGAGATCGACGGGAACGAGCCGGACGGGCCGATGAAGTCGATCAGGGCGTGGCCGCCGCCGTCGAACCGGGCGGGCGAGATCGGGTGGGCGGTGGCCAGCCCGGCGGTGACGACGGCCAGCGTCTTCAGGCCGAGGATCTCGTAGGACATCCGCCGGGTGACCTGGTCGACGTCACCGGGGAACAGCCCCATCCCGGGGTGGGCGTGAAGCTCGCCGAGCAGCTTGGTGCCCTGGGTCGAGCCGAGGAAGCGCACGTGCCCGTTGTTGTTGGTCTCCGTGAACGAGAACACCGTCGGGACGTGGGCGCCGAGCACGGCGGTGGCCAGCGCGTAGTCGTCGCGCGAGCCGAGCTGGCTCGACTCGCTGTACTGGATGTCCTCGGTGATCGAGGTCGCGTGCTGGCGGGCGATCCGGGCGATCAGCCGGCCCTGCATCCGCCGCGGGAACGGCCACTGCTGGTTGAGGTCCTGGAAGGTGGCGTCGTCGACCTTGACGATCACGATGTTCTTCGGGACCGGCTGGCGGCCGCGGATCGAGAAGCGGGCGTCGACGGTCGAGCCCTCGAGCCGGGCCAGCACGGCGGTGCCGTAGGCGGCGAGCGCGATCCCGGTGCTGCCGAGCCCGACCAGCGCAAGCGACAGGGCCAGCAGCCGCTTGCTGCTGGCGATCCGGAACAACGCCCGTCTGAGGTTCATTCCCGACAGCCCCCGATCACACGCCCGGCACCCGATGGACTCTGCCTAGGCTACACCCGCGTTCAACGTCCGCGCCACTGCGGGGCACGTTTCTCGGCGAACGCCCGGACTCCCTCGCGGAAGTCCTCGGAGGAGAAGCACCGGCGCCGCAGCTCGATCAGCTCGCGCTCGACGTGCGGCTCGAGCCGGCCCTCCGCGTCGAGCACGGCCCGCATCACCCGCTTGTTGCCGACCTGGGCCATCGGCGCGTTGCCGGCCAGCTCGGCGGCCAGCGCGAGCGCCCGCTCGGTCAGCTCCTCGTACGGGACGACCCAGTTGACGAGGCTCCAGGCCTCCGCGGTGGCGGCGCCGATCCGCCCGGCGAGCAGGAACAGCTCGCGCGTGCGCGATTCGCCGATCACGTCGATGAAGCGCCGCAGGCCGGTGTGCGAGTAGACCAGTCCGAGCTTGGCCGGCGGCATCCCCAGCTTGATCGCCGCCGCGGCGATCCGCAGATCGCAGGCCAGCGCCAGCTCGAGCCCGCCCCCGATCGCGTGGCCGTTGAGGGCGGCCAGCGTCGGATAGGGATAGGCCGCGACCGCGTCGATCGCCGCGGCGAACGGGTGCGCGATCAGCTTCTCGGCCTCGTCGGCGAACCGCTGCAGGCCCCATCCGCCCAGGTCCCCGATGTCGTAGCCGGCCGAGAACGTGTGCTCCTCGCCGGTGATCAGCAGGCAGCGGGCATCGAGCCGCGGCAGCTGCTCGGCGAACGCGTCGAGGATCGCGTGATCGAGCGCCCCGCGCTTGGCGGGGTTGGAGATGGTCAGGCGGGTCACTCCCGGAGCCGGCTCGTCGAGGACCAGCCGGCCGCCGGTCTGCTCGCCCTCCGCCGGCCTACTCGAGGACAACGAGCGTGTCGCCCTCTGACACGGACTGGCCCTCGGCGCAGCGGATCTCCTTGACCACGCCCGGGTCCTCGGCCTCGACGGGCATCTCCATCTTCATCGACTCGAGGATCACGACGGTGTCGCCCTCCTCGACGCTGTCGCCGACCTCGACCTCGATCTTCCAGACCATGCCCGTGATGTGGGCCTCAACGTCGGACAACTCGGACCTCCCGGGAAGGTGGTGTGCGATCGCCAGGATAGTGACCAGTTTCCGGGTTCGTCCGGCGCCTGCGGTTGACTGCGCCAGGTTGGGCGGGTTGGATCAACGCCGAAGGAGAGGTGATGGCGGAGAAGAGCATCTTCATCAGCTCGTGCTCGCGACGGCAGCTGGCGCGGCGAAGGCCGGCCGGGATAGCCTCGCGCGGCCGCCGGGCCGGCGGGATCGCGGGCGCGCACATCCCCCGTGCGCTCGCCGCCGACGTCCTCGGGATCCCGCTGCTGCTGCTGGCGCTGATCGCCCTGGCCGCGCTGGCGGCCGGGCTGCTCGTCGCGGGCCCGTAGCGCACCCCCCGCCGCCGTGCGGGTATCGCCGCTCCGCCGGGGCGGGTATCTCCCCCGCCGCCGTGCGCCCGGCCCGCCGCCGTGCGCCCGGCCCGCCGCCGTGCGCCCGGCCCGCCGCCGGGCGGCGCCGGCCCGCCGCCGGGCGGGTATCGGCCCCTACACCGGGCGGGCGCCGGTCGCCGCCGGGCGGGTATCGGCCCCTACGGCCGGGCGGGCGCCGGTCGCCGCCGGGCGGGTATCGCCCCTCCGCCGGGCGGGCGCCGGTCGCCGCCGGGCGGGTATTCGCCCCCTACGCCGGGCGGGCGCCGGCCGCCGCCGGGCGGGTATCGCCCCTCCGCCGGGCGGGTATCTCCCCGCCGCCGTCCGCCCGGCCCGGCGATCGGGGCGAAAACGTCACCTACGTCACGCCGGCGGCCGGGGTGGTCGAGGTTTACCCCGGTATAGGTGGGCTGAGGCGCACACCCTGGCTGGCCCGAGGGGGGTGGTAGAGGTTCTCACCCCCCGCGGCCCGTGATCGCCCAGCGAGGTCGGGCGTGGCGTGCAACGTCTCAGATCCGGACGGCTCTGCCCTCGCCGCGAGGGCATCAGGGCGGGTGCGCGGCGCTCGGAACGCCGGCGCGGGCCTGCGACGCAGCACGGCGCGGCCGGGCCGTGGTCCCGCGGACGCGCGGGTCCGCGGACGCGCGGGTCCGCCGACGCGCGGGGGGAGCGGCGGCGCGCTCCGCGGGCACGCGGCACGCCGGTCAACGCGCCCCGGCTACCGCTCACCCGACCGGGCACCATCACGTCCGGTCAACGCGCCCCGGCTACCGCTTACCCGACCGGGCACCGCTCACGTCCGGTCAACGCGCCCCGGCTACCGCTCACCCGACCGGGCACCGCTCCACGTCCGGGCAACGCCGACCCAGACAACCCCTATATAAAGACCCGATGATTCTCGCCATCGACCAGGGGACCAGCGGCACGACGTGCCTGGTGTTCGACGGCCGCGCCGAGCTGATCGGGCGGGCGCAGAGCGAGTTCGAGCAGCACTTCCCGCGCCCCGGGTGGGTCGAGCACGACGCCGCGGAGATCTGGGCGGTGACCCACCGCGTGGCCGGTGCGGCGCTCGAGGACGCCGGGATCCTCGCCGGCGAGCTGGAGGCGGTCGGGATCGCCAACCAGCGTGAGACCGTGTGCGTGTGGGACCCCGACAGCGGCGAGCCGCTGCACCGCGCGATCGTGTGGCAGGACCGCCGCACCGCCGACCGCTGCGCGGCGCTGCGCGACGCCGGTCACGAGCCGCTGATCCGCTCGAGGACCGGCCTGGTCCTCGACCCGTACTTCTCCGGGACCAAGATCGCCTGGCTGCTCGAGAACATCGAGGGCCTGCGGGAGCGCTGCGAGGCCGGGCGGGCGGTGTTCGGGACGATCGACTCCTGGGTCATCTTCAAGCTCACCGGCGAGCACGTGACTGACCCGTCGAACGCCTCGCGCACGCTCCTGTTCGACATCGCGCGGGGGGAGTGGGACGAGGAGCTGCTCGAGCTGTTCGGGGTGCCCCGGCGCTCGCTGCCCGAGGTGAGGACCAGCTGCGGGACGCTCGCGGTCACGCGCGGTGACGCGCTCCACGGCCACGCGGTCCCGGTGGCCGGGGTCGTCGGCGACCAGCAGGCCGCGCTGTTCGGCCAGGCGTGCCTCGACCCGGGCCTCGGCAAGAACACCTACGGCACCGGCTCGTTCGTGCTCGTCAACGCGGGCTTCGCGCCACCGCCGGTCGTCGACGGACTGCTCGGCACGGTCGCCTGGGGGATCGGCGAGCGCCTGTCCTACGCCGCCGAGGCGGCGATCTTCGTCACCGGCGCGGCGGTCCAGTGGCTGCGCGACGGGCTCGGGGTGATCGACGCCGCCGCCGACACCGAGGCGCTGGCGGGATCGCTCGACTCCAACGACGGCGTGTACTTCGTGCCGGCGCTGACCGGGCTCGGCTCGCCGCACTGGGACCCGTACGCGCGCGGTACGCTGGTTGGGCTGACCCGGGGGACCGGGCGCGCCCACCTGGCCCGGGCGACGCTCGAGGCGATCGCCTACCAGACCGTCGACGCCGTGCGGGCGATCGAGTCGGCCGGCGGCGTCGAGCTGGGCGAACTGCGCGCCGACGGCGGCGCCAGCGCCAACGGCTGGCTGATGCAGTTCCAGGCCGACGTCCTCGGGGTGCCGGTGGTGCTGCCGGAGATCGCCGAGACGACCGCGCTCGGCGCCGCCTACCTGGCCGGGGTCGGGGTCGGGCGCTGGACGCTCGACCACGTGCGCTCGAGCTGGCGCGAGCAGCGCCGCTACGAGCCGGCGATGAGCGCGCAGGAGCGCGAGTCGCTGCTCGCCGACTGGGCGCGGGCCGTCGATCGCGCCAAGGGGTGGGAGAAGGCGTAGGGTTCGCGGCGGATGCACGCCTTCGACATCGATGGGCTGGCCGCCTCGCTGCGGGCGGACACGAGCGACGTCGAGGCGTTCGTCGAGGGGCTGGCGGTGAAGCTCGAGGACGCGATGCCCGGGCGGGTGCGCGTCGAGCGGGCGCGGCGCGGGCTGAGGGGGCCGAAGCTCGTGCGGGCGATCTCCGTCGAGGCCGACGACGGCCGGCTCGAGCTCGCGCGCTCCGAGCGCGGGGCGGTGGAGACGCGCCGGGCCCGGCTGTCGGGCGGGATCGTGATCAAGTCCGAGGCGCTCGAGATCGACCGGTGGCTCGGCGCGCTCGGCGCGGCGCTGGCCGCCGAGGCCGGGCGCAGCGAACGGACGCGCCAGGCGCTCGAGCGGCTGCTGCTCGGCTAGTCGAGCCAGATGGGGACCGAGGAGGCTGGTCCTTGCGTCCATACTGACCAATGTCCAGATACGGAACACCAGAACCGGAGGCCGACGATGGGTTTCTTCACGCGCGACGAGGATGGGCAGCCGGCGGCGCCGGCTGAGGAGCGGGCTGCGGCCGAGGCGGTGGGCGCGCCGGCGGCCGCGTCGGAGGGGGCGCCCGAGGCGGCGCCGGTGGCGGGCGGGTACGAGGCCGGGTCGCTGGCCGGGATCCCGGAGTCCGGGCGCAAGCGGATCGAGCGGATGAAGCAGGACGTGGCCCGCGGGTTCTTCACCAGCGACCTCTCGACCAACGAGTTCCTGCTCGTCAAGCAGTCCGGGTTCGAGCCGTTGGGGATGGTGATCGGATCCTCGATCTACCACATCGGGTTCCAGCAGTCGAGCTGGTCGCGCAGCCAGGAGATGGCCGTGCTGACGCAGGCCATGTACCACGCGCGCGAGCTGGCGATGACGCGGATGGAGGAGGAGGCCGACCAGCTCGGTGCCGACGGGATCGTCGGCGTGCGGCTCGACATCGGCCGCTACGAGTGGGGCGCCGACTTGGCCGAGTTCATCGCCGTCGGCACCGCCGTGCGCCACCGCGAGGGCGAGCTGCACCGCGCGCCGAATGGGCGTCCGTTCACCTCCGACCTGAGCGGCCAGGACTTCGCCACGCTGCTGCGCGCCGGCTACCGTCCCGTCGGGCTGGTGATGGGCAACTGCGTCTACCACGTCGCCCATCAGTCGATGCGCCAGGCCTGGAAGCAGATCGGCCAGAACCAGGAGATGACGCTCTACACGCAGGCGCTCTACGAGGCCCGCGAGCTGGCGATGTCGCGGATGCAGACCGAGGCCGAGGGGCTCCAGGCCGGCGGCATCGTCGGCACCCGGATCCAGCAGGGCTCGCACGGCTGGGGCTCGCACGTGATCGAGTTCTTCGCGATCGGCACCGGCGTGGTGGCGATCTCTGAGGACCACACGATCGAGCCGCCCGCGCTGGTGCTCCCGCTCACCGGCTGAGGGGCCGAGGGCTGAGAGTCCGAGGGCTGAGAGTCCGAGCGCTGACGGTCTGAGGGGCTGACGGTCTGAGGGGCTGATGGTCTGAGGGGGCTGACGGTCTGACGGGCTTACGGTCTGAGGGGGCTGACGGTCTGACGGGCTTCGCGCCCGGATCGTCTGCGATCATCCGAGCCGGAGAGGGAGCTCGTGAGCACCGACGTCGAACTCAAGCCCCAGGTCTACAAGGATCCGCGCCCCGCCGAGGTGTTCGTGCCGTTCCACGAGCGCGTCCGCGACCACCCGCCCGAGTGGATCTACGAGGTCGTGCGCGTGGTCACGATGATGAACGCGCTGCTCCTGTTCCGCGCGCGCGCGTACGGCTCGGAGAACGTCCCCAACGGACCGGTGATCATGGCGCCGAACCACGCGTCGTTCATGGACCACTTCTTCGCCGGCGCGTTCGTGCGCCGGCACGTGCAGTTCATGGCCAAGTCGCAGATGTTCGGCTCGGGGCCGCTGAGCTGGATCTACAGCCACGGCGGGGTGTTCCCGGTGCGACGGGGCCACCACGACGAGGCGGCGTTCACCACCGCGTTCCGGATCCTCGACCGGGGCGGGGTCGTCGGGATGTACGTCGAGGGCGGCCGAACCCGCACCGGCGCGATCGCCGACGAGGCCAAGCCGGGGATCGGGCGCCTCGCGCTCGAGTCTGGCGCGCCGGTGGTGCCGGTGGCGATCCTCGGTTCTCATCGCGTGCGCAACTGGACGCGGCTGCGGTTCCCCAACGTGATCGTCCGGTACGGGACGCCGCTGCGCTTCGAGCGGGTCGAGGCGGCGACCCGCGAGCAGCAGCAGCAGGCGGCGGCGCTGATCCTCGAGCGGATCCGGCGGTTGCACGGCGAGCTTTCCGAGCGGCACGGCGGATCGAGTTTGCGGCGATCCGCACAAAGCGGCTAGGATCGACCTTGAGGAGATGTGATGCCATGACGACGAGCCACCAGTCGGGCCCCGTCCGCAGCGCTCAACGGGGCGGCGAGGCGGTCGCCCGTCGGCCCGCGTTCGCGTGGCTGGCCCGCGCCGGGCTGGTCGCGCGGGGAGTGGTGTACGGCATCGTCGGGATCCTCGCCCTGAAGCTCGCGGTCGGATCGGGTGGCCGAGCGACAACGCAGCGGGGGGCGCTGCAGACGATCGCGCGTGAGCCATTCGGGAAGGCGCTGCTGATCGCCACCGCGGTCGGCCTGGGCGGCTACGCCCTATGGCGTCTGGTCCGCGCTGGGGTCGGTCACGGCAGCGAGCAGACCGACGGCGTTCTCCAGCGCATAGCTCATCTGGCGAGCGGCCTCGCGTACGCTGCGCTCGCCGTCACCGCGGTGAAGATCCTGGCCGGAGCAAACAGCAGCGGCGCAACGAACCGTCCGACCAAGACGACCGCGGGCGTGCTGACCTGGCCAGGCGGTACCGAGATCGTCGGCGCCGTCGGCGCGATCCTCGTTGCTGCAGCGCTCTACCAGGGGTACAAAGGCATCTCCAAGAAGTTCCTCGATAACTCAAAGACCCGGGAGATGCAGCCCAAGGTCAAGCGCGCGTTCACCGCGATCGGCGTGTTCGGACACCTCGCGCGGATGGTCGTCTTCGGCCTGATCGGCTACGGCCTCGCCAAGGCCGCACTCGACTACAACCCGCGCACGGCGATCGGCCTCGACGGAGCCCTCAACAAGCTCATCCACAACTCCTACGGACCGTTGCTCCTGGGCGTCGTCGCCGCCGGCTTGATCGGGTTCGCGCTGTACTCGATCGCCGATGCCCGCTACGCGAAGGTCTAAGGACCTCCGAGGGCCAACGCACTGCAGCAACGGTTCCGCCGGCCGGTCCAGCCGGCCGGATGAGAACCCGCGGATCCAGCCAGCCGTTGTCTCCATGCTGGCCGGGGGGCGTGCCACGATGAGTCGATGGCCACCACGACCGACCAGCAGCAGTTCGCCGGCGAGGCGCTGGGCCGGCTGCGGACCCTGACCGCGGACCCCGCGGCCGGCTTCCGCGCGGGCCAGCTCGAGGCGATCCGCGACGTCGTCGTCGACCGCGCGCGCGTTCTCTGCGTACAGCGCACCGGCTGGGGCAAGTCGGCCGTCTACTTCCTCGCCACCTCGCTGCTCCGCGACGCCGGTGCGGGGCCGACGCTGATCGTCAGCCCGCTGCTGGCGCTGATGCGCAACCAGATCGAGGCGGCGAGGAGCCTGGGGCTGCGGGCGGTGACCGTCAACAGCACCAACCGCGAGGAGTGGGAGGGGGTGCGCGAGCGGCTCGCCGCCGACGACGTCGACCTGCTGCTGATCAGCCCCGAACGCCTCAACAACCCGCGGTTCCGGGACGACATGCTGCCGCTGTTCGCGGCCTCGGTCGGGCTGCTGGTGATCGACGAGGCGCACTGCATCTCCGACTGGGGCCACGACTTCCGGCCCGACTACCGCCGCGTCCGCGACGTGCTCGCCGCGCTCGGTCCCGAGGTGGCGGTGCTCGGCACCACCGCGACCGCCAACGATCGCGTGGTCGCCGACGTCGTGGAGCAGCTCGGCGGGGCGGGGCGCGAGCCGCTGCGCGCCTATCGGGGGCCGCTGGCCCGGACCAGCCTCCGGCTCGAGGCGCTGGAGCTGCCCCGTCCGGCCGAGCGGCTGGCGTGGCTGGTGGAGCACCTGCCGGGGTTCGCCGGCTCGGGGATCGTCTACACGCTGACCCGGCGCGACTCCGAGCAGGTGGCCGGCTTCCTCGAGTCCAACGGGATTCCCGCGCTGGCCTACAGCGGCGATCAGCCGACCGAGGACCGGCTTCGCACCGAGGAGCGGCTGCTGCGCAACGAGGTCAAGGCGGTGGTCGCTACCAGCGCGCTGGGGATGGGCTACGACAAGGCCGACCTCGGCTTCGTCGTCCACTACCAGGCGCCCGGCTCGGTCGTGTCCTACTACCAGCAGGTCGGGCGGGCCGGCCGCGGCGTCGACCACGCCGACGTGGTGCTGCTGCGCGGCGGCGAGGACCGGGCGATCCAGGACTTCTTCATCGAGCAGGCGTTCCCGGCCCGCGAGCGCGTCGACGCGGTCCTGGCGGACCTGTCGCAGGCGGGGGACGGCGGGCGCACCACGCGCGAGCTGATGGCCGTCGTCAACCTGGGGATGGGCCGGCTCGAGGCGATGCTGAAGATCCTCGACGTCGAGGGCGCGGTCGCCCGCGACGGCACCCGCTGGCGGCTCGTACCCGGGTCCGGATGGCGCTACGACGGCGAGCGCTACGCCCAGGTCACCGCGCTGCGCCGCGCCGAGCAGGCGGCGATGGCGGCGTTCGGCGCCGACGGCCACTGCCTGATGCGCGTGCTCCAGGAGCAGCTCGACGATGCGGCGCCGGCGGATTGCGGACGCTGCTCGGTGTGCACGGCGCCGCGGTTCGGTCGGCCGCCCGCGCCGGGGCTGGTCGAGCGGGCGGCCCGGCATCTGCGCTCCCGCCCGATCGAGCTCGAGGTCAAGAAGATGGCGCCCGACCCGGGCGGGACGATGCGCAAGATCCCCGAGGACGCGCGCACCGAGGTCGGCTGGGCGCTCGCCCGCTTCGGCGACGGCGGGTGGTGGCCGGCCGTGGAGCGCGGCCTGCGCTCCGGAGAGCTCGAGGACGACGTCGTCGACGGCCTGGCCGAGGTGGTGCGCGGCGCGGCGTCGTCGGTGGCCTGGATCGCCGTGGTGCCGTCGGTCCGGCTCGGGGCCACGCTGCCGCGGCTGGCGGCGCGGCTGGCCGACCGGCTCGGGGTCCCGCCCGTGGAGCTGGTGGCGCGCGTCGAGGACCGCCCGCCGCAGCGGGAGATGGCGAACGCCGTGCAGCAGGCGGCCAATGTCCGCGGCGCGTTCCGGGTGCTCGGGACGCCACCGCCCGGACGCGGGGTGCTGCTGGACGATCGCCGCGGCTCGGGCTGGACGCTCGCGATGGTCGGGGGCCAGCTGCGCCGTTCCGGTGCCGAGGCGGTGATGCCGCTGGCGCTGGGCACCGCGAGCTGACATCGCCCGGGCGCCGGGAGGGAACCGCCCGATCGCGGATTCATTGAGCTGTGAAGAAGCTCTCCCGCCTCATCGCCCTCGCCGCCGCGTGGGCAGCGGCGCCGCCGGCGTTCACGAGCGGCTGAGGCCCTGCGCCCCGCGGGTCCTCGCTCGCCGTCGCACGGCGAGCAGGTAGAGCATCGCGGCGAGCAGCGCGGGCGCCAGCGTCAGGCTGGGGATGACGTCGCCATGGCCGACGCCCGACGCGGCGATCGCCACCACCATCGTCGCTGCCAGCAGCGCCGCGACGGGCGCCACCCAGCGGCCCGCGACGAGCAGCACCCCGCCCGCCATCTCCAGCACCCCGGCGAGGATCTCGAGCGCCGAGGGCCACGGCAGCCCGAAGCTCCGGAAGGCGTGGAGCTCCCAGTGGTGGAAGACGAACTTGACCAGCCCGGCGAAGAAGAAGATCACCCCCGTGAACACCGCGGTCCGGCGGGCGGTGGTGGCGTCGCGGGGCTCGGCCCGGACGGCGAGGCCGAGATCGAGCTCGTCGGGGATCACGCCGCCGGCGACCAGCTGCCGTCCCGGGACATCCGGGCCTCGCCCGTGTGCCGCCGGTGTGGGCGCGTTCGGCGCGTTCGGCGCGGTGGGCGCGGTGGGCGCGGTGGGCGCGGTGGGCGCGGTGGGCGCGGCGCGCGCGTCGGCAGGATCCATCCCCGCAGGCTACGCGCGGGCGCCGCAGCCGGCTCAGGCGGTGGCGATCGCAGCCGCATCCTGGAGCCCGAGCGCCTCGATCGCCTGCTCTCGCAGCCGGTACTTCTGCACCTTGCCGGTGACCGTCATCGGCAGCTCGGCGGCGAACATGAAGTGGCGCGGCACCTTGTAGTGAGCGATCCGGCCGCGGCAAAACTCGCGCAGCTCGGCCTCGGCCAGCTCGGCCCCGGGGCGCGCGATCACGAACGCCACGAGCTCCTCGCCGAGGCGCTCGTCGGGTACCCCGACGACCTGCACGTCGGCGATCAGCGGATGGGAGTACAGGAACTCCTCGATCTCCCGCGGGTAGACGTTCTCGCCGCCGCGGATGATCATGTCCTTGATCCGCCCGACGATCCGCACGTAGCCGTCGTCGTCGAGCGTGGCCAGATCGCCGGTGTGCATCCACCGGCCGGGGTCGATCGCCTCGGCGGTCCGCTCGGAGTCGTTCCAGTAGCCGCGCATCACCATGTACCCGCGGGCCAGGAACTCGCCCGGCTCGCCACGGGGCACGGTCCGGCCTGAATCGGACCCACCCACCCCGACGATCTTGATCTCGGTGTGCGGCATCACCCGGCCGACCGTCCCGCAGCGGTGCTCGAGCGTGTCGTCGACACCGACCATCGTGGTCACCGGCGAGGTCTCGGTCATCCCGAAGGCGATCGACATCTCCGCGATCCCCATGTCGGCCGACACCCGCTTCATCACCTCGATCGGGCATGGCGAGCCGGCCATGATCCCGGTGCGCAGCGAGCCGAGGTCGTACTCCGCGAAATCGGGATGGTCGAGCTCGGCGATGAACATCGTCGGCACCCCGAACAGGCTCGTGCAGCGCTCCTCCGCGCACGCCCGCAGCGTCGCCGCGGGGTCGAACGCCTCGGCCGGATAGACCATGCAGGCGCCGTGGGCGGTGGCGCCGAGGTTCCCCATCACCATCCCGAAGCAGTGGTACAGCGGCACCGGGATGCAGACCCGGTCGGCCTCGCTGTAGCGGAGCGTCCGCGCCACGAACATGCCGTTATTGAGCAGGTTGTGGTGGGTCAGGGTGGCGCCCTTGGGGAAGCCGGTGGTGCCGCTGGTGTACTGGAGGTTGATCGGGTCGTCGACGTCGAGCTCGTCCATCCGGGCCCGCAGCGCCTCGGGATCGCCGTCGCGGTCGGCCAGCGCGCGCCACTCCGCCTCGTCGAAGCACACCACCCGCTCGAGGTCGGGCAGGGCGCTCGAGATCTCCCGGGCGATCGTGGCGAAGCTCGCGCCCTTGAACTCCGAGGTGGTGAAGATCCACCGCGTCCCGGACTGGCGCAGCGCGTACTCGAGCTCGCTCGAGCGGTACGCGGGGTTGACGTTGACGAGGATCGCCCCGGCCTTGGCGGAGGCGTACTGGAGCACCGTCCACTCGGCCCGGTTCGGGCTCCACACCGCCACCCGGTCACCTTGGCGCAGACCCTCGGCGAGCATCGCGCCGGCCACCCGGTCGACGGCGGCGTTGAACTCGGCGTAGGTGAGCCTCAGCTCCTGATGGCAGCTGACCAGCGCCTCGGCCTCGGGCAGCCGTTCGGCCACGCGCTCGAGGTTGTGGCCGATCGTCTCGCCGAGCAGCGGCTGGTCGCTGACGCCGTGCGCGTAGGACAGCATCGTCATCGGGCTCCCTTCCTTCGATCTCCTCACCGCGGAGGCTATCGGGGCGCGACGGCGGGCGCCAGTGGCCGGCGGGCGCCCCCCGGCGCCCCCGCTCGGTGGAGAACGACGGTCGAATCGTGGGCCGACCCCGCCGCGGCGGGCTTGTGCATGCGCGCGATAGCGCAAGCATGGCGACGGGATGGTTGGAGCGCTTCGTGCGCATGATCGTTCCGACAACCAGTCTTGCTGCCCGACCGAGAACGGCCGGTCGACGGTCCAGGGCCTGCAGCCCTGCGTTGCCGGCATTACCAGGGCGCGCGTAGTCCCGCGAGTGTCCCCTCGCGCATATCCCGAATGTGCGCTGCCATGGCGCTGCTTGCCGCGCCGGGGTCTCTTGCCTCCAGGGCACTTAGGATGTCTTCGTGTGGTTGGCCGGGATGGGGCGTCGTGCCGGGCCGGAAGTAGAGGAAGTAGATCCGCTGACCTTCGTCGAGCAGCCCACCGACGATTCGTGCGAGTCGATGGTTGCCTGAAAAGGCGGCGATCGAGGTGTGAAAGTCTCGGTTGCCGGCGATCAGGGAGTCCAGGTAGGCAGGGTCGGTAGGTGAGCCGCTGCCGAGGTTCTCCGTGGAGTGCACGTGCTGGGCTCGCAGGCTTGCCAGGTCCTGGTCTGTCACCAGTCCGGCAGCCCGTCCCGCGCCGAGCACTTCGAGACTGAGTCGCAGATCGAAGATGTCGTCGATGTCGCTCATCGTGACCGGCGTGACGACGTAGCCGACTCGGGGCAGTACCTGCAAGAGCCCTTCCTGGCAGAGCGCCTTGAGCGCCTCGTGGACCGGAGTCCGGCTGACCTCGAAGCGCGCGGCCAGCTGCGCAGCCGCAATCATCGTTCCCGGGAGCACCCGGCACGCGACGATGTCCGCCTTCAGCTGTTGGCGTATGGAGCCGGCGAGCGAACTCCTCGCCGCTCCTATGGCCCGAATGCCCGTGCCCTTGGTCATTTTCGGGCACGAATCATGGCGGGTCTGGGACCACGCGGGAAGGGCGGCCGTCCAAGCGGCCCGCTGGAGGGGACGCTCGAGCGAGCGTCCCTTTCGGTCGTCCCTTTCGGTCGCCCCGAGGCCCGGAGGTCCCGACGGCTGCGGCGAACGGCGATCCTCTTGCCCCGGCTCCGCGGGTCATATATGCTCTGACATGTCAGCGGGAATGCTAGAAGAGGCGGACATGATGCGGACAACGATCATCCGGACGATCATGCTGGCGGGTGCGTTGGCGTCGCTGACGTTGCCAGCCGCCTCCGCCTCCGCGGCCGCCTCGACCGTCACCGAGGTGCCGATCCCCACGGCTAACAGCCATCCGATCGGGATCGCGTCGGGGCCTGACGGTGCACTGTGGTTCACCGAGGGCAACAACAACGCAATCGGGCGGGTCACGACCGCCGGAACGGTCACCAACGAGTTCGCGATCCCGACGGCCACGAGCCATCCGGTCACGATCGCCTCGGGGCCTGACGGGGCAATGTGGTTCACTGAGTACAGTGGCAACAAGATCGGGCGGATCACAACCACCGGCACGATCACCGAGTACGCGATCCCAATCGCAAACAGCGGCCCGACCGGGGTCGCGTCGGGGCCCGACGGCGCGCTGTGGTTCACCGAGTACAACGTCAGCCAGATCGGGCGGATCACGACCACCGGCACGATCACCGAGTACCCGACCACCGCCCCGAACAGCGGTCCCAGCAGGATCACCTCGGGCCCCGACGGCGCGCTGTGGTTCACCGAGGAGCGCGCCAACCAGATCGGGCGTATCACCACCGCCGGAGCGGTAAGCGAGTTCCCGATCCCGACGCCTTCGACCGCTCCCCCGACCACGTTCCCGCGCGGAATCACATCGGGGCCCGACGGCGCGCTGTGGTTCACCGAAAACAGGACCAACCAGATCGGGCGGATCACCACCGCGGGCGCCGTGACCGAGTATCCGATCCCGACCGCCAACAGCGGCCCGTACGAGATCACGCGGGGGCCCGACAACGCGTTGTGGTTCACCGAGAACGGCCACTGCACCACCGTTGGGTGCACCCCGCCCACCGTGAGCCAGGTCGGTCGGATCACCACCACGGGTACGATCACCGAGTTCCCGACCCCCACCGCCGACACCCACCCGGCTGGAATCGCTTTCGGGCCTGATAGTGCGCTGTGGCTCACCGAGTTCACAGCCGGCAACCTCGGACGCGTCAGCGCGTCCAAGCGCTCGACCTCAGCGACGCTCGGCTGCTCGCCGGTGCGCGTCAGGATTGGGACGCTGAGCAACTGCACCTTCCACGTCTCAGACGTCGGGACAGAGACGCGCACAGCGCCGACCGGCGCGGTCAGCTTCTCATCGGCCACCCCCGGCGGGACGTTCGGGTCCGCCGCATCGTGCGTGTTGATCGCCGTCGGCGCTGACGGCGCGTCCTGCCAGATCGCGTACACACCTAGAAAGGGCGGGGCGGCGAGGATCACCGCCAGCTACGCCGGTGACCCGCAGCACCTTCCCGCCACCGCCACGACCACGCTCACCGTCACGGTCCCCCCGTCGGTCACACGCGTGAGCCAATCAAGGGCGCGGTGGGCACTGGGCAAGAAGTTGGTGCGGTTTACCGCGGCGAGGACGTCGGTCGGCACGAGATACTCGTTCACCCTCAACGAGCGTGCGAAGATCCGCTTCACGTTCACGCAACAGCAGCGCGGACGCAAAGTCAAGGGAAAGTGCGTCGCCCAGACCAACAAGAATCTCGGCAAGCGCATCTGCAGCCGGCTCGTGATACGGGGGGTCCTCTCCTTCACCGGCCGTCCCGGCAAGCACAAGGTTTTCTTCGACGGACGGATCACGCGCTTCCACACCCTCAAGCCGGGCAAATACACGCTCATTATCACGGCGACAAACGCCGCCCACCAGCGCTCCAAGCCGCGGAAGCTGACGTTTACGATCGTCAAATAGTAAGCCGCGGGAAACCGAGAGCGGCCCGCCTGGAAGTCGTCGCCCCATCTCTTGGAGGCGATGCGACGCGCGGTCCCTTGGGCCCGGCTCCCCTCGACACCGGCCAGCTCGAGACGCTGCCGAGTTCGACAGTTCGGTCGGCGCCTGGGCACGCAATACTCGCAGCAAGGCCGCGGTGCTCGCCGGCGTCGGCGGCGCGCGGGGCTCAGGCGACGGTGCCGTCCTCGGCCCACGGCACCACGACCGCGTCCTCGTGGGGCGAGTCGCGGGAGACCACGTACTCGGCGGGCTCGGTGGCCGACAGGTTCTCCAGCCGGTGGGTCTCGCGCGGCGGCACGTAGACGAGGTCGCCGGGCTCGAGCGTCAGCTCCTGCTCGAGCTTCTCGCCCCAGCGCACCAGCAGCCGGCCCGCGATCATGTACACGGCGCTCTCGCAGTCGGCGTGGTAGTGGGCGCGCGACCGCGAGCCTGGCGGGACGCGGAACACGCCCATGTACAGCCGCACCGCGCCGGCGGTGGCCGGCGAGATCTCGGCGCCGCCGAGCACGCCGCGCGGCATGTCGCGGTCGCCGCCGGGCTTGATCACCTTCATTCTGCCTCGCTCTCCTCGATCGCCCGATTCATTGTCGCTCGGACCGCCGCGTCTCAGTTCAGCGACGGGTCGGCCGGCATGCGCGCGATCAGCGCGTAGCTGCCGCCCTTGCGGGTCAGCACGGCGCCCCACAGCTCGAGCGGCGCGGCGCAGAACGCGTCGGTGAGGACGGCCGGCTCGAGGATCCAGTCGCCGCGCTCGAGCTCTGAATCGAGCTGGCCGGGACCCCAGCCGGCGTGGCCGACAAACGCCCGGCCGCGGCGCACGCCGGCCAGCGGGGCGCCCTCGCGCTCACCCCCCCCGAGTACGCCGACGTCCTCGAAGGCGAGCAGCGCCGCCTCGCCGGGGTCCTCGAAGCGGGCCAGCACGATCACCCCCGAAGGCTGCACGGGGCCGCCGATGTAGACGTCGTCTTCGGTGCCGAGGACCTCCTCGAGCTGCGGCACCGCCTCGGCGACGGTGGTCTCGGAGGGGCGGTTGAGCACTAGCCCGAGCGCGCCCTCATCGGTGTGTTCGACGATCAGCACCACCGTGCGCCAGAAGTTCGGGTCCCTCAGCGTCGGCCCGGCGATCAGCAGCTGTCCGCGGACGGTCTCCACGCGAGGCGGATCTTAGGGCACGAGCAGGAATTGGCGCTCGAATCTGGCGAGTGGCTGGCCCTTAGTGGGCCGCTCGGGGGTCTTCGCCGGGGTCTTCGCCGGGGTCTTCGCAGGAAACGCTCGCTGATGGAGCCTTTCCTGCGAAGTGCCCGCTCACGGCACGTCCGCTCGCCCGCGACGGGTCCGATCGCGGTGGTGGGGCCCGGCTGCGGCGCACCGCCGCGCCAAATGCACGATCGGTCGGGACCGGCTGGTGTAATGGGTTCTGTCCGGCCCCCGATCAAGGTCCGCGCTGCCCGTCATGAGCTCGAATTCGCTACCGGCACGTCGCCTCCGACCCGTCGAGCTGCTGGCGCGGCGGCGCTCGCGGTACAGCCGCATCCGGGTCAGGCTGGGGGACGGCGCGCGGACGACGCTGCACATCGCCAGCTACGACCAGCGGATCGTGAGCGCACGCGTGGTGGTGCTCGACGATCCGGCTCCGCTCGTGCGCTGGTGCCAGGGAAACGGGGTTCGCGACGCGGTCGTCGGCGGCTTCTTCGTGCGCTCGCAGGGCACGCCGCTCGGGCATCTCCGCGTGCGTGGTTCGATCCGGCCCTCAGTGGCGTTTCAGCCGCCGTGGGGCGATGTGCGCGCGTGCGTGCATGCCGCACCGGACGGGCTTCGGATCGCCGGACGGGACCGGCTCGCCGGCTCGGAGGCCGGGGATCTCCTCCAGGCCGGCCCGCTGCTCGTCGCCGGCGGCGGGAGTGTGTACGTCGACGGGGAGGACCGGGAGGGATTCTCGGCGGCCGCCCACCAGTTCGACTCGGACATCACCGACGGGCGCTATCCGCGCGCGGGCCTGGCGATCGCCGGCGACCGGGTGCTGGCGGTGGCGTGCGACGGGCGCACGCGCCAGGACGCCGGTCTGACCCTGGGCGAGCTCGCCGGTGCGCTCGTCGAGCTGGGCGCGAGCGACGCGCTGAACCTGGACGGCGGCGGTTCGGCGTCGCTGGTCCATGCCGGGCGGGTGCGCAACCGCCCGCGGGAGGTGCACGGCGCCGACCTGCTCGAGGGTCGCCCGATCGTCACCGCGATCGTGTTCGACCCGCGGTAGACCGGGCCGGGTCAGCCGCCCGGCGGCGGAGGTGCGCTCGGACGCCCACACCTGCCCGGGGCGCGGGCCACCGCCCGCCGGGCCCGAAACCCACGGCGTTCACACGATGGTCATACTCGGCATCGGTCCCGATGCCCCGTGTTCTCTCCGCCATTCTGTTCTCACCGCGCGGTGGATCGGCCCACGCCGCGCGCGCGCTCGTCTCCGGTCTGCGCGATCACGGCTGGGAGGTGACGCTGGTGGCCGGTTCGCGGCGCGATCACGGTGTCCACGGAGACGCGCGATCGTTCTACGGCGACTGGGTTCGGGCGGTCGATTTCGATGCTGCGCTCGCGAGCGCGGCGCCGCAGCGGTTCGACGCCGGCCCCGGGAACGCCCCGATGCACCCGTCCTTCGAGGATCGCGACGGCGCGCCCGACCGGGTCTTCGCCGCCCTCGACGATGACGAATACGAGCTCCAGGTAGCGGCCTGGGCGCGCGAGCTCAGGCGCGCCGGGGCAGGCGAGGCCGACGTCCTGCACCTGCACCACCTGACGCCGATCAATGAGGCGGCGGCCCGAATCGCGCCCGAGGTCCCGATCATCGGCCATCTGCACGGCACCGAGCTGCTGATGCTCGAGCGGATCGCCGGTCCCGATCCGCCCCCCTGGGAGCACGCCGGGGCCTGGGCCCGGAGGATGCGACGCTGGGCGCAGCAGTGCGCGCGGCTCGTCGTCGCCCCGGGCGCCGTCGAGCGAGCCGGGTCGCTGCTGCGGGTGCCGCGGGAGCGGTTCGTGACGGTCGCCAACGGCGTCGATCTCGAGCGGTTTCAGCCACGGCGGGTCCACCGCGAGGCCTTCTGGCGCCGGGTGCTGGTCCAGCAGCCCCGAGGCTCGCTGCCGGGCGAGCCGCCGGGGAGCGCGCGCTACCGCGACGCCGACGTGAGGCGGCTGGCGGCGGGCGTCGTGCTGCTCTACGTCGGGCGTTTCACCGCGGTCAAGCGACTCGATCGGCTGATCACGGCGTTCGGGCGCGTTCAGGAACGGCTCGAGCCCGCCGCCGGGCTCGTGCTCGTCGGGGGCCACCCCGGCGAGTGGGAGGGCGAGCACCCGGCCCGGCTCGTCGCCCGCCTCGGAGTCCCCCAGGTGTTTCTCGCCGGTTGGCACACCCACGCGGAGCTGCCCGAGTTCCTCTCGGCGGCGGAGGCGGTCGTCCTGACCTCCGAGTGCGAGCAGTTCGGCCAGGTCATCATCGAGGGCATGGCCTGCGGGTTGCCGGCGGTGGCCACTCGCTCGCTCGGGCCGGAGGCGATCATCAGCGACGGGCAGACCGGCTGGCTCGTCGAGCCGGGCGACGAGCCGGCACTGGTCGCGGCCCTGACCGAGGTCGCGTGCAATCGGCACGAGCGCGAGCGGCGGGGCGAGCTCGCCCGCGCCGTGGTACGCGAGCGCTACTCGTGGGCGAGAGCCTCAGAGCGGCTCGCCGAAGTGCTCGGCAGCGTCGCCGACGACCCCGGGTTGGTGACCGCCACGCCCGGTGCGCGCTCGGACCGGGGCGCAACCTGCGGGGCATAGCAGCCGGAGCGACGGGCAGCTTCCGAGCCGGCCTGCTCCGACAGCGGAGCCACTACACCCCGTAGGAACGGCCGATCACGTCGAGCATGATCTCGTCGGTCCCCGCGCCGATCCGGTTCAACCGCAGGTCGCGCCACGCGCGCTCGATTCCGTACTCCTTCATGTAGCCGGCGCCGCCGTGGATCTGGATGCACTCGTCGGCCACCTCGACCGAGATCCGCGCCGCGTGGAGCTTCGCCATGGAGATCTCGCGGACCGGGTACTCGCCATTCTGGAAGCGCCACGCGGTCGTGTAGACCATCTGCCGGGCGGTCTCGATCTTTGTCGCCATCTCGGCGAACTTGTGGCGGATGACCTGGAAGTGGCCAATTGCGCGTCCGAACGCCCTCCGCTCCTTGGCGTACTCGAGCGTGCGGTCGAACACGTGCTGGGCGCCGGCCACGCAGCCCGCGGCGCCGATCAGCCGCTCGCCCTGGAGCTCCCACATGATGTGGTAGAAGCCCTTGCCGACCTGGCCGAGCACGGCGCCGGCCGGCACGCGCACGTCCTGGAAGGCCAGCAGCGCGGTGTCCGAGGAGTGCATCCCGAGCTTCTGGAGCTTCTTCTCGCGGATCACGCCGGGCGAGTCCATCGGGACCAGGAACAGCGTGAACCCGCTCGCAAGCTCGCGCTCAGAGTCCGCCGGCTCCGTCTTGGTGACCAGCACGATCACGTGGGCGCGGTGGCCGTTGGTGATGTAGGTCTTCGAGCCGTTGATCACGTAGTCGCCCCCGGCGCCGTCGCGGACCGCCCGCGTCTTGATCCCGGCCACATCGGAGCCGGCGTCGGGCTCGGTGATCCCGAGGCTGAGGATCGCCCGGCCCTGGATCGCCGGCACCGCCCACTGCTGCTTCTGCTCCTCGGTGCCGAAGGCGAGGATCGGCGGCATCGCCATGTCAGTCTGGACGGCCAGGCCCATCGCCAAGCCGCCCGACCGCGAGTGCGCCAGCTCCTCGGCCAGCACCAGCGCCGAGTAGTAGTCGCCGCCCTGACCGCCGTACTCCACCGGCTTGTCGAGGCCGAGGAAGCCGAGCTCGCCCATCCGCGCGAACACCGAGTCCGGGAACGTCGTCTCCTCCCACTCCTCCGCGTGCGGCGTCAGCTCCTTGAGCACGAAGCGGCGGATCGACTCGCGCAGCTGCTCGTGCTCGTCGGTGAAGATGAAGTGCTTGCGCTGGGCGGCGAAGTCGGGCTTGAGGACGTCGGCGGTGGCCATGGGCTCTCCCTCTCGGTTCAGGTCGCCCAGACCGTAGCCCAGCCTCCGGGAAAAGTAAACAGTAGTGCTTCCTACTTTCCGCTTTCCCGGGCTCGCTCGATCCGCCCGGGTCAGCGCCCCGTCCACTCCGGGGCGCGCTTCTCAAAGAACGCCTTGACCCCCTCCTGGATGTCCTCGGTGGCGAAGGCCAGCGTCAGGTGCGCGCGCAGGAACTCGATCGCGTCGGCGAAGGCCATGTCCTGCTGGCGGAACATCGCGTCCTTGCCGAGGCGCATCATCACCGGCGACTTGACGGCCAGCCGGCCCGCCCAGTCGCCCACCGCGGCATCAAATTCGCCGGCCGGGACGACGCGGTTGACGATCCCGATCCGCTCGGCCTCGGCGGCGGAGATCTGCTCGCCGAGCAGCAGCAGCTCGTTGGTCTTCTTGCGCCCCACGTTGCGGTAGATCAGCGCCATGATCATGAACGGGAACACGCCGACGTTGATCTCGGGCGTGCCGAAGCGTGCGGTGTCCTTGGCGATGATCAGGTCGCAGGCCAGCGCCACGCCGAGCGCTCCGGCCAGCACGTGCCCGCCCGCGGCGCACAGCGACGGCTTGCCGAGCTCGCCGAAGGCGCGGAACAACGCCGGGAACCGCTCGATCCCGAAGTGCTTGTGGACCAGCGGTGCGTCGGCGGCGAACCCGGCCAGGTTGCCGCCGCTCGAGAACACCTTGTCGTGGGTCGAGGTCAGCACGACGCAGCGGACGGCGTCGTCGGCGCGCGCCTGCGCCAGCGCCGCCAGCAGGTCGTCGAGCAGCTGGTCCGACAGCGCGTTGCGGGTCTCGGGCTGGTTCAGGGCGATCGTGGCCACGCCCGGTTCGGCGACGTCGTAGAGCAGGGTGGAGTAGGGCATGGCGCGGAAGCCTAGGTCGGGAGCGCTCGCGGGGGGTCCAGAGGCGAATCGGATCCTCGCCGCCCGGGGGCTCCGGGTCTGGTTACACCCCGAGCCGTCTGCTTGGGTCCGTGGCGGGAGACTGTCACGCCGAGGGTCCGTGGGAGTCGGGGCTGCGATGCCCCCGGAGACTCGACCCCGGCTGTGCCAGATCCTGGAGTGCCAGCCGCGACCTGCTGCGATTGAGATCAGCGGAGGCGTTCGGCGCGTCCGGTTCGCAGCGCAACGCGACGATGGCGCCGGCACCCTCGCGGCTCGTCATCCCACGCCGATCACCACGCGCCGGTTCCGCGCCCGCCCCGATGCGTCCGCGTTCGTGGCCGCCGGACGACTTTCGCCGTAGCCACGCACGGTGATCCGACCGGCGGAGATGTGTCCGTGTGTGACCAGCGAGCGTCGCACGGCCTCGGCGCGACGCAGCGAGAGGCGCTTGTTGTAGTCCGGCGAGCCGGTCGAGTCGGTGTGTCCTTCGATCAGGATGTGGCCTCCCGCGGAGCGCTTGGCCAGCGAGTCGGCGACTTGGCGCAGAACACGTTCCGCGGCGGGCCTGATCGCCGCGCGATTGAAGGCGAAAAGCACATCTGCGCAGACGTCGTACACGGTGGTCCTGCGATCGCTCAGCACGCGCACGCACCTCGACGTTACCTCAGGAAGAACCTTGGAATCGAGACTCCGCGAATTGATGATGACCGGATTGATGGCGACCGACTTGATGATGACCGCGGCGACGCTGACCGCGCCGATGCAGTCGCCGTCCAGGCACACGCTCGGCCGGACCAGCGACGGCCGGACCAGCGACGGACGCACCAGCGACGCGCGAACGGTCGACGATTGCACGACCGACGGGCGCACTTCGCCGGGTGCCACCTTCTGTGCGCACACTCCCTCTGTCCGCACCTGCTCCTGTCTGATCGCCGGCTGCGCCACGGCATCCTCGTGGACGGCGGGCTCGGTGGCACCGGGAATGTCCACGCCCCGGATCGTGGCTGCCGGGATCGAGGTTGCCGGGATGTTGACCGCAGGGATCGTCACGGCACCGAAGCAGCCGGCCGGAGCATCATCGACACGCACGCACTGAGCCGGGATCCGCTGTGCCGGGATGTTGACTCCGGACACCACGAATCCGGGCACGCGGTGGCCGTCGAGCTCTTGTCGGGCACGCGTACGGGATCGGAGTGAACGGCCGAGATCTGGACCGCCGGTATCTGGCGATCCAACGGACCATCGCAGCGCACGTCCGCAGCAGCGGGCGCGACCGGAGCGGTGCGCTCGTCGCGGTTGGCCGTGGCCGGAGGCGTCGCAGCCGCCGTGGGAGCGCCGGCGGCCTCGTGCCTGGCGCGGTCGCCGCTCGCGCCACCGCCGCTCGATACCCCTGCCAGACGCAGCACCGTCAGCGCCGCGCGGAGACGCGCCGGCGCGGCACGACGGCGCTCGCGGCGGCGCCTGCCTCCCGGTACCGTCGGGCTCCTCATCGCAGCAGAGTACCGCGGCGGTCCGGCCCCGATCGCGCAGCACGGGTCGTGGTCCGCTCCGCATGCAGTAGGCGGCTGACCGCGTCGTGCGGACCCGTTGCCGGCCGGGAATGACTCGCGAAGTGCTTCAGGGGGGGTCGCGGGCACGCGGCCCTCACCCCGGGGAGCTTCGCTTGACGGGCGGCGCGCAGCCACGGGCAACTTGACGCGGGGCCCCCGCCCCGGCAGAGTGGGCAGTAGCACTTCTCACTCTTCACTTGCGTGCGCCTGCCGCCGAGACCCGGAGCCCCGCCACGATGACCACCGACGCCGTCCCCGCGAGCCTGCTGCGCCCGCTGGCCGAGGACCTGCACGCCCGCCGTGAGCAGCTCAGGCTGGGCGGCGGCCAGGCCAAGATCGACGCCCAGCACGCCCGCGAGAAGCTGACCGCGCGCGAGCGGATCGCGCTGCTGATCGACGAGGGCACGTTCGTCGAGCTGGGCATCCACGGCCGCCCGCACTTCTCGCAGGCCTCGATGCAGGGCAGGGAGGCGCCGGCCGACGGCGTGATCACCGGCTACGGCAAGGTCGACGGCCGGCTCGCCGCCGTGGTCGCCTACGACTTCACGGTGATGGCAGGCTCGATGGGGATGACCGGTGAGCTCAAGGTCACGCGCCTGCGCGAGCTCGCGCTGACCAAGCGGATCCCGCTGATCTGGCTGCTCGACTCGGCCGGCGCGCGGATCCAGGAGGCGGTCGGCTCGCTGTTCGCCGGCAGCGGCCACCTGTTCCGCGAGGAGGTGATCAACTCCGGGGTGATCCCGCAGGTGGCGGCGCTGATGGGACCGTGCGCGGCCGGGACCGCCTACATCCCCGGCCTGGCCGACTTCGTCCCGATGGTCCGCGGCCGCGGTTCGATGGCGCTGGCCGGCCCGCACCTGGTCCGCGCCGCGGTCGGCGAGGACGTCACCCAGGAGGAGCTCGGCGGCAGCCGCGTGCACTGCCGCAAGTCCGGGGTCGGCGACCTCGAGGTGGCCGACGACGACGAGTGCATCGCCTCGATCAAGACCTACCTGAGCTACTTCCCCTCCCACTGCGAGCAGCCGCCGCCGCTGCGCGCGAGCGCCGACCCGATCGAGCGCGCCGACGAGGCGCTGCTCGACGTCCTCCCCGAGTCCAACCGCAAGCCCTACGACATGTACGAGGTGATCCGGCGGATCGTCGACGACGGCGAGCACTTCGACCTCAAGCCGCAGTGGGCCAAGACGATCATCACTTGCCTCGTGCGCTTCGGCGGCCGGCCGGCGGGGATCGTCGCCAACCAACCCAAGCAGCTCGGGGGCATCCTGGACAACGACTCGGCCGACAAGGCCGCCCGCTTCATCAACCTCTGCAACGCCTATGGGATCCCGCTGGTGTACCTGATGGACGTGCCCGGGTTCATGGTCGGGACCAAGGTCGAGCAGGCCGGGATCATCCGCCACGGCGCGAAGATGCTCTACGCCACCGCCAACGCGACGGTGCCGAAGATCACCGTGATCACCCGCAAGGCCTACGGCGCCGGCTACTACGTGATGTGCGGCCGCGCCTACGAGCCCGACCTGATCGTCGCCTGGCCGTCGGCCGAGATCAGCGTGATGGGAGCCGAGGGCGCGGTCGAGATCATCTTCCGCCGTCAGGTGCAGGAGGCCGAGGACCCGGCGGCCACCAAGCGTCAGCTGATCGAGAGCTTCCGCGAGATCATCGACGTCTACGTGGCCGCGGGCAACGACATGATCGACGACGTGATCGACCCCCGCGAGACGCGCGAGACGATCTGCCGCGCGCTCGAGATGGCCGCCGGCAAGCAGGTCGAACGGCCCTGGAAGAAGTCGGGAGTGGTGCCCGTATGAGTGCAATCGGCTGGCGCCGATTCCATTGGAGATTTGCTGGCGCAAATCTCCGGGTGGTGCCGCTATGAGCGTTGAGGACCCGGTGCTCATCACCTGCGCGATCTCCGGCGCGCTGGCCAACCGCGACCAGTGCCCGGCGATCCCCTACACGCCGGCCGAGTACGCCGCCGAGGCCCGGCGGATCGTCGACGAGGGTGGCGTCCACATCCACATCCACGCGCGCACGCCGGACGGCGCCCCGAGCTACGAGATCGAGGATTTCCGGGCGATCCGCGACGCGATCGTCGAGGAGGTGGGGGAGGCGGCGATCATCAACTTCTCGACCGGGACGATCGGGGTCGGCGTCGAGCAGCGGGTGGCCTACCTCGAGGCCGTCCGGCCGGAGGTGGCGGCGCTCAACATGGGCTCGCTCAACTACGCCAAGTACTCGGCCAAGCGCAAGGCGTTCGTGTTCTCGTTCGTGTTCGCCAACCCGTTCGAGGAGATCGTCGAGCTGCTCGAGGCGATGCGCCGGCTGGGGATCAAGCCCGAGCACGAGTGCTTCGACATCGGCCACGTGGCCTCGCTCGAGCCGCTCGTCGACATGGGCCTGCTGGAGGCGCCACTGCACGCCGACTTCGTGATGGGCGTGGTCGGCGGCGTGCCCGCCACGGCGCGCAACCTGGCGGCGATGGCCGACAACCTGCTGGCGGTCGATCCGGGAGAACCGCAGGTTCTCCCGGAGGCCGGGCCGAAGGTCCGGCCCCACCACTGGGGGGTGATCGGGATCGGTCGCTCGCAGTGGACGATGATCGCCGCGGCGCTGACCCTCGGCGGGTCGGTCCGGGCCGGGCTGGAGGACAACTTCTATCTGCCCGACGGACGCGTGGCCCGCTCCAACGGCGAGCTGATCGCCCAGGCCCGGCGGATGGCGCAGGACGTCGGGCGCCGGCCGGCCACCGTCGACGAGGCCCGCCGTCGGCTGGGGATCCCCGCCGCCGTCCGATGAGCGCGAGCCGGACCGACCCGGCCGCCGACGGCGCCATGCTGAAGATGAGCGAGCTGGCCGAACGCTCAGGGATCAGCGCGGGGACGATCAAGCACTACCTGCGCGAAGGACTGCTCGGCGATGGCGAGGAGGTCAAGCGGACCAGCCGCAACATGGCCTACTACCCGGAGGCGTTCGTCGAGCGCCTGCGGATGATCAAGCGCCTGCAGGAGGAGCGCTTCATGCCGCTACGGGTGATCCGCGAGCTGATCGCCGAGGACCCCGAGCGGATGGCGCGGATGATCGAGCTCGAGGACCGGATCATCGAGCGCGCCACCGAGGCGTCCGAGCGCGGCCGGGTCTCGCGGGCGCAGCTGCGCGCGACCTACGACCTGCCCGGCAACGTGCTCGAGCGCCTCGAGGAGATCGGGGTGCTGACCCCGACGAGCCGAGGCTACGACGCCGACGACGTCGAGATCATCGAGGCGATGTCGCGCTTCCGGGCCGGCGGCTACGAGCAGGCGATCGGCTTCACCGTCTACGACACGCTGCGGTATCGCGACGCGCTCATCCCGCTGGTCGACGAGGAGGTCCGGCTGCTGCGCGAGCGCCTGACCGGCCGGGTCGATCCCGACCGCGCCGTCGAGCTGATCCTGTCGGGCGCCGCGCCGCTGCGCGATCTGATCGGCGCGCTGCACTCGAAGCTGCTCGTGCAAGCGCTGCGCCGCGAGCGCGCCGCCCGCGAGGAGTGATCAGCGGATCACGGTGAAGCTCGCCGTGCGGGCCCGGAAGCCGGCGGAGACGATCGCGCGGTAACGGCCGGGCGTCAGCGGCCGGCCGCCCGGCCGGGCCAGGGACACGCGGTTGACGCCGGCTTGCCCGGAGACGCTCAGGCGTCTCGCCACCACGTCGTGCGCGCCGGCGCGGGGCCCGCCGCCCGCCGCGGGGACGTGGCGGATCACCGTCACGCGCACGCCGGCCCCCGCGGTCAGGCTGAAGCGCAGCTGCGGCGGGCGGCCGCTCCGCGCCGTCGGCGGCGACACGGCGACCGCGGTGAGCGGGTCGGCGGGCTTCGGCGGAATCGGCGGAATCGCCGGAATCGGCGCGGGCGTCGTGTCGGCGGCGATCGGGGTCGTCGAGGACGTCCACGCCGGCTGTGTGTCGGGCGCCGCCGCGGTGCCGTCGTGGGTCAGCTGCACGGCGTCGGCGGGAAACGCGCACGCCGGCGTCGTGCTCGGAGCCGCCCAGCAGCGGGCCGGCAGGCTCCAGAGGTTGTTCATGGCGCTGAACACCACCGCGCCCGCGTCCGCGAAGGTCAGCCCGCTGAACGCCAGCGACAGGGGACCCGCGCCCGACGCGGCGGTCGCTGGGTCGGCCAGCGCGAAGGCGTAGCTGGGCGGCGGGGTCGCGGCCGTGTAGCTCTGCGCGGACGGATACACCCAGATGCCCTTGTTGTCGCCGGTCTCGAGGCCGGCCACCAGCGACCCGTCGGGGCTGAAGGCGAGGCCGTAGTAAAAGCCGTCATCGACGCGGATCTGGCTGACCGCGCCTGAGCTCGCCGCGACGTCGAGCGGGAAGCAGTCGCTCAGCCCCTGGGGGCCGCAGCCGCCGTTGTGGCGGACGTCCTGGCCCTGCACGTAGTTGCCGGTGTAGGCGATCTGGGTCGGGTCGGCGGGATCGGCGGCCAGCGCGCCGTGGAAGTCCGGCTGCACGCCGGCGGGGTCGCTCGGGCCGAGTGCCGGCAGCGGCCAGAGGGCCGGCGCGTCGTGCCCGTCGAGCGCGCGCGAGTAGTACTGCTCGATGTAGCCGCCGTTGTCCAGGCAGTAGACGCCGCCGCAGTCGGGCGGGCTCGACATCGCCAGCGACAGGTACACGACGCGGCCGTCGGCCGTCACCGCCGGGTCGACCTGCTGGCTGGCGCAGCGCGCGGTGGTCGGGCAGCGCGCGGTCGGCGCCGACAGGCGGGTCAGGCCCCCGGCGGCCAGCGTGTACAGCCCGGGGCAGTTCTGCACGCAGCTGCCGTCGGGCGCCGGGACCCGCACGTCGAGCGCGATCGTGTTGCCGTCCGGGATCACGCCGATGCCGTTGTCCCCCGGCGCGGCGAGGCCGATCGGGCCGCCGGCCTGGGCCGCGCTGAGCAGCGGGCGCGGCGCGCTGCCGTCGTCGCCGATCGCCCACAGGTCGTGGCCGTGGGCGTAGACGATCTGGCCCGCCCGGGCGTGCGAGGCGCCCGCCAGCGCGGCCAGCGACACCACCGCAGCGACAGCAGCGCGATACACCGATCTCATCGACAACGCCTTCCGGGCCGAGCCTGACTTCGGTCCCGCGATCGGCGCCGCGGGCGGGGTCACCACGTTAATCGTGCTCCTCGCTCACACCGGCGCGGGCAGCGCGAGCCCCGCCAGCGCCGCGGTCCGCGGTCCGCCGAACGGGCCACGGTAAGGGACGATATCGGGACGGAGGCTCGCTGGGTATCCTTCATGACAGCCTGACTGACCGGTCAATCAAACGAAACGGGAACTGTTGCGCGCCGGCGCGGTCCAGCTCAACTCGACCGAGGACATCGACCGAAACCGCGAGGTCGCCGATCGGCTGGTGCGCGACGCCGCCGCGCACGGCGCCGAGCTGGTGATCCTGCCAGAAAAGTGGAACGTGCTCGGCGGCGACGAGGCGATGAGCGCGGCCGCGGAGCCGCTCGACGGGCCGACGATCGGCTGGGCGCGGGCGATCGCCGCCGAGCTCGGGATCGACCTCATCGCCGGCTCGATCGTCGAGCGCCTGGAGGGGTCGGAGAAGACCGCCAACACGAGCGTCCACGTCGATCCCGCGGGCGAGCTGCGCGCCGTGTACCGCAAGCTGCATATGTTCGACGTTGAGGTGGACGGAGTCGTCTACGCCGAGTCCGAGCGCCAGCAGGCCGGCGAGGAGGTCGTGGTCTCGGAGCTCCGCGGGGGGCTGCGGCTCGGGATGAGCATCTGCTACGACGTCCGCTTCCCCGAGCTCTACCGGACGCTGTCGGCCCGCGGCGCCGAGCTGCTGTCGGTGCCGAGCGCCTTCACGCTGGCCACCACCCGTGACCACTGGGAGGTGCTGCTGCGGGCGCGCGCGATCGAGAACCAGTGCTTCGTGCTCGCCGCCAACCAGATCGGCGCCTACCTCCCGGGCCACCGCTCCGGCGGGCGCTCGCTGATCGCCGACCCGTGGGGGGTCGTGCTGGCCACGGCCCCCGACACCGAGACGGCGATCGTGGCCGAGCTTCGCGCGGAGGTGCTGCGCGAGGTCCGCCGCCGGCTGCCCGCGCTGGAGCACCGCCGCGCGGGCGTCTACGAGGCCGTCTCGCCCGGGACGGCGTGATGGCCACCGCCGCCGTCGACAAGCGCCGGGTGATCCTCGACGCCGCCGTCCGGGTGTTCGCGCGCCAGGGCTTCCACACCTGCCGCGTGTCGGACATCGCCGACGAGGCCGGCGTCGCCTACGGGCTCGTATACCACTACTTCTCCTCCAAGGACGAGATCCTCGACACGCTGTTCCTCGAGCGCTGGGACGTGATGCTGGCGGCGATCGCCGAGGCCGATGCCGCCCGCCGTGAGCCGCGGGAGAAGCTCGCAGCGATCGCCTCGTTCATCCTCGAATCCTACCGCCACGACCCCGACCTGATGAAGGTGATCATCGTCGAGGTCACCCGGGCCGCGAACACCTTCGGGCGCACGCACCTGGCCAAGATCCGCGATGCCTACGACCTGATCGCGGGGATCGTCGCCCGCGCCCAGGACCAGGGCGAGTTCCGCACCGAGATCACGCCGGAGTTCGCCGCGCTGGTGTTCTACGGGGCGATCGAGCAGGTGCTGACGGGGTGGATCTTCGAGGCCGTGCTGCTCGACGAGGCCGAGTTGGCGCGGGTCAAGTCGCTGATCGTCGACACCATCTGCGGGGGCCTCGAGCGCTGAGCCCGCGGCGCCGGGCGGAGCCGGGCTTCCGACGCGATGTCGGGCCAGTCTGCTTGAATCCCGATTCATGACCGAAAGCCCTTTGGTGAAGCGACTGATGTGGTCCGGACTGCTCGCCGGGATCGGGGCGCTCGCGAGCGTCGCCTCGCACCGGGCCGCCGCGGTCATCTGGAAGCGCGTGTTCGGCGAAGACCCGCCCGAGTGAGCGAAGCGCCCCACGAAGCCGACAGCGGGTCCGCGGGCGACGCCGAGCGGCCCGAGACCCCGAGCCCGGCGTCGTGGATGCCGAGCTGGGCGCGGGCGCCGTCGGGCGAGCCCGACGCCCCACCTGGGGCGCCCGCACCGCCGCCGGAGGGCGAGCTCCAGCCGGCCCCGATCGTGTCCTCGTCGCCCGCGCGCGCGCCCGCGCCCGCGCCCGCGCCCGCGCCGGCACCGGAGTCGGTGCCGGCGCTCGCCCCCGAGCCGCCTCGGCCGACTCCACCTCCACCTCCACCGCCCCCGCCGACCGGCGGGGGGACCTCGCAGACCCCGATCGAGCAGGTCACGACGCTGCTGCGCACCCGCCTCGAGCAGGTCACGACCTTGCTGCGCACCGGCCCCGAGCAGGTCACGACCTTGCTGCGCACCGGCCCCGAGCAGGTCACGACCTTGCTGCGCACCGGCCCCGAGCAGGTCACGACCTTGCTGCGCACCGGCCCCGAGCAGGTCACGACCCTGCTGCGCACCCGGCCCGAGGCGGCCATCGGCGCCGCCTTTCTCGGCGGCTTCATCCTCGCCCAGGTCCTCAAGCGCCTTGCCCGATAGCAACGGAAACGAAAAGCTCGCCGCTGCGCTGACCGACATCTCCGAGCGCGTCAGCGCGCTGGTCAGGGACGAGATCGAGCTCGCCAAGGCCGAGATGACCGAGAAGGTCAAGGGCGTCGCGGCGGGCGCCGCAGCGATCGCCGCCGGGGCGGTGTTCGGGATCTTCGCCGTGGTGTTCTTCCTGCTGACGATCGCGTGGGTGGTGGACGGGATCTTCATCGACGGCGCCGGCGATCTCTGGCTCGGCTTCCTCGTCACCTTCCTCGTGTTGCTGGCGCTGTCGGCCGGTGCGGCGCTGTTCGCCTGGCGCAAGCTCCGCGTCGGCGCGCCGACGCCGACGATGGCGATCGACGAGGCCAGGAAGATCCGCGCCACCGTGACCGCCAGGTCAGGAAGAAAGGGCTGATGGCCCGCACTCCGGAGGAGATCCGGGCCTCGATCGACCACAACCGCCGGGAGCTCGGAAGCTCGCTGGAGAAGCTCCGGTCCGAGGTCGTCGTGCTGACCGACTGGCGCTCACAGCTGCGCCGCAACGAGGAGCAGCTGATTCGGGTCGCCGCCGTGTCGGGATTCATGCTGGGCGGCGGGATTGCCGCGCTCGGCGGGGTCGCGTTCGGCCGCGGCAAGCGTAAGCGCAAGCGCTGACGCGCGCCCGGCGTCAGCCCACTTCGAGCAGCGATCCGGGGATCCCGCCCGCGCCGAGCAGGCCGGGACCGACATGCGTGCCGATCACGGGCCCGATCTCGCTGATCACCACGGGGTCCTTGCCGAAGATCTCGCGCCCGCGGGCGGCCAGCGCGGCGGCCTCGTCGGGCGCCTGGATGTGCTGGACCATGTAGGCGTCGGCGCCGTCGGCGTGCCGGGAGGCGAGCAGCTCGACCATCTTCTCGAACGCCCGCCGCGAGGTCCGCACCCGCTCCACCGGCGTGATCTCCGACTCGACGGTGAGGATCGGCTTGATCTTCAGCGCCGAGGCCATCCACGCCTGCGCTCCGGCGATCCGGCCGCCGCGCCGCAGGTACTCGAGCGTGTCGATCGCGAACCACATCTTCAGGGCCGCGCGGGCCGACTCGGCGTGCGCGGTGACGGCGGCGCCGTCCCAGCCCGCCCCGGCCGCCGCGGCGGCCGCCAGCACGACCAGGCCCTGTCCGCCGCAGGCGCTGCGCGAGTCGATCACGTGCACGCGCTCGGCCCGCTCGCCGAGCGAGGCGCGCGCCTGCTCGGCCGAGCCGACGGTGCCGGACATCCCCCCGGCCAGGTGGACCGAGACGATCTCATGTCCCGTCGCGAGCAGCGGCTCGTAGACGGCGAGGAAGTCGCCGATCGAGGGCTGCGAGGTGGTGGGCAGCGAGCGCATGTCGCGCAGGCGCTCGTAGTAGTCGGTGTAGTCCTCGATCTCCGACTCGCGCCGGATCTCGCCCTGTACGTGGACATACAGGCTGACCTGCCGGATCCCCTGCTCGGCGAGCAGCGACGCGGGCAGGTAGTGGCAGGTGTCGGAGACGACGGCGACGGCCATGGACCGGCGGCACCCTAGCAGCGCATCGGAGCCGGGCGCTTGCGCCCGGGGCCGGCGCATCCGGACCCGGGCCGCGCCACCACGCGTCAGAATCACCACGATGGCGGTCACGCTGATCACCGGCGCCACGGGCTTCATCGGCTCCCACGTCTGCCGACTGCTCGTCGAGCGCGGCGACGAGGTGGTGGCCACCGTCCGCCCCAGCTCGAGCGTCGACGAGCTCGTGCATCTCGGCGTCCGCACCCGCTTCGCCGACATCCGCGACCGGCGGTCGATCCGCCGGGCGATGCAGGGCGTCGAGCGGGTCTTCCACCTGGCCGGCTCGACCGACCTGGCCGCCCCCCGCGCCCCCACCTTCGCGGTCAACGTCGAGGGCGCCCGGATCGTGCTCGAGGAGGCGCTCCGCGCGAGCATCGAGCGCGTCGTGCTGACCTCGTCGGTGGCCGCGATCGGCCCCGCCCCGGGCGACACGGTGGCCGACGAGCGCAACCTGTGGGACGGCGGCCGGCACCGGATCCCCTACCTCGATGCCAAGCACGAGGCCGAGCTGGTGGCGATGCGGCTGGTGGCGCGCGGGCTGCCGGTGGTGATCGTGAACCCCGGCCACGTGCTCGGCCCCGGCGACCCGGCCCGCTCCTCGACGGCGTTCGTGCGCCGCTTCCTGCGTCGCCAGATCCCCGCCTACGTCGACGGCACGCTCAACGTGGTCGGCGTCGAGGACGTCGCCCGCGGGCACCTGCTCGCCGACGAGCGCGGCGTGCCCGGCGAGCGCTACATCCTCGGCAACCGCAACTTCACCATCGACCGGCTGTTCGCCGACCTCGGCCGGCTCTCCGGGGTGCAGCCGCCGAGCGTCAGGCTGCCGGTGGCGGCCGCGCGGGCGCTGGTCCGCACCGGGGACCAGCTGGCACTGCCCGGGCTCCCGAGCCCGGTCGAGGTCCAGGCGGCCTCGCTGCGGTGGGCGTTCACCAGCCGCCGGGCCAAGCGCGAGCTGGGCTGGAGCACTTCGCCGCACGAGGACTGCCTGGAGGCGACGATCGCCTGGTATCGCGAGCGCGACGGCGACACGCTGGCGCCGCCCGGGGCCCGCCAGCCGCTGGCGCTGCGCGTCGCCGGCGGTTCGCTGCGGCTGCTGGGGCTGGGCTAAGTATCGTCAACCCCGATGACGACCCTGTACCGCTGCACCAGCCCGACCGACTGGCTGTGCCCATGCGGCAAGGTCGCACGGGCGCTGAAGCACGACGGGATCGAGTTCGACGAGGTGATTCAGCCCCAGCGGCGCTCGCGTCGGCCCGACGTGCAGGCGCTGACCGGGCAGCGGCGCGTGCCCGTGCTGGTGATCGACGCTCAGGTGATCTGCGACTCGCGGAGGATCACCGAGTACCTCGACCATCGCCCGTCACGCCTGCCCGCAGACCAGGAGCGATCACCAGCTTGAGCACCTCGCCGACGACCTCGCCGAGGCCGGGGACGGGGTCCGGGAGCTCCTCGACCCGCACCCCGTCCGGCCCGAGCGAGCGCGCCGCCCTCATCGGCCGAGGGGAGCCCCGGCGGTCTCGGGCCGCGGCCGGCCGAGCAAGGCGCCGATCGCGGCGCCGTCGACCGGCCGCGCCACGCCGCGCTCGGTGACCAGCGCGGTGAGCAGATCCGCCGGTGTGACGTCGAAGGCCGGGTTGCGGCAGCGCGTGCCCGGCAGGGTCAGGCTCCGGCCGGCGATCAGCCGGACCTCGTCGGCGTCGCGCTCCTCGATCTCGATCGCCGCGCCCGACGGGCACTCGGGGTCGATCGTCGAGCTCGGCCCGACGACCACGAACGGGATCCCCGCCGCCCGCGCGGCGAGCGCCAGCGGGTAGGTGCCGACCTTGTTGGCGACGTCGCCGTTGGCCGCCACGCGGTCGCAGCCGACGATCACGGCGTCGACCTCGCCGCGGGCGATCAGCCCCGCCGCCGCCGAGTCGACGACGAGCTCGTGGTCGATCGCCAGCCGGGCCAGCTCGTAGACGGTCAGGCGGGCGCCCTGGAGCAGCGGTCGCGACTCGGTGGCGATCACGAGCTCGACCCCGCCCCGCGCCGCCAGCTCGGCGACCGCCGCCAGCGCCGTGCCGCGACCGGGTGCGGCGAGCGCGCCGGTGTTGCAGTGCGTCAGCAGCCGCCGGGCGCCGGCCAGCAGGTCGGCCCCGTGGCGGGCGCCGGCGGCGCTGGCGGCGATCTCCTCGGCGTGGATCAGCTCGGCCTCGGCGAGCGCCGCCGCCGCGAGCTCCCCGTCAGCCGCCGCCAGCCCCGCCGCCCGCACGCGGGCGACCGCCCGCGGGTGGTTGACGGCGGTCGGCCGGGCGGCCGCGAGCAGCGCCGACGCCGACTCGATCGCCGCCCGCGTCTCCTGGGCCGCGGCGATCGCGACGCCGTAGGCGCCCGCGACGCCGATCAGCGGCGCGCCGCGGATCGCCAGGCACCGGATCGCCTCGGCGACCTGCGCCGCGCTGCGCAGCGGGAGCTCGCGCTCCTCCCACGGGAGCCGCGTCTGATCGAGCGCCCACAGTGTGCCGGCCTCGTAGCGGAGCGCCACCACGGCGCCCGGCACCGCGGGCGCAGGCCTCGGCCGGGACAAGCGCGGTGCGCCCGCGGGCGGCGGAGCCGGCTCTCGAGCCGGCGGCTAGAGCCGGTTCTCGATCGTCAGCGGCGCCGACTCGATGGGGCCGTCCTCGGGCGGCTGGGCGTCGTCTGCGGCGGCCTCGACGCCGAGCGCCGCGGCCAGCTCGCCGGACTCGTACATCTCGGTGACGATGTCGCAGCCGCCGACCAGCTCGCCGTCGACGAACAGTTGCGGGACGGTCGGCCAGCCGGACAGCGAGGAGAGCTCCTGGCGGATGCGCGGGTCGGGGAGGACGTCGACGGCCGCGAACGGCTTGTCGAGGGCCTGGAGCATCGCCACCGTTCGAGCCGAGAAGCCGCAGGCGGGCGCCTCGGGGGTGCCCTTCATGAACAGCATGACGGGGTTCTCGGCGATCGCGCCGGCGATCGCGTCACGCATCGGGTTGCTGGCTTGCTCGCTCATCGGCTTTCCTCCGTGTCGGGAACCTGGGTCCGGATCGATAGTGCGTGAATGCGGTCGCCCAGCTCGGAGCCGAACACGTCGTGGACCAGCTTGTGCTGGGCAATCCGGCTGAGGCCCGCGAACGCGGGCGAGGCGACGACCGCGTTGAAGTGGTGGCCGTCGCCCGAGACCTCGGCGCGCGAGCCGGGGATGCCCGCCTCGATCCGCTGTTTCAACTCGTCTTGGCTTACCATCTCCGATACAGCGTAGCGAGCCTCGCCACATCGCTATACTTCGTGAAGCAATGATTACTCTCACCGATAAAGGCGCCGAGAAGGTTCGCGAGTTCCTGTCCTCGCAGGCGACCGTCACCGAAACCGCCGGGCTGCGCGTCGGCGTCCGCGGGGGAGGCTGCTCGGGCTTCCAGTACGCGCTCGCCTTCGACGACCAGCACGACGACGACACCGTGTTCGAGGACAAGGGCATCCGCCTCCTCGTCGACCGGCCGAGCCTGCCCTACGTGCACGGTTCGGTCATCGACTTCGTCGACGGGCTCCAGGGCGCGGGCTTCAAGGTCGCCAATCCCAACGTGATCGCGGCCTGCGGCTGCGGATCCTCGTTCCGCGTCGCGGACGAGGAAGAAGTCTCCGCGGTTTAGCCGCCCTCCGGCGCTCACACGGGGGTCGCGCTCAGCGACTGCCATAGGAACAGCGATGCCAGGGTGCGGTGCGGGCGCCACGGCTCGGCGAGAATCTCCAGTGTTTGCGGGGCCGGCAGCGCCTCGAGGCCGTACGCCCTCATGGCCGCCTTGCGTATCCCCAGGTCCCCGACCGGCAGCACGTCGGGGCGCTGGAGGTGGAACATCAGGAACATGTGGGCGCTCCAGGCGCCGATCCCCTTGACCGCCACCAGCTCGGCGATCACCGCCTCGTCGGGGAGGTCGTCGAGGCGCTCGAGATCGAGCGAGCCCTCGACCACGTGCTCGGCCAGCGAGCGCAGGAAGGTGACCTTGGCCCGCGACAGCCCCGCCGCCGCTCGCAGCTCCTCGGGATCGTCGGCCAGCACCTCGGCCGGGGTCGGGGTGCGGGCGCCGTAGCGTTCGGTGAGGCGCCCGAAGATCGCCCGCGCGGCCGTGGTCGAGAGCTGCTGGCCGACGATCGAGCGCACCAGCGCGCCGTAGTGATCGAGGCCCGCCCGCCCGCCGGCGGTGCGGTCGCCGAGCCCGTCAAAGCCCCCGACCTCGTCGATGATCGCCCGCATGATCGGGTCGCGCTTCCGGAGCTCGGTCACGGCCCTGGGGGTCGGCGGGCGGCGGAGGCTCACGGCCGAGCCGGCCTCAGGACAGCGACGGAGCGACGAATCCGAGCGGCTCCCCGTCGAGCGCGCCGAGCGCGCGCTCGACCGAGCTCGAGACGCAGGTGAAGGTCGGCGTGTCGCGCAGCGTGTAGGCGCTCGACTCGGTGGTGCGGAGCTTCTGCACCAGGTCCAGGAAGTCGCTCGGCTCGTCGGTCTCGAAGGCGACGACGAACTCCTGGTCGTCGAGCCCGAACGAGTAGCTCGTGTTGAGGTCGACCGACGGGAACTCGCGCCCGACGCGGATGTGCTCCTGCATGATCCGCCACCGTTCGTCGGCCGGCAGCGCGTACCAGCTTCGCGTCTTCACGAACGGGTAGACAAACAGGAACTTGCCATGGGCGGGCCGAACCTCCAGCCGAGATTCGTCCGAGTACTCCGAGGGCTTGGTCATGGCCAGGAACGAATACGGCACCGTGCACCACTTCATCAGCCCGCTCTGAGCCAGCACGACGTGGAACTCGTGGATGCGGTCGAGGCTGCGGGCCTGGCTGAGGAGCATCAGCTCAGCGTCGCCGCGGGTCCCGACGAGCGAGAACGCCCGCAGCAGGTGGCCGTCGGCGAAATCCTCGCAGGCCGCCACGAACTCCTGCTTGTCGCGCGCCCGCACGCCGCGGTCGAGCCGGCGCCAAGCGGGGTCGACCTTCAGGAACGTGTACTTGACGAAGTGCCGCGTCGGCATCGCCGATCGATGATACGGGGGCCCGCCGTGAGCCCCGGCTGACTCCCCGGCGGCCGGCCGGCTACCCGATACCATGTCAGGCATGCGCATCGCGCTCGTGTCGCCGTACTCGTGGACCTATCCGGGCGGCGTCACCAGGCACATCGAGGCGCTGGCCGAGCACTTCCTCGCCGAGGGCCACCACGTGCGCGTACTCGCGCCGTTCGATCCGCCCGACCGCGCCGCCGCGGTGATGCACCGCGGGGCCGAGCCCGCGCCGGTGAGCGCGCCCGACTACCTGGTCTCGCTGGGGCGCACTGTCGGCTTCAAGGCCAACGGCGCCGTCTCTAACCTGTCGCTCACGCCGCACGGCGTGGCGGCGATGCACCGCGAGCTGCGGAGCGGGGGCTACGACGTCGTCCACATCCACGAGCCGATCGTCCCGGTGATCGGCTGGGTCGCCGCCGACTGGACGCGGCTGCCGCTGGTCGGCACCTTCCACTCCTACTCGGTCAAGCGGCTGCCCAACGGGATCGCCACCGCGATCGGCGCCCGCCGCGTGCTCAACCGCCTGCACGTGCGGATTGCCGTCTCCGAGGCGGCGGCGTGGACCGGCCGGCGCTGGTTCGGCGGCCACTACCGGGTGATCCCCAACGGCGTCGAGGTCGATCCCGAGCGCCTGGCCCGGGCGGCCGCGCGGGCGCAGGCCGGCGGGCGGGCCGGCGGGCGGCATCGCGGCGCCGACGCGCCGCTGCGGATCGTGTTCGTCGGCCAGTCGGTCGAGCGCAAGGGGCTGCCGCTGCTGCTGCGCGCGTTCGAGGCGCTGCGCGAGCACGTCCCCAGCGAGCTGACCGTGATCGGCCCCTCGGCCGAGGAGCTCGGACCGCTGATGCTCGACGGCCGCGGCGTGCGCGTGCTCGGCAAGGTCGACGACGCGACCAAGCACGCCGAGCTCGAGCAGGCCGACGTGCTGTGCGCGCCGTCGCTGGGCGGCGAGAGCTTCGGGATGGTGCTGACCGAGGCGTTCGCCGCCGGAACCCCGGTGATCGCCTCCGACATCGCCGGCTACCGCGACGTCGTCCGCGACGGCCACGACGGCGTGCTCGTCCCGGCCGGCGACGCCCAGGCGCTGGCCGAGGCGCTGCGCGACCTCTACGACGAGCCGGGCCGCCGGGCGATGCTGGCCCGCAACGCCGCCGCCGACGTCGAGCGCTTCGCCTGGCCGCGGGTCGCCGCCGAGGTGATGGACGCCTACCGCGACGCGATCGCCACGCCGGCCCCGGCGACGGTACCTCAGCGGCTCGCGGTGGCGGTCGGCGCGCGCTCGGCCGACCTCAAGCCGCGCGCCCCCGCCCGGCGGCTGCCGAGCCTCGAGCGCGGGCCGGTGATCAGCGCCCGGCGCCGTGCGCTGGGAATCGCTCGGCGGCTGGCGATGCTCGTCATCCTGTTCGGCGGCGTCGTCCTCGCCTTTTTCGGGCTCCGGCACATCGGCTTCGGCAACATCGGCAGCGCCCTGATCAACTCGAGTCCCTCGCTCGTCGTCCTCGGGGTGGTCGTCATGTGCAGCGCGATGGCGATGCGGGCGGTGTCATGGCGGGCGGTCCTCCAGGCGGCGATGCCACGCACCGCGATTCGGATGGCCGATGCCATGCAGGGGATCTTCATCGGCGTGCTGATGTCCTCGACGCTGCCGGCCCGCCTCGGCGAGCCCTCACGCGCGCTGGTCGTCGCCCGGCGCACCGGGCGGCCGCGGGAGAACCTGCCGATCGTGCTCGGCACGATCGTCTCGCAGACGCTGATGAACCTCCTCGCGCTGACCATCCTCGGCGCGGTCGTGCTGTCCTCGGTGGACATCTTCAGCGGTCACGAGAACGCGCTGCTCATCGTGGCGATCGCGCCGGCGCTGTTGCTCGGGGCGATCGTGCTCGCGCCAATCCTGCTGCGCTTCGGCGGCGCCTCGCGCTTCTCCCGCCTGGTCGGGCTCGCGGCCCAGGCGCGTCGCGCCCTGGTGCGCGTCCGCGCCGGCCTGAACGTGTTCCGCCACCCCCGGCTTGCCGCCGAGGCGACGATCGCCCAGCTCGCCGCCTGGGCGCTTCAGTGCCTGTCCTGCTACATCCTCATCCAGGCGCTGCGGCTGGGGCACGGCACCGACTTCGTGACGGCGGCGGCGGTGCTGTTCGCGGTCAACGTCACCGCGGTCCTGCCGGCCACGCCGGCCAACCTCGGGGTGTTCCAGGCGGCGTGCGTGGCGGTGCTCCATTCGGGCTGGCACATCGGCTACGTCGAGGGCGTCGCCTACGGGGTGATCCTCCAGGCCGTCGAGGTGCTGACGGCGGTCCTGATGGGGATGCCCGCGCTGGTCAAGGAGGGGATGTCGTGGAAGGAGGTCCGGCTGCGGGCCATGCACACCACCCCGGTCAAACTGCCCGTCCGGTCGAGGCGGTCGGCGGGCAAGGCGGCTCACACGAGGTCCAGTAGCGGCTCCTAGCCCTAGGACCCACGAACAAATTATTGGGCGTTCCGACGGCGTCTGGACGCGCCTGGCGGGCGGCGGCGAACCCGTCGGACCACCAGTACGACTTGGTTCGCCGCCACCCACCAGACACGCCCAGCCACTCGCCGGACCATCCCAC
>JBBSFX010000024.1:0-41593 GCA_038254735.1 Solirubrobacterales bacterium
CAGCCCAACGCCTACCGAGGCAATGGACCAGCGCTTCTGCCCGCCAGCGACCCTTCGGGGCTTGCTTGAGCCGGATGCATTGAAAGGTGCTCGTCCGGTTCTGAGGGGGGCCGGGCACAGCAATGTGCCCGGCCTACCCGGTGACGCCGAGCGGGTCCTGCGCCTGTTGATGATCGACAGCCTGCACCCAGTCCGGGTCCCGACGGGCGAGGAGGAGGCGCTGCGTGACGTGGTGCGCGCCCGGGAGGCCGTCCGCGGTGACCTGATGCGCGCCCGGCAACGACTGAGCAAGCTGCTGCTCCATCATGACGTTCGCTACGACGACACTGCCAGCGCGTGGACGGTCGCGCATCGCGCATGGCTGACGAAGCTCGACCTCGGGCACCGCGGCGCGCAAGTCACGCTGCTGGAGTACCTCGGCGCGATCGATGCGATCGTGATCCGCCGCGACGCGCTCGAGGTCACGATCGCGGAGGCCGGACGCCCCCGCCGCCCACGCCGGCTGGACGAACGCCGGGGCGTCCTCCATCGTCTGGATCACCACCGCGGTGTCCAGCGAGACGGCGCGTAGCCCGGCCAGCGCGCCGAGGCTGAGCTCGTTGCGCATGTGCAGGTCGAGCACCAGCACCGACGGGCGCCGCGCCCGCAGCAATTCGACGCAGGCCGGCAGGTCGCTGGCCTCCCCCACCACCTCGAGGTCGGGCTCGGCCTCGAGCAGCAGCCGCAGGCCCTCGCGCACGACCGCGTGATCGTCGGCGATCGCGATCCTCAGCGGCGAGACCGCCACGCCCGGCTCAGCGATCCGGGGGCTCGCCGGTCCCAGGGGGCGGCGCCGGCGGAGCGGAGCGCGCCGCGGGATCCGTGCCCGGCGGCGGCGGCGTGCCCAGCCCCGCCAGATTGATGGCGCTGAACGCGCGGCTGAACGCCCGGCTGAAGTCGCGCGGCGCCCCGACTCCGGCCGAGGACCAGGCGAAGCGGGTGGCGTCCGTGGCCGGGGCCAGCGCGCCGGGGCGCTCGCCGCGGCGGACGAACACGATCGGGGCGGGCGCCGAGCGGGCGATCTCGCGGCGCACCTCGCCGAGGCCCTCCTTGCGCCAGCGCTCCGAGAGCCCGACGACGAGCAGGGAGGCGCGCGAGGCGGCGGCGCCGATTCCCTCGCGCCCGGGCTCGGCGACCGTTCCCTTCGCGGCGACGCCGGCGTACTGCTGGACCAGCAGCGCGGCGCTGGCCAGCATGTGCGAGGAGTCCTTGCCGTCGGCGCTGCGCCCCGAGGGGCCGAGCAGCTCCAGCGAGGCGCCAGTCGATGCGCACAGCCAGGCGCCGAGCTCGAGCGCCGCCCAGTCGTGCTCGGCGCCGCCGAACGGCACCATCACCAGCGACCCTGCCCTCAGCGCGACCTGCGCGCCCTCGCGGGCCACCAGCACGGCGACGTCGCACGGCGCCGACTGCAGCACGGCGCCGACGTCCTCCCGCGGGATCCCGTCGCCGAGCAGCGGGCGGCGGCCGTCGAGCAGCACCAGGTCGACCTCCTCGCTGCCCGCCAGCCGCGAGATGTCGCGGCCCGGGTTGGCGGAGGCGATCGCCACCGCGCGCGAGGTGATCCCGAGGTCGAGCAGCGTCAGCCGCTCGCGCTGGAGCAGGTCCGAGGCCTCGCGCACGTCGTGGGCCTCGGTCTGCAACCCGCCCCGGATCGTCGAGCCGCGCGGCGGCGGCACCAGCCGGGCCAGGATCAGCTCGCGCGGCGGGTCGACGCCGGCCAGCGGCGCGGCCAGCGCCAGCAGCGGCTCGAGCGCGGCGTCGGACTGCGGGGCAACGAGGATCGAGCTGGTCGGCGCCGGCGCGGCCTCGATGACCAGCCGCGGGGCTGCCGCCAGCTCGTCCTCGGGGGGCGCGCCGAACGTGTTGTGCGGGTCGATCAACCGCATCAGCGGCCCGGTCATGAACGTTGTCACCAGCGCCATCACCACCAGCGAGGTGAACAGCGCCGGGGTGATCACGCCCTTGTCGAGGGCCAGGTTGAGCACGATCAACTCGGTCAGGCCGCGGGTGTTCATCAGCGCCCCGATCGCCGCCGACTCGCGCCACGGCAGCTTCATCGTCCGCGCGGCGATCACGCTGCCACCGAACTTGCCGGCGATCGCGACCGCCACCAGCCCGACCGTGATCAGGATCAGCTGCGGGCGCCCGAGCTGCCCGATGTCGGTGCGCAGGCCGGTGTAGGCGAAGAACAGCGGCAGCAGCAGCGTCAGCACGAAGTCCTCGACGCGCTCGGTGACCTCGTGGCTGAGGCCGGCGTGGCGTGGCATCACCAGGCCCATCACGAACGCGCCGATGATGATCGCGACGCCGATCTGCTGGGTGATCACCGCCGAGGCGAGCACGCCGGTGAAGATGATCGTCAGCCACGTCCCGGGCAGCCGGCCGGCCTCATCGTAGGCGACCGCGGCCCGGGCCAGGGCGGGCCGGACGAGCAACACCATCCCGAGCACGAACGCGGCGGTCAGGGCGATCGTCACGGCGACGTCGAGTCCGGTGCCGGTGCCCGCGACCGCGGTGGCCAGCGCGATCAGGAACCACGCCGAGACGTCGTCGACCGCCGCCGCCGACAGCGCCAGCGTGCCCACAGGCCGCTTCAGCATCCCCCGCTCGGAGATGATCCGCGCCAGCACCGGAAAGGCGGTGACCGACATCGAGACGCCGATGAACACGGCGAAGGCGACGAACCGGGTGTTCGGCGCCAGCACCGTGTACAGCGGCAGTGCAGCCGCCATCCCGAGCATCATCGGCACCGCGAGACCGGTGTTGGAGATCGCCAGCGTCGTGGTCAGGCGACCGCGGAGCTGGGCGAAGTCGACCTCCAGGCCGATCAGGAACATGTAGAAGACGAGTCCGAGGTTGGCCGCCACGCCGATGTAGGGGACGACGTCGCTCGAGAACACGGTGGCCTGCAGGCTGGGGTCGAGCGCGCCGAACACCGTCGGCCCGAGCATGATCCCCGCCAGCACCTCGCCCATCACGCGGGGCTGCCCGATCCTCGGCATCACGGCGCCGCACAGCCGGGCCAGCAGCATCACCAGCACGGCGGCGGCGAAGAACGCCACCACGGTGTCGTCGGCGGTGCGCACCTTGGTCGCCTGCAGGTGCTCGCCGGCCGGCGCTGCCCCGGCCCCGCTCGCCTTTCCGGCGCCGCTCGCCGCCCCGGCCCCGCTCGCCGCCCCGGCCCCACTCGCCGCCGCTGGCGCGAGCGGCGTCGCGATCAGCATCATGTCGATCGAGCGCCCGGCGGCGGTCCCGCGCAGCTGCCGGGCGCCGCCGTGGTCGCAGACGATCGTCCCGGCCAACGCGCCGTGGCGGTAGGCCAACGTGCCCCGGAGCTTATGGCGGGTGACCAGCTTCAGCTGCGACCCCGACCCGGTCAGCGTCATGCTCGCCCCGAGGCAGTCGGAGCTCGGCACCAGCGCGTAGGGTCCGGCGATCTGGCCGGGGACAGTGAGCTTCGGCGCGCCGGGGGCGGGCGGGTCGCGCGTCAGCAGCGCGTGCAGCGCGCCGCCGCCGACCGTCCCGGTGAGCGCGCCGTCGCGGAAGCGCGCGACGATCGCGGCGCTCGGTCCGGCGAGGCAGCCGACGGTCCCGCTGAGCCGGCCCTGCCTCAGCGTCAGATCCCCCGACAGCGAGCCCTGGGTGTTGGAGATCGACACGTAGCGGCCCGACTGCTGGAGGTCGAACTTCGTCCCCAGGCACGGGCTCGGGACGGCGAGGTCGTAGCCGCCGGCGAGGGCGGGCTCGGCATGTCGGCCGCGCCCGGAGACGATCACCGTCGTGACCACCGCCGCGGTCAGCGCCAGCAGGACCACGTAATAGCTGACCACGCGTGAGCGGCCGGCCACTCGTCTACCCTCCCCGGCGGGGGCCCACGGTGGTCCTCACCGCCGCAGGCCGGCGCCGGCGCGGCCCGCGCCGGTCATGCCGGACGGGTGCCCGAGGGTGCGTTCCGGAGCTCGTCCGGGATCCGGTGCACGCCGGACGGGCTCGGGACCCTGCGCAGCTCCTCGGGGATCTCGATCACCGCGGCCGAGAACTGCCGCGCCAGCGGCGGCGGCCCGCCGGCCGACGGCGTCGGCGTGAACACGGTGATCGGCAGCGGCTGGTACTCGGGCGCCACCGACCAGTCGGTGGAGCGGAACTCGCCGGCGTTCTCGATCCAGCTCAGCGAGACCAGCGGCAGCACGACCACCTTGGTCCAGATCGCCAGCCACCAGGCGATCCAGAACAGCAGCACCGCCTCGAGGTTGGTCAGCGTCACCTTCAGCCAGTGGGCGGCGATGTAGGTGAGCCCGAACTCGGTGGCGGTCAGCGCGAAGGTCAGCCACGGCGGCTGCCAGCTGATGATCCGCGGGTAATAAAGCACGTCGAGCAGGACGCCGATCACGAAGTACACGCCGATCAGCACGATCCAGCCCTCGTTCTGATCGATCAGCGAGATGATCGTGGCGATCAGCGCCGGAAGGATCAGGATGGCCCACCGGGTCTGGACGCGGCCGAGGATCGTCGGGCACACGGTCTACGCCAGCTGCTGGGTCGGGGACACGGTGCGCAGCGCCCGCGCGACGTCGCGGCCCATCGAGGTCTGGACGGCCAAGCGCCCGGCGAACGGTCGCTTGCGGAGCTTCTCGGCGCGGGCGCAGTCGGCCACGAAGCGCCGCCCGACGTAGGTCAGCCCGGCGATCGTGTCGCCGTGCGGGATCACGTTGTTGGCGATCAGCCCCATGCAGCACAGCCGCGAGTCCTCGCGGTCGAGCCCGGGGACGCCGCAGTTGGTCTGCAGCTTCATCCGGCCGTCCGCCACCGGCACCTGGTAGTGCTCGATCAGCCGCCGCAGCAGCGGGATCGTGAACGCCGACTTGTTGAAGCCGGTGCCGGCGGTGACGCCGGTGACGTCGAGCCAGCCCGGGTCCTCGCTGATCCGGCTGGTGACGTTGACGCGCAGCCCGGCCGGCCCCGGCTCGAGCTCGGCGATCTCACCCACCAGCGCGTCGAAGCGGCCCTCCGAGGCCCCCGCCTCGATCCGCGAGATCCACTCCCGGCGCTTGGGGCGGGTGCCGCGCAGGACCTCGCCGAGGAACTGCACGCGCTGGTCGAAGGACAGTGACACGTAGGCGTCGATGCCACGGGACTCGAAGTAGCAGCGGGGGACGTTGAGGTCTTGGGTCTCGGGCTGCGGGCTGCGGGTGAGCGCCAGCACCGAGCCGCCCGCGTCGAGGATGTTGGCCCACTCGTTGACCGAAGCGATCCCGGCGCCGAGGACGATGTAGCGCCCGCCGGGCGCATACTGCTTGGCCTCGTAAGCCTGGACGACGCGGTCGGCGATCCGCGGGTCCTGGCGGGCCTTGGCCAGCACCGGCGGGAACGACAGCGGGCCGTGGCCGGGGGACAGCATCACGTGCTTGGCCCGCCCGATGAAGTTGGCCTGCTCGTCGTAGAGGACGAAGTGGGGCGTCGGCTCGGTCTCGCGCTGGAGCCAGCCGATCCGCTTTGGCACCCGCGAGTCCTCCCAGTTCGTGCGCTCCTTGACCACCGCCGCCTCGGTGAGGATCTCCGGGACGCCGGGGTTGTACTTGCGGGCCACCGAGCGGTACAGCGGCTTCAGCGAGCGGTGCGCATAGGCGTCGAGCTGAGCGAACGTCGGCCAGTCGGGGGCCAGGAAGTGCGACTCGGACTCGGAGCGCAGCACGGTCTGGCCGAGGTTCGAGGCGAACTGCTGGTAGGTACCGACCGGATTGGCGCTCGGCCCGAAGATCGTGATCTCGTTGCCGGTGAACCCGAGGTAGCGGGCCGTCGCGTGAACGATCAGCGACCCGAACCCGTCGCCGACGACGGCGATCACCGAGTCTCTTGGCGTGGAAGCCCCCACGACGCGTAGCCTAACCACGACCCGGCCCGGAACGCAAGCGCCCGAGACGTGAAATCTGTCACGACCGAAGGGGTTGCACCCGGCGGCCCGACGTGGTTATGCTCGCGGCCGTGAGCGACGAGCTGACACTCGAGATCGTCGAGGGGCCGGGGGCCGGCCAGCAGCTGACGCTCGGGCGGGCGATCGTCGTGGGGCGCGCCGACGACGCCGACCTCGTGCTCGAGGACGGCGAGGTCTCGCGCCATCACGCCCGCGTGACCCCGTCCCCGGGCTTCGCCACGGTCGAGGACCTCGGGTCGGCGAACGGCACCTTCCTGAACCAGAACGAGCTCGTCGGGCCGGCGCGGCTCGATCCCGGCGACGAGCTGCTGCTCGGCGTGACGCTGCTGCAGCTGCGCAGCGCCGACGAGGTGCGCCGCCAGCCCTCGGCGGTGATCGAGATCCCGCCGGGCCTGGCCACTGCAGCGCGACCGGCGAGCTACGTCAACCCCGACGTCGCGCGCGTGGAGTCCCCGGGCGCCGGCGCCAACGAAACCTTCTCCGACCTGAACAAGCTGCTCGACGTCAAGGTGCGCCGCCGGGCGAACCTCGCGCCGGTGATGCTGGTCGCGCTGTTCGCAGTCGTCCTCGTCCTGTACCTCGCGCTGCACTGACCGCCGGCTCCGCGCCGGAGCGCCGGCCGCCCGGCGACGCCGCCGCTACCGGGGGGCGGTGTCAGCGGGCGACGAAGTAGATGATCAGCGCCACGAGGACGGCGATCGCCGTGCCGAACGAGAGCGCCGTGGGCGCCCACGAACGCGATGCGAGGCCCCGGCTGCGACGGCGCGCGGGCGGGCTGAACGTGCCGACGGGCACAGACAGGCCGGTGCCGGCCCGGGCCCGTCCGGGGGCGGGCGCCGTGGGGGCGGGCTTGGCGGCCCCGGGCACTCCCTCGTCGGCCAGCTTGGCCCGGCGGGCGCGCGTCGCCTCGGGGTCGGCGACGGGCCGGCTCCTGGACCCCTGCGGGTCAGCCCCCGGCTCGCCCCGGGAGGCCGTCGACCCGGCGAGCGGCGGCGCGTCGGCCGGCGGCGCGTCGGGCGGCCGCGCGTCGGGCGGACGCGAATCGGGCGGCGGGACGATCGCGGCGTGGATCTGGGTGGCCTTCGGGTCGGCCACCGGCTCGTCGGACGCCGTCGGGCCGGCCGCGGCGCGCTGCGCCGCCTCCCCGCCCTCGACCTCGAGCACGGTGCTGCCGAGCTTGATCCTGACGCCGTTGCCGACCTTGGTCGGGGAATCGATGCGGCGGCCGTCGACGTAGGTTCCGTTCGAGGAGGCCAGGTCCTCGATCTCCAGTCCCCCGGCCGACGGCCGGACGACCGCGTGGCGGCTCGAGAGCTGCTCGTCCTCGATCGTCAGGTCGGCCTTCTCGCGGCCGATCACGAGGTCTTTCTCGACCTTCACCTCCTGCCCCGCCGCCGGCCCGTTCGTGACCCTCAGGCTCGTCATCGAGCGCGGAGCCTAACGCGCCCCCTCCCGCGATTGCAAGACGAATCGAAAAATGTCACAGAAATCCGGATCGCGATCCCCGGGTTCCGGAGGCTCGGATAGAGTCCGCGCATGGACGCCCCGGCGATCGGTCTCGAGGTCGTGGCCGGTCGGGCCCTCGGCAGCCTGATCATTGTCGAGGACGAGCTGATCATCGGCCGTCACGGTGAGGGCGCCGGCCGACTGGCCGACGACGAGGAGATCTCACGCTCGCACGCGCGCGTGGCACGCGGCGACAGCGGGACGGTGACGATCGAGGACCTCGGCTCGACCAACGGCACGTTCGTCAACAGCCTGCCGATCTCCGAGCCCCGGACGCTGGCGGCCGGCGACACGATCGAGCTCGGGGGAACGACGATGGTCGTCCGGGAGCTGCCGCTGGCCGACGACGCGACGGGGATCTTCACGGTCGACGAGGACACCAAGCCCTCGGGGGTGGTATCGCTGAACGCGCCGCCCCCGCGCCTGGAGATCCGCATCGCGGTCGACTACGCCGTCGGCACGGCCGCGATCTCGTGGGACGAGGGGGCCGAGCCGGTCCGCCTGATCCATACGGCGGACGGCTGGCGGATCGCCCCCGGCGCCGCCTGAGCGGCGGCCCGGACCCGACGCCGGGCGGCCTCAGATCGTTCCCGGTCAGTAGGACAGTCAGACGCCGTTCACCAGCGCGGGCTCGGCGGCCGCGAGCTCCTGCAGCGCCTCCCGCGAGTCGGCGGCCATCACCACCGCATCACGGTCGATCTGGCGGACCAGGCCGGAGAGTACGCGCCCCGGCCCGAGCTCGAGGAAGTGCGTGACCCCGGCGGCGCGCAGCGTGCGCACAACGTCGATCCAGCGGACCGGGCTGGCGATCTGGGTAACCAGCGCGGCGCGGAGCGCATCGGCGGAGGTGATCGCCTCGCCCGAGCAGTTGGCGACCAGCGGCGGGTCGGCGTCGCGCAGCGCGAGGCCGCCGAGCACGTCGCGCATGCGCTCGCGGACCGGCTCCATCATCGCGCTGTGGAACGCCGCGCCGACCTGCAGGCGAATCGCCCGCCGCGCGCCGGCGTCCTCGGCGCCCGCCACCAGCGCCTCGACGGCCGCCGCCTCGCCGGAGACGACCACCTGCTTGGGCGAGTTGAGGTTGGCCAGCTGCACGCGACCGACCTCGGCGACGGCGTCGCACAGCGCCTGCACGGCGTCCGGCTCGAGGCCGATGATCGCCGCCATCGCCCCCGGGCGCTCGGACTGAATCGCATTCATCAGCCGACCGCGCTCGCACACGGCCCCGATCCCGTCCTCGGTCCCGAGCGCGCCCGCCGCCGCCGCCGCCGTGTACTCGCCCAGGCTGTGGCCGGCGACGAACCCGGCGCGCAGGCCGAGCTCGCGCGCGACCTCGGCCAGCGCCAGCGACACCGAGAACAGCGCCGGCTGGGCGATGTCGGTCCGCGTCAGCAGCTCGATCGGCCCCTCCAGGCAGGTGGCCCGCACCGGCTGGCCGGAGGCGGCGTCGGCGGCGTCGAGGTGGGCCGCCAGCCGCTCGCCGTCGCTCTCCAGGAGCGCCGCGCCCATGCCGACCTGCTGGGAGCCCTGACCCGGAAACAGCCACGCGAGCATCACCGACCCCAGTCTACGAGACAGCGCCTGGTACTCGCCGAGGAACTCCCGCACCCGCACGGTGGCCTTGACAAATAACCGCACAGCGACGAACCGGCTCTGGTAGCTTCGCCCGCGCCACGAGCTCGGCCGCGCTCACCGCCGCTTCGTGTGACTTCGATCAAATTTCTCACGGCTCGCCGCCGGGCCCGGATAGGTTGGCAGCGATCGATCCGTCACGAAAAAGGGGCCCCGCCAATGAGTAGCGCCACGCAGGACGACAGCGTTCCCGAGCAGGTCCTCGACTACCTGGCCGAGCAGGGCACGCTGACGCTGGCCACCGCGTCCGCCGCGGGGATTCCCCGGGCCACCACCTACCTGTACGTCAACGACGGCCAGGTCCTGTACTTCTGGGCGCGGCGCTCGACGGTCAGCTCCCGCCACATCGAGCAGAACTCGGTGGTGTCGTTCGCGATCGACGAGTACGCCGAGGATTTGAACAAGACGCGGGGTGTGCAGGGGATGGGCGAGTGCTCGGTGGTGCTCGACGGCGAGACGATCGCGCGGGTGGCCGACCTGTTCGGGCGCAAGTTCCCCTCGCTGTCTCCTGGCAACACGATGAGCATCTCGTTCTTCCGGATCGCCCCCACCGAGCTGCAGTTCATCGACAACGCGAGCGCCGAGGTGACGACCGTCAAGGGCGAGTTCGGCGCCGACTTCCATCGCGAGCGGGCCTACAGCGTGTTCACCGACCTGCCGGCGCTGACCAGCGAGAGCATCTCGGTCAAGCTGCAGACCACGAGCGCCGAGCCGGGCGCCGTGATCGCGCGCCAGGGGGGGCCGGCGGACAAGTTCTTCATCATCGTCGACGGCGCCGTCGAGGTCGTGCGGGAGGAGGGCGAGGCCTCTGAGACGGTGGCCACGCTGGGCGCCGGCGAGTTCTTCGGGGAGATGGCCGTGCTCCAGGACAAGCCGCGCTCCTCGACGCTGCGCGCGACCGAGGCGAGCACGCTGCTGGCCCTAGACCGCACGACGTTCCGCGACCTGGTCGCGCAGTCGCTCGGGACGACCCCCGAGTTCGACCAGGTGATCCGCGACCGGCTGGCCTTCTAGTGACGACCACGGGGCGGGCGGTGCAGGGCTTCACGGGCAAGGAGTTCCGCAGCACGGTGGGGGCGTTCGCCACCGGCGTGACGGTGGTGACGACGCGCGGCGAGGAGCACGCCTACGGGATGACCGCGAACGCGTTCTCGTCCGTCTCGCTCGATCCGCCGCTGATCCTGGTATGCGTGATCAGCCCGTCGGAGGGGGTCGAGCACATCGTCCGCAACGGCGTGTTCGCGGTCAACATCCTCACCGCCGCGCAGGAGCCGCTGTCGCGCTTCTTCGCCTCCCGGGACCGTCCCCGGGGGCGTGACGCGTTCGGCAACGTCGCCCACGCGACGGCGGCGACCGGGTCGCCGATCCTCAGCGGGGCGGCGGCGTTCCTCGACTGCCGCCTGCACGCCGACCACGAGGCCGGCGACCACCGGATCTTCATCGGCGAGGTCCTGGAGCTCGGTCTGCTCGAGGACCCCTCGCCGCTGGTCTTCCACGGTGGCCGGTACCGCCTGGTGACCGAGTTCGCGTAACGGCGGCCGGCGCGCGCGGGGCGACCGGCGTGGCCAAGCCGCTCGCGCGCGTGCAACTAAGGATGATCGTTCAGGCCGGCTGGGCGACCGCCTCCATGAACAGGTTCTCCATCCCCGCGGCGGGCGTCTGCCGGGCCTCGGTGAGCGACAGCCCCTCACCGTTCAGCAGCCCCTCGGCCGCCCAGCGCTTGGGGTCGAGGCTGACCGCGTGCGGGTTCACCCGCGCGTCCTCCCCGGGCACCGCGTCCCCCAGCGCCGCCGCCGCCCGGTGGAAGATGATCACCCCCAGCGCCTCCATGACGTCGGCGGTCTCGGCGAGCTTGCGCCGCAGCGTGTCATCGTCGAACGGGCCGGCGAGCTCCTTGTGGCGCTCGAACATCGCCGGGAAGGCGGCGGTCGGCACGATCGCGCGCCGCCACTCACGGTCCTCGACGGCGTTCCATTCGCGGAACATCGCCTCGAGCGCCCGCGTGACCGACCAGATCCGCTCGAGGTCGGGCCGGACCGAGGCCATGAACTCGACGTCGGGGTACTTGCCGTGGAAGAACAGCGGGCCGACCGTCCCCCAGTAGAGGATGTTGTTGGCGCAGATCTTGGCCGTCATCACCAGCGGGTTGCCCCAGAACTCGTACTGCTGCTCGTACTGGGTCAGGTTCACCCGGTAGGTACTGAGGTACAGGTCGTTGTGAGCCGCGGCCCGCTCGGTGACGTCCTCGCCGTCCAGCTCGCGGGTGATCAGGTCGGCGCTGAGCGCATTGGAGATCGCGATGAAGTCCGACCCCGGCGAGTAAAACGGGTCGAGGAACGCGCCGGCCTCGCCGACCAGGCACCACCGCTCGCGGCCCGAGAACTCCTGCTTGCAGCCGTAGGAGAAGTGCTCGACGCGGAGGAAGTCCTCGATCTGATCGCTGCGGCCGTCGAGCTCCTCGGCGAGCTGCGGCTCGTGCACACGGATCCACTCGAGCGCGCCGTCGAGGTTGTTGATCTGCTCCCACGGGTGAAACCGCGGGTCGGCGCAGATCCCGATCGAGATCGGCCCCGAGGACAGCGGGATCAACCACACCCAGTAGCCCTTGCCGCACAGGTGGTTGGTGCTGAAGCGGCGCAGCCCGCGCTCGGGCATGCGGTCGAAGAACTCCTCGTCGGAGGGATCGACCCAGTCCTCGATGTCGACCCCGCCGTCGAGGCGGAACCACGACGAGTTGACGGCGTGGCCGTTGTCCTCGAGCAGCCCGAGCTTGCGCTTGAGCAGGAACGAGCGCCCGCCGGCGTCGACGATCCAGCGCGCCTGGACGCTGAGCTCCTCGCCATCGGGACCGCCGCGGCGAACCGTCACCCGGTGGGGATCGCCGAGCTCGACGTCGGTCACGCGGCTGTCGGCGAACAGGTCGACGCCCGCCGCCAGCGCCTGCTCGCCGAGGAAGTTCTCGAAGCGCCCACGGTCGAGCTGGTAGGTGGGGTGCGCGAGCGGTCCGGCCGGCCCGCGCTCGACGCGCTGGGCGAGGTCGCGGTTATCGCCCGCGGTGAACCACCACCGCAGCCCGAACTTGGTCAGCTGCTCGGTCTCGAGGTGGTCCGTGAGGCCCAGCACGCTGCCGAAGTAGTGGGCCGAGACCTCGACCGTCGACTCACCGACCTTGAACGCCGCCTCGGGCGCCGGCCCGCGGCGCTTCTCGGCGATGAACACGCTCGTCCCGGGACGCTGCTGCTTGAGCTGGAGCCCGAGCGTCAACCCGGCGAGCCCGCCGCCGAGGATGGCCACGTCGTAGCTGGCTTGAGGTCTGTCGTTGGGCACGTTGGGTCTCCTGTCCCGCTCTGATGAGTTCGCTGTTTGAGAGAATCGCGAGCCGGCCTCGAGCGCCTACGTCTCGGACTTGACGCCGCGGCTCCAGGCGGATTCCAGACGCTCCTGCAACTCGCCGTCGAGCTCGACGTCGACGCGTTCGTTGAAGAAGCACAAGAGGTCCTCGATCCGGCCGGCCTCGGGAAGCGGCGCGCTGTAGTACCAGACCACGTCGCGCACCATCTCGCCTCCCGCCAGCTCGACCGAGTAGTAGCGCGCCTGGCCCTTGTAGCCGCACCGGGTGACGGTGTCGCTGGGCACCAGCCGCGCCCGCACGTCCTCCCGCGGCAGGTACCAGCGCGGCGGCAGGTTGGACTCGAACAGCGCGATCGGGCGGCGGCTGTCGGCAAGCGGCTCGCCGTGCAGCGAGATCCGCACCTGCCGCGAGCTCGGCAGCACGTCGAGCCGGTGGTAGGGATCGCGCGGGTGGACGAAGATCTCCTCGTCCTCTTCGATCCAGCGGTCCATCCGCTCCCAGTAGAAGGCGATCAGGCCGGCAAAGTCCGGTGCGCCGTCGACCGGCTCCGGGTAGCGCCAGGCGCCGTGCTCGACCACCCGCTCCCCCACGCGGATCGTGTGGTAGGACGCCACCCCCTTGTGCGGGCAGCCGGTGTGGCGCTCGCTCGGCTCCAGCAGGTCGGTGCGCACGTCCTGCGGCGGGAAGTAGTACACCGGCTGCAGCCCGCTCTCCGACATGATCTTGGCCCGCGTGCTGTCAGCGACCGTCTCACCGGCCACGATCACGCGGATCCGCTTCGGCGTCGGCTCGACGTACAGCGCCCGCTGCTCGGGCACGGCGAAGTTGAAGCTCCCCGCCGGTGCTCGGCTGAGCGGCCCGGTCCCCGTCATCAGTCCCATGACGCCCGACCCGCTATCCGGCCGTCACCGCTCCGCGGGCCTCGAGGTCCATCTCCTCGATCCCCGGCAGCATCTCGAGCGCCCGCGCCAGGGTGATGCCGTCCTCGGCGTAGAGGCCGTCGGCCTCCCAGCGCTCCGGGTGCAGGCTGATGGCCAGCGGGTTGATCGGGCGGCTCTCGTCGGGCGGCTCGGGCAGGCTCCTGGCCGCCTTGTGAAAGATCCATACGGCCAGCGCCTTGACGTACTCGACGTTCCTGCGCGAGATCTCGAACACCTCGTCGCCCTCCGCCGGGCCGGCCATGTCGCGCTGGGCCTGGATGTAGGGCGCGAACTGCTTGGCGAGGATCGATACGCCCTCGTACTGGCGCTGGCCGAGCGCGTTCCAGTCCCGGAACAGCTGCTGCATGACCGGGATCAGGTCGATCACCGGCCTCAGCACGTCGCCCAGGCGCTCGATGTCCTCGCGCTTGCGCATCCGGTCGTGGCAGAAGGCGTTGCCGATGCCGCTGAAGTAGCCGGAGCTGTCGTAGACGAACTTCGCCACCATCACCTGGGGGTTGCCGAACAGCTGGTAGTTGTCGCGATACAGGTGGACGGTGGTGTCGAACAGGGCGAGGAAGAAGTCGTTATAGAACTCGATGTCCTCGGCCACGTCCTCGCCGTCCAGCTCGCGCTCGATCAGCTCGGCGCTGAAGGTGTTGGTGAAGCCGATGAAGTCCGACCCCGGCGAGTACAGGGCGTCGATGAACCCCGCCGCCTCGCCGACCAGCGTCCAGCGATCGGGCGAGAACACGCGTGAGGAGGCGTAGGAGAAGTCGCTGACGCGGAGGAAGTCGAGCACGTCCTCCCGCCGTCCGTCGATCTCGGCGTGCAGCTGCGGTTCGTAGCGCTTCATCCAGTCCATGAACGCGTCGAAGCTCGAGATCTCCTGGTAAGGGTGGAAGCGCGGGTCGGCGCACACGCCGATGCTGATCGGCCCCGAGGCGAGCTGGATCAGCCACAGCCAGTAGCCGGGCTGGATCAGGTGCGAGGTCGACAGCCGGCGCAGCCCGCGCTCGGGCATCCGTCCGAGCCACTCCTCGTCGTCGGTCCAGTCCTCGAAGTCGAGCCCGCCGGCCAGCCGGATCCACGCCGCGTTGGCGTGGTGGCCGGTGTCGGTGGCGAGGTTCAGCTTGCGGCGCATGATGTTGGCGCGGCCGCTGGCGTCGACGATCCAGCGCGCGGTGACGCCGACCTCCTCTTCCTCCTGGCTGAGCTTGATCGTGTGGGCCTCGGCACCGATCTCCACGTCCTGGACCCGCCAGCCGCGGTAGGCGTCGGCGCCGACCTTGCGGGCGCGGCGGAACAGCTCGTTCTCGAAGCGGCCGCGATCGATCTGATGGGTGAAGGCGTCGAGATGGCCGGGCGTGCAGAACTCGACGCGCTTGGTGATGTCGCTGTTGTCGCCCGCGGGGAGAAAGAACCGCAGGCCGAGCTTGCGGATCTGGTACTGCTCGAGGTGGTCGCGCATGCCGATCACGTTGCGGTAGTAGTGGGCGCCGATCTCGACCGTCGACTCCCCGACCTTGAACGCCGCCTCGGGAGCCGGCTCGGTGCGCTTGTCGGTGACGAGAACCCGCGTCCCGGGACGCTCGCGCATCAGCTGGATCGCCATCGTCAGCCCGGCCAGTCCCCCGCCGAGCACGGCCACGTCGTAGTGCCCGTGCGGGGCACGGATCGATTTGAGCTCCAGCATCGACGCCGAACGTTCGGCCATCACGTCCTCCTCAAAGGTTGTCCCGTCCACGGATCGGAAAGCACGGGAGCGCACGCCGGCGCGCGACGCCGAGGCCCGCACGAACCCGGCGATCCGGCCGGTGTGGCCGATCGCGGCGACCTGCGCCCCGTGCCAGTCATGGCTGAGCCCACCGTCTGCCAACACCCCCGTACTTGCCGGTCCGGCCCATCATGACCGATGCCGGAGGCCGCGTGCAAGTGATTCAAATCACAGCCCCGCTCTCTAGAACAGCTGGTTCTCGCCGCCGAACACGGCGCTCACCGAGCCGTCGGTGAAGATCTCCCGAATCGTGTCCGCGAGCATCTTCGCGCACGACAGCACGACGATGTTCTCGGGCGCTCCGGGTCGCAGCGGGATCGTGTCGGTCACGACGATCTGCTCGAACCCCGAGGCGGCCAGACGCTCGTAGGCGGGGCCCGAGAGGACGGCATGGGTGGCGGCCGCGAAGACGCGGCGGGCGCCGGCGTCGAGCACCGTCTGGCCGGCCGCGGTCAGCGTCCCCGCGGTGTCGATGATGTCGTCGAGGATCAGCGCCGTCTTGCCGGCCACGTCGCCGATCATGTAGCCGACCTGGGCCAACTGCTGGGCCGGGCGCTCCTTGGTCATCAGCGCCAGATCGGCGCCGACCATCTCGGCGAACTTGTGGTTGAGCTTGACCCGACCGACGTCGGGGGAGACGACGACGAGATCGTCGAGCTCGAGCCCTCGGAAGTATTCGGCCAACAGCAGCAGCGCGGTCATGTGGTCCACCGGGTGGCGGAAGAAGCCCTGCACCTGCCCGGCGTGCAGGTCGATGGCGAGCACGCGATCGACGCCGGCCGCCTCCAGCAGCTGCGCCACCAGGCGCGCGCTGATCGGCTCGCGCAGCGCCGACTTCTTGTCCTGGCGCGCGTATCCGTACCACGGCATCACCGCGATCACCCGACCCGCCGACGCCCCCACCGCGGCGTCGATCATCAGCAGCAGCTCCATCAGCGCGTCGTTGGCGGTCACCCCCTCGAGCGGGTTGGCGCACGTCGGCTGGATGATGAACACGTCGGCTCCTCGCACCGACTCGTCGAAGCGGCAGTACACCTCGCTGGCCGAGAAGGTCTTGAGCGTGACCTGCCCGAGCTCGATCCCGAGCTGGCCGGCGATGCCGGCCCCCAGCTCCGGATTGCCCCGGCCGGTGAACAGCATCATCCGCTTGCCGGTGAGGATCGGCAGGCTGCCGGAAGCCGTCCTGGCCTCGCTGGCGCCCACGCCCCGTGGTCCGCTCACGCCCATGTGCGGCGCTCAGTGTATATGCGGCCCTCGCGGGCGATGGTGATTTTTTACCGCCAGGCCGGCTTTTTACCGCCGGGCCGGCGCGCCGCCGCGCTTGACGCCGGGCTCGCCACCGGCTATACGCTCTCCTGATGCTGCACGGGGCCGGTAGCTGATGGGGCGAGACATTGCGATGGTGCGCAGCGCGCTGTTCGACGGCCTGTCCGACGACGATCTCGCCGTGGTCGCCGAGCGCATGCGCCCGCGGCAGTTCGCCGCCGGCGACCTCCTCTGCACGGCCGGAGATCCGAGCGATCGGATCTGGCTGATTACCGGCGGACTGGTCAACTGGTCCGCCGGGGTGACCGCGGGCGGCGGCGAGGTGGAGCTGCGCATGCGCAAGGGCGACGTGATCGGAGCCCAGGACGCGATCACCGGCGCCGCGCGGACCGCCACCGTCGCCGCCAGCACCCACGCCACCGCGCTGGAGCTCGCGGCCGGCGACCTGCTCGAGCTCGCCGATCGCTTTCCGCGCATCCTCATCAACGTCGTCCAGACCCAGCGGGAGCGGCTGCTGCGCGCGAGCGCCCACAGCGCCGCGCTGTTCAGCGCCAGCGCCCGCAGCAGTTCGGCCCGAGGCGAGGAGATCGCAATCGTCGCCGGTCCGTCGCTGCGCGGCGCCGTGGGACCGATCGTCGCCGCCGCGCGCTGCGCCAGTCCGGGCCAGGTGCGGGTACTCGACCGCTCGCTGTCGTTCGCCGGAGCGCTGACCGCGGCCGACGATCTCGCCGCCGTCAACGAGACGGTGCTGATCCCCAGCGACCTCGATCCCGAGACGCTCGGAGTGCTGATGGACCAGGTCGACCGCGTGGTGGCGCTGGCCGGCAACGCGGAGGAGGCGGACCGCCTCGGCACGATCGCCGACGCCGCCGAGGGCCGGCGAATGGAGATCGTGCTGGTCAGCAGCGAGGCGCGGGAGGCCAGCCGCGCGTGGCGGGTTGCCACCGAGCGCCTCGTCGTGCGCCGCTGCGCCCGCCAGCCGGGCTTCCCGCTGGACGATGCCGACATCGCGTGGCTCGCGCGGCACCTCACGCGAACCAAGCTCGGGCTGGCGCTCGGAGCCGGCGGGGCCAAGGGATTCGCCCACGTCGGGACTCTCCAGGTGTTGGAGGAGGCGGGCTACGTGGTCGACTACGTGGGCGGCTCGAGCATCGGCGGCTTCGTCGCCGCCCAGGTCGCGCTCGGGTATGACGCCGCGACGATCGATGCGCGGTTCCGCACCGCGTTCGACGCCGAGGCACTCAGCAGGCTGTTCTCGAGCCCGTTCGGCGGCGGCTCGGCCGGCGTCGAGGCGCTCACCGGCCTGCTCAAGCAGGCGACCGAGCAGCGGTTCTTCTCCCATGCGCTGATCCCGCTGGTGATCATGGCGGTGGACCTCACCGACCGCCGTCCGGTCCAGCACCGCTCCGGCCCGCTGTGGGAGGCACTGCTCGGGGCGCTGGCGGTGGCCGGGGTGTTCCCGCCGCGCGACCACGACGGACACCGGCTGGTCGATGCGATCGCGCTGGTGCCGGTGCCGAGCGCCGCGGTCCAGGAGGACGGCGCCGACGTCGTCGTGTCGGTCAACCTGCTCGGCGCCGAGACGCTCGCGAAGTGGCCCGACCAGCCCGAGCCCGACTCCGAGGCGCCGAGCACCGCGCGCCCGCGCCGCCGCGGCCCGCTCGACACGATGCTCGAGGTCATGGACCTCAGCCAGGTCGACACCAGCGCCCGACACGCGGCGCTCGCCGACGTCGTCGTGACCCCGCGCTTCGGTCCCGCCGACTGGCGCGACTTTCAACTCGCCGACCTGTTTCTGGCCGCCGGCCGGGAGGCCGCAATCACCGAGTTGCCGGCGCTGCGGGCGCTGAGCCGACCGGTCGATTTCGAGGAGGTGCGCCGGCACACACAGTTGCTTGTGTGACAAATTCACACACTTTCCTAGCAGGACTCTATGTAAATTCACGCCCAGGCCGGTCCGACGCGTTCGGCCGGCAACGGGCGGCGAAGGGGAGATATTCATGAAGAAACCGGGGCGGGTTCACTCCATCGCGCTAGCGTCGGCCCTCGCGGCGGCGCTCGGCGCCGCGGCGCTTCCGGGCGCCGCGCTCGCACATGGCAAGCACCACGGCAAGCACCACGACAAGAAGGCCGGCGCGGCCTACGCCGAGACCAACGACACGACGGCCAACCACGTGATCGTGTTCAACCGCGCCGCCAACGGGAAGCTCTCCCAGGCGCAGACGATCGCCACCGGCGGCAAGGGCGGTCTCGCCCCGGAGCCGGGATGCTCGGCGATGTGCCCGATCCTCGACACCGACAACGAGGTGATCGTCACGGGCGACGGGCGCCTCGTGTTCGCCGTCAACGCCGGCAGCAACACGATCACCTCGTTCCGGGTCGGGCCGCACGGCCTCAGCCGGGTGAGCGTGATCTCCTCCGGCGGGACGTTCCCCAACAGCCTCACCGTCCACGGCAAGCTGCTGTACGTCCTGAACTCCGCCAGCCTGGGGATCTCGGGCTTCACGTTCGACTCCAGCGGCCACATGACGGCGATCGCCGGCTCCTCGCAGCCGTTGGCCGGACAGGCCGTGCCGGGCCTGGCCCGCCAGATCGGCTTCGACAACACCGGACGCGTGCTGGTGGTGACGCTGCTCGGCAACCCGATGGCGATGCCCGCGAGCGGCAGCAACGCAATCGACACGTTCCTCGTCGGATCCGACGGCAAGCCCAGCGCCGCGATCACCAGCGATGCCTCGACCGCTTTCCCGTTCGGGTTCGCGTTCGATCCGCGCAACCATCTGATCATGTCCCAGGTGACGGACCTGGTGGCTCCCGACACGGGTGACGCGGCCTCGTATGCCCTCGCGGGATCAGGCGCGCTGACGCCGATCAGCACGGTCGCGACCGGATTCGAGGCGCCGTGCTGGGTGGCGATCACGGGCAACGGCAAGTACGCCTACATCGTCAACACCGGCGGCGGCGCTCCCGGCGGCTCGACGATCTCGGAGTTCGGCATCTCCTCCGCGGGGGCGCTGAGCTTGCTCGGCACCAACCACCAGACGCCGACCGAGTTCGCCAAGACCGACGTGGCACTGAGCCGCAACAGCCGGTACCTGTACGTCCTCGTACCGGCGGTGATGAGCGACACAAGCAAGGTCGAGGAGTACAAGGTCGCCAGCAACGGCAGCCTGACCCTGATCGGCCACACGCCGGCGAGGTTGCCCGGCGGGCTCAGCGGCCTGGCCGTCCGCTGAGCAGGACGTAGAGAAACCACGGAAAACGACCGGACCGGGACCACCGAAGATGATCGCTCGCAGCGACCACGAGGTGGTCCCGGTTTCCGGCGGGTCGGCGACGGTGCCGCTCCTCAAGGTGTGCGGGATCACCTCCCGGGCCGAACTCGACGTGCTGGCGGGCGACGACGTCGACTTCGTCGGCCTGTGGTACGACGTGCCGGGCGGCCCTGCCGACCTGCCGCTGGAGCGCTTGCGCGAGCTCGCCACCGCCGCCGCCGAGAGCCCGCGCCCGGCGCCGGTGCTGGTGAGCTTCGGCAAGGATGCGGGCAGGCTCGCCGAGGCGCTCGACGGTACCGGCGGGCGCTGGGTGCAGTTGCACGGCTACCAGAGCCCGGGCATGGTCAAGAAGCTCAAGGCCGCCGGCCTCGACGTCATCAAGGTCCTCCACGTCCGCGGCTCCGAGTGCCTGGAGGAGTCACTGATCGGGCTGTACGAGCGCGCCGGCGTCGACGTGCTCCTGCTCGACGCGGTCGCCGACGACGGCCGCGTCGGCAGCACCGGCCAGACGCTGGACCCTGCGGTCGCGCAGTCGCTGGCCGACAAGCTGGACCGGCCGTTCCTGCTCGCCGGCGGGATCTCGGCCGGCAACCGCGACGCCTACGCGGCGCTCGCCGCGCACCCGCGGTTCCTCGGTGTCGACGTCGACACGGCCGCCCGCGGGGCCGACGGGCTGGTCAGCGACGACCGCGTGGCGGCGATCGCCGCCGCCTGGAAGACACCCCGTGGCTAGCTCCTTCATCGACGCCCTGCTGGCGGCGAAGCTGCCGATCATCATGGAGGTCAAGCGCCAGGACGGCGAGGGCGAGGAGCTGATGGGGGAGCGGACGATCCCGGCGCTGATCGCCGACTACACCGCCGCCGGCGCGCCGTGCATCTCGGTGGTCACCGGCCGCTGGTTCGGCGGCGAGGACGCGATGCTGGCCGAGGTGGCCGCCCTGACCGAGCTGCCGCTGCTCAAGAAGGACTTCATCACCCGCGAGCGCCAGATCGTCGCCGCCAAGGCGATGGGCGCCTCGGCGATCCTCCTCACCGCGCGGATCCTGCCGCGCAAGCCGTTCCAGAAGCTGATCGCGCTCACCCTCGAGCACGGGCTGACGCCGTTCGTCGAGGTCGCCGACCACGACGAGCTCGACAGCGTCGTGCACCCCGAGGAGTGCATCGTCGCCGTCAACAACAAGGACATCCGCACCCAGGAGCGCGACCGCGGGGACATCGACCTCAGCCGGTCGCTGCTCGAGGCGACGATCGCCACCGGGACCCCGTGCCCGGTCAGCGCCAGCGCGATCCTCGACCCCGGCGTCGGCGCCGAGCTGATCGCCGCCGGGTTCCGCGGCCTGTTGATCGGCACCGGGCTGCTGCGTGCGCCGAGCGTCCAGGGCTGGGTCGAGGAGTTCGCGCGGCGGCGCGCCGAGCTGTCCGCCGCCGCGCCGTCGGCGCCGGCGCCGGGAGCGAGATGACCGACACCGCCGCCCGCTCGCTCGCCGAGCACTTCGCCGAGCAGGCGCGCCGGGCGCCCGACGCGCCGGCGCTGCTCTGGGACGGCGAGGCGATCGGCTACGGCACGCTGGCCGAGCTGGCCGACGGCTCGTTCGCCGAGCTCGAGGCGGCGGGACTGCCCGCGGACCGGCCGGTGGGGATCCGGGCCAGGAAGTCGCCCGAGGCGATCGGGCTGATCCTCGCCTGCCTGCGGGCGCGCCGGGCCTTCCTGCTCCCGTCGATCGAGCTCGCCGCCGAGACGCTGAGCCGCTTGTTCGCCCAGGCGGGGTGCAGCGACGTGCTCTCGCCCCACGGCCCGCGCAGCGCCAGCGCGACCAGCCTGCGGGCGCTCGTCGAGACCGCGGTGCAGGCGGACGCGGCCCCGTCGGAGTGGCCCCCGGCAGCCGGCGGCGCGGACGTCAGCTTCATGCTCACCACCTCGGGGTCGACCGGGCTGCCGAAGATCGTGCCGCTGAACGTCGGCGGCGTCGACGCGTTCACCGACTGGGCCGCCGAGCAGTTCGAGATCCGGCCCGGGACGGTCGTAGCCAACTACGCCCCGCTCAACTTCGACCTGTGCCTGCTCGACATCTGGGCGACGCTCAAGCACGGCGGCACGGTCGCGCTGGTCGACCAGGACCGGGCGACCCAGAGCGCCTACCTGGCCGATCTCGTGGCCGGCCACGAGGTGAACGTGCTGCAGGCCGTGCCGATGCTCTACCGGCTGCTGCTCGACGTCCACCGCGAGGACGGGCGCATTTTCCCGACCCTACGGCACGTGATCACCACCGGCGACAAGATCCCCCCGACCACGCTGGCCGAGCTGCCGGCGCTGTTCCCGAACGCCCGCTTCTACAACATCTACGGCTGCACCGAGACCAACGACAGCCTGATGCACGAGTTCGTGGGCCTCGGCGCCGGCGCGCCGCCCAGCGCGATCCCCGTGGGCCAGCCGCTCCCCGGGGTGACGGCGCGGGTCCAGGACGAGGCCGGCGAGCCGCTCGCCGGGGCGGGGACCGGCGAGCTGCTCGTGCGGACCCCGTTCCAGACCCGCGGATATCTCAAGTCGGCGCTCAACGCGGAGCGCTTCGTGACACTGCCCGACGGCGCCGGCGAGCGGACCTACTACCGCACCGGCGACATCGTCCGCCGCCACGATGACGGCACCCTGACGCTCGAGGGCCGGGCCGACTTCTACGTCAAGGTCAGGGGCGTGCGGGTATCCACCCAGGTCGTCGAGCAGGCGATCCTGGAGCACCCGGCGGTCGTCGAGGCGGCGGTCGTGGCGATCCCCGACGAGCTCGCGGGCAGCCGACTGCACGCCGTCGTGCGCCGCGAGCCCGACGCCAAGCTCAACAGCCTTAACCTGCGCCAGCACTGCGCCACGCGGCTGGCGCGGACCGAGATGCCCTCGGCGATCGAGATCGTCACCGAGCCGCTACCCAAAACATCGACCGGAAAGGTCGACCGCAAGCAGGTCCTGGCCGACCTGGAGAGGAGCCGTGCCCATGGCTGACACCACCCTGAAGATCAAGCAGTTCATCGTCGAGGAGTTCATGCCCGACGTCCCCGTCGAGGAGCTCGAGGACGACTTCGACCTGCTGACCGGCGGCGTCGTCGACAGCCTCGGCCTGCTGAAGGTCGTGGCGTGGCTGGAGGACGAGTTCGACATCGCCGTCGACGACTCCGAGCTCGGGCCGGAGAGCTTCCGCACCGTCGCCGCGATCCGGGAGTTCGTCGACAAGGCGGGCGCCACCGCAAATGCCGAGTAAGCCGCCCTCAGCGGCGCTGGCGGCGCTGGTCACCCAGCGCTACCCGATCCCCGAGGAGGTCTGGGACGACTTCTGGGAGCGCCTGGGCGCGCGCGCGCTGCACCCCGGCGAGGCGCTGGCGGTGCTGTCCTCGCTGACCACGCGGATGCCCGACGCCGCCTCCGTGGGGACGCTGCTGAGCTCGCTACGGGCCCGCAACCCGCGGCCCGATCCGCCGCCGCGCACCACCGTCAACATCGTCGGCACCGGCGGCGGGCCGAGCACCTTCAACCTCTCGACGGCGTCCGCGTTCGTCGGGGCGGCGCTCGGCGCCCGGGTGATCAAGACCGGCTCGCGCGCATACGCGAGCCGCACCGGCTCGATCGACCTGCTGGACCGGCTCGGCATCCACCTGACCCGCTCCTACGAGGACACCGAGGCAATGCTTGACGAGTTCGGGATCGGCTGCTGCGGGCCGTTCGTGTATCCGCGCGAGCTGACCGCGCTGGCCCGGCAGATCCTCCCCTTCGACATGAAGACGGTCGGGCGGTTCTTCAACCTCGTAGGGCCGTTCCTGGGCGCGATCCCCGTGACGACGCAGATCACCGGCGTCTCGGACCACTCGGTGCTCCCGGTGTTCCGCGAGCTGGCGGCGGCCGACCCGACGCGGCGCTACTGGCTGTGCTGGAACGAGCTCGGCGCCGACGAGCTGCTGAGCATCGTGCCGAGCCGCGTCTACGACAGCGGCCGTGACGCGGAGCAGACCCTCGATCCCGGCGAGCTCGGGCTGACCCCGGCGGGGTTCGAGGACCTGCTCCCGGCCGAGGACCCCGACGCCGTCGTCAGCCACTTCCTGGCCCTGCTCTCGGGCGACGGGCCGCCGGGGGCGATCGAGTCGATCCGCCTCAACGCGGCCGCGCTGGCCCTGGGCGGCGGCGTCGCCGCCGACTGGCCTGAGGCGCTCGCGCTCGCCGCCGAGACGATCTCGAGCGGCGCCGCGGTCAAGCTGATCGAGCGGATCCGGGCCGGCGCCGAGACGCCCTCGGCCGGGGTGGCGTAGTGGGCTCGGCGTTCTTCGCCGAGCGGCGCGAGGGCCGGCCGGGGCTGGCGCTGTTCCTCAACGCCGGCGACCCGCCGCTCGACGTGTTCGCCGAGCTCGTGCGCTCGCTCGACGAGGCGCGGGTGGACTGCCTCGAGCTGGCGGTCCCGTTCCCCAACTCGGCCAGCGACGGCCCGGTGATCCGTGCCTCGGCCACCCGTGCGCTCGAGGACGGCATCGACCGCGAGGCGGTGCTCGAGTTCGTGGCCGAGATCCGCCCGCAGCTCCGCCACCTGAAGATCGCGCTGCTGGTCGACTGGAGCCACTCGATCAAGCGCACGGCGATGCCCGAGTTCCTACAGCGGGTCAAGGCCTCGGGCGCCGACGGCCTGCTCGTCCACGGGCTGCCGCCGCGACTGCGCGAGGGCTACTACGAGGCGGCCGCCGCGGCCGGCCAGCCGATCGTCACCACCTGCTACGCAACCTCCGAGCCGGCGGTGCTGAGCGAGGCGGCGATCCACGGGTCGGCCTACATCTACCTCGTCGCCGCGTACGGGCGCAGCGGCACCGTCGGGCCGCCCGACCTGGGCGCGCTGGGCCCCGTGCTCGAGTCCCTGCGCGCGCAGACCGACGTTCCGATCGCCGTCGGCTTCGGGGTCAAGAACCAGGGACATATCGACGGCCTGGCCGCGGTGGGAGCCGACGCGGCGATCGTCGGCAGCACCTGCGTGGCCCGCGTGGCCGACGCGCGCGCCGCCGGCCGCGACGTGGTCGAGGACTTCCACGGGCTGCTCGTGGAACTGGGCCAGATCAACCAACCACCAACCCAAGGGGGCATCACATGATCGTTCGTAAGCTGGAGGACGTGAAGACGGTCGAATGGGGCAACGGGCTGAGCCGCCGGTTCCTGCTCGAGGCCGACGGGATGGGCTACACGGTCACCGACACGATCGTCCGGGCCGGCACGAAGTCACGGCTCGAGTACAAGAACCACCTCGAGGCGTGCTACTGCATCGCCGGGCGCGGCTCGGTGATCGAGCTCGATGGCACCGAGCACGAGATCGCGCCGGGCGTCATCTACGCCCTCAACGAGCACGACACGCACGACCTGTGCGCCGACCCCGGCGAGGACCTGCGGCTGGTGTGCATGTTCACCCCCGCGCTGGTCGGCGACGAGGCCCACCGGCTGACCGAGTCGGGCATCCACTCGTCGGTCTACTAGGGGCGGGGAGGAGCCGTGCCGACCGCCACCACCGCCGAATGGACCGACGAGCAGAAGGCGCTGCGCAAGTCGCTCGAGCCGTACTTCGAGCCGCTCAGCGCCGGCCACATCGAGGATGACGCCGCGCAGGCGTTCAACCGTCAGAAGTGGGAGATGATCCGCGAGTCGGGGGTGCTGCGGATCCCGTTCGATCCCCAGTGGGGTGGCCTCGGCCACGACGTCCTGACGCTGGTCTACGTGCTCGAGCACCTCGGCTACGGGTGCCGGGACGCGGGGCTGCTGTTCGCGCTGGCCACGCAGGTGGTCAGCGCGGCGATCCCGCTGCAGAAGTTCGGCTCCGACGAGCTCCGGGAGCGCTATCTGGCGCGGCTGATCGACGGCGAGATCCTCAGCGCCCACGCGATCTCGGAGCCGTCGGCGGGCTCCGACGCGATGGCGATGATCAGCACCGCGACCCCCGACGGCGACGACTATGTCCTCGACGGGCGCAAGACATTCATCACCAACGGGCCGATCGCCGACGTGATCACCGTCTACGCGAAGCTCCAGACCGGCGAGGGGGCGAGCGGGATCACGGCGTTCCTGGTCGACACCGACACGCCGGGCTTCCACCGGGGCGCGCCGATCGACAAGCTGGGGCTGAACACGTGCCCGTTCTGCGAGCTCGAGTTCCGCGGCTGCCGGGTGCCCAAGGAGAACATGTTGGGCAAGCCCGGCGCCGGCTTCTTCATCCTCGAGCACGTGATGAACTGGGAGATCCTCTGCATCTTTATGATGATGGTGGGCGAGATGCAGGCCCGGATGGAGTCGTGCATCGATTACGTCAAGAAGCGCAGCGCGTTCGGCGCGGCGATCGGCTCCAACCAGTACATCGCGGGGAAGATCGTCGACCAGAAGCTCGGCGTCGAGACCTCGCGCAAGCACCTGTACGACACCGCGCGGCGGTTCGCGCGGCGGCGCAGCGTGACGACCGAGATCTCGATGGCCAAGCTGGTGACCAGCGAGGCCAACCTCGCCTCGGCGCTGTCGGCCGTGCAGATCTTCGGCGGCCGCGGCTACATGCGCGAGTACGGGCTCGAGAAGGGCCTGCGCGACGCCGTGGGAGCGCCGATCTACTCGGGCACCAACGAGATGCAGCGGGTGCGGATCGCGTCAATGCTCGGGCTGTAGCCGCGCGGTCGCTGTCAGCTCGCGACGAGCAGCGCCGTGAGAAACAGGGCGAGGAAGTGGAACGCCTGATCCAGCGCTGCGCCGAGCGGCGGGTAGGCGGCCAGGTCGGTCTTCTTGACCCGCGTCGCGTAGAAGTTCAGCAGCGTTCCGTCGTCCTGGATCAGATGCGGGATGAAGATCAGCGCGGCCAGCCCGAAGACACCCGCTTGGAGGCTGTCATAGAGCCAGACCAGGGCCGGCACGAAGGCCAGCGTGTAGGTGCTGACGTGCGAGACGAGCGCGCGTCGCGAGGTCCCCGCGCTCTTCAGCCCGCCGCGCTTGTTGATCGCCTGCCACTCGGTCTGCAGCAGGTAATCCCCCACCTGGTGGCAGACGAAGAAGACGACGAACACCTGGGCCCAGGACATGGCGGAGAACCTATCTCACCCGGACCGGAGCCTGCCCCCGGGCCCTTGTGACATTCGTCGCTCGCAGTTTTCGGCCCGATGGTCCACAATTCTGTGATCGTGCCGGCCAGCGTCAGCGAGAAGGAGACCTCGGCCTCGCTGGCGGCGATCGTCGCCAGCGTCGACGACGACTTCGGCGACTTCCGCGCGCAGACGTCGCCCGACGGGATGATGACGATCATCTTCACCGACATCGTCGGCTCGACGGAGATGCTCGAGCGGCTCGGCGAGGAGCGCTGGCTCGAGCTGATCCAGACCCACAACCGGCTGGTCAGCGAGTGCGTCGAGGCACACGAGGGCACGGTCGTCAAGTCCCAGGGCGACGGTTTCATGCTCGCCTTCTCCCACTCCAGCGTGGCGCTCCGCTGCGCCGCCAACCTGCAGCGGGCGATGGGCCGCCACGACCGGGACAACCCCGACTCGCCGCTGCCGATCCGAGTCGGGATGCACACCGGCAACGTGTTCAGCCTCGACCAGGACTTCATCGGCCGCGCGGTGGTGCTGGCGGCCCGGATCACCGGGCAGGCGCGGGCCGGTGAGATCCTCGTCTCCTCCGCGGTCAAGGAGTACACCGACCGCGCCGGCCACTGGCGCTTCGGGCCCGGGATCAAGCTGCGGCTGAAGGGGCTGGCCACGCTCGAGCACGTCTACGGGCTCGACTGGCGCGCCGGGATCGGCGAGCCGCGCGCAGCCGGCTGACCTCGCGGACACGCCCCTCCCCCGGCTCATCGGCGGGTTCGCTCTCGTCAGGGTGGGCATGGCGCGAGCTCGAACCCGATCGCCGGTCCGGGCGAGGCCTGGCGGCCGGCTCAGGGCCGCAGCTTGGCGTAGTAAGAATGCCCGGCGTGAACGACGAACGTCCTGCGCGTGCGCAGGTTCACCACGGCGACGGTGCCACGCCTGACTCGCGTGACGGTGCCGCCGCACTTGTCGATCGTGTCCCACACGGTGCCGCGGACGGTGGCCGAGCTCGCCCGGGTCCGCGTCCGGAAGCGCCCGTGGTTCTCGCGGGCGTGGAGCGTCTGCAGCACCTTCGGCGACAGTCGCGCCGCCCGCCCACCGGTGGCCGCGGCGCCGTGCGCCGCGGTGGCGCCGTGTACGCCACATGCGGCGTAGCTCGGCGCGCCCGGGAATGCGCCCTCGAGCAGCGACAGCGTGGTCAGGCCGGCGGTCCGACCGCGAGCGCCCTGGGCGAGCCGGAACACCCCCCCGCCGAACACGCCGCTCTGCGTGCGGCCCGCCCGGCCGGTCGCCGCGGTCAGCTCGATCGAGCCCGCCCGCGCGTCGACCGAGGTGCCGGCGGGCAGCACCTGCGCCGCGCCCAGCGCCAGGAATCCGTGTCCGCCGGCCGGCCCGCCGGGCACCTTGACCAGCACCGTGCCCGACACCCGCGCGGCGGTGAACGAGCGGCCGAGGACCGGCGCGGGCAGCCGCGCGGCCTGGGCGCCGCGCGCGTAGTAGGTGGCGAACGTGTTGCCGGCAAAGCCGGCCAGCGCCAGCACCTCGGGGTCGCCGTTCGGGGCCACGCTGCCATCGATGGCGTAGATCGAGGCCGTGCCGGGGGGCGCGCCGAGGTCGATCACCGGCTCGTACCCGCCCGCCCCGAGGCGGCGGGCGAACACCTGCTCGCCGGCTCCCGAGTCGTGCGTCCAGAATGTCCATACGCGCCCGCTCTGGTCGGCGGCGAGCGAAACCTCGCCGTGGTCGCCCGGCTCGCTGATCACGGTGCTCGAGCTCGCGGACCCGACGCGCCACAGCAGCACGCTGGTCGTCGTGGGATAGCCGGCCGGGTAGGCGACGACGAACTGCCCGGCGGCGCCGGGCAGCGCCGCGATCGGGGTGCGGCTGAGCATCTGCGACTGGCTCGGCGACCCGTTGTAGCTCGTCACCGAGCCCGGCATCAGCAGCGGCGGACCGGCGGGAGCGCCGGTGGCCGGGTCCACGGCGCGGCTCCAGGTCCCGACAAAACCGGTGGCGTTCGAGTCCCAGGCCAGCTGCAGCTGGCCCGAGCCGTCGGCGGCCAGGTTCGAGTAGTAGCCGCAGCAGCCGGCGTTCATCGCGCCCTGGAAGTCGTAGTTGGGGGAGGTCGCGCTGAGCCCGCGATGGACGCTCGTCCCGGTGGTGTGCCACCAGGTCTGAAACGGCGTCCCGTCCGGCAGCGTCGCCGCATTCACGTCCGAGGCGTAGGCCTGGTCGTCCTGGCCGGGGCCGAGCACCAGGCTCGGCGTGCTCCAGCTCGTGCCGCCGTCGCTCGAGCCGGACTCGAACAGGCCGATGGGGCAGGTCGAGCTCGTGCACTGGATCCCCCCGAAGAACGCCTCGAGGCCCCCGCCCGGCACGTTGACGATCGCCGGGTTGGAGGCGCTGGCGAAGCCGGTGGCGATCGCGGTGACGCTGGAGACGACTCCGGTCGGCCCGATCGAGGCGTGGAGGACGTCGTTGGTGGCGGCACCCGGCGTGTCCCGCGTCCAGACGACGTGGAGCGTGCCGTCGGGCCCACGGACGCTCCCGGCCTGGTGGATCGAGCTCCCGAGGGGCCCGGTCACCGGCGCCCACGTAGCGGCCGCGGCCGTGGCGGCCGGGACGAGGGCTGCCGTCAGCGCGATCGCCGCGATCACCGCGCACGGCCGGCGCCTAGCCCGCTCGCCAGCGCGTCGGGCTCCGGCTCGCCGGCTCACAGCCCGCTCGCCAGCGCGTCGGGCTCCGGCTCGCCGGCTCACAGCCCGCTCGCCAGCGCGTCGGGCTCCGGCTCGCGGGCCAGCGCCCGCAGCTCGAGCTGCTGCTCGGCCCGGATGATGTGCACGACGGCGTTGATCAGCGCCAGGTGGGTGAACGCCTGCGGGAAGTTGCCGAGGTGGCGCCCCGTCGCCGCCTCGATCTGCTCGGCATACAGGAGCAGCGGGCTGGCGTGCGAGAGGAGCCTCTCGCACAGGCCGCGGGCGCGGTCGAGCTCGCCGATCTCGACCAGCGCCGAGACGAGCCAGAACGAGCAGATCGTGAACGTCCCCTCTTCACCGCTGAAGCCGTCGTCGGTCTCGGCGACCCGATAGCGGAGCACGAGGCCGTCCTCGGTCAGCTCGTCGGCGATCGCCAGCACCGTCGCCCGGATCCGCAGATCGTCGCTGGGCAGGAACCGGGTCAGCGGCAGCAGCAGGACCGAGGCGTCGAGCGCGCCGGTGCCGTAGTACTGCACGAACACGCCGCGCTCGTCGACCCCGTGCTCGCAGATGTCGGCGTGGATCTCGTCGGCCGCCTGCTGCCAGCCCGCCGCCGTCCGTGCGTCGTCGCGCAGCCGCGCCAGCCGGGCCCCACGGTCGGCGGCGACCCAGCACATGAGCTTCGAGGAGACGAAGTGCCGGGGCTCTCCGCGCACCTCCCAGATCCCGCGGTCGGGCTCGCGCCACGCCGCCAGCGCCGCCTCGACCTGGCGCTTGATCAGCGGCCACAGCCGGTCGGGCAGCTGGTCGCGGGAGCGGGTGTGCAGGTAGATCGAGTCGAGCACGGCGCCCCACACGTCGTGCTGGTCCTGGTTGTAGGCGCCGTTGCCGATCCGCACCGGACGGGCCCCGTCGTAGCCGGTCAGGTGCTCGAGCTCCTGCTCCTCCAGGCGGCTCTCGCCGCCGATCCCGTACATCACCTGCAGGCGCCCCTGCTCGGCCTCGGCGACGTCGGCGATGAAGTAGAAGAAGTCGTTGGCCTCCTCGTCGAAGCCGAGCGTGTACAGGCCCCACAGCATGAACGTCGAGTCGCGGATCCAGCTGTAGCGGTAGTCCCAGTTGCGATCACCGCCGGGCGTCTCGGGCAGCGACGTCGTCGCCGCCGCCACCATCGCCCCCGACGGCGCGTAGGTCAGCCCCTTGAGGGTCAGCGCGCTGCGCTGCAGGTGCGTGCGCCACGGGTGGTCGGGGAAGCTCCCGTGCTTGAGCCAGTCCTGCCAGTAGCGCCCGGTGCGGGCGATCCAGCGGTCGGCCTCCTCGTAGCTGGTCGGCAGCGGATGCTTGGACCAGCCGAGCGCGACGAACGCCACGTCCCCCTCGCGCAGCGTCGTCCGCGCCCGCGCCCGTGGCCCCTCGAAGCCGAGCCGCAGGTCGGTGAGCAGCCGCAGCTGCAGGTCCATCCCCTCCGAGCGCGCGAGCGCCTCGCCGTAGCCCGAGCCGACGTACTCCCAGTCGGCGGCCAGGCCGCCGTAGTCGAACGCCGGCTCGCAGTCGAGCTTGATCTCCGCCGAGCCCTCGACGCACTGGATCACCCGCAGCATCACGTGGTCGGCGTCGTGGTCGGTGGGCGAGCGCCGGTGGCTATGCGAGCGCTCGGAGTCGTGGTGCCAGGGCCCGATGCCGAGCGCGTCGCGGACGATCACCCAGCCGAGCTTCGTCTCCCAGCTCGTCTCCAGCACCATCGTCCCGGGGATGTAGCGCCGGCCGGCCGGGACGTTGACGTCGGCCGGACCGAGCCGGAAGCTGCCGGCGTCGCGATCGAGGATCGCCCCGAACACGCTCGGCGAGTCCATCCGCGGCAGGCACAGCCACTCGACGTTGCCGTTGGGTGCGATCAGCGCGGTCGACACGCAGTCCGACAGGAACGCGTAATCGCCGATCGGCGGGAACGCGCTGATCCGACTCCCATGATCAGGTGCCCCCAGCATGGAGTTCGATTCTCCTCCAGATCGCCGACTCGTGTCAAGGTATGCTCAGCGTCGCCCCTGGGGCAGGCCCGGCAGTGGAGAGACCGCTACAGCTCACCTCGATCGACGTGATCGCCTCGGCGCTCGAGCCGCTCGGGCCGTCGCTGAGCCGGGCCAGCTCGCCCGACGGGGCGATGACACTGATGCTCTCCGACATCGCCGACGCGGACGCGGCGGCGTCGGCGCTCGGCGCGGTGCGGTGGGAGGCGCTGCTGCGCGACCACCACGTGCTCGTGACGGCGCTCGTCGACCGCCACGACGGCCAGGTGGCCCGCTTCGAGGGCGACGGCTTCCTCGCCTCGTTCTCGAGCGCCCACGCGGGACTGCAGGCGGCGCTCGAGCTGCAGCGCGCGTTCGGCGCCACTCCTTCGCTGGCCGCGCTCGCGGTTCGCGTCGGCCTGCACGCCGGGTTCGTGATCGCGGGGTCGGAGGGGCTGCTCGGCCGCAATGCCGTGCTGGCGGCGCGGATCGCCGGCCAGGCGACGGGAGGCGAGATCCTCGTCTCGGCCGCGCTCAAGCGCTACACCGAGACCGACCCGTCGTTTGCCTTCGCACCGCGGGGCGAGTTCCACTTCAAGGGGCTGCTCGGCGAGCACGAGGTGTTCGCCGTGCGCGCCGGCTGAGGTTCGCCCGCCGGGTCGCCGGCGTTGCGCGCGAGACGGCGCGCCGGGGGTGAGACGGCGCGTCGGTTGAGGCGAGGGCGCGGTCAGGCCGCGTCGGCGAGCAGCCGCGCGTATTCGCCGGCGCTGGCCGGCCGCCCGCTCGGCTCCTTGCTCAGTGCGGTGAGGATCCGCGCGGAGAAGTCGGCCGACAGGTCGGGGCGGAACTGCCGCGGGTTCGGCGGCTCGTCCTGGAGGTGGGCCCACAGGATCCGCATCCCCTGCGCGTCGGCGAACGGCGTACGCCCGCACAGCGACTCGTACATCACGCAGCCGAGCGCATAGATGTCGGCGGCGGCGCTGACCTCCTCGCCGCGGATCTGCTCCGGCGCCATGTAGTCCATCGAGCCGAGCGCCTGGCCCGGCAGCGTCAGTACGCTGCCCTGGGTGTCCTTGGCGAGGCCGAAGTCGGTGATGAAGGCGGTGCCCGAGTGGTCGAGCATGATGTTGCCCGGCTTGACGTCGCGGTGGACCATGCCGCTGGCCCACAGCCCCTCCAGCCCGGCGGCCACGTCGGTGCAGATCCGCACCGCGGTGGCGACGTCGAGCGTGCCGTCGCGGCGCAGCTTCTGCTCGAGCGACTGGCCGTCGACGAATCGCTGGGCCATGTAGGGCATCCCGTTCTCCTCGCCGGTGGCGACGACGGGGACGACGTTCGGGTGAATCACCGACTGGGCGATCCGCGCCTCGCGGAAGAAGCGCCGGCGAAAGGTCTCGTCGCGCGCGTAGTCCTGCTTGACCAGCTTGATCGCCACGATCGAGCCGTCGGCGCCGGTCGCCCGGTACACCCGGCCCATGCCGCCGACACCGAGCAGCTCGACGATCTGGTAATCGCCGATCTGGGTCCCGATGGCGGGATCTGAACGTGAGGCATCAGTCATATTTGGCCACCCGGGGAATCGATATGCTCGCCCTCACGGCGGAGCATAGGAGATCTGATCCTGCAGCTTAAGGTTCATCGGGGGCTGATGGCAATCGGCAGCGGTTCGATTCCAGGGCTCACGGCGCTCGCCGCCGTGGCGCTCGGGGTCCCGTCGACCCCGGGGCGACGTTGCTAGAGCGCGGCACGATCGTCGCGGGCTACCGGCTCGACGGCGTCCTCGGCGAGGGTGGGATGGGCACCGTGTACCGCGCCACGCAGCTGTCGCTGGGGCGCGTCGTCGCGCTGAAGCTGCTGGCCGGCGAGCTGTCCAACGATCCCGGGTTCCGGACCCGCTTCGAGCGCGAGGGCAAGCTCCAGGCCGGCCTCGACCATCGGAACATCGTCAGCGTCTACGAGGCGGGCCGGACCGAGCAGGGCCTGTTCCTCGCCATGCGGCTGGTCGACGGGCCGACGCTCAAGGACCTGATCCTCGGCGGCGAGCTCGGCGCCCGGCGCGCGCTAAGGATCCTCGCCCAGGTCGCCCACGCGCTCGACGAGGCCCATGCCGCGGGGCTGATCCACCGCGACGTCAAGCCGCAGAACATCCTCGTCGACCGGGGCGATCACGCGTACCTGGCCGACTTCGGGCTGATCAAGGCACCGGACGAGACCGGACTGACCGGCACCGGCCAGTTCATCGGCACGATCGACTACGTCGCCCCCGAGCAGATCCAGGGCGATCCGGCCACCGGAGCGAGCGACGTCTACGCGCTCACCGGCGTGCTGTTCGAGTGCCTGACCGGGCAGGTTCCGTTCGCCCGCCCCAACGAGGCGGCCACGATCCACGCGCACGTGATGGCCGAGCCGCCGAAGGTCAGCGAGCTGCGCCCCGAGCTGCCGGCGGCGGTCGACGCGGTGATCGCCGCCGGGCTGGCCAAGGAGCCTGAGGACCGCCCGGCCACCGCGTCCGAGCTGATGCGCGGCGCCTCGGGCGCGCTGGCGGCGGTCGCGGCGCGGCCGGGGCCCCCCCCGCTGCCAGACCCGCGCGGCGGCGAGCGCCCGCAGATCACCCGCGTCCGCGACAGCATCGTCGGCACGGTCCCGTCGCCGCGGCCGTCGCGGCCTCCATCGGCGGGCACCGGCTCATAGGTCCATCGGCTGTCGTTCCGGGGGATCGGACCGGTACGCTGCGCGCAGTGGAAGAACCGCGGACCGCTTCGCAGGTACTCGGCCTCACCTTCAACGACCGCTATCGCGTCACCCAGCCGCTGTCGGCCGGGGCGATGGGGGCGGTGTACCGCGCCGTGGACATCGAGAGCGGCGACGAGGTCGCGCTCAAGCAGTCGACCAATCCGCTGCACGACGCGCGGTTCGAGGCGGAGGCGCGGCTGCTGGCGATGCTCCAGCATCCGCGGATCGTCCGGATCCTCGACCACTTCACCGCCTCGAGCGGCCAGTACCTGGTGATGGACCTGGTCAAGGGGATCGACCTCGGCGACCTGCTCAAGCAGCGCGGGTCCCCCGGGCTCCCGGTCGAACAGGCGGTCACCTACGTGCGCCAGGCCTGCGAGGGCCTCCAGTACGTCCACGACCAGCAGATCATCCACCGCGACGTCAAGCCCCAGAACATGATCCTCGGCGAGCAGGGCGTGGTGCTGGTCGACTTCGGCATCGCCCGCCTGCTCGGCGACGACGACGAGGTCGAGGAGGGGACGGTGGGGATCGGCACCCCGCGCTACATGGCGCCCGAGGTGTTCGCCGGCGGCCGCGTGTCGCCGCGCACCGACGTGTTCGGGATCGCCGCGACGCTGTGGACGCTGATCAACGGCAAGCCACCGCGCTACGCCGAGCAGACGAGGCTCTCCGCTGTCGTCCCGGATGTCACGGTCGAGCTCGAGCGCACGATCGCCGCCGGCCTCGAGATGATCCCCGAGCGCCGCGTGGCCTCCGTGACGGCCTTCGCCAAGGCCCTCGGCGTGCCGCTGCGCACGGAGACCGGCCTGTCGCTGGCTGTCTCGATCGACGACCCGGGCGCCTCGCGCGGGCTGATGGAGGCGATCGTCCACACCGCCGCCGGCGTGTTCGGCGCCGCGGCGGCCTCGATCGCCCTCACCGACCAGACGACCGGCGAGCTCGTCTACCAGTCGGCGTGGGGCGCCGGCGCGCGGGAGATCGTCGGCGTCCGGCTCCCGCCGGGGGCGGGCATCGGCGGCGGCGTCGTGCAGAGCGGCGTCCCCGCGGCGATCCCCGACTGCCGCGCCGACCCGCGGTTCGCGGCCAGCATCGCGGCCGGCACCGGCTACGTCCCCTACACGATGATCGTCGTCCCGCTCAAGCGAGGCGAGTCCCGGATCGGCGTGCTGTCGGTCCTCGACCGGCGCGACGGGCGCGGCTACGGCGATCAGGACCTCGAGCCGGCCGCCCTGTTCGCCGACCTCGCCGTCAAGGCGCTCGACGTCACCCCGGCGTCGTTCACCAGCCTCGGCATGACCTGACCTGAGGATCTCGGAGTGCGCCGGCTAACGTGTGCGCAGCACGGCGCGGGCTGGTCCGGGTATGACGATCGTCACGCGTCAGATCTGACCGGCTACTCCGAGCAGCTGGCCCAGAGCTCGCCCCCCGGAAACCGTGTCTGCCCAGTGCCCGAGCGGGAGCCTGGTGATGGGTGGCGGCGGGACGCTCCCACTCCGTCGGTCGATGCACCCGTTGTCCCGGATCCGGCCGGGGGCTTCACGGTCAGCAACACCACGTGGAGCGTCGACACGGCGAGCACGGGCGGTGGGATGATCGGCTCGATCGCGATCTGCGCGGCGCCGGCGCCGGTCGTCCTGGCGCTCAAGCCATCGGGCGGACCGGGGGCCGGCGGGACCTCGGTGGTGATATCCGGCAGCGACTTCACCGGTGCCACCGCGGTGGACTTCGGGGCCAGTGCCGCCAGGTCGTTCACGCGCGACAGCGCGACCCAGATCACCGCCACCGCCCCCGCCGGCACCGCCGGGACCGTCGACATCACCGTCACCACCCCCGGCGGCACTAGCGCCACCAGCCCCGCCGACCAATACACCTACACCGCGCCACCGCCGGCCCCGACGATCAGTTCCGTGAGCCCGACCGCGGGTCCGCTCGGCGGCGGGACGACCGTCACGATCACCGGGAGCGGCTTCGATGCCGCAACGACGGTCCAGTTCGGCGCGACAGCGTCATCGACGGTCGCGTTCATCAGCGCCACCCGCCACCGCCGGTGCTCGGCAGGACCGCCGACGTGCTTCCGGTCTCCGGGCACGTGTTCATCAAGCCGCCACCCGGCAAGACGCTGTCCGGCGCCGCCAACCACAGCACCCACACCAACCGCACCAAGGGCACCGGATCCAGCCCCTGACCGAAGCCCGGCAGATCCCCTCCGGATCGACGATCGACGCCCGCGCCGGCACCCTGCAACTGATCACCGCCACCGGCACCAAGGGCAAGACCCAAGCCGGGATCTTTAACGGCGGCCTGTTCACCACCACCCAATCCACCTCCAGAATCGCCAAGGGCATGACCACGCTGACCATGCTGGGAGAACGCGTTCCCCGGCGCCCGGAGCTACTCCCGCTGCCACGTCGGCAAGGCGCTCGCCGCACACGCGGCCAGGTCCAACCGATCCTCCAGACCCTGCACGCCCGCGACAGCCACGGCCGCTTCCGCACCAAAGGCCTACAGCGCCGGCACCGTCCGCGGGACGATCTGGGACACCACCGAAGAATGCGCCGGCACCCTCACCACCGTCCACCGCGGCACCGTCGCCGTCTTCGACAACCGCACCCGCAAAACCATCCTCGTCCACGCCGGCCACCACTACCTCGCCCGGACCAGAGCGACGAGGTAGGACGATCGGTCCGAGCGCGCAGTTGGGCCGACTCCGGCGGGTCCAACAGCCGCGCACGCGGCTGTGGAAAGCGACGAGTTCCCCGGCTAATGGAGCTACACCATTCACCCAAACATCCCAAGCCATGAACCGTGAGCCAGAAACCCTGCGTACGTCAGACGCGGATGACCTCGACGCCCGCGACCCCGTCAAGGGCACTGAAGTCGTCGTCCTGGGTGATGACCGGCATCGCGTTGGCCGCCGCGGACGCAGCGATCCAGAGGTCGTTGATGTTGATGCGCCGGCCGCGCCGCGCCAGGTGAACACGCAGGCGGGCCCAATCCGCCGCGACGTCGGCGTCGATCGCGAGGACCTCGACGTCAGCGATCGACTCGAGCGTCGCGAGACGCCGCGCCCGAATCTCGAGGTCGGCGGCAGCCAGGACCCCGACCTGCAGCTCGGCGATCGTGACCGGACTGATGACGCTCTCATCGGGCAGCAAGCCCTGGTCGAGCTCGCGCGCCGACTCCGCGGCGATGAACACGCTCGTGTCGAGCAACCCTCGGGCAGCCGGCGGCATCAGCCGGCCGGGCCAAGATCGTCGGTGCTGTCGCCGGCCAGCACCGCGAGATCGTGGCGAAGCCCGGGATCGGCTTGCGTTGCCTGCAGACGCCGGACGAGCTCCGCGCGGCCGATCGGGCGGCGTCGGAGCGATCGCACGGCAGTCAGTTGCGCGACCGGCCGACCCCGTGAAGTGATCGTCACCGGTTCGCCAGCCTCCACGCGACGGAGCACATCGGCGGTGTGATTCCGCAGTTCCCGCGCAGCAACGTCAGCCATGGCTACGATCGTAGTACAACGAACCGGACGGTCCGGACGTCAATCGAAATCAGCCATTGACGGGGGACGCGGGAGCGGTTAGGGTCTGCGTCAGGACTGGAAACAGCGTCGCTATAGGGCTGTCATGGGGGCGGTACGGTGGGCGACTTCGATGATGCAGCTTCGGAACCGGGATCGTGCCGGCTTCGAGATCTGCGAGCGCCGCTCGCAGATCGTGTCAACCGGCGAGGACTGGGTGAGGTGGACGATGGGGCCAATCAGCTGCTCTCTTCGGCGACGGGCCGGATTCATCGTCGGGACCGTGATGATCGCCGCGATGGTCGCAGTGCCTGCCGCGCAGGCGCTCACCGCCGCGGCGGGTGTCCAATTCTCCGGCGTCGTCGACTACGCATCCTGCGTGCCGACCGCCGCCCCGGCGATCAACTGGGGCGACGGGACGACATCCGCCGGCACCTACGACACGACGAGCAACAACGTCAGCGGCAGCCACACCTATGCCGCCGCCGGCTCGTTCAGCGGGACGGTGACGCTCGCGTGCGCTACCGCACCGGCCACTGACATATTCACGGCCACCGTCGCCCCGGCGCCGCAGTTCACGCAGTGTCCGCCTGTCAACGTCGACTACGGTTGCCAGTTCCTGATCACCGTCTCCGGCACCGGGACGACGATCCAGCAGGACATCAACCAGGGCCCCTACGAGAGCGCGGAGGACGCGCTGATCGGCGTCCAGAACAACTCGTCCAACCCGGTGTCGTCGTTCCCGTTGGCAGCACCCGGATCGAGCCTGTTCGGCTTCGAAGGCGACGGGATCTGCAACCCGGGCGGCCTACCGATCCCGTCCGGTTGCGTGCCGCCCCCGGGCTCGCCGGCGGGCACCACCTGCATCGGCAGCAACGCCTGCTCGTTTCCGCCGCCGCCCGGACAACCGGCGGGATACACCGAGCCGGGCGCGCCGGCCGGCAACACGCAGAACGGCTATGAGGGCCCGACCACCTGGTATTCGAACGTCAGCGCCGATACGACGAGTGGGCAGGTGAACTTCTCGCCGGCGCTGCAACCGGGCCAGTCGACCTACTTCAGCCTCGAGGAGCCACCGGTGAATGGGCTGGCCGCCGGCGCGACCCCCTCCGGCGTCAGCTTCTCGAGGCCCCCCGTCGTGACCAACACCGGCGCGAGCTTCTCCGGACTGGTGAACCCGAACGGCTCGGTGACCACGGCGTACTTCCAGTACGGCCTCGATTCCCGCTACTACACCCCGGGAACCTCCGGCCCCGTGTACAGCGCCACCACGCCGGCGCAATCGATCGGGGGCGACTTCTCGGCCCACTCCGTGCTGGCGACCGTGTCCGGACTTGTGCCCCACGCGCTGTATCACGTGCGCCTGGTGGCCACCAACAAGGACGGCACCACGTTCGGGGCGGACCAGACCTACCTGACCAACCAGGATCGTGCGCCCGGACCGCCGGCGCTGGGCAAGACCGAGAACGTGGTGCCGCTGTCCGGGATCATCTACATCAAGCCGCCGGCCGGAAAGGCCTTCTCGGCCATCGCCAACGTGAGCGCGAGCAACCCCCTGCTCAAGGGTCACGGCTTCGTCCCGCTGACCGAGGCCCGGCAGATTCCCCTGGGATCTCAGATCGACGCCCGCAGGGGCACGCTCAAGCTGATCACCGCCACGGGCGCGCGCGGCCGGCACTCCGCCAGGGCCCAGACCGGCGTCTTCGGCGGCGGGCTGTTCAAGGCGGCGCAGGCGCGCGGCGGAATCGCCAAGGGCCTGACCACGCTGACGCTGGTGGAGAACGCGTTCCCCGGCGCCCCGAGCTACTCCCGCTGCCACGTCGGCAAGGCGCTCGCCGCACACGCGGCCAGGTCCAACCCGATCCTCCAGACCCTGCACGCCCGCGACAGCCACGGCCGCTTCCGCACCAAAGGCCGCTACAGCGCCGGCACCGTCCGCGGGACGATCTGGGACACCACCGAAGAATGCGCCGGCACCCTCACCACCGTCCACCGCGGCACCGTCGCCGTCTACGACTACGGCAAGCGCAGGACGATCGCGGTCCATGCCGGCCACAGCTACCTGGCCAAGGCCAGGCACAAATAGGACAAATCTCCGCTCTGCGCGTCGCTCCAGGCCGTACGGTGTCACGGACGGTGCGTATCGGGCGGAGGAGGTGGTTGAAGCGAGATGGGGATGAAGGGGACCGGAATGAAACGGGACGCTGCGGCGATACTTTTCCGATCATGGGGTTGCGCCGGCACGCAGCTTCCGGTTAGTCTTCCACGGGGACGTTCGGGGTGCGAACGTCTCGGGATCAACCGCTAGCGAGCGAGGGCGACGACAGTGGGGTACGTAACGGGGCATCTGTACGCGAACCTGCGCCCGCCGAGGCGCCCGCAATCGATCGAGCGGCCCGTCACGCGGGTCGGGCGGGGCGGCATCTGGCTCGCCTGTCTGGTGGCGATGCTCGCGCTCGCGCCGGCGGCGCTCGCCAACGCCACGATCACTTCGACGGGCCCGCTGACGAGCATCGGGATCACCAGCGACCTCAACTGCTCGGTCAACCACAGTGGCGACACCGCGGGTGAGTTCTTCGGCAACACTGCGTGCGGGACCTTCGTGGCCAGCGGCGGCAACCACTACGGACCGGCCTCCGTGCCGGCCGGCCCGAGCGGCAACCCGGCGTACACGCCCGTCAGCCAGAGCCCGGTGACCGGCAGCGGTACCGCGCCCGACCCGTACAAGATCGTCACCGTCGTCGACCTCGGGACGAGCGGACTGCGGTTGACGGAGACCGACAGCTACGTGGTCGGCTCGGAGTCGTATCAGACCGACGTGAGGCTCGCCAACAGCGGGAGCGCGCCGGCCGGTGCGATCATCTACCGCGCCGCCGACTGCTACCTCCAAGGCTCCGACACCGGCTACGGCAGCGTCGACCCGTCCTCCGGGGCGGTCGCGTGCGTCAACGCCGTACCGAATCCCAACGGAACGGGCACGATCCCCGGGACCCGGATCGAGCAGTGGTACCCGCTGACATCCGGCAGCCACTACGTCGAGGACGGGTACTCGACCGTGTGGTCGGACGTCACCTCCGGCACCGACCTGCCCAACACCTGCCGGTGCAGCGCCAACATCGACAACGGCGCCGGCCTGTCATGGAACGTGACCGTTCCCGCCGGCGGATCGGTCACCGAGTCGCATCTGATCACCTTCTCGCCGCTCGGGCGCACGCCGCTGAGGACGACCAAGACGGCCGACGCGTCCACCGCGACGATCAACGGATCCGACGGCTACACGATCACCATCAGCAATCCGAACCCGAGCGCGGTCAGCCTCGATTCGATCACCGACACGCTTCCGGCCGGCTTCTCCTACACGACCGGGACGAGCACGGGAGGGACCACCGCCGATCCGTCCGTCAGCGGCCAGACGCTGACCTGGTCGGGCCCGATCAGCGTGCCCGCGGCGAGCGGATCGACGCCGGGCACGGTGTCCCTCCACTTCGGGGTGACCGTGGCCGGATCGGCCGGTACGTACTACAACAACGCGTCCGCTGCGGCGCGCGGCTACACGGTCGTTCCGACCGGTGACACCGCTCCGATCACCACGATCTCCACCGCGCCGCCGCCGGTCGTCACCGGCGTGAGTCCCGGCTCCGGGCCCGTCGCCGGCGGCACCACGGTGACGATCACCGGCACCGACCTGGCCGGCGCGTCCGCGGTCAACTTCGGCTCGACCCCCGCTCCCAGCTTCACCGTCAACAGCGCCGGGACCTCGATCACGGCGACCGCTCCCCCCGGCTCGGCCGGGACGGTGGACGTCACCGTCGTGACGCCCGGCGGCACCAGCCCCACCGGCACCGCCGACCGCTTCACCTACCAGGCGCCGGCGCCG
>JBBSFX010000025.1:0-40212 GCA_038254735.1 Solirubrobacterales bacterium
GGCTCCGCGGCGCGCCCGTCACCCGAGCACTATTTCGATCGACATCAGTGCTCAATGCTCCGGGACGCGATCGCGCGCACGGGGGGGTAAAAACGACTCACGCAATCTGAATCCGCCCCACCGTGCGTCGTTATGCCCCCGTAATGGGCAATAACGACGCACGGTTACGGCCGGACGGGCTCCGTGCGTCGTTATGCCCCCTCAGCGGTTGACCGTGCTCATATCGGGATAGCGGTCGCCGGCGGCGGCGCCAACGGGGGCGGCATCGTCAAGCGCGCGACGGTCCTCGTCGGTCAGCTTGATCTCGGTGGCGGCGGCGTTCTCCTCGAGGTACTCGAGGCGCTTGGTGCCGGGGATCGGTACGACATCGTCCCCGGCGCCGAGCACCCACGCGAGCGCCAGCTGGCCGGGGGTGCAGTCGTGGCCGGCGGCGAGCTCGCGGACGCGCTCGACGAGCTCCAAGTTGCGCTCGAAGTTCTGGCCCTGGAAGCGCGGATTGTGCGCGCGGAAGTCGCCCTCCCCGAGGTCCTCGGGCTTCTGGATCGCGCCGGTGAGGAAGCCGCGGCCGAGCGGGCTGTAGGGCACGAGGCCGATCTCCAGGTCGCGGATCGTCGGCAGGATCTCGTCCTCGACGTCGCGGGTCCACAGCGAGTACTCGGTCTGCAGCGCCGAGATCGGGTGCACGGTGTGGGCGCGGCGGATCGTCTCCGGCGCCGCCTCGGAGAGGCCGAGGAAGCGGACCTTGCCCGCGTCGACGAGCTCGGCCATCGCGCCGACGGTCTCCTCGATCGGGACCTGTGGGTCGACGCGGTGCTGGTAGTAGAGGTCGATGTGGTCGAGCCCGAGGCGCCGCAGCGAGCCCTCGCAGGCCGCATGTACGTAGTCGGGCCGACCGTTGACGCCGCGGACCGACGGGTTCTCGGGGTCGCGGACGATCCCGAACTTGGTCGCCAGCACGACCTCGTCGCGCCGGTCGGCGATCGCGCGGCCGACGAGCTGCTCGTTCTTGTGGGGGCCGTACATGTCGGCGGTGTCGAGGAGGTTCACGCCGAGCTCGAGCGCACGGTGGATGACGGCGATCGACCGCGCGTCGTCACCCCGCCCGTAGAACTCCGACATCCCCATGCAGCCCAGCCCCTCGGCCGCCACCCGGAGACCCTGTGTGCCAAGTTTGCGCTGTTCCATGGAGCCCACCCTACCCGAGCGCTTGAGCAGGCAACCGATCTCACGCGATCAGCCCCCAGGGCGTTGAACCACAGGTGCCGCTGCCCCCGTTCCAGACGCTGCTCGACGCCCACGGGCGCGAGGTTCACCGCTTCCTGATCGCGATCGTCGGCCGCGACGACGCCGAGGACTGCTACCAGGAGACGTGGCTGGCGGCGCTGCGCGCCTACCCGCGGCTGACCGACGCCGGCAACCTCCGGGGGTGGATCTTCACCGTCGCCCACCGCAAGGCGCTCGACCGGATCCGCGCACGGCGCCGGGGACCCGTCGCCGTCGCCGCGGTGCCCGAGCCCGCCGGCGCCCACGCGAGGCCGGCCGCCCCCGCGGACCCCCGCGCGCTCGATGCCGGGCCGCCCGACGGCGAGCTGTGGGCGGCGGTGCGGGAGCTGCCGGCCAAGCAGCGCACCGCGGTCGCGCTGCGGTTCGTCGCCGACGCCGCCTACGCCGAGGTCGCGGCGACGATGGGAACCAGCGAGGCGGCGGCGCGCCGCAACGTCCACGAGGGCCTCAAGCGCCTGCGAAGGGAGTACCAGCCGTGAACGAGATCGAGACCGCCCTGCGCCGAGGCGCGCCCGCCCCGCCCGGGGAGCCGCCGCCGCTCGAGGGGCCGGCGGCCGCCGCCGGGCTGCTCGACATCGCCTACGCGCGCTACGACTCCCCGGTGGGCCCGCTGCTGCTCGCCGCGACCCCCCGCGGGCTGGTGCGGGTCGGGTACCTCGACGACCCCAAGTCCGACGGCGAGCGCGTGCTGGCCCAGCTGGCCGAGCACGTGTCGCCGCGGATCCTCCGCGCGCCCCGCCGGCTCGACCAGCCCCGCCGCGAGCTCGAGCAGTTCTTCGCCGGCGAGCGCCGCCGCTTCGAGCTGGCGCTCGACCTGCGCCTGGCCCGCGCCGGGTTCCGCCGCCGGGTGCTCGAGGCGACGGGCCGGATCCCGTTCGGGGCGGTGCTCAGCTACCGGCAGGTGGCGCTGGCGGCAGGGAGTCCCGGCGCCTACCGGGCCGCCGGGAACGCGCTGGGCGCCAACCCGCTGCCGATCGTGATCCCCTGCCACCGCGTGCTCCACGCCGGCGGCGGGCTCGGCGGTTACACCGGCGGCCTCGAGCGCAAGCGCGCGCTGCTGGCGATCGAGGGAATCCCGGGATAGAAGCGGGACGCGCGGGTAAGTAAGCAGCCGTGGACCTCCTGACCCCGGTCAAGCGCTTCGACGCCGTCCAGCAGCAGCGCAAGTGGCTGGCGATCCCCGTCGCGGTGCTGAAGAAGGTCGGCGACGACCAGGCAGGTCACCAGGCCGCGCTGGTGGCCTACTTCGCGTTCTTCTCGCTGTTCCCGCTACTGCTGGTGTTCGTGACCGTGCTCGGGTTCGTGCTCCAGGGCGATCCCAGCGCGCAGACGTCGATCACCAACTCGGTGCTGAACCAGTTCCCGAGCCTCAAGAGCACGGTCACTCCTAGCTCGATCCACGGCAGCGCGATCGCGCTGGCGATCGGGATCGTGACCTCGCTGCTGTCCGGCTTTGGGCTGACCAGCGCGGTCCAGAACGCGCTCGACCGCGTGTGGGCGGTGCCGATGAAGGACCGGCCGAACTTCCTCACCGCGCGGCTGCGCGGGCTCGCGCTGCTGCTGCTGATCGGCGGCCTGTTCATCGTCTCGACCGGCATCTCCGGGGTGGTCAGCGGCGGCCTCGGCGGGCCGCTCGCCGTGGTCGGCGGGATCGTCGTCTCGCTGCTGGTCAACCTGGCGATGTTCGGCGCCGCGTTCCGGCTGATGACCGCCCGGGAGGTGCCGACCCGCTCGCTCCGCGTCGGCGTGATCTGCGCAGCGGTGTTCTGGGAGATCCTCCAGGTGTTCGGCGGCTACTACGTCGGTCACGTGGTCAAGCACGTGAACACCTCCTACGCCAACTTCGCCGTGGTCATCGGGCTGCTGGTGTTCCTGCACCTGGGCGCGCAGCTGACCCTGTACGCGGCCGAGATCAACGTCGTGCTGGAGCGCCGGCTGTGGCCGCGGAGCCTGTTCGGCCCGCCGGAGATGCCGGCCGACGAGCAGGCGCTGACGGCACTGGCCAAGGTCGAGGAGCGCAGCGAGCACCAGACCGTCGAGGTCACCTTCGACGGCGCCGGCAACGGCCGCGGCGCGCGCGCGGACAACGGCCGGCCCGACCCGACCGGCGAGCCGATCCGCTGGTCGAGCCACGGCGGCCGCGGCGCGCCGCGCTCAGATTAGGCGATCGGCGGCCTCGCGCCGGGTCGACTCGGCCGGCCACGAGCACAGGCCGTCGAGCGCCGGGCAGCCGTCGCACAGCGCGCGACGCGGCTCCTCCGAGACGTGGAACTCGCCCGCCAGCACGCCGCCGGCGAGCCGCCGCAGCTCGGCCTCGAGCGCCGGCGCCCGCGCGGCGGTGAAGCGGGCCACGACCGGCGCCTCAGGCCGCTCCAAAAACACGTGGGCGACCTCGACCGTCGGCGCAGAACCGCGCAGCGCGGCCAGCGCGTAGATCAGCCGCTGCGCGGCGTAGACGCCCTCGACCAGGGATGCCGGGTCGCGCCCGGCCAGCGCGTCGCTCTTGTAGTCGACGATCAGCAGCCCGCCGCCGCGCTCGCGGGCCAGCACGTCGAGCGCGCCGGTGACCATCACCTCGCCGGCCAGCGGGAAGGCGAAGCGCTGCTCGCGCTGGACCGAGCCCGCGCGGCCGAGCCGGGCGCACAGCTCGCCGGCGGCAAAGCGCTCGATCAGGGCGACGATCCGCTCGGCCTCGGCCCGGCCGGGTCGGGCGCCCGGCGCCGCGGCGATCACCGCCTCGGGCTCGGGGATCGCCGGGCGGCGGAAGTCGAGTCGCTCCAGCAGCCCGTGGACGAGCACCCCGCGCTCGGCCGCCGGCAGGCGAGCACAGTCGCGGGCGGCGCCGGAGACGGCCTCGGGGGAGGTGTCGGGTGGCGGCAGCGTGGGCCCCGGCGGCAGCCCGAGCACGCGCTCGGCGTAGAAGCGGTAGCCGCAGCGCCGGTACGCGGCCAGCGCCGAGTAGCTCAGCGTGGTCACGGGTGGCGGCGCCGGGGCGGCGGCCGCAGACGGGTCGGCCTCCGGGAGCGCGGAGGCGGCCGCGGGCGAGTCGGCCCGCGGGAGCGCGGAGGCGGCCGCAGGCGGGGCGACCGCGGGCGGGGCGGACGGCGGCGGGGCCGCAGCCGCCGGCCGGTCGTCCGTCGGGCGCACGAACCGGAACGCGACCCCGCCCTCCCCCACGCCGGCCACCTCGCCGGTCCGGGTGGCCAGCTCAGGGATCAACGCCGGGGCGATCCAGGCGATCGGGGTCGGGCCGGCGGCGAGCTTGTCCAGGCCGGCGGCGCCGCTCAGGATCAGCCGCTCGCGGGCCCGCGTCATCGCCACGTAGAACAGCCGCCGCTCCTCCTCGCGCTCGGCCCGGAGCTGGGCCTCGCCGAGCGCGGCGTAGTCGAGCGCGGGCTCGGCCCGGCCACTGCCCGGCTCGGACAGCCGCAGCCCGAAGCGCCCGTCGGCACCGACGCGGATCAGCTCCGGGAAGCGGATTGGCGAGCGTCCGAGGTCGGCCACGCAGACGACGGGGAATTCGAGCCCCTTGGCCCGGTGGATCGTCATCAGCCGGACGGCGTCGAGCCCCTCGCTCTCGACCGGCGCCTCGCTCTCGCGGGACTCGCCGCCGCCGGGACCGCCGGCGGCGCGGCGGGCGGCGAGAGCCAGGAAGCCGGGCAGGTCCGGCCCGCCGGCGAGCTCGTGCTCGCCGCCGAGGCGCGTCAGCTTGCGCACGTTGGCCAGCGCCCGCTCGCCGCCCGGCCGGGCCAGCACCGCGAGGTCGTAGCCGGTCTGATCGAGCGCGCGCTCGATCAGCTCGGGCACGCCGAGCCGCGTGACCTGCGCCCGCTCGCCGACCAGCCAGGCGACGAACGCGCCGAGCGGCTCGCGCTCGGCCGCGCCCAGCTCGCCGAGCCGCTCGCCCGGGTCGCGCAGCAGCGACCACAGATCGGTGCCGGCGGCGCGGGCGGCGGCGGCGAGCAGCAGGACGCCGTCGAGGTCGAGGCCGTGGAGCGGCGAGGCCAGCACGGTCAGGAGGGCCTCCTCGTCGCGCGGATTGGCCAGCGTTCGCAGGTAGGCGACGACGTCGATGACCTGGGGATGGGACCAGTACCCGCGGCCGCCGATCATGTAGGTGGGGATCCCCAGCGCCTCGAGCGCCCGCTCGTAGGCCCGCAGGTCGGTGGTCGCCCGGGTCAGCACGACGACCTCGCCGGGCGCCACGCCGTGCGCCCGCAGCTCGGCCACGCGCCGGGCCAGCGCACGCGCCTCGGCGAGGCGCCACGGCGCCGCCAGGCCGTCGGCCAGCCAGTCGGCCCCCTTGTCGGCGATCAGCAGCTCGACCAGCGGCTCGCCCGGGTCGGCGTCCCCCCGCCCGGCCCGGAGCGGGCGGAAGCGCTCGCCGACCGCGGTGGCGAAAGCGCCGTTCAGCGCGGTGAGGATCTGCGGGTGGGAGCGGAAATTGGTCCGCAGCGTGGCCCGGGCACCCCGCGCCTCGAGCTCGCGGCCGCGGCGCTCGAACAGCTCGACCTCGGCGTGGCGGAAGCCGTAGATCGACTGCTGGGCGTCGCCGACGGTGAACAGGTTTCCCGCGGCGAGCAGCTCGATCAGCGCCAGCTGCACGCGGTTGGTGTCCTGCAGCTCGTCGACCATCACGTGGGCGAACCGCGTCCGGTAGCGCTCGCCCAGCTCGGGGCGCTCGAGCAGGCGGCAGGCGAGCAGCTCGAGGTCCTCGAAGTCAAGGCCCGAGCGCTCGCGCTTGAGCACCGCGTACCGGGTCGCGAAGTCCCGCAGCAGCCGGTCGAGCAGCGCGTGGACGGCGAGGGCGCGGCGGTGCTCGCAGGCGCGGCGTACCGCGCTCAGCGCCTCCGCGTAGGCGACGCAGGCCGGCGTGGCCAGCGCGGCGCCGTTGCCGCCGGGCAGGGCGATCCGGTCGAGCTCGCCCGGCCACGGCTCGGCGGCGGCGAGCACCGCGCCGACCTCGGCCAGGCGCTCGAGCGCCTGGCCCACGCGGACGCCGGGCGCGACGATCGCGCCGAGCTCGGCGGCCAGCCCCGCCGCGGCGTCACGGAGCGCGGCGGCCGGCACGGCGAGCGCAGGGGCCGGGCCGAGCGCCGGCAGCCGCGGCGCCGCCTCGCCGCGCGAGCGCAGCCGTCCGTGGGTGGCGAGGATCGCCTCGTGCAGCGCCGCGGGCCCGTAGGCGGCGATCAGCTCGACCCCACCCGGGGCGCTCGCGGCCAGGTCCTCGAGCGCCCCCGCGAACGCCCGCTCGGCCAGCTCCTCGGCGGCAGCCTGGTCGAGCACGGCGAACGCCGGGTCGAGCCCGGCGGCCAGCGCGTGGGTCCTGAGCACGCGGGCGCAGAAGCCGTGGATCGTCGAGACGTAGGCCGACTCGGCCTCGCGGGCGCGATCACGCGCGCCGAGCTCGCGCAGCCGGGCGCCGATGCGCTCGCGGAGCTCCCCGGCCGCCTTCTCGGTAAAGGTGATGGCGAGGATCGCCCCGACCTCGACGCCGTCCTCGAGCACCGCCCGCACGAAGCGCTCGACCAGCACCGAGGTCTTGCCGCTGCCCGCGCCGGCGTCGAGCAGCAGATCCCCCCGCCGGCGGGAGATCGCCTCCGCCTGCTCGGAGGTGAACGGGTGATCGCCCCGAGGGCGATCACCTTGGGGGGATCGCCCCGGGGGCGATCCCCCGGCGGAGCGATCGGCCGGCCCGGGCGGATCGCCCAGAGGGCGATCACCTTGGGGGGATCGCCCCGGGGGCGATCCCCCGGCGGAGCGATCGGCCGGCCCCGGCGGATCGCCCATCAACTGCTCCGGCATATCCCCGGATAGCGGCAGCCGTCGCGCGAGCAGGTCTCCGGGCACGGGGCGAGCACCCCGGTGCGCAGCCGCAGCGCCACGGCGACGGCGTCGGCGCGGACGCCCTCGAGCAGATCGTCGAGCTCCTCGGCCTCGCGGCCGTCGGCGGCGAACAGCCGCGCCCCGGGGGCGGCGCCCCTGCGGTAGGCGCCGCGCGCTCGCAGCTCGCGGCCGCCGAGCGGCTGATAGAAGCCGGCCACCGGATCGAGCCCCAGCAGCTCGCGCACCGCGAGCATGTACAGCCCGACCTGGAACCGGCGCTCGGAGCGCCAGCGGCCGGCCTGGTGCTCGATCCGGGTCGAGCCGCTCTTGTAATCGCGGACGATCGCCGCGCGGCTGCCCGTCGGGTCGACGTCGATGCGGTCGATCACCCCGCGCAGCAGCACCGGCTCGCCCTCCTCGCCGCCGAGCACGAGGGCGGGCAGCGAGCCGTCCTCGCCGGCGAAGCCGAACCGCAGCTCAAGCCTCTCCGGGCGCCAGTCGCAGCCGCCGGCGGCCTCCGCGGCGAAGTAACGGTTCAGGTCGGCCTCGATCCGCGCCAGCACCGCCCGCCGCAGCGCCGGCGTGCGCCCGGGGGCGAGCCCGCCGTCGCCGAGCTCGGCCAGGACCTCGTCGAGGATCCGCCCGGCGTCGGCCAGCGAAGCCGGGGTCACGGAGCCGCCGAGCCGCCCGAGCACCGCCTCGAGCACGGTATGCATGAAGCTGCCGCGGGTCAGCGGGTCGGCGTCGGCGCCGAGCGGCTCGGGCCGCAGCTGGCGCTCGACGAGCCACTTCATCGGGCAGTCGGCGAACGACTCGAGCGCCCCGCCAGAGACGACGTCGCGGTGGCGTACGTGGGCGAGCGCCCGCTCCCCGAGCCGGCGGCGCGGAACGTCCGCGACGGCCCGCGGTCCGGCGCCGCGGGTGCGGGCGCGGGCGCGGGCGCGCTCGGCCTCGGTCGGCGCGGACTCGGCGGGCCAGGTGACGTCGGCCAGCAGTCGCCGGCGGCGGCGCTCGGCCCAACCCGGGTCGAGCAGCTCGGCGACGTCGACGAGGAACGGCGAGGCCGGCACGGCGTTGCCCTCCTCGTCGGAGCTCCGGTAGGCCAGGCGCACGATCTCGGTGGCCCGCGACACGCAGCTGTAGAACAGGTAGCGCTCGGCGGCCAGCCCGTCCTCGCGCCGGGCCAGCGCCAGCCCCGAGGCCAGCGCGAGCTCCCGCCGGCGCTCGTCGGACAGGAACGGCTCGGGCGCGGCGCGGCGCGGGAACTCGCCCTCACACAGGCCGCACACGAGCACGGCCCGGAAGCGCCGCGCGCGGATCCCCAGCGGCTCGGAGATCAGCACGGCGCCCTCCCGCGGCGGCGGGCCGCCCGGCACCTCGAGCGTCTCCAGCAGCCGAAGCAGCTCCTCGGCCCCCACGCGCTCTCCGAGCTCGGCGAGCTCGGCGTGGGCGGCGCCGAGCGCGGCGAGCGCCCGGGCGTCGAGCTCGTGCTCGGGGCCCAGGATCGCCGCGCAGCCCCGGTGCGGCGCCGCGAACAGCCGGCGGCCGTGGCGGACGATCTCGCCCAGCGGGTCCGCGGCCGCGCTCAGCGCGTCGATCTCCCTCAGCTCCCAGCCGAGCCGGGCGCGAGCCGACGCCAGCCCGTCGAGGCCCTCGCGGCGCAGCTCGGCCTCGAGCCGGTCGGCGCGCTCGGGGCGCTCGAGCACCCCGGGCGCGCGCAGGTAGCGCAGCAGCTCGGCGGCGGTGGCGGTGCGCTCGTCGCCGAGCGCACAGCGCCCCAGCGCGAGCAGCGAGCGACCGAGCGAGGTGTGCGCCACGGGCATCCGCCGCTCGCCGCCACACGGGATCCCGAAGCGGCGGAGCCCCCGCTCGAGCAGCGGCGCCGAGCGGGCCTCCGAGCGGCACACGACAACGATCTCGCCCGGCGCCATCCCGGTCCGGAGCAGCGCCAGCACTTCGGCGGCGACGAGCTCAGCCTCGGCCCGCTCCCCGCCCGCCTCGAGCAGCCCGATCGCCTCGCCCGGGTCGATGCGCTCCGGCACCGGGGCGAACAGCGAGCGCTCGAGGTGGTGCAGCGCCGCCCGCGAGCGCGGCGCGTAGTGGTGCGCGAGCGCCGGGAGCTCGACCACCTCGGCGGCGATCGCCCGCAGCTCCTCGACGACGCCGGCGCGCGCGCTCAGCGCCGCCCGGCCCGGTTCGTAGGTCAGCGACACGGCGACCTCGGCGCCGACGATCCGGGCCAGCGTCTCGACGGCGTCGCGCTCGATCCCCAGCAGGTCGTCGAAGCCGTAGACGAACACCGGCGAGCCGCCCCAGGCGCCGGGGCGCTCGCGCAGACGATCGAGCGCGCGCCACGCGAACAGCTCGGCGTCGACGCGGCCGATCCGGTCGAGCTCCCGGGTGTAAGCGCCGTAGAGGGCGCCGAGGTCCTCGGCGTAGTCCGCCCGGCGCGCGTCCTCCCGGGCCCACGCGCGGAGCGCGGAGTGCCATCGCCGGGGGGTGATCAACGAGCGCGCGAGCTCGGCGATCAGCGCGCCGGCGGCGGCGGCGAAGCCGGGCGCGGCAGCCGACTCGCCGAGCGCGGCCGGCTCGAGCCGACCGACGACGCGGCGGATCACCCGCTCGCGCTGGAGGCCCGAGAGCGGGCGCGCGGCGTAGCCGGCGCGAGCGGCGATCTCGGCGGCCAGCCCCGTGAACGTGGTGACCGTGCCGAGCACGGCGCCGTCGCCGGCCAGCTCGCGCGTGTAGTGCCCGACGTCGGCGGCGGTCGGGACGACCAGCACCGCGCCACGGCGGCGGGCGGCGTCAGCGAAGGCGCCGAGCACGTCGCCCGCCTTGGCGGCGTTGGCGGGGCCGAGGACGAGTCGCAGGGGCACCCGCCCCATGGTGGCGCTCGAAGCGGCCGGAACCACCGGGTGGCCGCGGGCGAGCCGCTCAGCGGTAGATGAACCGCACCCGCGGGTCGCGTCTGATCGCCCGCGCCGCCTTCGCCCCGAACCGCTGCGTGGTCACGACGCCCACCCGCGGGGCGTGCATCTGGCTGACCGTGAACGCACCGCTACGGGCCACCGAGTCGACGACCGCCACGTGCCCGACCGTCCCGGCGCCATGGGCGCCGGGTTGCAGGACCATCACCGCTCCGGGCGCCGGCGTCGATCCCGTCGGGATCCCGGCGCTCGTGGCATCCGCGGTCCACGCCTTCGCATTCCAGTCGACCGTCACGTAGATGAACGCGAGCGGGTCCAGGAGCCGCCGGCTCGCGAAGACCGACTGATCGACGCGGGCGACGATGTCCGGCCGTCGCGCGGCGGCGTAGTCGGTGCACTGGCCGGCGGACGCGCCGGCGTGGAACCTGGCCAGGATCCCGGCGCCGCTCGACGCCCAGAACAGGACCGCCTGCGCGCGGGCCCAGTCGACGCGCGCAGCGGTGCTCACCGGCTCGGCCAAGGACAACACCGCGGGACCGGCACCGGCCCGGGCGGCGGCGACCGGCGGCGGCGCGGCCGCCGTCAGCGCCAGGACCGCCAGCATCGCGGTCGTCGACGCCCACCGGCGCGAAGCGGAGAGTTCGGACAGGCTGAACATAGCCGTTACATCGGAATCCCCTCACCGGCTCTGCGCCCCCGGGGAGATTCCTGGACGGTTGATCTAAGGTGCGGCCGAGCGGAGCTGCCGCGGGATGCAGCCGAGGGACGCGGCTAGGCGGCTTCGGGCCGCTGCTCTGGGACGGCGTCGGCGTCGACGCCGGCTCCGGGGGGCGCGTCCTCGGACTCCGGCGGCTTGACGCCCTCGCGGGCCCACGGCTCGTCGAATTCGACCCGCCACTTGCCCTCCTCGGTCTGCATCAGCGCCAGCCGCGCGCGGAAGCTCTTGCCCGAGCGGCCCTTGAAACCGGTGACCGCCTTCTCGGTGCGGCCGGTCCGGATCAGCTCGCGCGCGATCGCGATCGGCAGCTGCTTGCCCGCCTTGGCCTTCCAGATCACGAACCCGCAGCCGGGGTCCTCGCGCGACCAGCACGAGTAGCCCTTGCGATTCTCGACGATGTCGTGGCCGCACACCGGGCACGCCCCGAGGTTGGCGCGCGGGATGCGGACGTCCTTGAGCTTGGTGTCGAGCTCGGTCACGGTCGCCTCGGCGAACTTGACGATGTCGGCCATGAACGCCTTGCGCGAGTCGGCGCCGGTCTCGATCCGGGCCAGCCGGTGCTCCCACTCGCCGGTCAGGCCAGGCGAGGTCAGCGCGTGCCGGCCGAGCAGCCGGATCACGTTCAGGCCCTTCTCGGTGACCACCAGGGCGCGGCCGTCGCGCTCGATGTAGCCGACCTGGAGCAGCCGCTCGATGATCGCCGCGCGGGTCGCCGGGGTGCCGATCCCCGAGTCCTTCATCGCCTCTCGCAGCTCCTCCTCGTCGACGAGCTTGCCGGCCGTCTCCATCGCCCGCAGCAGCGAGCCGTCGTTGAACCGCTGCGGAGGCTTGGTCTCCTTGCGCTCGGAGTCGACCTCTCGCACGTCCGCCGACTCGCCCTCGTTCAGCTTCGGCAGCCGCTGCTCGCTCGTCTCGTCATCGTCCTTGATGACGGCGTCGTCGAGGTCGGCGGTCTCACCCCAGACGCCGCGCCAGCCGGGGACGAGCAGCAGCTTGCCCTGCGTACGGAACACGCGCGATGCGACAGTCGTCTCGACCCGCGTGTTCTCGAACACCGCCTCGGGGTGGAATACGGCGAGGAAGCGCCGGACCGCTAGGTCATAGATCTTGCGGTCGTCGTCGCTCATCTTGTCGACGGGGTGCCGCTCGGCGTTGGTGGGGATGATCGCGTGGTGGTCGGTGACCTTGGCGTCGTTGACCACGCGCCCGAGGGGCAGCACGTCGAGGCCGAGCACGTAGCCCGCGGCCGCCGCGTATTCGGCCTGGCCGCCGACCAGCGCGGCGATCGGCTTGATCTCGGCCACCATGTCGCCGGTGATGTAGCGCGAGTTGGTCCGTGGATACGTGAGCGCCTTGTGCTCCTCGTAGAGTCGCTGGGCGGCCGCCAGCGTCCGCCGGGCGGTGAAGCCGTACCGGCTGCTGGCGTGCGTCTGGAGCGAGGTGAGGTCGTAGAGCAGCGGCGAGCGGTCCTTGCGCTCGGTCGTCTCGAGCTTCGTGATCACTCCGGTCCGGCCAGTGCAGGCGGCGACGATCGCCGCGGCCTCCTCGGCGGACTTGACCCGCGGTCCGGCCCCGCCCGCCGTGCCCGGGGGGGCGTGGTAGCGGCCGTCGTAGGCTCGGTTGGGGGGCGCCGCGACCGCCAGGAACGCGGCGTCGACGATCCAGTAGGGCTCGGGCGTGAAGGCGCGGATCTCCTCCTCGCGGCGGGCCAGGATGGCCAGCGTCGGGGTCTGCACCCGGCCCAGCGACACAGCGCCGTCGAACGAGCTGCGCAGCCGGATGGTGGCCGCCCGGGTGGCGTTCATCCCGACGATCCAGTCGGCCTCCGAACGCGACCGCGCCGCCTCCTGGAGCGACTGCAGGGCGGCCCCGGGCCGCAGCTCGCCGAACGCGTCGCGGATCGCCGAGGTGGTCATCGAGTTGAGCCACAGCCGCTTGACCGGCTTGGTCGAGCCCGCCTTCTCGTACAGGTAGGCGAAGATCAGCTCGCCCTCGCGACCGGCGTCGCAGGCGTTGACGACGGTCTCGACGTCGCCGCGCCCCAGCTGGCGCTTGACCACGTTCATCTGCTTCTTGGAGCGCTCGTCGCGGATCACCAGCTTGAAGGGCTCGGGGACGATCGGCAGGTCGGCCATCCGCCACTTCTTGAACCTCTCGTCGTACTCGTCGGGATCGGCCAGCTGCACGAGGTGACCGACCGCCCAGGTGACGACGTGCTCGGGCCCCTCAAGGTAGCCCTCGGACTTCGTGAAGGCGCCGGGCAGCACTCGGACGAGATCACGGCCGACCGACGGCTTCTCGGCGATGACAAGTGTCTTGGTCATGCGGTTGCCGAGCGTAGCGGGGAGCTCGCACCGCCGCGCATCAATGTCCGAAATCCTGCCCGCGAGCGCCTCGCGCTCCTGCCGCGGCGGCGATCAGCAGTCGGTGGCGCTCGCTGATGGGCTCCCCACCGTGGCGCCGTCGTCCTCGGCCTCCAGCGGGCTGGGGACGGTCAACCGGCGCACTGCCCCGTGCCGACCGGCGCCGGGGTTATCTCGGCGTGGCGCAGCGCCGCGAGCACCAGCCGGTTGGGCACGGCGAACCCGCCCGGGCCGGAGGCCGGCCCGCCGCTGGTGATCGCCGCGAACACGGTGGCCGCCACGCGCCCCCGGGCGTCGACGAGCGGGCCGCCGGAGTTGCCGGGACGGACCCGGCCGCGCAGGGCGGCGATCGAGCGGATGACCGGGCCGTGGCCGTAGGCGTCCTCGGTGTGCACGGGCCCGGTCTGGCCGAGACGCCCGGGCTCGGCGCGGAAGGGGCCGTCCTGCGGGTAGCCGAGGATCGCCACCGAGGTTCCGCGCTGCGGATCGGCGAGCACCCGCAGCGCGGGCTCGCGCAGCGCCGGCACGCTCAGCACCGCGATGTCGTCGTGGGGGTCGAACACCAGCGCGCGGGCCGTCAGCCCGCGTCCGCGGCCGCCGATCTGCACGACCGTGTCGGTCTCGCCGGCGACCACGTGCGCGTTGGTGACCACGATCCCGGGGGCGGCCACCCAGCCGCTGCCCTCGACGCCGAGGCCGCAGGCGGTGCCGAGCACGCGCACGACGCCGCCCCGGGCGTCCCTGACACCCCGCGCGGCGAGGATCCCGCGGCGCGGCGCCGGGACGGCGGCCTCGGGGCCGTTGACCGACGGCAGCGGATCGAAGCGGGCGAGCGCGTTGAGGATCGGACCGGACGGCGGTAGCAGGCGGTTGAGCCCGCGGAGGATCACCGAGCGCTGGATGTCGGCGCGCAGCGTCAGCGAGCCGGAGGACTGGAGCGCGACCGCGCCGACGATCCACGACACCCCGAGTCCGACGGCGGCGATCAGCACCGCGCCGAGCAGCCCGTCGACGATCCGCAGCCCGGGGAATCTCAGCACTCCGCGGGCGACCGCGCCGACGCCCTCGAGGCCGCTGGCCAGGACGCCCCCGGCGAGCAGCGCGCCGACCAGCCCGAACAGCGGCGCGTACTGCGAGTGCGCACCGCTCGGCAAGAGCAGCGGACCGACCCGTGTGCCGATCAGCGCCCCGAGCGCGAACCCGGCCAGCGACAGGATCCCGATGATGAAGCCCTGGAGGTAGCCGTAGCCGGCCAGCAGCACGGTGAAGGCGACGATCAGCCAGTCGATTGCAGTCACACGCGCAGGGTATGGTTTCGGTGCCGTCGAGCGGTTGGGACTCGCCGGCCGGCGGGAAAGCCAAAGCGGCGGGCGTCGAAATTCGTCAGCACGGGAATAGGGGTCACGGGTGGCACAGCGGTCGGTCCTCCTGAGCGACTCGCGGCTCGGCCCGTCCGCGCGCCGGCGCCATCGGCGCCGCCGGCGCGTCCTCGGCCGCGCGCTCCCGCTGCTGCTGCTGGCCGCCGCCGCGTTCGCGATCGGGCTCGTGATCGCCGCCGGGCCCGGGAACGACGAGCGGGCTACCGCCGCGCGCTACGTGCGCGCGTGGATCCGAGGCGACTACCGGAGCATGTACGGGCTGCTCGACGCCGGCTCGCGCCGGCGGATCTCCGAGCCACGGTTCGCCGCCGAGGTGCAGCGTGCCGCGGGCACCGCGACGCTCAGCTCCCTGCGGCTGCTCCGCGTGGGCGGGCGCAGCGGCGGCGCGATCCCCGTCCGGATGCTCGCGCGCACCCGCCTGTTCGGGTCACTGCGCGAGGTGCTGCTGGTGCCGCTGTCGGGCAGCGGCGCGGGTGCCCGGGTGCACCTGGCTTCGGAGCTGCTGTTCCCCGGCCTGCACGCCGGCGAGTCGTTGACCCGCAGCGTCACGCTGGGGGCACGCGGATCGATCCTGGCCAGCGACGGGATGCCGCTGGCCGAAGGGCCCGCCCGCAGCTCTCCGATCCCGTCGGTGGCTTCGGAGATCGTCGGCACGCTCGGACCGATTCCGGGGCCTCAGAAGGCCGGCTACGCCGCGCTCGGCTATCCCGACGGCGCCCACGTCGGCCTCGACGGGCTCGAGCGCATCTTCCAGACCCGGCTGGCCGGCGCCCCCGGCGGGGTGCTGCGCGCGGGACGGCGCCCGCTGGCGCACATCGCCCCGGTAGCCGGGCAGGCCGTCACGACGACGATCGACCCGCGGCTCGAGCAGGCCGCGATCGCCGCGATCGCCGGCAACTACGCGGGGCTGGCAGTGATGAATCCGCGCACCGGCGGCATCGAGGCGCTCGCCGGGGTGGCCTTCTCAGTCGTGCAGCCGCCGGGCTCGACGATGAAGATCGTCACCGCCACGGCGGCGCTCGACGCAGGCATCGTCACGCTCGGCACCACCTTCCCGGACTCCTCCAGCGCGACCCTCGACGGCTACACGCTCCAGAACGCCAACGGCGAGGTGTGCGGCGGCACGCTGCTGAACGCGTTCGCCGTCTCCTGCAACTCGGTGTTCGCCCCGCTCGGGGCGAGGCTCGGGGGCCCGAGGCTGGTGGCGATGGCGCAGCGCTTCGGCTTCGATCAGCCCTCCCCGATCCTCGGCGCGGCCGAGAGCACGATCCCCTCGGCGGCGACGATCGGCGACGCGCTGGCCGTCGGCTCCTCGGCGATCGGGCAGGGCCTCGTACAGGCCAGCGCGCTGCAGATGACCGACGTCGCGGCGACGATCGCCGACCACGGCCGGCGCCCGCTGCCGACGCTGCTCGCCGGCCAGCGGCCCCGGTTCGTGCGCGTGAGCTCCGGCCGCGTGGCCTCCGAGGTCGAGCAGATGATGGTCGCCGTGGTCCGCTTCGGGACCGGTCAGTCGGCGCAGATCTCGGGCGTAGAGGTGGCGGGCAAGACCGGCACCGCCGAGCTGCGCACCACCCAGGGCGCGAGCGTCGCCGGCAACCCCAACGCCGGTGCCGCGGCCAACACGGACGCATGGTTCGTCGGCTACGCGCCCGCCGGGCACCCCCGCGTGGTCGTCGGCGCGCTGTTTCCCAACCAGGGCGCGGGTGGCGGCACCGCCGCCCCGGCGGTGCGCCAGGTGATCGAGGCCGCGCTCGCCGGTGGCCACTGACGCGGCCGGCGGTCACCTGCGGCGGCGGGCGGTCACCTGCGGCGGCGGGCGGTCACCTGCGGCGGCGGGCGGTCACCTGCGGCGGCGGGCGGTCACCTGCGGCGGCGGGCGGTCACCTGCGGCGGCGGGCGGCCGGGAGGCCGTACTCGGCGGCCATCAGGCTCTGGTTGAACGTCCCCTGGGTCCACGCCAGGATCGCGCTCGCGCCCGACGGCGCGAACGCCACGGCCAGGTCGGCCGCGAAGCCGGTTGCCGCCACCGTCCGCGGCGCCTGCAGCCGCGGAGCGCCCGGGGGCGCGACGGCCGCCCGCACGCCGCCGGGGGCGATCCAGGCGGCCAGCGACGCCCCGCCGGCGCTCTGCGCGACCGCGGGGAACTGCGTGCTGTCGATCGGCCCGAGCGTGGTCGCGGCGCCGAAGCGGCGGCGGCGCAGCGCCGCCCGCGCGACGCAGGCGCCGCTCCGGGTGCAGGCGCGGTAGGCGAGCACCTGTCCGGCGCCGGACCCGCCGTTTCCGCCGGCGCCGTTTCCGCTCTTGGCGCGGTTTCCGCCCTTGGCGCCGTTGGCGCCGGATCCGGCGTCAGCGGCGGCCAGGGCCAGCCCGGAGGCCACCTCGGTCGGCGCCGAGATCCGCTGCGGCGTTCGCGAGCCGGCCAGGTCGGCTGCGTAGGCCTCCGAGTGGAACACCGAGGCGGTGTCGTACCAGCTCTCGATCCAAGCCACGGTGGGGACCGCCCCATGGGCGGCGACGGCGATCTCGTCGACGCTGTGGGTGGGCCGGACGGCGATCGCCACCGCCGGCGCCGACGGTGCCGACGCGGCGCTGCCGCCGGCGAAGTAGATCGCGGTCGGGCCGGGCGCGAACTGGGACGGGCGCGCCGTCCACACGACGACCGTGCGCCCGCCGGCCAGCGCGGTGGCGTCGAGCGACTGCGGCCAGCTCGTCGCCGGGACGAGATCGCGGGTGGGGCCGAAGCTGCCGCGAGTGTCGCTCTGGGCCGCCCACACCCCGTGCTCGCTCGACACCGCCGCCAGCAGCCGCGGCCCCGAGGCGACCAGCCGCCCCAGCGCGGGGCCGGCGAGGCCGGCGATCACGGTGTGGGCCGCGCCGGAGCTGGCGAGCGCCTGGACCCGGCTGCAGCAGGGGTACGGTCCCGTGCTCGAGCCGGTCAGCAGCTCGAGCTGATCGCCCCGGTAGGCCGCCGCCAGCACCTGCTGGGAGTGGGCGACGCCGCGCGCCGGAGCGAACGAACCGGTCAGCTGCTGCAGCGCCAGCCGCGCGGAGGCGGTGGTGGCATCATCCTCGTCGGCGATGCCGAAGGCGGCGGCCGCGGCGTCGGTGGGAGCGAACGCCAGCACCGCCGGGCCGAGGTCGCGCGCGGCCGCCGCGGCGATCGTGAACGGACGGCCGAGCCCGGGCGTGACCGGGCTGCGCTGCGGCGCCGGCTTGGCCGGCTTGGCCGGCTTGGCGCCGGCCGCCGGTGCGAGCGCCGCCGGGGCGGCGAACGCCGTCACGGCGGCGAGCGTGGCCAGCGGCGCTCGGGTCAGGGGTGCGTGGCGGCGCGGCCGCTCAGAGGTCAAGCGAGACCTGTGACGGCGTCGCCTGTCCCGGCGCGTAGATGTTCAGCGTCAGCGGGCGGTTCGAGTACGCCGAGTCGCTGATCTTGAACAGCAGCTCGGCCCCCTGGGTCGCCGACAGGCTGGCGAGGCTGTCGGGGGCCGGCTCGGTGGCGCCGGGGGGCAGCGCCGTGGGGGTCCAGACCAGCTGGTTCACGGCCGGGTTGATCTGCAACGGGTAATAGGTGGTGCCCTGGCTGTCGGTGATCGTGAAGGTGTTGGCCGTGGTCGCCGTCGAGCCCGACTGGTTCTTGGCCCACAGGAACACGGCGAACCACAGCTCCGACGGCGCCGGCGGCGCCGAGGAGACCCCGGCCAGATAGCTCTTGTCCTCGGTGCTGTAGGGGTTCAGCACGCGCGAGATCTGCACCTGGTAGGTGATCTTTCCCGCGTCGACGTAGAACCCCGAGGCGGCGGTGCCGCTCACCTCGGCCACCGTCGGATGGGGCTCCTTGTGGCCGCAGGCACTCAGGCCGACGGCGAGCGCTACCGCGCTCAGCGGCAGCGATAGGCGGGCGGTAAGCGGGCGTCGGGATGGCACGGCCGCGCGGAGTCTAACTTCTCACGCCTCAGCGAGACGCCACCGAGGTGCGGCGCCCGCGACCGCGGTTCTCTTCCAGGATCGTGCGCAGCCGGCGCATCGCCTTGGCCGCCTGGCGGCGGTTCCACGCCCGCCCCCCGAGCCCGCCGAGCAGCTTGTCGGAGCGCAGCTTGACCTCGGTCTCGACGGTGTACTCGACCTTGGTGGTGCCACCGGCGCCCGGCGACAGCGTGTAGGTGCCGAGCACCCGGATGCGGTTGAACTTGCCGCCGCTGCCATGCTCGACGATCCGGTGCGGCGCGTGGCACTCGGAAATCGTCACATCGGCCCACGAGAAGCGGTTGAGCGGGGCCTTGACCCGGAAGCGCGCCCCCGCGCCGGTGCCGCGCGGATCCTCGCGGGTCAGGTGCCAGTCGACGAGGTAGTGATCGGTGAACTCGGCGTGGTTGGAGATGTCCGAGAGGTACTCGAACACCTGCTCAGGCGGCTTGGCGATCGTCGTCGAGACGGTGATCGGATTCACGCCGCGGAGTCTACGAGAGGACCCGGTCAGGCGCTGCGCTGCGGGACCGCTGCCCGGCGGTCGAGGATCCGCATCGTGTGCCCGAACTCGGGCCCGTGGACGAGCCGCGAGCTGACCGGGGCGGCGCGCTCCAGCGCTCGGCACAGCTCGCACAGCAGCGCACCCGTCTCGTATTCGTAGACCCGCTCGCCGATCAGCGGCCGCCGGTGGCAGTGCCCACAGCGGTCGGCGTCGGCGGTGAGGTGGCTCACGCCTCGGCGGAGCAGGGCGAGCTCGAGCTCGCCGGCGTCGGTAGTGCCCATCGCCGGTGTGGTTCGGTGCGCGCGTCCCCGTTCCTGCGCGGCCCGGCGCGTGGGCCATGATTATGAAAATCGCCCCGTGGGTGGGTATCAGTTCCGCACGGATCTGCAGGTGCGCTCGTGGCACCTGTAAACGGGGCTTTGCCGGCGTGTAGAGAATTAACCAAGTCTTAGCGGTACTTTGACCGGAAGGCTATGATCTCGGGTCGGATCGACGGCGCGGAGAACTCCGGCCCGTAACAAGGAGCGCCCAGATGAAAGCGTGGATGACGGGCAACGTTGCGGGGACCGGGACGTTTCGCTGTACCGACTGCGACCACCCGATCTCGCTGGACGCGGCAGACGAGCTGCCATCCTGCCCCAACTGCGGCGGACACAGCTTCATCCGGGCGTCGCTGTTCACCACCGCCCAGAATCAGGTGATCGAGATCCCGCTGGAGGTCGACGAGCACGACCGCGGCTGGCTCGAGGGACTCCGCGACTCGCTCGACGAGCCCGGCCAGTACCTGACCTACCGGGACGGCGAGGAGGATCCGGTCACGTTCGTGCTGCGGCGCGAGTGGACCCGCATCGGGCGCAGCCTGGCCGCCGACATCCGCTTCGACGACCCCACCGTGTCCCGCCGCCACGCGCTGATCGTGCGCCAGCCCGACGGCCTCCGGGTGCTCGACGATCGCAGCCTCAACGGCGTGTTCGTCAACGGCGAGCGGGTCGAGTGGAGCACGCTGGCCCACGGCGACGAGATCGTCATCGGCCGCCACCACCTGCACTTCGTCGACGTCCCGGTGGTCACCGGGATGCGATACAGCGGCGCGGTCGACCACACCCGCCACTGAACGGGCCCGGTGGACATATGAGCCGTTCGACTCACTGGTTATAGTCGCCCCCGATGGCGACCATCGCTGTGCTCTCGCAGAAGGGCGGCACCGGCAAGACGACCACCGTCCGCACGCTGACCGACGTCTTCCGGCGGATCGGGCTGCGGGTGCTCGCGGTCGACCTCGATCCCCAGGGCAACCTGTCGGACTACCTCGACGTCGATCCCGACGCCGCGCCGACGATCGGCGACGTGCTCTCGGGCCGGGCGAGCGCGGCCGAGGCGGTTCACGACGGGATCATCCCCGCCAACCTCGGCCTGGCCGAGGCGGAGCTGATGCTGGGCGGCAAGATGGGCCGCGAGCTGACGCTGAAGAAGGCGCTGCACGAGCTCCGCGAGGACCACGACCTGATCATCATCGACTGTCCCCCGGCGCTCGGGCTGCTGACCGTCAACGCGCTGGTGGCCGCCGACTACGCGCTGCTGTCGGCCGAGGCGCAGTACTTCGCGCTGCAGGGGGTCGAGCAGGCGCTCGAGGTGATCGAGCTGGCCCGCGACAGCCTCAATCCCGACCTGGAGTGGCTCGGCGTCGTCCTCAACATCGCCGACATGCGCACCCGCCACTCACGCGAGGCGTTCGACTCGCTGCGCGAGCACTTCGGGGAGAAGCTGCTCGACACGACGATCCGCTCCTCGATCGCCTACGCCGAGTCGGCCGAGCGCGCGGTGTCGATCATCGACTACCGACCCGACCTCGGCGCCGACTACCTGAACGTGGCCGACGAGCTGCTGCGCCGGCTCCGGCTGGAGCCGGCGCGGGGCAAGCTCGCCGAGCTGGTCAGCCCCTCCGAGGCAGCCTAGCCGCACACCGACGGACGCCTTCACAGGCTGCGGACGTAGGCGCCGTGCGGCTCGAACGGCGCCCGTATCACCTCCGCCCAGTCCCGCACGCGCCGGAACAGCGCCTCGATCACGCCGCCGGTCTGCTCGTAGTGGCACCACACGAGCACGGTCGGGCCGGCCCCGGAGATCGTCGCCCCCAGCGCGCCGAGGCCGGGGGCGAGCTCGAGGAGCTCGGCCGAGCGCGGGTAGAGCGGCGCGCGGTAGGGCTGGTGGAGCCGGTCGGCGAGCCCACCGGCGATCAGGTCGAGGTTCCCGGTGCTCAGGCCGAGGACCAGCCGGGCCACGGCGGCGAGGTTGACGACGGCGTCCTTCAGCGGGACCTGCGCGGGTAGCGCCGCCCGGGCCTCCGCGGTCCGCACCGGCTCGTGCGGAATCACCAGGACCGCCTCGAGGCCCATCGGCGCCTCGAAGCGGTGCACGCCGGCCGCGTCGCAGATCACGAAGCCGCCCTCGAGGGCCGCCCCCACGTTGTCCGGGTGCCCCTCGAGCTCGGCGGCGAGCGAGCCGATGTCGGCGTCGAGCTCGAAGAGGTGATCGGCGGCCAGCAGCCCCGCGACGATCGCCGCGGCGCTCGAGCCGAGGCCGCCGCTGAGCGGGATCTCTGAGGAGATGGCGAAGCTGAAGTCGTCGGCCGGAGCGAGGCGCTCGAACGCTCGCACGACGAGGTTCGAGCGGTCCCGGGGGACGTTGAGCGCGGTCTCGACGGCGAACGCCCCCGTCTCCTCCACCTCGACCTCGAGCGGCAACGCCAGCGCGGCGGCCAGCACGTCGAAGCCCGGCCCGAGGTTGGCGCTCGAGGCGGGTACGCGAACGAGGCGCCGGCGGGCCAGCGTCACGAGCATCGCCCCCCGACGATTCTCGCCCGGCGGGCGGCGCCGGCCGATCGCCCGGTCACCGTAGGACGGCGCGCTCGATCGCGCCGATCTCCGGCTCGCACGGGATCACCGCGCCCACGCCCGCCTCACCCGCTCGGGATCCGGCCTCGCCTGATCGGGCGGCGGGCGCGTCATCCAGCTGGCTGAGCGCCGTCTCGGGGTCCTTGAGCCCGTGCCCGGTGAGCACGCAGACGATCCGCTCGGCGTCGCCGGCCCCGTTGGCCAGCAGCCCGGCCACGCCGGTCGCCGAGGCCGGCTCGCAGAACACGCCCTCGCGGGCGGCCAGGAACCGGTAGGCGTCGAGGATCTGCTCGTCGCTGACGGCGGCGATCGCGCCGTGGCTCGAGGTCACGGCGCCCATCGCCTCCTCCCAGCGGGCCGGATTGCCGATCCGGATCGCCGACGCGACGGTCTCCGGCTGGGCGACCGGGGCGCCGTGGACTAGCGGGGCGGCCCCCGCGGCCTGGAAGCCGAGCATCCGCGGAGACATCCCGATCTCGACGAAGCCCTTCCAGTAGGCGGTGATGTTGCCGGCGTTGCCAACCGGGATGCAGAGCGCGTCGAGCTGCCCGTCGAGCGCCTCGGCGAGCTCGAACGAGGCCGTCTTCTGCCCCTCGATCCGGAACTGGTTGACCGAGTTGACGAGCGCGATCGGGTGGCGCTGAGCGAGCTCGCGGACGAGCTTGAGCGCCTCGTCGAAGTTGCCTCGCAGGGCGATCACGCGCGCCCCGTGCATCAGCGCCTGGGCGAGCTTGCCGGCGGCGATCTTCCCCTCCGGCACGATCACCGCGCCGCGCAGCCCCGCCCGCGCGGCGTAGGCGGCGGCGGAGGCGGCGGTGTTGCCGGTCGAGGCGCAGACGACGGCCTTGGCGCCCTCGCGGACCGCGGCCGAGACGGCGCAGGTCATGCCCCGATCCTTGAACGACCCGGTCGGGTTGGCGCCCTCGATCTTCAGCCACACCTCGGCGCCGACGCGCTCAGACAGCCGCGGGGCCAGCACCAGCGGGGTCGAGCCTTCCTCGAGGGTGACGACGGGATCATCGGACGCGAACGGCAGCCGCTCGCGGTAGCGCTCGATCAGGCCGGGCATCGGGGCATCGGGGCGGAGCATGCCAGGATCCGCCGCGGGCGAGCTTGACGGCCATCGTGACCTCACATCCGGCCTGCACCAGCCACCGATCAGTTCGATGCCCGTCCGATGCGCCACCCCGGTCGCTGAAGACCGCGCCGTCGAGCTCCTGCGCCTGCTCGCCGATCGCGGACACCACCGCGCCCCCTTCGTTCCCGACCTCCTGGTCGCCGCGACCGCCGAGAGCGCCGACCTTGTCGTCCTGCACGACGGCGAGGACTTTGACCTGATCGCGCAGATGACCGGCCAACCCGTCGAACGCCTCACCTGACAACCACGCTCCCCGTCGGCACGCCGCTGACCGTCGTCTGAGCGGCGCCTACTCGAACGTCTCCTCGAGCACCCGGATCGCCCGGGGCGGCCGGCGCATTACCTCGAGCGCGGCGATCCGCTCCATCGCCGCGAGGAACCGGGACTCCAGCACCGGGTGGACGACCATCACCAGCCGGGCGTCCTCGCCGAGGCCCTTCTGCACCACCGACTTGACCGACACCTGCTCGTGGGATAGCGCCTGGGCGACATCGGCCAGCACGCCCGAGACGTCGGCGACCTCGAGGTGGAGGTAGAACGCGGAGACGACGTCGTCGGTCATCTCGAGCCGCTGGGAGGCGACCGGCGTCGCCGCGGGCGGGATCATCGCGCTGATCACGTCGCCGAGCACCGCGCTGGCGGTCTGCGGCCCCCCCGCCCCCGGCCCCGACATCGTGATCTCGGTGATCGCCTCGGACTCGACGGTGACCGCGTTGAACGGCCCGGCGATCGAGGCCAGGGGGTGCCCCGGGTACAGGAACGCGGGGTGCACGCGCACCGACAGCCGCTCGCCGATCCGCTCGGCGGTGCCGATCAGCTTCAGGCCGAGGCCGAGGTCGCGGGCGTACTCGAGGTCGTCGGGCTGGATCTGCTCGATCCCCTCGTAGCGGACCTGGTCGATGTGCACGGGGGTGTCGAAGGCGAGCCGGGCGATGATCGCCATCTTCGCCGCGGCGTCGCGTCCGTCGACGTCCTCGGAGGGATCGGCCTCGGCGTAGCCGAGCCGCTGCGCCTCGGCCAGCGCCGCGGCGAACGTCATCCCGGTCCGGGCCATCTCGGTGAGGATGAAGTTGGTGGTGCCGTTGACGATCCCGTGGACGCGGTCGATGCGCGCGGCGGCGAGCGACTCCTGGAGCACCCGAATCACCGGCACGACCCCGGCCACCGCCCCCTCGAAGCGCAACTGCACGTCGCGCTCGCGGGCCCGCGCCCACAGCTCCTCGCCGTGTTGGGAGAGGAGCTGTTTGTTGGCGGTGACGACGTGGCGGCCGGCGTCCATCGCCCGCAGCACGTACGCGCGCGCCGGCTCGATCCCCCCGATCAACTCGACGATCAAGTCCGAGGAGTCGAGGATCTGCTCGAACGAGCCCCGGCGGCGCGTCAGCACGCCGGAGACGACCGGCCGCAGCCCGGTGATCGTCTCGATCTGCCCGGCCCGCTCCGGCAGCAGCGCCGCGAACGCGCCACCGACCGTGCCGGCGCCGAGCACTCCGATCCGAAACTGGGGAACACGTTCGCTTGCGCTCACGGTTCCCTTGGGTGAGAGCTCGCTTGCGCTCCCTTCACCCCGCCCAGACTCCATCATTCGCTCACGACATCCCGCGCCATCAGGTCGGCGTAGGTCTCGCGGCGGACGACCATGCGGGCGTCACCGCCGGAGCAGAAGATCACCGGCGGGCGCGGGACGCCGTTGTAGTTGTTGGCCATCGAGTGTCCGTAGGCGCCGGTGGCCGGAGTGACGAGCACGTCGCCGGGAGCGGGCTCGGCGAGGGGCGCGTCGCGGACGATCACGTCGCCCGACTCGCAGTGCTTGCCGGCCACGTGGCAGCGCTCGGTCGGCTCGGCCAGCGCCCGGTCGGCGATCAGCGCCTCGTACATGGCGCCATAGAGCATCGGCCGCAGGTTGTCGGACATGCCGCCGTCGACGGCCACCCAGGTCGAAACGTTGCGCTTGACCGTCTGCACCGTGTACAGGGTCACCGTCGAGTTGGCCACGAGCGCGCGCCCCGGCTCGATCAGCAGCCGTCGGCCGGGCCCCAGCTCCGCTGCGGCCGTGTCCACCAGCGTGGCCACGTAGTCGGCCACCGCCGGCGGCTCGTCGGCCCACGTGTAGGCGACGCCGAGTCCGCCGCCGAGGTTGTAGACGGGGAACTCGCCGAGCTCGGCGACGGCGCGGATCGCCGCCCGGAATGGCGCCAGCTCGAGCAGCTGGGAGCCGATGTGGAAGTGCAGCCCGACCAGCCGCAGCGCCTGCGCGGCCCGGAGCCGCTCGATCGCCGCCGCCGCGGCGGCGAACGAGAAGCCGAACTTGGAGTCGGCCTGACCGGTGGAGATCGCCCGGTGGGTGTCGCCGGCGACGTCGGGGGTGACCCGCAGCAGCACCTCCTGGACGCGCCCGAGCGACGCCGCGAGGCGCTCGAGGCGGTCGAGCTCGTCGGCTGAGTCGAGCACGATGTGGCCGACCCCGGCCTCGATCGCGTCGCGCAGTTCGGCCGCCGACTTCGCGTTGCCGTGGAGGTAGATGCGGGCCGCCTCGAAGCCGCCGCGCAGCGCCAGCGCCAGCTCGCCGCCGGAGGCCACGTCGCAGGCCAGCCCCTCCTCGGCGAGCACCCGGCAGACCGCGGTGCACGGGAACGCCTTGGAGGCGAACAGCACGTCGCCGTCGGGGTGGCGGCGCGAGAGCTCGTCGCGGAAGGCGCGGGCGCGGGCACGCAGGTCGTCCTCCGCGACCACGTAGGCGGGGGTGCCGAACTGCTCGGCCAGCTCGACGGCGTCGCAGCCGCCGAGCTCGAGGTGGCCGAGGTCGTTGACGCGGGTGCCGAGCGGGTACACGCGGGCGAGCGAAGCGGTCGAGACGGCCATCGGCGCCCGATCATGCCAACTCGGGGTCGGCTCCGTCGGTGCTCGCGCGGCGCCTCTCGCCGTCCCGCGGGATGGCATGATCGTCGCGTGAAGCGAACCCGCATCGTCGAGGCGTCGCGGCCGGACGAGATCGGGCGCCGCGACGGCCTCGCCTACACGCTGTGGCTGCCGCCGAAGCCCGATCCGGAGCGTCCCCCGCGAGGCGTCGTGGTGCTGCACGGCGCGGACTCGCGCAAGGAGAGCCACCACGACTTCGCCCGGGCGCTTCTCCCCGCCGGCTTCGGGGCGGTCGTGTTCGACCAGCGCGGCCACGGCGACAGTGGCGGCGCGATGGGCGCTGGGGCCCTGGAGGACGTCGCGACGATGGCCGGCGTACTGCGCGAGGGACTCGGCGACCCGTCGGCGCTCCTCGCCCTGCGCGGCTCGAGCATGGGCGGCTTCATCGCGCTGCTGGCCGGCCCGCTGGTGGCGGCGGCGGCGGTGGTGGCGATCTGCCCGGCCAGCGCCGAGGGCCTGGCCCGCGGGCTGCGCTCCGGGCACTTCGCCTTCGCGGCCGACGCCGGGGCGGTGACCGAGCTGCTCGACGCGCTCGACCTGACCGGAGCCGTGGCCGAGCTGGAGATCCCTGTGCTGCTGCTGCACGCCGAGGGCGACGAGCGGGTGCCGATCGAGCACTCGCGGATGCTGGCCGGCCGGCTCGGCCACGAGGCGAGCCGGCTGATCGAGATCCCTGGCGGTCACCACCGCTCGATCCAGCACGACGGCGAACTGCAGGCGGTCAGCCTGCGGTTCCTCGACCGCCACCTGCGCTGAGGGCCATCGCGACCCCGAGGCGCTCGCCCGGCTCAGCGCTGGCCGGAGAGCAGGGCGCCGAGCCTGCGACCGGCGCCGGCCAGCGTGCTGCCGAGCGCCGCGGTGGCGTTGGTCAGCGTGCCGCCGAGGACCCCGGTCGCCCCGCTGACCGTCTTGCCGAGGACGGGGCTGAGGCCGGAAACGCTCGAGCCCAGCGCGCTGCCGACCGCGGTCACCGCGGAGCCGAGCGAGTTGCCCGTCGCCGAGACCGTCGAGCCGGCCGTGGAGGCGGTGGTGCCGAGGGTCGAGCCGACCTTGTGAACGATGCAGCCGCCGGTGGTGCACGGCGCCGAACCAGCCGAGCCGCCGGCGGGGGCGGTCACGGTGGCGATCCGGGGCGGGATCACGCGGGTGTCGGGGGCATGAGCGAGCGGGACGACGACCGCGGCGCCTGGGCCGCCGAGCACGAGCGCCGGACCGGCGAGCGTGGCGGGACGCGGCGCGGCGGCAGCGCGAGCGGGCGCCGGGGCGCGGAGCTGGGCCGCGGCGACGAGGGCGACGCGGCGCAACTGCGGCGATCCCGACGGGGTGCGGGCGGGAACGACGGCGACCGGCCGGGACTGCACGGAGTCTCCGGGCCAGCCGCGGAAGGAGACGAGAGCGCTGGCGAAGACGAACAGGATGGCGGCGCCGGCCAGCAGCGATCCGGCCGTTCCGAAGCCTGCCATGTATGCACGTGTGGCGCGCACCTTAAGCCCTTATCGGCAGCTCCAGGGTCGAGCTTTAGCCCTCGACGAGAAATTCTCCGCGGCACGCCGGCGCGGAGCGGAACTGAGGACCCCCGAGAAAATTGCTGCGGGCCCTAAGATGGCCGCGCCGTGGAGAGCGCGCCGCCCAGCAAGCCGACGGTCGCCGTCGCGGTCCCGGCCTACAACGAAGCGGACGGGATCGCGGGGTTCCTGCGCGAGATCGACCTGTGCCTCACGCCCCACGTCAGCGCGCTGCGCCTGGTGGTGGTCGACGACGCCTCCACCGACGGCACCCCGGGCGTGCTCAACGCGCTCCGCGGCGAGCTCACCGGTGAGCTCCAGGTGCTGGTCCACGCGGTCAACCGGGGCCACGGCCCGACCGTGCTGCGGGCCTACCGCGAGGCGCTGGCGAGCGCCCCCGACTACGTGCTCCAGGTCGACGGCGACGGCCAGTTCGACGGCTCAGACCTGCGGCGGGCGCTGGTCCTGCTCATCGACGAGGCCCACGCGGTCTGCGGGGTGCGGCGCTTTCGCCAGGATCCGTGGTTCCGGATGATCATGACCCGCCTGGTCAGGGCGTACGTGAACGTCGGCTTCGCGGTCGGCGCGCGCGATCCCAACTGCCCCCTGCGCGGCTACGAGGCGCCGTTGCTGGCGGAGCTGTTGCGCACGCTGCCCGACGAGTGCCTGGTCCCCAACCTGTACCTGACCGTGATCGCGTCGCGATGGGGGCTGGCGCTGCTCGAGGTCGACGTCAGCCACCGCGTCCGCCGTGGGGACTCGGCGCAGGGGACGACGTGGAACCGCAAGTCCGCCCGGCCCCTGCGCTCGCCGATCCCGTGGCGGCTGGTCCGCTTCTCGGTCGCGGCGCTGCGGGAGTCCCACCGGCTGCGGTCCTCGCTGCGCTCGGCGGGCCGGGTCAGGGACCCGGCCGCGCTGGAGAGCGGGCGGCGGTGAGCACCCTCAGCCGGCCGCTGGCCGCGTCCGGGACCCTTTCGGGCGCGGGCTCGAGCGCCACCCTCGAGCGACACGGCCGGTTCCGGCAGATCGACTCGGTCCGCGGGCTGGCCGGCATCAGCGTGCTCTTCTACCACGCGGCGTTCCGGTTCCCGCCGTCGGGCTCGCAGCTGATGCTGTACCTGACCCAGCGCAACTCGGGGCCGCCCGCGATCTGCCTCGTCGTCTTCTTCACGATCAGCGGCTTCGTCATCTACCGGCCGTTCGTGGCCGCCCGCTGGGACGGTGAGCCGCTGCCGCCGCTGATCCCCTACGGGACACGGCGGATCATGCGGATCGTCCCCGCCTATTGGGCGGCGCTGGCCGTGGCCGGGGTGTGGCTGTCGATGGCCTACCTGTTCACGCCGACCGGGTTCATCCGCTACTTCGGATTCCTGCAGCTCTACGGCGACCACCGGGTCGTCAACGGCGGGATCCCTGTCTCGTGGTCGCTGAGCGTCGAGCTGACCTACTACGCCTCGCTGCCGCTGCTGGCGCTGGGCGCCCGCCGGCTGGGGCGCCGCTTCGGCCGGATGGGGTCGGAGTTCGCGGTCCTGGGGGCGATGGTGGCGACCTCGCTCGCCTACCAGCTGATCGTGTGCCTGACGATGAGCTGGAGCAACGGCTGGAAGCTGTCGGTGCTGTCGTTCCTGCCGGGCTCGCTCGAGTTCTTCGCCGCCGGGATGGCGCTGGCGGTGCTGAGCGTCGACGTCGAGCGCCGGCCGCGCCGGCCCGGCTGGTGGAGGCTGGTCGACCGCCGTCCGTGGGTGCCGTGGACGATCGCGCTGGCCGTGTTCATCGTCGCCGGGCAGGCCTACCGGCATCCGGGGCTCGGCAAGACCGGCTCGTGGTTCTTCACCCACGAGCTCAAGCCGATCGCCTCGTTCATGCTGCTCGTGCCGCTGGTGTTCGGCGAGCCCGAGCACGGCTTCGGCCGCCGGCTGCTGGGGCTGCGGCCGCTGGTGTTCATCGGCACCGTGTCCTACGCCTTCTACCTGTGGCACTACCAGATCCTGCTGAAGCTGGAGGGCGTTCTGGTCCCCCACGGCCTGGCGTACATGACGGTGGTGCTGATCGGCTGCTCGGTGCTCGCCGGAACGCTCAGCTGGTACCTGCTCGAGCGCCCGCTGCAGCGGCTGGCCGCGCGCCGGCTGCGCAGCCGGGAGGCCCGGCGAGCGTGAGCGGGGCGCTCGGCCCCGGCGCATACGTCGCCGGTGGCCTGCTGCTGGGCGCCGAGCTGGGCGCCGCGGCGACGGTGGCGGCGCTGGCCGTGCGACGACGAACGGAGGGGCTGCGCGGACCCGAGCGGGCCGTGGCGCTGGGGCTGCTCGGCGCGCTGACGCTGGTGGCGATCCAGCTCTTGCCGCTGGCCCTGGGGATCCTCACCCGGGGGACGGCGCTGCTCGCGGCGGGGCTGCTGGCGCTGGCGGCCACCCGCATCCCGCCGCGGCCCAACGCCCGCCCGGCCGCCCACCCGCTCCGGCCCGGCGCCCCCCCATCCGGACACACCAAGTGGTTTCTCCAACCGCGATGGCCGCGCGCGGACGCGGGCCTGCGATGGCCGCGCGCGGACGCGGGCCTGGAGTGGCTGCTGGCGCTCGCCGCGGTGCTGGCGACCGCGGGATTCTGGATCGCCTACCTCGAGGTGTTCGCCACCTATCACCCGGTCTCGGTCGACGCGCTCAGCTTCCACTTCCCCGGAGTGATCCGGTACCTGCAGTCGGGGACGCTGTGGCAGACGGCGCAGTACCTGCCCGGGCAGGCCCAGGCCAACTACCCGCAGTCGGGCGACATGCTGATGCTGGCGCTGACGCTGCCGTGGCACTCGCTGGCCTTCGTGCGGCTTGCCGATCCGGCGCTGCTGGCGCTGGCCGGGGTGGCCGTGTACGCCACGGCGCGGGAGTTGGGGGCGCCGCCCCCGGCGAGCGCACTGGCCACGGTGGCGCTGCTGGCGATCCGGCCGGTGCTCGGCCCGGCGCTCGGCGACGTACTCACCGACCCGGCGTTCGTGGCCGGGTTCGCCGCCGGCAACCTGTTCCTGCTCCGGCACTGGCGCACCGGGGCGGGGGCTGAACTGGCGCTGGCCGGCGCCGGCTACGGGCTGGCGCTGGGCAGCAAGTGGTACGGCCTCACCGACGTCCCGCTGGTGATCGCGGCGTGGATCGCGGTGTCACTGCTCGCCCGGCGCCCGCGGGCTCGGCTGGCCCGCGAGACGGGGGTGCTGGCGGCGGTCTGCCTCCTGGTCGGCGGCGTATGGATGCTCCGAAACCTGATCCTCACCGGTAACCCGGTGTTCGACTACCGCGTCAGCGTCCTCGGGGCGACCGTGTTCCCGGCGCCGCCCAACCCGCTGCGCTCCCAGCTCGGGTTCACGCTCGCCCACTACCTCGGCGACCCCGGCGTGCTGCGCGACTACGTGTGGCCGGTGTTCCGGGCCGACTTCGGCCTCACCGGCGCGCTGCTCCTCGCCGCCGTGGCGATCGCCGCGGCGTCGGCGCGCTCACGTGGCCGCCGTGCCGCCGCCCGGCTCGACGCGTCGCGGATCGGGATCCTCGCCGCCGGGGCGGTGCTGTGCGCCGCCGCCTACGCGCTCACCCCGTACGGCGCCCAGGGGCCGGCCGGGATGCCGGTGCTGGTCGACGCCAACACCCGCTACGGCGCCCCGGCGCTGCTCCTGGCGGCGCCGCTGCTGGCCCGGCTGATCGGTCGGGCGGGGAGGCTGCGGGCGCCGCTCGAGTTGCTGCTGGCGGTGCTGACGGTGATCGACCTGCGCCGCTACGTCGACACCGGGGCGGGGCGGATCGCGCTCAGCGCCGGGCTCGCGGTGGTGGTCCTCGCCGCCCTCCGGGCGCGGCCGCGGCTGGCCCTCGGCGCGACGCTGGTCGTGGTCGCGCTGGCCGGCTACCACTACCAGCGCGTCCTGGCCCGGCGGCCGTACCTCCCCGGCGACCCGACCGTCGACTACGTCCTCGCGCGCGCCCCGGCGCACACCCGGATCGCCATCACCGGCCAGTGGACGGCGCAGGGCCTGGTGCCGGTCGCGCCGCTGTTCGGCCCCCGCCTGGAGAACGACGTCCGCTACATCGGGCGCTACGACGAGCACCGCCTCCAGGCGTACGCGGAGCCGGCCCCGTTCCTGCGCGCGCTGGCCGCCGACCGGCCGGCCCTGCTGGAGGTCGGGACCGGCTTCCCGCCGCGCCCCGACCCGCTCGAGGCGCGGTGGGCGGCAGCGGCGGGCTATCGCGTGGTCGCCCGCTCGGCACGGCTGGTCCTGATGCGCCCGCCCGGCTGACGCCGGGGGGGGCTGGTCCTGATGCGCCCGCCCGGCTGACGCCGGTGGGGCTCCGTCAGGACGCCCGATCTCGCAGTCGAGAACCTCAGGGCCTGCGAGCCCTTATCCTCGCTCGGCGGTGAACGACCCTGGCCTCGTGCGCATCCTCTCCACCCGACTGCGTGAGGCGCCGCGGCAGCTGCGCGAAGCCGGCAGCCTGCGCGTGTGGCTGCTCTACCTGCCCGGACCCGGGCCCTACCTGATGTCGTGGCTGCGCCGGCGCTGGGTGATCCTCCGCAACCCGCACGCGACGATCCGCTTCCACGGCCCCGCCTACCTCGGCCCCGGGTTCAGCCTCGACATGCCCAAGGGCGGGACGCTAATCGTCGGGCCCGGGGTCGAGTTCCGCCGCGGCTTCCGGGCCGAGTTCGGGGGGCCGGAGACGACGATCCGGATCGGGGCGATGGCGTGCTTCACCTACGACGTGGTGATCCAGTGCACGTCGAGCATCGAGATCGGCGAGCACTGCCAGTTCGGCCAGGCGACGCTGGTCGTCGACGGCAACCACCGCTTCCGTGACACCTCCCGGCCGATGATGGCCCAGGGCTACGACTACACGCCGCTGCGGATCGCCGACCACGCGGTGGTGACGACCAAGTGCACGATCGTCGCCGACGTCGGCGAGCGCACGTTCGTCGGCGCCAACTCGGTCGTGTCGCGGCCGCTGCCGGCGTTTTGCGTCGCCGCGGGGGCCCCCGCCAAGGTGCTGGAGTACTTCGGGCCGGCGGGCGGCGAGCCCCCGGAGCTCTCAGCCTCGACTCGAGCGCACGCCGCCGGTCCGGCGCTCGAGGCGTGAGCGCAGCCGCGCCAGGCGGCCGAGGCGGGCGGGCGTGGCACCGCCCCGGTAGGCCACCAGCCAGCTGCGGCCATGGTGGCGGCGCAGGTGGATCAGCCCGCGGCGCTCGGCGCGGCGCAGAATCGCCCGGATCGGCAGCTCCCGGTGCAGCGGCGTGTCGCCGGGCACCGGCTCGAGCAGGTTGACGAGCACGATCGCGGCACGGGACTCGAGCTCGCCGAGGAACGCGAACGGGTCCTCGACGTGCTCGATCACGTCGAACGCGTAGGCCAGGTCGTACCCATCGGGCACCTCGCCGTCGAGGTCGTAGACGGGCGCGGACAGACCGCGGCGGTCGAGGCGCCAGCGCAGGTACTCGACGCTCGGGTTGGCGAAGTCGGCGAACTCGACCCGGTAGCCCGCCTCGAGCAGCCGCAGGCCGTCGGCCCCAATCCCGCAGCCGTAGTCGAGCAACCGCGCGGCGGATGGGGCGAGGGCGCGGATCGCCCGCCGGTACGGGTCCTTGGTCCCGGTCAGGGCAAACACCGTGAGGTCGTAGAGGTAGACCTCGCTGGTCCGGTAGAAGCGCGCCTCCTCGCCGATGGCGGCGGCCTCGGCGTCGAGCGCCGGCGAGTGGCCCCGCAGCCGCGCCTCCTCGAAGCCGTCCCCGAGGTAGGCCGTCAGCTCCTCGAGGTCGAGCGCCCGCTGCCAGCCCTCGAGGAAGCTCGGCGCGAGCCGCTGGTGATACCAGCGGTCGACACGGGCGTGCACCGGGGCGCGCAGCCGCTCGACCCGCTCGGGCACGAGGTCGACGACGGCCGGCCAGATCGGCGACACGGCGGCGGCGCCGGCGTGGCGGGTGATCCGCTCGCGGAACCACGGGGTGAACCAGTCGTGCTTGGCGGCCATCAGCCGCTCGGCGCTCCCGACGAGGACGAAGCGGCGCTCGAGCGCCGCGAGGTCGTGGTCGTGGAGGTGCTCGACGATGGCCGCCGGCTCGTAGCGGAGCCGCATCCCGCGCTGGGCCGCCCGGTAGCCGAAGTCGATGTCCTCGTAGCCGAAACGGAACTCCTCGTCGAAGCCGGCCGCGGCGTGGAACAGCGCGCGCTTGAGTGACACGTTGGAGGTGTAGAAGCGCCCGAACCCGGCGTCGTGGTCGGGGCCGGCGACGGCGAGCTCTGCCGCCAGCTGCTCGTAGTCGAACTGGGTTCCCGAGCGCTCGAGCCAGCGGTTGACCCGGCCCCGTGCCACCTCGGGATGCCAGCGGACGTGGCCGAGCACGGCGATCTCGGGGGCCGGCTCGGCGGCGTGGCGCGCGAGGTGCCGGGCGACCAGGTCGGGGAGCGGGATCGTGTCGTCGCCGAGGAACAGCAGGAGCTCGGTGCCGGCGATCGCGGCGCCGAGATTGCGCGAAGCGCCCGGGCCCTCGTCCTGCTTGGCCAGGAACCGCACCCGAGGGTCGCCCTGCAGCTCGAGCGGGACGGGCTGCCCGAGCCCGTTGACGATCACGATCGTGGCGAAGCCGGCGGCGGTCTGGGCACCCAGCGCCGACAGCGTCAGCGCGAGGATCTCCCAGCGACCGCTGGTCGGGATCACGACGGTCAGCTGATCGGCGCGCATCGTCGTGGCGCAGCGGCGGGCTCAGGCCGGCTGGGCGATCGCGATGATCGAGTGCCCGAACGGGAGGTCGCGTTGCTCGAGCAGCCGCCGCTCAGAGCTCATCACCGCGGCCAGCGCCCGGTTCACGAGCGGCGGCAGCGTGTGCGAGAGGTTGGTCCGGTCGCCCGGCGGCACGTAGCGCTCCTGCAGCTTCTTGGCCAGCACGGCGGGCAGGATCGCCGGGAACAGCAGCGTGTTGAAGTAGGTCAGGCGGACCGGCTCGAGCCCGGCGGCGCGGAGCTTGCCCCCCAGCCCGCGGACCGTGTAGCGGCGCTCGTGGTGGGCGACCCGGTCGTTGTTGGCGTACAGGAACTGGTAGGCGGGGGTGGAGATGAACAGGCGCCCGTCGCCGGCCAGCGCGCGGCGGGCCTCGCGCAGCGCGCCGACATCGTCGGCGATGTGCTCGATCGTGTCGAACATCGTCAGCAGGTCGACAGTCCCGGACTCGACCGGGAGCTGGTGGGCGGAGCCGAGGCGGACGTTCGGGTAGCCGCGCCGGTGGCAGAGCTCGACCAGCTCCGGGGAGGGGTCGATCCCGTGCACCTCGCCGAGGCGCGAGAGCTCGTCGAGCATTCCGCCGGCGCCGCAGCCGACGTCGAGCACGCGCAGGGCGCCGCGGCCGGGGAACTGCCCGGCGATCAGCGGGAAGAAGATCGCCCGGCGCCCGACAAACCAGAAGTGGGTCCGCTCGAGCTCGACGAACTGGCGGTTGGCCGTCTCCTCCATGAGACCACTAGGCCGCCGCGGGCGAGGCGATCGCGATCATCTCGTCCATGAAGTTCAGGTACAGGTTGGCCGACTCCAGGCGGGCCAGCGGCGCCAGCGCGCGGCTCAACATCGGGTGCAGGCGCCCGGCGCGCTCGGCGATGAACCGCAGCGAGACGTACTTGCCGCCGTAGCGGTGGGTCAGGCGCTCGGCGCGAAAGCCGGTCGCGGCGAGCAGCTCGCGGACCGTCGCCGGGGTGAAGTGGTAGATGTGCTCGGCGTGCTTGTAGTGGTGCCAGCGCGGCCCAAGCAGCCGCGCGAAGCGGCTGTCGATGTCCTGGGTCTCGAGCACGAGGCGGCCGCCGGGCCTGAGCAGCGCGTGCGCCTTGCGCAGCAGCGCCGGCGGGTCCGGGACGTGCTCCACGACGTCCCACATCGTGATCAGGTCGAAGCTGTCGTCGGGGTGCGGGACGGTCTCGAGGGTGCCGAAGTGGACGGCGTCGCCGAAGCCGAAGTGGTCGCGGGCATGGGCGCCGATCGCCTCGGAGACCTCGACGCCGTAGGTCTCGAAGCCGCGCTCGCGCAGCGCCGCCATGCAGAAGCCGGCGGCGCAGCCGACGTCGAGCGCCCGACGGACACCCTCCCCACCCACCCCGCCGCGCAGCGCGTAGCCCAGGCGCTTGTGGAAGGTCCGCAGGTACAGCGGCTCATCCGCCCGGTAGTCGTGGTAGCCGCGGGTCTTCGGAGAGTCCGAGCGCCAGTAGGAGTCGTCGGCGTAGATCCCGGTCAGCCCGGCCTCATCGAGGCGCGGGGAGACGAAGCCGAGGCCGCAGCCGCCGCAGCGCAGGACCGTGTAGGGCGGCTCGCTGAACGCCGGCCGCAGCTCCCCCGAGCCGCATAGGAGACAGTCGGTGATCTCCACCGCGGGAGTGCTCTGGGCCGCCGTCATCAGCCGAAGTACTCGGACTCGGTGGCGACGGCCTCGTGTCCGGCGTCGCGCTGCTCGATCGTCGAGAAGGCCATCCGCCGGCCCATCTCGATCGATTGGTCCATGTTGTTGTAGCGGAACAGGCCCTGGCGCCCGCCGGTCTTGATGTTGGTCATCGAGTGGATGAACTCGAGCACCGGGGCCAGGTTCTCCTTGTAGGCGAGGTCGTAGACGGGATACGCGTGGGGGATCTTCTTGACCTGCGCGCCGAGCACCTCGTCGGCGCGGATGAAGCCGATCGCCTCGAGGTCGGCGGTGGCGATCGCGGTCAGCTCGTCGTCGGAGGCCCGCCAGTGCTCGTCGCCGATCCGGCAGGTGATCTCGGCGCACACCATCGTCTTGCCGGGCGGAGCCGCCTCGGGGCTGAAGTTCTTGAACTCGGAGATCCGGTGGATCGTCAGGTGCGCCTCGGGGAGGTACACCCAGCTGTCCGGCGAGACGTGCGGCTTGGCCAGCTTCAGGTACACGAAGATGATCGAGACGTACTCGAGTCTGGCGATCGCCCCCAGCACCGGCTTCGGGGCGGCGGGACGCACGCAGCGGGCCAGCGCGGTGATCGGGATCGTTGAGATGTAGTGGTCGGCCTCGACCTCGCCGGGCTCGGGGCCGCCGTAGCGGACGCCGACGACCGCGTTGCCGTCACGGTGCACGCGGGTGACCGGGGCGCCGGTGATGACGGTCGAGCCCATCTTCTCGAGCTCGCGCACGTAGCCGCGGGCGATCTCGCCGATCCCGCCGCGGGCCGGGTAGATGAAGCTCCGCACGAGGCCGCGGGTGGCGTCGCCGCTGCCCTTGATCAGCGTCTTCTTGACCGCGTCGAGGAGGTCGAGCTGGGAGATCCGCTGACTCGCCCAGTCGCCGGAGATCTCGCTCGGCGCCATCTTCCACGACTTGCCCGTGTAGAGGCCGAAGAACAGGTTGTAGAGGGTGCGCCCGAAGCGCCGGGTGACCCAGCCCTCGAAGTTCTCGTCGCTGAGCTTGCTCAGGCCGAGCCGCTCGCTGACCCGCACCCACCCGTAGTCGACGAACGAGCGCAGCAGCGTCAGCGGCGGGAGGTTGCGCAGCACGTTGGTGGCCACCAGCGGGTAGTCGAAGAAGCGCCCGCCGAGCACGATCCGCGACAGCCGCTGGGCCTGGCGGTGGTTACCGTCGAGGATCGTCTTGACGTGCTCGATCAGCTCCTCGTCGGTGGTGTGGAAGCGGTGCGGGCCGAAGTCGTAGCTCCAGTGCTCCTCACCGTCGTCCTCGACGAACGAGGAGGCCATCCCGCCCGCCCAATCCTCGCGCTCCAGCACGGTCACCGAGATCCCCGCCCGCGCCAGCTCATAGGCGCACGACAGGCCGGCGAGACCTCCCCCGAGAACGCAGACGCGACGGATCATCCGGAGGCCGATGGTAGCCGGGAGCGAGGGACCCGACGGTGGGCGGCCTGGAGCGCGAGCGCGGCGAGCATGACCAGGAACGGATCGGCGGGGACGCGGTAGCGCGTGGTGCCGAACAGCAGCAGCATGCTGGCCAGGAGCACCGCCGGGCACCCCCACAGCGCCCGCGGAGCCGCCCGGGCGGCGCGCGTGAACGCGCCCGCGAGGGCCAGCAGCGCCAGCAGCCAGAAGCCGTAGACGCTCCACTCGGTCAGGCCCCGAGGGAAGCCCTCGAACGGCGCCAGCGTGCGCTCGAAGCCGGTTCCGGTGAGGTCGAGCAGCCGCAGCGCGGTCCAGTACGCGGTCCGGGCCAGGCTGCCCGGGTGGCCGCGGACGTAGTCGATCGCCCGGCTCTGGAGCCGAGCGGAGATCTGCGCCTCGTTGTCCCGCGGCGCACGCGCGAGCACGGCGGCGACCTGGGCGCGGGGCGGCACCCAGAACGCCGGATCGGCCGCCGAGCCCTGGGCGGCGGCGGAGTAGGTGCCGGCCAGCACGTAGCCGGTCTCGGTGCTCAGCGGGACGAAGCTGTGCAGCGTGCGGGCGTTGCGCAGCGTCCACGGGACGATCGTCAGCGCGCAGGCGAGCAGCAGCGCCAGCGGCGCGCGCAGCGTGCGGCGTCTCGGGCGCCCCGTCGACACGGCGAGGGCGAGCGGCAGCACGAGCGCGATCCCGTTGCCGCGGGTCAGCGCCGAGAGCCCGATCAGCACGCCGGCCAGCGCCGCCCAGCGCAGCCCCCCGGTGTCCCGGTGGTGGAGCGCCGCGAGCACGGCGCCGAGCATCAGCGCGATGAACAGCGGCTCGGACAGGAGCGAGGAGCCGATCAGCAGCAGCGGCGGGTAGACGGCGGCGATCCCGGCGGCGATCAGCGCGGTCGCGCGCCCCCACAGCCGCAGCGCGATCAGCCCGATCAGCGCGACGGCGAGCGTCCCGAGCAGCGCCTCGAGCCCCCGGCCGGCGTCCCAGCGGGTCTGCGCGTCGCCGGTGCCGACGATCCCGTAGACCGCCGCCAGCGCGAGCGGGAAGCCGGGCGGCCGGTACGCCGTCGGGCCGTGCGGGGCGCTGAACGCCTCCGAGCTCGGCCACGAGCCGGTCTCGAGCAGGGTCGCGGCGGTGCGGTCGTAGTCGGTGGCGTCGGTGACCGGGACGAAGTCCGGGGTGGCCAGGATCACCACGATCCGGGCGATCAGGGCGACGAGCACGATCGCCGTAAAGGCGCGCCCGAGCCGCGACCGGCGGGGCCGCGTCGAAGCGACGGCGCTCAAGCGGCGATCGCCCGGCCTCGGAGGCGTCCCCACGCCGCGACCACGGCCAGCGCGGCGAGCATGACCAGGAACGGATCGGCCGGCGAGCGCCCGCGGGTCATCCCGAGCAGGAACACGGTGCTGAGGTACAGGACCACCGGGACCGCCCACAGGGCGCGCGGGGCGGCCCGCGCGCGCCGGGTCAGCGCGCCGGCGGCGATCAGCGGCAGCAGCGCCCAGAACGCGTACACGCTGAGCAGCGCCAACCACGTCGGATAGCGCTCATACGGCGCGTAGGCGCGCTCGATGCTCGGGGTCAGGTCGAGCAGGCGGACGGTGTTCCAGTACGCGGTGTGGAGCAGCGACACGGGGTGGCGGCGGATGTAGCCGAGCGCGTCACCGGTCAGCGTGTCGGAGATCGAGGCCTCGTCGGCGTGAGGATTCTGACGGTACAGCCGCTGGGTCTCCGGCTGCGGCATCACCCACATCGCCGGCCAGCGCCGCTCGCGGGTCTGCACGGCGGCGTTGAAGGTCCCCTCGAGCGTGTAGCCGGTCTCGGTGGCCACCGGCACGAAGCGGTGGAAGCGGTGGAGGTTTCGCACCGTCCACGGCGCCAGCATCACCACGACGACCCCGACCAGCACGAGCGGCGCCCGCCAGGCCCGCGCGGAGCGGCGGGGCGCGGTGCCGAGCAGCAGCCAGCCGACCGGGAGCACCATCAGCAGCCCGTTGCCGCGGGTCAGCGCGCCGGCGCCGACCATCACGGCGGCGAAGAGCGCCCAGCGCAGGCGGCGCTCCTCGCGGTACACCAGCGCCGCCCACACGGCGGCGAGCAGCAGCGCGACGAACAGCGACTCGGACAGGATCGAGGTCCCGATCAGCACCAGCGACGGGCACACGGCGGCGATCCCCGCGGCCACCAACCCGACGCAGCAATCCCACACCCGCGTGGCGATCAGGCCGATCAGCAGCACGGCGAGCGCCCCGAGCCCCGCCTCGAGCAGGCGTGCGGCCTCCCAGCGGCTGGTCCCCGTGCCGACGATCCGGTAGAGAACCGAGAGCACGAGCGGGAAGCCGGGCGGGTAGAACGCCGTCGGTCCGGCGTGGAGCGTCTCCTGCGAGCCGGGGAGCGAGCCGGTGGTGGCCAACCTGACCGCGTCGGTGTCGTAGGCGACCGAGTCCTCGAGCGGGGAGAAGTGCGGCGTGGCCAGCACGATCACCACCCGGACGAGCAGCGCCAGCCCGACCACCACGGCCAGCCGGCCGCTCGCCGAGAGCGTGGCCTTGCGCTGGGGCGCCGGGACGAGGGGCGCCGCGGGCGTGGCTCCCGCCACGGCGACACGTTCACTCATCGCGCGCCGATGCTACTGCGCGGTCGCTCGGCGGCCCCGGCGCGCTCGCCGCGGCGGGCGCGGGCGTGGGCGATCCGGTCCCGCAGTCCAACGAGCGACACGGCGGCGAGCAGGATCAGGAACGGGTCGGCGGGCGAGCGGTAACGGGTCAGGCCGAGCAGTGGCGCGGTGCTGAGGTAGATCGCCAGCGGCACCCCCCACAGCGCGAGCGGGGCGGCGCGCAGCGCGAGCGGGGCGGCGCGCAGCGCGAGCGGGGCGGCGCGCAGCGCGAGCGGGGCGGCGCGCAGCGCGAGCGGGGCGGCGCGCAGCGCGAGCGGGGCGGCGCGCAGCGGGCGGCGCGA
>JBBSFX010000026.1:0-39709 GCA_038254735.1 Solirubrobacterales bacterium
CGCCGGGCCCGGCCGCCCCCGCGCCGGGGGCGCGGCGCGCACGCAGGTGCGGCGCGCGGTCCGCGGCGCCGGCGCGGACGCCGCGCGGCGGCGGCGGGAGCTCGAGCGCCTCGGACTGGCGCTGGGCGCCCACGACCCGCAGCGGACGCTGGCCCGCGGCTACGCGATCGTCACCGACCGCGGCGGCCGGCCGCTCGCCGGCGCGCCCGCGGCCCGCGCCGCCGCCGAGCTCGATCTCCGGTTCGCCGACGGCAGCGTGCCCGCGCGCGTCGACGAAGCGGCGCGATGACCGCGCCCGAGCAGCCGCCGCTCAGCTACGAGGCCGCCGTGGCCCGGGTCGAGGGGATCGTCCGCCGCCTCGACTCCGGCGATGCCGGGCTGCGCGAGACGCTCGAGCTGGTCAGGGAGGGCCGCGGCCTGGTCGAGTACTGCGCCGCCGAGCTCGACTCCGTCAGCCAGGGCCTCGAGGAGCTGCGGCTCGACGAGCTGGTGGCGCGGCTCGACCGCGACGTGCCGCAGCGCGATAACCAACCGCCGAGCTCACCCGACCCCGGGACCGATGCAACCGTTCAGGAGTAGACTAAGTCCATGACCAAGTCTGTTGGCGTCCATGAGGCCAAGACACACCTGTCGAAGCTGCTCGAACGCGTCGCGACGGGCGAGGAGATCACGATCACGCGGCGCGGCGAGGCGGTGGCCCGCCTGGTCCCGCCGGCGCGACGGTCCACCGCTCCGCGCCTCGGCATTGACCGCGGTCGGTTCACCGTTCCCGACGATTTCGATGCATCGCTGCCGGCCGAGTTGCTCACCAGCTTCGAAGCGTGACGGGCCTGCTGCTCGACACCCATGTGTTCCTGTGGCTCCAGACCGACCCGGAACGACTCGGCGAGAGCCTCGGACTGATCACCGCCGAGCGCGCCGACCTGCTCCTGTCCGCGGCGAGCGCCTGGGAGATCGCGATCAAGTACCAGGTCGGCAGGCTGCCGCTGCCCGAGCCGCCCGAGCGCTACGTGCCGAGTCGGCTCCGCGCGATCGGCGCACGCGGGCTCGCCGTCGAGCACGCCCACGCACTCGGCGTCGCGGCGCTCGCGCCGCTTCACCGCGATCCGTTCGACCGCCTGATCGTCGCCCAGGCGCGGATGCTCGACCTGACGATCGTGACCGCGGACGCCGCAGTCTCGCAGTACCCGGTGCAGACCGTCCGGGTGGGAGCGGCGATCGCGTAGGCTGCGCGACGATGGCGACCTTCGACCGCCTCGCCGACCTGCCGCTCGAGGTCGAGGGGTACGCGCTCGAGGGCCTGCGCGCGAACGTCTCGAGCGGCTTCGAGCGCCTCTCCACCGTCGTGCGGCTCCGGGGCGGCGGCCACGAGGGCGTCGGGGAGGACGTCGTCTACGACGGCGTCGACCAGGAGGCGCTCCAGGACGCGGGCCCCGTCCAGCCCCTGGCCGGGCGTTACGCCCTCGGGGAGTTCTGCGAGCGGATCGCCGCGCTCGACCTGTTCCCCGTGGAGCCCCAGCGCGACGTCTCCCGGCTCTACCGGCGCTGGACCTTCCACAGCGCCGCGCTCGACCTCGCGCTACGCCAGGCCGGCCGGCCGCTCCACGCCGCGCTCGGCCGCGATCCCCGCCCGCTCACCTTCGTCGTCTCGCTGCGACTCGGCGATCCCCCGACCCTCGACCCGATCGAGCGGCGGCTGGCCCGCTATCCGGGCCTGCGCTTCAAGCTCGACCCGACCAGCTCGTGGACGCCGGAGCTGATCGAGGCGCTGGTGGCCACCGGCGCGGTTGACTCGGTGGACTTCAAGAGCCTGTACCGCGGGACGATCGTCGACCAGCCGACCGACCCCGTGCTCTACGAGCGTGTCCTCAGCGCCTTTCCCGAGGCCTGGATCGAGGACCCCGACGTGGTCACCGCCGAGACCGCGGCGGTGCTCGCCGAGCACCACGACCGGGTCACCTGGGACGCGCCGATCCACTCGATCGACGACATCGAGGCGCTCCCATTCCCGCCCCGGATGGTGAACCTGAAGCCGTCGCGGATCGGCGGGCTGAAGCAGCTCTGCGACACCTACGACTACTGCGCCGAGCGCGGGATCGGCGCCTACGGCGGGGGCCAGTTCGAGCTCGGGCCGGGCCGCGGCCAGGCCCAGTACCTGGCGTCGCTGTTCCACCCCGACACGCCCAATGACCTCGCGCCGGCCGGCTACAACGAGAGCGACCCGCCGGCGGGCCTGCCCGACAGCCCGCTGCCGGTGGCCGCGACGGCGACCGGCTTTCGCTGGTGGGTCCCGCCGAATGCCTGACCCTGAGGTGACCGGGTCATGCGGCGAGTCGCGTTCGAGGGCAGCGATTCTGTGGTCGTGGTCACGTCGCGGACGGCGGGCCGAGACCTTTGCATCATCCGGAGCTGCCGATTACGATGCATGACCATCCCCGAGGGAGGCTGCGGAGAATGAGGCATCGGCGAGTCGGATCGTGGGCGGTGGTGTCTGTCATGGTCGCGGGGGCTGTCGGCGGCAGTGCCGGCGCGATGCCGCGCGGGTTTGGTCCGCAGCAGGTGCTCTACGGGATGAGTGAGGTCGCGGCGAAGGATGGCTGGGCCGTCGGAGCCGACGGCGCCAAGACGCTTGCCCTGCATTGGGACGGCCGTGCTTGGCTGCGCGTCAGGACGCCCAGCCCCTCCTCGAACGCCGGCCCGTTCAGCTCGTCATTTCTGACGTCGGCGAGCATGGCTTCGGCGAAGGATGCCTGGGCGGTCGGGCCGAGCCTCATCCTGCACTGGGACGGCACGACGTGGAGACCACAAAAGGCTCCGGTGGAGTCTGACTATCTCCTCGGCGCGGCGGCAGTCTCGCCGACCGATGCATGGGCGGTCGGGCGTGCCGGTCTGATGCAGAGCACCAGCGGGGTCGCGTTGCACTGGGATGGCAAGGCGTGGACGGTGCTCAAGACGCCCAACCCAGGGCCCCGCAGCTCCCTGGCCGGCGTCAGCGCGATCTCAGCGACCGACGTGTGGGCCGTCGGCTCTTATGGCGGTAGCAGTCGCGGCGGCTACCGGGGCCTGAAGACGTATGCCGTGCATTGGAATGGCACCTCGTGGAGGCGAGTGGCGGTGCCCAGCCCGCCCACTGGCTCGGCCCTGTACTCGGTGAGCGCGCGCTCCTCGCGGGATGTGTGGGCGGTGGGCAGCTCTGGCAGCGGCTCGACGACACGCGCGCTGATCGTCCATTGGAACGGAAAGTCCTGGAGGACGGTCGCGAGCCCACGCCTACCGTCGAGCGAAGGGTATCTCTCGGGCGTCAGTGCACGCTCCTCGCGCGACGTCTGGGCGGTCGGTTCGGCCTATCCGAGGACGGTCACCTTGCACTGGAACGGCCATTTTTGGAGGATCGTCGACGCCCCGAGTCCAGGCGGACCGGGAACAGGCGCCCTCCTCAGCGCGGTCGCCGCCCGGGGCAGTGGGGGAGTATGGGCCGTCGGAGACTCCGGCACGCGATCGGGCGGAGCAAAGACCCTGATCCTGCGCTGGAACGGCCGCTTCTGGACACAACGTTGACGGCAACCCACCTGGCGCCCGTGAGCGTCCACGAGGCGGAACTCGCCGGTGAATGGGAAGGAATGTGACGCTGATTCCGAGGCTGACCGACGACTCCTCACGACCGGCGCAGGAGATTGCCAGAGGCCCCGAGTCGGCCCGCCCGGAGCCTCAGTCCCGCAGGTCGAGCAACAGCTTGCCCTGAACCCGCCGCTGCTCCAGGCGCGCGAACGCCTCCTGCACCCGCTCGAGCGCCAGCACCTCGTCGATCGTCACCTCGAGCGTCCCCTCGGCCAGCGCCTCGAGCGCCGACTCGAGCCCGCTGCGGCGCTCCTCGCGGCTCAGCTGCATCCCCCCGTACCCGCGCAGGGTCACCGCCTTGCGGTACAGGGACTGGAGGTTGAAGCTCACCTCGGGGCCGGCCGAGGTGCCGAAGCTGACGATCCGCCCGCGGGGCGCGATCGCCTCGACGGCGGGCGCCAGGAAGCCGTCGCCGAGCGGGTCGAACACCACCGTCGGCGACAGCTCGGCGATCGCCGACCCGAGCGAGTCCGGGCCGGCCACCAGCGCGCGGCTCGCCCCGTGCTGCGCGATCGCGCCGCCTTGCCCTCCGAGCCGGTCTGGCCCCACACCAGCGCCCCCTCGGCTCGGACCAGCGAGACGATCATGCTACCGACGCCGCCGGAGGCGCCGAGCACGAGCACGCGGTCCTCGGCGGTGACCCGCGCGAGCTCGTGGACGCAGTTCCACGCCGTCAGCCCGGCGACGCCCATCGCCGCCGCCTCGCGCGCGGCGACGCCGTCCGGGAGCTCGATCACCGCCGCGGCGGGCACCAGGGCCGCCGTCGCCCACACGCCATCGCGTACCGAGCCCAGGCCCTCCCCGGCCACCAGTACCGGGCGGCCGTCGGCCCGGCCGGCCGCCTCGCCTCCGAGAACGCGGGGCAACGGCCCGTCCGGGGCCACGCGACCGGCCGCGGTGTAACGGTCGACCGGGTTTACACCCGCGTACTCAAGCTCGATCAGGACCTCGTCGGGACCGGGCTCGCGATCGAGCATGAGCTCCTCCACAACCAACGGCGCGCCGTGCGAGTAAAGGCGGGCGGCGGTGACCGTGCGCGCGTCGGGGCTCATCAGGCTCGTCTTTCCCGGCCGGCGGTTTCCAAACCACCCACCGGGACGATAACCGTCGTCATCGTGACCGGTCGCGAGCAGGCCACCGCCGCCGTCGCGGATACCGTCTCGGAGCTCGGGCGGCTCGACACGGTGATCAACAACGCCGGCGTGATGCTGCTCGCCGCCGCGGGACTCCGCGGGGTCCGCTAGCCTGCGGATCCTTCAACCGGGATGCCCCAGTGAGCTGACGAGGAGCAGAGCTTTCAGATGACATCCGCACAGACGGCCAACCCCGACGAGGACACCGGGTCACCGTCACCGTCACCGTCACCGTCATCGTCACCGTCATCGGGGATGAACGAGACGCTGGGGATCGCCGGCGCCGGCACGATCGCGTGCGGACTGGCCGCCGTGGCCGCCCGGGCGGGCGACGTGATGATGTGGGCTCGCTCCGACTCCTCGGCCGAGCGCGCGCGCACCTCGGTGACCAAGCACGTGCTCAAGCTCGGCGGTCCCGACGGGCTCGATCCCAAGCACGTCCGGATCGTCACCGAGCTCGAGGAGCTCGGGCACGCCAGCTTCCTCGTGGAGGCGGTGGTCGAAGACCTCGACCACAAGGCGGCGCTGCTCGCCGACCTCGCCGGTCACGCCGATGAGCACACGATCATCGCCACCACCACCTCGTCGTTGTCGATCGAGCAGCTGGCGCTGGCCAGCGGCCGCCCCGACCGCTTCGTCGGCCTTCACGTGTTCAACCCGGTGCCGCGGATGGCGCTGGTCGAGCTGGTGTTCCCCGCCGAGGCGACCGAGCGCACCCGCGAGCGGGCCCGCGCCCTGTGCGTGGCGCTCGGCAAGACCCCCGTCGAGGTCCCCGACATCCCAGGGTTCGTGGTCAATCGGCTGCTGTTCCCGTACCTGTTCAGCGCCGTCGAGCTGATGACCGAGCACGCGATGGAGCCCGAAGCCGTCGACGACTGCATGACGCTCGGCGCCGGCCTGCCGATGGGCCCGATCAAGCTGCTCGACTTCGTCGGCCTCGACGTCTCGGCAGCGATCGGCGAGTCGATCGGCGCCACCGTCCCGGCCCGGCTGCAGGAGCTGATCGCCGAGGGCGCGCTCGGGCGCAAGAGCGGGCGCGGCTTCTACGCCTATGACAAGTAGGGCGTCCGTCGGCTGACGCGAGCCGCAGCGACCGTCGGCGACCCGGACGGCAGTTGCTACGATTACGCAAAATGCGCTGGCGAGGCCGGCGGGGCGCGGCCGACAGGAGGATCAGCCTCGAGTATGACTGCCAAGAGAATCGCTCCCTCGCTGCTCGTAGCGCTCGCCTGCGCCGCCCTGCTCGTGCTCGAGCAGGCTCAGCACGCCAGCGGCGCCTATCCCGGCCACAACGGGCAGGTCGTGTTCACCTCGGCCCAGACCGGGCACCGCCATATCTTCATCACCGGCTCGGGCGGGATCACCGACCTGACGGCGGTCAGCTCGGCCACGGCGATCGACGCCGATCCCCACGTCTCCCCGGACGGGCAGCGGATCGCGTTCACGCGCGAGGATTCCGGCCACTTCTCCGGCACCCAGATCTTCACGATGAGCCCGTCCGGAACGGCCGTCGTGCAGCTGACCGACACGGTCAACGGCAACAGCGACCCGACGTGGTCCCCGGACGGCAGCCAGATCGCGTTCGTCTCGGGACGCAACGGCAACCAGCCCAACATCTTCATCATGTCCTCCGACGGCACGCAGGTCCACCAGATAACCTACGACGCGGCCGCCAAGTCAGAGCTCGCGTGGTCGCCGCGGGGAGACCGGATCGCTTTCGTCCGGGCGAGGACCAGCGGGCGGCCGGACGTCGACACGGTCAAGACCGACGGGAGCGGTCTGACCGACCTGACCAACGATCCGAACAGCGCCGACAGCGCCCCCAGCTACTCGCCCGACGGCTCGCAGATCGCCTACGGCGGCCCGCTTCACCCGAAGGGCTCCGTCGGCCGCGACCTGTGGATCATGAACGCCGACGGCAGCGGCGCGCATCCGCTGGAGCACGAGACGAATGGCTACTCCGACGGCAATTTCCCCGCCTGGTCGCCCGACGGCACGACGATCGCCTTCGCCGCCAACAACGGCAGCGGCTACTACCACCTGTGGTCGGTCCCGGCCACCGGCGGCGAGAACACCGAGCTGGTCACCAACAAGGTGCCCGGCGGCAACCCCGTCGACCAGGAGACCGACTGGCAGCCGCTCGGCGCGGTGCTGCCTCCGGCGAAGGTGCTACCACCGGTCCTCGGCCGCAGCGTCGACGTGCACACCGTGAGCGGTCACGTGCTCATCAAGCTCCCGCGCGGCGCCATCCGGGCACGGACCACGGCCGGCACGGGGTTCGTGCCGTTGACGCAGGCGCGACAGATCCCCGTCGGTTCGCTGCTCGACGCTCGTCGTGGCGTCGCGTCGCTGACGAGCGCCGTCGGCAGCGGCAAGCTGACCTACGCGGGCAGCTTCGGCGGCGCGGTCTTCGCGGTCGGTCAGCAGGCGCGGGGCAAGAGCCGTGGCCTGACCCAGCTCTCCCTCATCGAGAAGGGGATCGCCGGCCTCCAGGGCTGCCCGCCGCCGGGCAAGGCGGCGATCGCCCGCGCGGGCGGATTGCCGCACCGGGTCCTGGAGTCGCTCCACAGCAGCGTCCACGGCAAGTTCAGGACGCGGGGCCGCTACAGCTCGGCGACCGTCCGCGGCACGATCTGGGACACGATCGATCGCTGCGACGGGACGCTCACCATCGTCCATCGGGGGGTGGTGCTGGTCAGCGACTTCCGGCGCCACCGGGTGATCACGCTGACCGCCGGTCACCGCTACCTGGCCAAGGCGACGTAGCGGAAGCCGCGACGGGAAGCAAGGGCAGCCCGCGTTCTGCGGGTACGCCTAAAGAACCTTTAACACAGGTTGAGGTCCTCGGCCGATACTTCGTCGTGCGACGTACCTCATAGCAGCACCTCCTCCCCAGAAGCACGAAGCCGGCCCGTCCCCAGCGGGCCGGCTTCTTTTTAAGTGACGAAGCCGGCCCTGCGCGGGCCGGCTTCGTTTCTCTCCTCTCCAACCACCGGGCAGTGCTTCCGCGTCAGAGCTTCTGCGAGACCCGGAGTTGCGCGCGTGTGAAAAGTAACAAATGTCGCGCGGAAGTGTGCCGCTTCTCACTCAGGCGCGGCCGGGGCGCTGCGGCGCCGGCGGATCCGCACCGCCTCGATCCGGTTCTGGCGAACCGACTCGACGCGGATTGAGAACCCGTTGGCGGCGATCTGGTCTCCGCGCTTGGGCAGCCGGCCGAGCTCGGCGAACACGTACCCGCCGACCGAGTTGTAGGCATCGGTGTCGACCGGGAGCTCGAGCCCGTAGTCCTCGAGGTCGGTGACGGCAACGTGGCCGCGGACGAACCAGTCGCCGTTGGCCAGCCGCCGGACGGCGCCGCCCGCCGGGTCGGTCTCATCGGCGATCTCTCCCACCACCTCCTCGATGATGTCCTCGATCGTGACGATCCCGGCCGTGCGGCCGTACTCGTCGATGACGATGGCCAACTCGGTGCGCTCGCGCTGCAGATCGGCCAGCAGGTCATCGAGCGGCTTGGTCTCGGGGACGATCGGCGCCTCGCGGACGAGCGCTTCGAAGTGGGCGTCGCGATCCGCGTTCATCAGCAGCTTGACCAGCTGGTTGACATGGACGATCCCCTTGACCCGGTCCTGGTTCTCGTCCTCGGTCACCACCAGCCGTGAGTGCCCAGTCTCCACGCAGCGGCGCAAGGCCTCGTAGACGGTCTCGGCAAGGTCGACGGTGACCACGGCGGGGATCGGCGTCATCACCTGCCGGGCCTCCTGCTCGTGCAGGTGGAACACGCCGGTGAGCATGTTCGCCTCGCCGACGTCCAGCTGCCCGCCGGTGCGCGACTCGGCGATGATCCGCTTCAGCTCGTCGGGCGTGCCGCCCGCCGGCTCGGCGTCCGGGTCGGTGCCGAGCATCCGCAGCATCGCGTCGGACGAGAGGTTGAGCACCGCGATCAGCGGGCTGAAGGCGACCCGAAAGAACTGCAGCGGCCGCGCCACCCGGCGGGCCAGGCCCTCGGCGTGCTGGATCGTGTAGAGCTTGGGGACGATCTCGCCGACCGTGCTCTGGGCGAAGGTGATCAGCACATAGGCGATCACCACCGAGATCGCCACCGCCGCGCCGTGGCCGATCGGGTGGCCGAAGATCGGCTCGAGCACATGCGCGATCGAGGGCTCGCCGAGCGCGCCGATGCCGATCGAGGCCATCGTGATCCCCACCTGGCAGGCGGAGATGAAGTCGCCGATGTTGTCGAGCTGGGTCAGCGCCAGGCGCGCCCCGCGCGCGCCCTCCTCGGCCATCGCCTCGAGCCGGCCGCGCCGCGTGCGGACCAGCGCGTACTCGGCGATCACGAAGAACGAGTTGACCAGCACGAGCACGGCCGTCAGCAGGATGAGCAGCAGCTTCATCTTGCCGGGAGGCGCGGGCTCGGTGTGTGCAGTGGCGCGGTACCGCCCTCCGACCGCGCGCAGCTACTTCGGGGTAGGTCGTCGTTCATTGAGGCGACCGCCCGAACCGTAGCAGTCAGCCCAGCGCGTCGAACTTCGCCGCCATCTTGAAGTCGGCCTCGGTCAGGCCGCCGGCGGAGTGGTTGGTCAGCGTCAGGCGCACCTTGTTCCACCCGTGGACGAGGATGTCGGGGTGGTGGTTGGCCTCCTCGGCCGCCTCGGCGGCCCGGTTGACGAACACCATCGCCGCGGCGAAGTCCGCGAAGCTCCAGTCCCGGACGATCTCGTCGCCCTCCCGCCGCCACTGCACGGCGCCCAGCCGGGCGGCGATCTCGTCCTCTGCGAGCAGCTGTGTCATATCGTCTCCTCCAATGAGAATCGTCAGCCTGGTCCCGTCGGCGACCGAGATGCTGTTCGCGCTCGGCCTCGGCGCCGACGTTATCGCCGTCACCCATGAGTGCGACTACCCCGAGGCGGCGCGCGAGCTACCACGGATCACCCGCGACGTGCTCCCCCGCGGGCTCAGCTCGGCCGAGATCGACGCCGCCGTCAAGGAGCGCACGCTGGCCGGCGAGTCGCTCTACGAGCTCGACACCGAGCTGCTGCACGACCTCGGCCCCGACCTGATCGTCACCCAGGCGCTGTGCTCGGTGTGCGCCGTCTCCTACGACGACGTCCGCGCGATCGCCGAGGAGCTCGACCCCCACCCGCAGGTGATCTCGCTCGACCCGCGGACCGTCGGCGAGGTGCTCGGCGACGCCCGCACGCTGGCCGAGGCGACCGGCCGTCGGGACGCCGCGTTGGTGCTGATCGCCGACGCCGGCGCGCGCATCGACCGGGTCAAGCTGGCCGTGCGCGGCGCTCGCCGGCCCCGGGTGGCGGCGCTCGAGTGGCTCGACCCGCCGTTCGCGGCCGGGCACTGGACGCCCCAGCTGATCGAGTACGCGGGCGGCGAGGACGTGCTCGGGTTCGCGGGCGAGCACTCCGAGGAGCGCCGCTGGGACGAGATCGCGGCCGCCCAGCCCGACATCGTGATCGTGATGCCGTGCGGCTACGACGCCGAGATCGCCCACCGCGAGGCGGAGATGCACCGCGACCGGCTGGCCGCGCTCGGCGCCGGCGAGATCGTCGCCGTGGACGCCGCCGCGTACTTCTCGCGGCCCGGCCCGCGGATCGTCGACGGGCTCGAGCTGCTGGCGCAGATCCTCCACCCCGAGCGGGTGCAGGGCATCCCGGGCCGGGCGCTCAGCGTCGAGCTGTAGTGCCCGGCCGGCCACGAGCCGCGGCACCGCGAACCGTCCTGCTGCTCCACTCCTCGAGCGGGCGTTACGGCGCCGACCGGCAGCTGGCGCTGATCGCCGCCGGCCTCGACCCCGGCCGCTACCGCCCGCTGGTGGTGCTGCCCGAGCGCGGCGAGCTGGCCGGCGAGCTCGAGCGTGCCGGCGTCGAGGTGCTGCTGCGGCCGTCGCTCAGTGTGCTGCGCCGCGAGCTGCTCGGTGCGCGCGGGCTCTCGGCGCTGCTGACCGCCGCCGCGCGCGACGCCGTCGCGCTGCGGACGCTGATCGGACGCCGGCGCGTCGCCCTCGTGCACTCCAACACCTCGGTGGTGCTGGGCGGGGCGGCCGGTGCGGCGGCCGCGCGTGTCCCCCACGTGTGGCATGTCCGCGAGATCTATGCCCGCTTCGGCCACGCGTGGCCGCCCTACCGCCGGCTGCTCGAGTCGGCCGCCGCGCTGCCGTGCGTCTCGCGCGCCGCCGCCGCCCAGTTCCCGGGCACCCGGCGCACGCGGGTGATCCATGACGGGCTCGCGCTCAACGCCCGTCGCGCGCCGCGCGGACCGGCGCGGGCGGCGCTCGGACTGCCCGACGGGGTCCCGGTGATCGCCGTGCTCGGCCGGATCAGCGACTGGAAGGGCCAGGACGTGCTCGTCCGGGCGCTCGCCGCGCCGCCGCTGCGCGAGCGCGGCGCGCTGGGGGTGATCGCCGGCGAGGCGTGGCCGGGAGCCGAGTCGCGGCGCGAGGCGGTGCTCGCCGAGGCGGCGCGGCTGGGGGTCGGCGAGCGGCTGCGCTTCGTCGGGTTCCGCGCCGACGTCGAGAATGTCTACGGCGCCGCCGACGTGATCGCCGTGCCCTCGACCCAGCCCGACCCGCTGCCCGGGTCGGCCGTCGAGGCGGCGGCGGCAGGCTGCGCGGTGATCGCCGCCGCCCACGGCGGCCTGCCCGAGATCATCCGCGACCGCGAGACCGGCCGGCTGGTGGCGCCGGGCGACGCCGCGGGGCTCGCGCGCGTCGCCGCCGAGCTGCTCGACGACCCCGCCGAGCGCGTGCGGCTGGGCGCCGCCGCGGGCGCCGACGCGCGGGAGCGCTTCGCCCCCGAGCGCCTGCACGCCGCGATCCAGGTGCTATACGACGAGCTCACAGGGTGAAGCCGTTGGGCGCCAGCCCGGCGCTGCCGGCGACGGCGATCCCGGCGAGGATGCTGACCAGCCCCACCGCGGCGCAGCCGGCCAGGGCCAGCGAGCCCTTACGTCGGCGCTCGCCGATCTCGGTGATCAGCCAGCCGCACAGGCCGCCGGCGGCCAGGCCGCCGAGGTGGCCGCCGACCGAGATGTTCGAGACGGTCAGCGTGAACACCAGGTTCAGGGCCAGGATCGGCCCGAGCCCGCTCTGCCAGATCGAGATCCCGCGCGCACGGGCGACAGCGATCAGCGCGCCGAAGATGCCGAAGATCGCCGTCGAGGCGCCTAGCGTCGGCACGCCCGGCTGGAACAGCAGGGCCCCGAACGAGCCGGCCAGCAAGGAGGCGAAGTACACGGCGACGAAGTTGGCGCGGCCGATCGACGGCTCGAGCGAGCGACCGACGAAGTACAGCGAGAGCATGTTGAGGCCGATGTGGATCAGGCTGGCGTGCAGGAAGCCGGCCGTCAGCAGCCGCCAGTACTCGTGGTGGCCGCCCGACATCAGCGGGCCGAACAGCGCGCCGTGCTCGTAGACCCAGCCGCTCAGCCCGCCGCCGCCGCTGGCGCCCGTGGCCAGCTCGGCGACGTAGGCGGCGACGTTCAGCGCGATCAGGATCTGGGTGGCGCTGTAGCCGACCGAGGACGTTCGCAGCGAGCGGACCTTGGAGGGCTGGCGCGAGCACTCCGGGCAGCGCATCCCGACCGACGTCGGCGTCATGCAGTCGGGGCAGATCGGGCGTCCGCAGGAGGAGCACGAGACGGCGGTCTCGCGGGAGGGATGTCGGTAGCACACGGCCATCGGCAGGCTGACGCTAGCAGCGGAACCGAAGCGTTCGATCAGCGATCGGGGAGGATCCGCCGTGCTTCCTCGGCGATGTCGTGGATCGTGCGCTCGGCGAGCTCGCGCAGGTTGCCCGACTGCGGCTGACGCGAGCGGTGACGGCTGCGGACGCGCAGAGCCACCAGCGCGGTCCCGGCGGTCGCGCTGACGACCACCGCGGCGGCGGGCCGCGCCCAGTTGCGGGGGTCGCGCATCGCCGAGAGCTCCCACGACTCGAGCTCGTCGTGGGCCGCCTCGGTCGCCCGGACGAGCCGCACCTCGAGACGCTGGGCGAGGTCCGCGGGCGGCTCGACCGGGGCCAGCGCGCGGCGCAGCCGCTGCTCGAACTCGGCCGTCGCGGAGCTCACGCGCCCGCTCCATTCGCGCCGGGAGATTTGCCTCTGGCAAATCCCCCAATGGATTCGGCGCCGGCCGATTCCACGATCCCCTCGAGCTGGCGGATCGCGCGGTGCAGGAGCACCTTGGTGGCGCCGTCGGTGCGGCCGAGCGCGCGGGCGATCTCGCGGTTGTCCATGCCGAGCGCGAAGCGCATGATCAGCGCCTCGCGGCGGTCGTCGGGGAGCTGCTGGACGCCGTCGAGGATCGCCTTCAGCTCCTCGCGCCCCTCGACCAGCGACTCGGTGGTGTGCGGCGCCGAGATCATCCCCGCGTCCTCGATCGCCGACTCCGGCCTGCGCGAGCGGTCGCGGTAGAAGTTGGCCGCCAGGTTATGGGCGATGCGGATGAGCCACGGCCGCAGCGGGCGCCCGTCCGACTCCCGCAGCGCGCGCTCGTAGTGGCGGTAGGCCTGCAGGAAGGTCTGCTCGGTGAGGTCCTCGGCGTCGTGGTGGTTGCCGACCCGGTAATAGCTGTAGGAGTACACGTCGCGCAGGTGCGCGCGGTACAGCTCACTGAAGCGCGCGTCGAGCTCGGCCTTTGAGAGGGTGGCTTCTTCCACGGCACGCGGAGCCTACCTTCGCTCAGGCCGCGCGGATAGGACGTCCCCGCCCGCGGTCGGGCGTGGCCGGCTGGGTCACGCCGGCGGTCCAGCGCTCGGGCTCGATCCGGCCCTCGACGAGCGCGGCGAGGCTGTCCAGCGCCGGCGTCTCGACGCGCGCGTTGCGGGCCACCTCGGTGAGCAGCGACACCGCGTCGACGGCCTCGACGACGTGCCCGAGCATCGGCCCGATCTGCTCAGTCGGGACGCCCTGGGAGAGCAGCTCGCCCGCGCGCCGGTTGCGCGAGCCGGGCGCCACCACCGTCGCCACCAGGTCGCCGGCGCCGGCCAGGCCGGCGAACGTCTCCGGGCGCCCGCCGCGTGAGCGCGCGATCTGCTCGACCTCGGCGAACACCTTGCCGGCGGCCGCCCCACCGACGTTGGGGCCGGCGGTGCCGGTCGCGGCGGCGGCCAGTGCGGCGACGTTCTTGGCGCAGCCGGCCAACTCGACGCCGGTGACGTCGGGGCTCACCGTGACGTCGAGGCCGGCCGCGGTGAGCACGTCGGAGAGCTGGCGCGAGAACGCGCGGTCCAGCGAGGCCAGGACCACCGAGGCGCCGCCGTCGAGCGCCTCGGCGGCGTGCGAGGGTCCGCCCAGCACGGCGATCGCGCGGGCCCGGCAACGCTCCGCGGTGAACACCGAGGGCAGCGTGCCGAGCGGCGGCACGAGCCCCTTGGACAGCATCAGGATCCCGGCCCGGCGAGGGATCCGCTCGCCATGCGCGGCCAGCACGCTCGGCAGCGCCCGGGCGGGGACGGCGAGGACGACGAGATCGTGGCCGCCGAGCTCGAGCTCGGCCGCGCGGCGGACGGTGATCGCGTCGGGCAGCTTGACGCCGGGCAGGTAGCCGGCGTTCTCACCCGTCGCCGACAGCGTGGCCACCTGCTCGGCGGTCCGGCACCCGAGGTCGACCTCGTAGCCGGCGCGGGCCAGGCACACGGCGAGGCTGGTGCCCCAGCTGCCGGCCCCGACGATCGCGGCGCGGCGGATCGGTGGCAGCCCGCCGAGCCACTCCCACTGCAGCATCACGCACGGCCAGATGCGGGCGGCGACGGCGCCGGCCAGCGCGGGCGAGGGGTCCTCGACGTGCGGGAAGCGCAGCGGCCGCCCGGCGCGGAGGCTGACCTTGTGCGGGCGGATCCGCCAGCCGCGGCGCACTGCCTCGGTCCCGATGATGGCCAGCGGGATCACCGGAGCTCCCGACTCCAGGGCGAGGCGTCCGACGCCGCGCTTGGGCTGCCCGAGCGCCCCCGGGCGCACGCGCGTGCCCTCAGGGAAGATCAGCACGATGTCCCCGCGGGCGAGGATCGCCCGCGCGGTCTCGAGCATGTCAGCGTCGGAGCCGCCGCGGCGCACGGGGAAGGCGCCGAGCGCGTTCAGGACCCACGCCTGCCAGCGGCGCATGAACAGCTCCTGCTTGGCCACGTAGTACATCGGCCGCCGGGCCATACACGCGATCACGAACGGATCGAGGAAGCTGCGGTGGTTGGCGGCGATGATCACGCCGCCCTTGCGTGGCACGTGCTCGCGGCCGATCCGGCGCATCCGGAAGTACAGGAGGAAGAACGGCTGGAAGGTCAATCGCACGAACCAGTAGACGAGCGGGTTGGCCGCGTGCTCGCGCGCGCGGCGGTGCAGCGCCGAATGGTCGGCCTGACAACGATCGGTCTCCGCGCGGTCGGCGGTCGAGTGATCCATCGCACAGTGGCGTACCCGCGCGAGCGCCGCCCGTTACAGTTGCGGGGTCGTGGCTCCGGGAATCGACCGCACCCGCACCTTGAGGGGAGCCGTCTGCGGCGCGGTCGCCGCGGCGGTGTGGGGACTGCAGCAGCCGCTCGACAAGCTCGTGTTCGGCAGCCGCTACGACGACGTCGAGCTGCTCGGCAAGGCGCTGACCCGCACCGAGGGCTGGTACCCGCTCGGCTTCGCGATGCACATGGGCAACGGCGCGCTGTTCGGCGCCGCCTACGCCAACCTCGCGCCCTCGCTGCCGCTCCCGCCGGTGCTGCGCGGACCCGCCGTCGCGCTTTCGGAGCACCTCGGGCTGTGGCCGCTCGGCGCCTTCACCGACCGCCTGCACCCGGCGCGCCGGGAGCTCCCGTCGCTGCAGGGCAACCGCCGCGCGTTCGCCCAGGCGGCCTGGCGGCATCTGCTGTTCGGACTGCTGCTGGGGGAGCTCGAGCGCCGGCTCAATGCGGCCCCGGAGACGGCGCCGCCCGAGCCCGAGGCCGACTATTCGAGCAACGGCCACGGCCGGATCGAGCACGCGGTCACCGTCACCGGCACCCACGACGGGTAGTGCGGGTCCTGATCACGGGCGCCTCCGGGCTGGCCGGCGGTCACCTCGCGCGCGCCTGCGCGCGCGCGGGCGACAAGGTGATCGGGGTGTCGCGCAGCGGCGCGGTGCCCGACGAGGGCGGGGTGTCGCGCAGCGGCGCGGTGCCCGACGAGGGCGGGGTGTCGCGCAGCGGCGAGGGCGCTTCCACGGCGCAGGGGTCGGGCGGCTCGCTCGCGGGTCCGGGCGGCCTCGAGGGCCGCGCGCTCGATCTCGGCGAGGCCGGCGCGATCGCCGAACTGCTGGCCGAGATCCAGCCCGACGTCGTCTACCACCTCGCCGCGCTCAGCTCGGTCGGCCGCTCGTGGGAGGACCCGGCGGCGACCGTGCACGGGAACGTCGCCACCGCGGTCAACCTGCTCGAGGGGCTCCGCCGTCACTCGCCGCGCGCCCGGACCGTGTGGGCGAGCACGTGCGAGGTCTACGGCGCCGCCGCCGAGCTCCCGATCGCCGAGACGGCGCCGCTGCGGCCGGCCAACCCCTACGCGGTGTCAAAGCTGACCGGCGACCTGCTGGCCGGCCTCTACGTCGACGCCCACGGCCTGCAGATCGTCCGCGCCCGGCCGTTCAACCACGCCGGCCCGGGCCAGCGCCCGATCTTCATCCTCTCCTCGCTGGCCCGCCAGGGAGCGCAGGCCCGGCTCGACGGCGCCGAGCGGATCGAGATCGTCACCGGTAACCCGCACACCCGCCGCGACTTCACCGACGCCCGCGACGTCGCCCGCGCCTACCGGCTGCTGGCCACTCTCGAGGCGCCCGGCGTCTACAACGTCTGCTCGGGGGTGTCGGTGTCCGCGGCTGAGCAGGTCGCGCTGCTGGCCGAGCTGCTCGCGCCGATCGAGGTCCGCCATGTCGTCGACCCCGCCCGCGTCCGCGCCCACGAGGTGATCGACATCCGCGGCTCGGCCGAACGGATCCGCGACGCCGTCGGCTGGGCGCCGCGGCTGACCCTGCGCGAGACGATGCGCGACACGATCGCCTGGTGGGAGCGCGAGCTGGCCGGGCGCGGCGTGCGGCGCTGAGGCGCCGGCGGCCGCAGGCGAGGCGGACCATCGCGACGCGGGGCCCGATCAGGGAGGATGGGATATCCACCGGTCCATAGGCCGGTCGATATCCCACCGTCACCGCGTGAGCGTCCGGCCACGGCCACGGCACGGCCACGGAAGCGCCCCGCTCGCCAGCGCGCGCAGCGCCGACTTCGCCGCGTTGTAGCCGCACATCCCGCGGGCGCCGACATCCGGGGGCGTCGCCGCCGAGCACAGTACACGCCGGGGATCCCGACGCTGTACGGATCGAGCGCGGCGCGGGGCCGAACACGAGCTGGAGCGGGGGCGTCGGCGCCGGTGACGACGTCGCCGCCGACGTAGTTGGCGTTTCAGGCCTCCATATGCGCCGGCGGGCGGACCTGCCGGGCGAGCACCCGCTCGCGGAAAGCCGGGGAGCGAACCGCTCTCGGTCCGCGTACCGATGCTGCTGCAGCAGGCCGATCATCGCGCGGCTGATCGCGCCCGAGCCGCCCGCGGCGACCGGCCAGCCGTAGCGATGCGCCGCGGCGCCCAGCGCGACGCCGATCGCCGAGGACATCAGCGAGGAGAACGGCCGCAGCGCGGGCGCGGCGACGCCTCGTCATCGAGCAGCCCGGGCAGCGTCAGCCCGCTCGAGCGGGTCCCGCCGCCGTGCGTGTCGCGGCCTTGAGGACCGTCGCCTCGACGCGGACGCCGCCAGGGTGATCGCGGCGGCGAGCCCGTTGGGTCCGCTGCCGACGACGATCGCCCGGGTCACCTCGCGGCCACCGGCGTCGGCGCGACGTCGGCGCCCCGCACCCGCTCGTACCCGGCCAGGCGCCAGCCGACGTCGACGGGGATCGGCCCGTCCGGGAGCCAGTTCTTCGCCCGCACGGCGTCCCTGACCCGCCAGCTGCCCGTCTCGACGACGCCGATCGCCGCGTCCATCACCCAGTACCGCTGCCGGCCGTCGAACACCGGCTCTGACTCGACCCAGACGACGACGAACTCGCCCGGCGCGAAGCGGCAGCGCTTCTGGATCGCGCGGATCAGCCGCTGGTCGTGGAGGTGGCCGTCGCCGAAGTTGAAGCCGATGATCGCGTTGCACATGAACTCGGCCTCGCGCAGCGTGTAGGTGTCGATGTCCTGGCCGAGCTGGTTCAGCATCACCGAGTTGAGCCCTCGGGCCTGGCTGTGCATCGAGCGCCACGCGAGCAGGACCTGCAGCGTGATCTCGGCCTCGTCCTCGCCGTAGCCGAGCAGCGGCAGCTTCGTCTGCAGCTGCTGCTTCTGCATCTTGGCCTTCTTGACGAGGTGCGTGTCGAGCTTCTCCTCGGCGCCCGGCGCGAACGCCCACATCGCCGAAGCCCAGTTGCCCGCGTACTGGCGCATCGAGGGCAGGAACGAGACGAGGTCCGGGCGCAGGTTCCCGAGCACCGGGAAGCAGGTCAGGCCGACGACCGTCGGGATCAGCAACCCGGTCCCCATGTTCCCCAGCGCGTACCCGTCCTGCGCCGGATAGCCGAGGAACAGGAACGCGCTCAGGTACATGAAGACCACGTTCCACTCGAGCGGCACGGCCAGCGGGAAGGTCGAGATGATGAACAGGTGGTAGCCGATCATGAACACGGCCGCGCACACGGTGACGACGTGGTCGTGGCTGAACAGCAGCACCAGCGGCGGGACCAGCTCGCCGAACATCCCGGGGCCGTGGGCGAGCCGATGGGTGAACCCGGACGGACGCAGGTCGTCGGGGTAGCCGGCGACGAGCATCCGCTTGATCGACTTGGACGGGAGCCACGGCACGTTGGCGACCATCGGCGCGATCACGCAGGTGAAGTGGCGGTTGCACTTCGAGAACCCGGCGCCGAGCCACACCGTCACGATCAGCAGCTTGGCGGCGACGATCATGTCCACGAAGGGGAAGAGCGACATGAAGATCAGGGCGGGGAGGTACTGCTCGCCGCGCGCGGCGAGGAACACCGTCTTGTCGCGCAGCCCGAGGATCCCGAGCAGGCCGATCGCGGTGAGGATCGCTGGCGGCGCCACCAGGCCGTGGTTGTGGGCGAGCGCCGCGTCGATCCCGTGCACGTGGGCGCCGGGGAGGGCGAGCGCGACGACGAGCGCCGCCAGCAGGCCGAGGTACAGCGCCACGTCGAGCCGGGTGCGCTCGTCGCCTTCGGTCAGGGGCACCCGGCCGGGCCACGGCGGCATCCGGATCGTGCCCCGGCGCGCGTAGTAGTGCCAGCCGCCGGTGAACGGCCACAGGTGGCCGGCCAGGGGTCCCCAGGAGCCGGCGACGCCGAGGCACTCGAGCAGCACCGTCCACAGGATCGCCTTCTCGTAGAAGACCGGCTGATCGAACCACTGCGCGGGGTGCAGCGGGCTGAGGTGCGAGGTGAGCGTGCCGACGAGGATCCCGCCGCCGGCGAAGAACACCACGAGCTTCAACAGGTACATGACCATGATCGCCTTCGGCGAGCCGAACCCGTGATCGATCCAGTGCCGCGACAGCGTCCTGATCCGCTCTCGGTACGGCTCGCGCAGGAAGGTCCCGGGGTCGACCGCGGGGAAGTCCCCGGTCAGAAAGCCCATCGTGGTGCTCCTCTCGCTCGGTTCCAGGCTCAGCGGTCTATCGCAGCGATCGCGTCGCCGGTCGCTGTCGTTCTCTACCACACCGAGCGGCCGCCGTTGGTGCCTCCTCCCGACCGGCGCCGGGTAGGCTCTCGGCAGAGCCGGCGGGCACTCCGAGGGATCCGGCCCGCGGGCTAGGAGCTCCAGATCGCCACGTCGCAACGAGGGGTCACCGCCCAAGTCGAGCAGCACCTCCACGCCGTGCTGGACACCCTATCCGCCGAGGCGCCGGAAGCGAGATGGCCGACCTGCTGCCGGCGTCGATCCCCGAGTTCGCCCGCGCCACCGACACAGACTTCCGGACCGGGTTGAAGCTCTGCTCACGGCGATCATCGAGCGCTGCCCGGTCGACGCGGCGGCGGCGAGCGAGGGCCTGCGCTACGACGTCGCGCGCCGGCACGTGGCGCTGATCGTGTGAGCCGACGGCGCCGGGGCGGCGAGCGCCGGGGCGCTCGAGGGGCGCCACCGCTCGGCTCGCGGCGGACATGACGCGAAGCTGAGGCTGCGGCGGACCGTGAGGACCTGCCTCGAGGAGAGCCTCAGCCCGGCGCGCACGGCGTGCCGGCTGGCGATCCACCGCAGCACCGTCGTCTACCGGATCAAGCAGGCCGAGGAGCTCCTCGGCCACGGCGTCGCGCAGCGACGCCGCCTCGAGCTCGAGGCGGCGCTGCGGCCGCCGAGCGGCGTCCGGCGCTCCGCTCCGCCGGACCACGCACGCCCGGCTGACCCGGGCGATCGCCTCCACGGCGTCATCCGGACCATCGGCCCGGCAAATGCCACCGCGGGTCGCGAGCAGTTCGGGCAGCTGGCCGTTACGCGTTGGCTGCGGCCGATGCCATCGCATGCGTGCATCATCCGCATCGTTTGGAGAGACAGTCGCGGCGTGCCACACTGATCCGGCGCCCGCCTAGCTCAATTGGCAGAGCACTTGATTTGTAATCAAGGGGTTATCGGTTCAAGTCCGATGGTGGGCTTTGTTTGTTTGGGAAGGCCTGGTAAACGGTCGTTTTTGCGTTTTTGCGTTTTTGGCAGCCGCTCGACATGGTCACGCCAATTGTGTCCCGCATATGTCCCGGCGATCGGGGTAGGTGTTCGGGTCTTTACGTGGCCCGACTGCTGGGCGTCTCGATGGACAGCAGTTCCATGCGCTCGTGATCCACCTGCAGCGTGGTGTGGTCGATGTCGAAGTTTTCGTGCAGCAGCTCCTTGAGCGCGCAGGCGACTTCGTGGCAGTCGCATTCGTTGTCAACGAGCACGTGCGCGGAGAGTGCGGGGAAGCCTGAGGTGATTTCCCAGACGTGCAGGTCGTGAATCTGGCTGACGCTGGGCTGGCTGGCCAGCGCTTGGCCGATCGCGTCGGGGTCGAGGCCTGGCGGCGCGGCCTCGAGGAACACTCTGCCGCTGGCTTTGAGCAGCCCGTAGGCGGCGTAGAGCATGATCGCGGCGATGATCAGCGAGGCGATGCCGTCGGCGCGGCGGAATCCCGTGGTGAGAATCACGGCTCCGGCGATGGCGGTGAAGATGAAGGCGGCGAGGTCGGTGAGGATGTGCTGGAAGGCGCCCTCGACGTTCATCGACTGGCGGTTGGCTTTCGACAGCGTGTAGCTCGCCGCGAGGTTGACGACGATCCCGACTAGGGCGACGACGAGCACGGCGGTCCCGCCGACGTTGGGCGGATGCACGAGGCGCGTGATGCCCTCGTAGACGATTAACAGTCCGAGCACGAGCAGGGTCGCGCCGTTGAACTGGGCGGAGAGGATCTCGGTGCGTTTGAGGCCGTAGGTCAGGGCGCCCTTGGCAGGTTTTGCGGCCAGGCGGATCGCGACGAGCGAGAGGCCGATCGCGCCAGCGTCGGTGAGCATGTGCGCGGCGTCAGAGAGCAGCGCGAGTGAGTGCACGACCGCGCCGACGACCACCTCGAAGAGCATGAAGCCGACGATCAGCCCGAGCGCGATTGCCAGCTTGCCGCGGTCCGCGTCGGCCGAGACGCCGTGTGAATGGCCGGCGTGGCCACCTCCGCCGTGGCTGTGGTCAGCGTCGTGGTCGTGGTCGTGGGCCATCAGGCGCAGCAGTCCTCGTGACAGGCGGGCGCGGCATCGAGGCCTGGCATCGGCGCGCAGCACGTGTCTTCTCCGCGCCAGCCATCGCGACCTTCTTTCAGGGCGATGGCGGCGATCCCGAGCGCGGCCACCGGGTCAAGCCAGGACAGTCCGATCCCCGCGCCGGCGAGCGCGATCAGTGCCGCGGTGGCCTGGACGGCGCACATCAGGTTCTGGATGCCCTCCCCGGAGGTGGCGCCCGAGTTGAGTTGGCGTCCGAGGCGCAGCTTGGCCCAGCCCAGCAGCGGCATCAGGATGATCGCGCTGAGCGTCAGGGCCACGGCGAGGACGGTGACGTGGGTCTCGCCGCCGTTGATGAGCTTACGGATCGCCTCGACGACGAAATACGGGGCGAGGAGAAAGAAACTGGCGGCTACCCAGCGTTGCGCTCGAGCTTCGCTAGTGGCTGACAGCGTGCGTCGGCCGGTAAAGCGCCAGACGACGATCAATGCCGCAAGCGCTTCGACAAATGAGCTGGCCGCCCAGGTCACCACCCCGAGACTGTGAGCTTGGAGGCCGGCGAAGATACCGACGAAGCCTTCGACGCTCATCCACGCGAGACTGGCCCAGGCGAGCATCTTGGCGCGCTGCGCGGCGCGCAGCCACGCGTCGCTGCGGACAGGCGACTGCTCCTCGCGGCCTGGTGCCGCATGCTGCGGGACGGAAAGCTCAGGCCCGATCATGCCAGCGTCTCCGTGACAGCGAGAAGTCCGGCCAACAACGCCCGGCCAGATTCTGTGAGCGAGTACAGGACCATCTTCCCCTCGCGCCGGCTGCGGGCCAGACCGAGCGAGCGCAGGGTCCTGACGTGATGGGAAACGAGGTTCTCCGCGCGCTCGATGACCCAGGCGAGATCGCACACGCACAGCTCATCGGTCGCGGCGAGTGCTACGGCGATCGTCACGCGAGTCGGGTCAGAGAGCGCCTTGGCCTGAGCCGCGAGCGCGGCGGCGTGTTCGCCATCGAGGCGATCTCGCCGCAGTCGTTCGGCCTTTTCGAGGTCCAGGCACAGGAGGTCGCACCGATCATCAGCCATCCGTCCATTCTAACGATCATGGTTGCGTTGTGACGATATTGCCGGTGTATGCTCGCGGTGGAGGGCATCACGCTCGGGTTCGATCATGCCGCAGGGTGCCTTGGACAGTCTCCAGGGGACGGTTAGTCGCCGCGTCCGGCGGCTACGGCCTGCCGATTCGGGATAGCTGTCGAGGACGGTCATCTTTCGTCTTTCGGTGGTGGGGCTGCGTCGCCGGGCCATTCGCCGGCGTTGACGGTGGCGAAGCCGTGTCGAGATGCGTGGTCAGCCAGGCCACGGATGAGCCGGCAGATGGCACCCTCGAGCACCAGTGCGACTGCGAGTTTCCCTAGATCAACGTTGCGGTACTTCGGTTCGGGGATCCTGATCATCAATCAGGCGCCAGATCAGCTCGAAGATCCTCCTGGCGATGAGACCGGCTGCCAAGCCGCTGAGGATCCCGATTGGTTGAGCCCCAGGCTCATCGCCGCTCCTTTGCGCACCGGCCGGGAGCAACCGGGAGGCTGCGACAGATGCTGGTCATGCTTTGCGCCTCCCGATCACGACCCCCAGTACAAGGGCGCCTAACACGGCTAGCGGCAGGGAATTCGCCTTCGCGAACGCCAACGCGCGCTGTCCCGCGTCCTGCGCCGATTTCGGGGTGGCCTCCTGGGCGGAGGAGATGAACTCGTCCTTCTTGTCGGTAACAGATCCCTTGATGCCGGCGACCTTGCCGCTCACGGTTTGCTTAGCCTCTTCGGCGGCGTTCTTGGCCTGTGCCTTGACGTCCGTTTTCTCGGCCAGGGCCGCGACGGTGTCGCCCAGCTCGGATCGGGTCTGCTCGATCTCCTCGCGAACCTGCTCAGGCGTGCGCTCCTCCCCGGCTAGTTTCTCCCCTGCTTTGCTCTCGTCTTGGTCCATTGCACGTCCTCCTTCACGCTTTCGGTGGCTTGCTCGGGTACGGGCGGGACGGCCTGCTGGACCTTTGATTTGCCTGACAGGGCAAGCAGCCCGGCCGCCGCGCCGTACACGACAGCGACGATCAGGGCGGCTAGCCAGCCCGTCATGGCTGTGGCCAGGGCGAGGATCAGGCACGCAGTCAGCGCCCCCACTGCGTACAGGCCAACTACGCCAGCGCCGCCGAACATGCCGGCGCCGATCCCGGCTCGTTTGCCCTTCTCGGTCAACTCGAGCTTGGCCAGCTCCAGCTCTTGGCGTACGAGTGTCGTGGTCTGTTCGGAGAGCTCGCGCAGGAGCTCTCCGACGGGTCGATCAGAATCAGTCACATCTCACCTCCTTGGATGGAACAGCGGGTTAGGTCGTCTTTGGTGTCTTGGGCTCAGACCGAGCGTCGAGTTGAATCTCGCGCTCGGCGCCGGGCACCCCTGCCTTGAGCTCGCGAGTGCGCTCGCGCTCGGCGTTGAGCTCTGCGCCGAGGAGCAATGCCGAGTTGGTGATCCACAGCCAGACCAGAAATGCGACCACGCCGCCGAGCGTGCCGTAGGTCTTGTCGTAGGACCCGAAGTGGGCCACGTAGAACGCGAACGCGACCGAGGCCAGTAGCCAGACCAGGAGCGCGAACGCAGCTCCGGGCATCACCCAGCGGAAGCCGCGGAGCTTGACGTTCGGTGACGCGTAGAACAGCACCGTGACCATCACGACCATCAACAGCGCCATCACCGGCCACTTGGCGATGTTCCAGACCGAGATCGCCGTGCTGCCCACCCCGAGCGGTCCGGCGACGGCGTCGACGATCGGGCCGGTCAGCACCAGCGCCAACGCGATCACCACCAAGAGCAGCAGCATCAGCAGGGTGACGAGCATCTGCAACGGCCGTAGCTTCCAGAACGGCCGCCCCTCAGGCGTCTCGTAGATCACGTTGCACGCGCGCATGAATGCGCCGACATAGCTCGAGGCCGAGTACAGCGCCCCGACAATGCCCACGACGAGCAGGATCCCCGAGGCGCTCTTGTGCATCGTGATCGATTTGATCGGTCCCGTGAACGTCTGCGCGGAGGACGCTTGACCGAGCTTGGTCACGATCTGGGTCAACGTCTTGACCGTGCTCGCCGGATTGCCGACCAAGCCGACGATCGCCACCAGCGCGATCAGCGCGGGAAACACGGCCAGCAGCCCGTAGTACGTCAGCGCGGCCGCGGAGTCGCTCATGTTGTCTTCGCTGAACTCCGTGAACGTCCGCTTCAACGTATGAAACCGAGACGTCCCGTGGGCACTGCCCTCGGGTGCGTAATCCTGGCGCGGCTCGCCCGGCGGGTCGGCCGACCCGCCGCTGACGGCCATCACCGCACCTCCTTTCGGTCCTCGCAGGCACTTGCCGTTGAATCACAGAAGAACTCGGGGCGACCGCAGTCAGTCTGCGTCACACCCACCGCTACTCTCCCGCGTCCACGTAGCTGAGAGGAGATCTCACCGCCCTGGATAGGGGTCATCGTCACTGTCTCCTCCGGTCTCGGTGTGCCAAGAGCCGGTTGAGCGTTCTGGGCATGGCGGCAGGCTTGGATGAGCCGACCTTCAGCTTATAGCCGCACTCGGTGCAGCTGTCGGTGCCGGCCGATACGTCACGCATCGCCGCCGACGATCCGTACGACGGCGATCCGCGGCGTCCTAGGCTAATCCTGAGTCTCCGGAGCGGTCGGTACGCGCGGCATACCCTTGGCCGGATCACGGTCGTCGTAGCCGCCGCGACCCGGCGGCTCCTTCGGCAGGCTGTCGGGATGGCTGGCCGGGTACATGACCTCGTCCGCCTCCCCCTCCTTCACCGGGTCCGAACCCTTCGAATCCGCCGACCAGGATTCTTGGTGAGACTCGTGCATCTTTGCGCCTCCTTCGGTTGGGCCGCGCCGCACTCGACGCTCCGTCTCGTTCTTCCCGGCTCAGGGACGCGGTAAGCGCAACCGAGCCGGAGAGCCCACTCCTGCGGTCCCGTCAGCCGAGCTTCAGGATCCTGCGGTTCTCCCGGAGGCAGTCCTCTTCGCTGACGGCCCCCGCGCTGCGCAGCTCGTTCAGGCGCTCGATCGCCGCGATCTTGGCGTAACCGGGTCGGCGGCTCCGAGCCCGTAGAGGTCGCCCTCGCGGCGGTGCCAGTTCTGCCTGCTGAGCTCGCTCACCTCCGCCGGGAGTAGGCGCTGAACTCCCTGCTCATCGGTGTATACGAGCCAGCCTCCGGCCGCCTGACCCATTCGCGCGGCGGCGGGATCGTACTTCGGCAGACGCTCGCGTGACGCGGCCCGGTCAACCTGCCACTCGGGCTGGCCGTGGGCCCCGTGATCTGGCTCAGCACGGGGGAGCCGTCTTCGCTCACGCCGGGCGATTCACGGCGCCGCCAGCCCTGCCTTGAGCGTAGGCGATGACCAGCCGCAGTAAGCCTGAAGTCACCGATTCGCTGCGAGGGTGTGCCGGTTTGGGCGGGTGACGGCCCCGTGTCGGGTTGGTTCTGGGTTTGGGTGGTGGTCGGAGGGTCGGCGTTCCCCCGGGAAAATCACGGTCCAGGCGCTGTTGGCGTCCATCTGGCCGGACGGGAAATGGCAGAGCGCTTGGTCTTTGACGTCGCGGATCGCGAGCTCGATCTGGGCGTGGTCGCGGTGATCGGCATCGGCGGTGAACACGGGCACGGTGCGGTTGGTCGCGAAGCTGTGATGACGCCAGTCGGGGAACAGCTCGGCCTGCTGGCCGACCAGGCGGGTGCGCCTGACGATCAGCCGGAACGTGCCGAGCGTCGTGTCGGCGAGCTGCGCTTCGCCGGTGTCGGGGTAGTCGCTGATCGCAACCCAGTCGCTCTCCGGGATCAACGCGATCAATGCCCGGATCGTCTTTGACTGCTTGACACCGATCGAGAACTCCACCCCCCGCGCAGCGAGATCTCGCATCAGCGTGCGGTTCTCGAACCCCGAGTCCGCGCGGATGATGATCAGCCCGCCATGTCCGGCGCGGCGCACGCGCGCGAGCAGCTCCTCGATGAACCGGCGGAACCCGCGCTGGGTGTTCGCCTTCCCCTTGCGGTTGCGGATGTGGAGCACCTCGCCGGTATCGGAGCGGACCGCCAGGATCGGGTGATACCCGAGCTTCTTGGTGTACCCGTAGCTGGCGCCTTGCTTGCGCTCTGAGTGGACCTCGCCGATGAAGCGCTGTCCACGTCGATCACCAACGGGCCGTCCCCCGGGCCGGCGCCCGACTCCCACGCGCGCGTGAGCGCAACATCGAGAACACGGTCGAGCTGGCGGACGTGCCCGAACGTGAATGCCCGCAGGAACGTCCCGAGCGTGGAGGGCGCCATCACCCTGTGCCCCAAGATCAGGCCGTGTGACCCGGCTCTGAGCACGTCCATCTGATCGATCCGGTCCGCGCCGGCGAGCATCCCATGCACCAGGCTCATGACCTGCGCCCGGGCAGCGACGCGCCCGGCAGCCTCCCGTCCAGTCACACCGACTCGTTCACCAACCCTTCGATCCCCAAGCGCTCACCCAGCGTCGCGGTCACCAACAAGCCCGCGTGGCTGATCAGCCGCTCCTCGTCGAACCGGACGCGCACCGAAGCGAGATTCCCAGGGCCGGTCGGAACATCCGCCGCGTCGCGGTAGGGTCGGCGGGAGGCGTCCCGAGCCGCACGGGCTTGCCGACTGGCCGGGTTGCGTCCCGCCGCCGCCTCGAACCGTGCATGCGGTTCTCCCGCACACGGCTCACCGACATCGTTCACCGGCTGGCATACGCATTCGTGTATCTGACGCTTCCCGTCAGGCGATGGACGCCGAGTTGGGTGCACCATTCGTGGTCGCAGCGGGTGTCCCAGTTGCGGCCTTTGAGTCCGTGCTTGGTGCTGGCGAGGATCGCGAGTCGTTCGTGGACATAGCTGTCGATCGCCGAGAACTTCTCCGCAGAATTTCCGTGGCGGAAGTAGTTCCCCCAACCACGGATCACGTGGTTGACGTTCTCGACCGTGTCCTCCAACGACAGGCTCGCGAATCTGCGGTCCGTCCGGTCGCGGATCTTGCCTCTGATCGAGGCCATTGCCCGCTGGGACGGCCACTTCTGCAGATACCAACGACCTCGCCACTTCCACGACTCCCGCATTCGGTGGAAGCTGAGAAAGTCGAACCCCTGCGCACCCCTCGCGAGGTGCACGATCCGGGCCTTCTCGGGATGCAACCGCAACCCGAGCTGATCGAGAACCGCCGCCGCCAGCTCGCGGCCTCTTCGGCCTGCTCGCGGGTGACGCTGAGGATCACGAGATCATCTGCATACTTCGACGATGATCCGGCATGCTCATACCCCCACGTCTGGCCCTGTGCGCGTACGTCGTCCTGCCAGCTCTCCCAGCCGCCGCCCGCCGCCTGCCCATGCCTCATCGAGAACATGCAGCGCGACATTGGCGAGTAGCGGTGAGATTGGCGACCCCTTGGGGGGTGCCCGCCTCCGTGGCGGGCACGATCCCGCCCTCGAACACCCCGGCTCGCAGCCAACCGCGCAACAGCTTCAACATCCGCCGATCCACCAATCGCCGCTGGATCTGCTCCAGCAACGCGTGATCACTCGAATCGGCTCGAACAGCTCACCGATCGTGGCCGATCCTCGTGAAGACCTGCGCGCGAGAGCACGCCGCTGAAAGCAACGTCGTGGATGGCCCCGTCGGAGAACACGTCACCGGTTTCGATCACCTTCAGCGCCTCCTCGCCGCGCCCACTGAGCAATGCACCACGCCACGGGCCGCCCGATCACCTTCGCCGACGATGAGTTCCGGCGTCCGGGGCGGTCTACGGACCGAGGACGCGAACTGACCTAAATCGGAGGTATACGTTGCCCATGTCATTGCCCGCTGAGAAATCCCGGCCTGGGCCGGAGAACGCGCCGTCGCCCGAGCGCAGCACCCGCGCGGTGATCGCTGCCCGGGCGCTGACGCGCACGTTCGCCGGCTCGATCGAGGCCGTCCGGGGGATCGACCTGACCGTCGAGGCCGGCGAGGTGTTCGGGTTCCTCGGCCCCAACGGGGCGGGCAAGACCACCACCGTCCGGATGCTCTGCACGCTGCTGCCGCCGAGCTCGGGCGCGGCCACGGTGGCCGGCTTCGATGTCGTCGCCGACGCCGCCGCGGTCCGCCGCCGGATCGGCGTCGCGCTGCAGGAGATCGGCCTCGACCCGGTGCAGACCGGCCGCGAGCTGCTCGAGCTGCAGTGCGGCCTGTACGGCATCACCGGCCGGCGCGGGCGCGAGCGAAGCGTTGAGCTGCTGGCGCTGGTCGGGCTGACCGACGCGGCCGACCGTCGGACGAAGACGTACTCGGGCGGGATGAAGCGCCGGCTCGACCTGGCCAGCGCACTCGTCCACGCGCCCGAGGTGCTGTTCCTCGACGAGCCGACCACCGGCCTCGACCCGGCCTCCCGGCTGACGATCTGGGACGAGGTGCGCCGGATCAACGCGGCCGGCGCGACGGTGTTCCTGACCACCCAGTACCTCGAGGAGGCCGACAAGCTGTGCGACCGCCTGGCGATCATCGACGACGGTCGGATCGTCGCCCAGGGCACGCCCGAGCAGCTGAAGGCGCAGATGGGCCACGACGTGGTCACGGTGACGCTCGTGAACGGCGATCTCACCGCGGCCCAGAGCGCCGTCGCGGGCCTTCCCGGACTCGAGCGGATCGTCACCGAGCCGCAGGCGCTGGCGCTGTACGTGACCGACGGCGCCGGCCGGGTCGCGGAGATCGTGCGGCGCTTCGAGCGCGAGCGGATCGGGATCGGCGCGATCAGCGTCGCCCGCCCGACCCTCGACGACGTGTTCCTGCGGGCGACCGGCCGGCGGATCGAGGGCCACGACCAGACCACGACGCCGGAGGGGAGCACCCGATGACCGAGGTCCTGCTGCTGGGACGCCGCGCCGTCCGCGAGATCGCCCGCTATCCCGAGGCGACGATCCCGACGCTGTTCATCCCCCTGTTCTTCCTCGCCGTCAACATCGGCCAGGTCTCGAAGACGTTCCCGAGCACCACCCCGTTCCTGCGCGGCCAGGGCTACGTCGCCTTCCAGCTGCCGGTGTCGCTGATGTTCGGCGTGGCCACCGCGACCTCCGGGCTGGCGCTGGTGACCGAGATCGACAACGGCTACTTCGACAAGCTGTTGGTGGCGCCGATCCGGCGCTCCTCGATCATCTTCGGGCGCCTGGCGGCCGACCTGGCGCGCGGGATCGCCGCCTCGACCGTCGTGCTGCTGGCCGGCATCGCGCTCGGCGCCCGGATCCACAGCGGCGTTCCCGGGGCGATCGCGATCGTGCTGCTGGCCGCCGGGTTCGGCGTCGCCTACGCCGGCTTCGGGATCCTCGTGGCGCTGCGGACGCGCAACGTCCAGGCGACGCAGTCGAGCTTCCTGCTGTTCTTCCCGCTGCTGTTCCTGAGCCCCAACTTCGTCCCCTTCGACCGGCTCTCGCCGCTGATGAACACTCTCGCCCACCTGAACCCGGTCAGCTACGTGATCGTCGGGCTCCGCTCGCTGGTCATCGACGGGTGGAAGCCCGGCGAGCTGGCGGTATGCGGCGGCGTGATCGTCGCGCTGCTGGCGCTCCTCACCGGCCTGTCGCTGCGGACGATCGCCACCTACGACCGCTGATCCTCAGTCGATCACCAACGACGTGCCGCCGAGCGCGACGCTGTCGCCGGGACGCAGTTCGCAGCGGCCGACGCGGACGCCGTTGACGAACGTGCCGTTGCGCGACTCGAGGTCCTGGAGAATCCAGCGGCCGTCGCGGAAGCGCAGCAGCGCGTGCCGCCGCGAGACCACCGGCTCGGAGAGCACGACGTCGCATTCATGGTGGCGGCCGATGCTCAGCGACGCCGTACCGCCGTCCCAGTCGAGCGCGAGCAGGACCTCCGGGTCCGGCGGCGGGCGATCGGCGAGCTCGCGGACGCGGCCGAGCGCGCTCGCGACGGCGGCGCGCCAGGCGGGCTGCGCCCGGCGGAAGTTGAGATCCCCGGCCAGTCGGGAGGGCTCGATCACCGCGGAGGAGAGCAGGCTGTCGACCCGGTGCAGGTACGTGTCCTCGCTGAGCAGGCCCGCGGCGTAGGCCGCGTTCAGCGTCCGCGTGATCCGCGTTCGGATGTGGCCGCCGAGGCGCACCGTCCCAGTCTCGCGCGCGGACCGGCGCCTGTCCAGCGATCGCCGCGGCCGCGCGCCGCCGGGCACCCCGGCCGCGCGCCGCCAACCACCCCGGCCCGCGCGCCGCCGGGCGCCCCGGCCCGCGAGCCCCGGCAGGTCAGCGCTCGTCCGCGCCGTGGCAAGATCAGCGCGTCGTCCGCGAAGCCGGCGTGCCGTTCGCCGTCAACCTGTTCGCGCCCAGCCGGGCCAGGATCGCCGCCACAGGCTCGGCGGTGGCGTGCCGGTGGCCGGTCCCGGCCCACAGATGCAGGCGCTCGGGGTCGCCCGTCTGCGCGGCGGCGCGGCGCAGCGGCCGGGTGAGATGGTGGAGCGCCGGGTAGCCGAGCGGCGCCGCGGCGTCAGTAGTCGTAGTCGAGGTCGAAAAGGCACCTCGGCCAGGCGCCAGCGGAACGGCGGGACCAGCGGCAGTCGCTCGGCGATCAGTCGCTGGAGGTTCAGCAGCGTCAGCTCGCCTCCCGGCGCACTCGAGGGTCGAGCACCGCGAGTCCGCCGACGTGACGACGTGGCGCGAGTTCTCGAGTGCGAGGAACCGCTGGTCCGGCTCGGTCAGCCGACGCATGCGGTCCTGTCCTCTCCGGCGGTGGCCACCAGCGCAGACCGTACGCGGGTAGGGCGCCGGGGCAATCGCCTCCGCCCGCCGGCGGTCGGATAGGGTCGCGCTGACGATGCTCGACGACGACGATCGCCTGCGCGCGCTGGCCGACTCCGAGCTGATGGACTCGGAGCCCGAGGCGGCGTTCGACCGCCTGACACAGGTGGCGGCGCGGCTGCTCGAGGTGCCGGTGTCGCTGATCACGGTGCTCGACGGCAACCGCCAGTTCTTCAAGAGCGCCGCCGGGATCTCGGTGCGCGAGACGCCGCTGTCGCACTCGTTCTGCCGCCACGTGGTGATCGGCCGCCGTCCGCTGATCGTCACCGACGCCCGGACCGATCCGCGCGTGTCCGAGAACCGGGCGATCGAGGAGCTCGGGGTGATCGCCTACTGCGGGGTTCCCCTGACCACCGCCGCCGGTCACACCCTGGGGTCGTTCTGCGCGATCGACAGCGCCCCGCGCAACTGGAACGAGGAGGACGTGCGGTTGCTCGAGGATCTCGCCCGCGGGATCATCACCGAGCTCGAGCTGCGCGCCGCCAACCGCAAGCTGGCCGCGCGCGAGATCGCGCTCAGCCTGTCGGTCGACCGGCTCAACCGCACGCTCGAGCACGCCCCGATCGGAATGGCGCTGACCGCCCCGGACGGTCGCTGGCTGCAGGTCAACCGGGCCATGTGCGAGATCCTCGGGTACCCGGAGAGTGACCTGCTGGGGCTGACCTTCCAGGCGCTGAGCCACCCCGACGACCTCCGCGCCGACCTCGCCCAGGTGCAGCGCCTGCTGACCGCCGAGATCGACGCCTACCGGACCGAGAAGCGCTACGTCGGCCGCGACGGCGAGCACATCTGGGTCGAGGAGTCGGTGACGCTGATGCGCGACCGGCTCGGCGCGCCGCTCTACTTCATCACCCAGCTCAAGGACGTCTCCGAGCGCAAGGCCGACGAGCGCGCGCTGCGCGGCGAGCGCGCCGCGCTCGACGACGCCGAGCGGATCGCCCGGGTCGGCTCCTGGTCGTGGGACGCCGCCGCCGCCACGGCGCAGTGGTCGGCCGGCGTGTACCGGATCTTCGGCCGCCACCCCGAGCTCGGCCCGGCGAGCGGCCAGGAGCTCCTCAGCTGTGTGCATCCCGACGACCGCGAGCGGGTCGCCGCCCAGGCCCGGGCGAGCATCGCGCGGGCCGGGGAGCTCGAGCTCGAGGCCGGGATCGTCCGCGAGGGCCACCGCGGGGCGCGCCGGATCCGCGTCGGCGGCCGCCCCGACCCCGAGCGGCCGGGCGCCTACATCGGCACCGCCCACGACGTGACCGAGCTCCGCGAGGCCGAGCGTGCCGCCACCCGCCGCAGCGGCCAGCTGGCGGCGGTGATGGCCGCGCTAGGCGACGGCTGCGCGGTCAGCCTCGACGGCGCGATCGTCGAGGTCAACGACGCGTTGTGCGAGCTGACCGGCTTTCACCGCGACGAGCTGCTGGGCCGCCGTCCGCCGCTCGGACTGCTCGTCGGCGACGAGCAGTCCCGGGCCGCGCTGGCCGGCCTCGAGACGGCCGACGGCGGCGCCGAGCTGACGCTCCGGGACCGGCGCGGGGAGCGCTTTCGCGCCCGCGTGGCCACCCGCAGCGCCGAGCTCCCCGGCGATCCGGCGCCGCAGCGCGTCTACACGGTGCGGGCGCTCAAGTCGGGGGCCCTCAGCTCGCCGGCTGGAGCGTGACCAGGGCGGCGCTCGCCGCGGGCAGCCCGACGCTCAGCCGCCCGCCGCGCGCCGTCACGGGCTGGGCGCGGAGCGGCGCCAGCACCCCCGTGGCCGTGCCGGCGCCGAAGCCGACCCTGCCGAGCGTCACCCCATCGGTGGCATAGGCGCTTCGCGCGATCAGCCGCTCGAGGCTCCCGGCGGAGAAGCCGGGGGGCAGGCTCACGTTCAGGCGCGTGCCGTGGCGGAGGCTGTCGTTGATCAGCAGCAGCCGGAGCCTGCCGTCGCGGCCGAGCGTCGCCCACCAGCGCAGCGGCCCCGGGGGCAGCGGCGCGATCGGCAGCAGCCGCGCTCCCGTCGGCGCCGCGTGGGCGAACATCAGCGCGCCGTAGTAGAGCGGGTGGACGGTGGCGAGCCGGCCCCGGGGGCCGCGGGCGAAGTCGAACAGCCCGTTGGCGGAGTTCGGGTACGTGTGCAGGTTGACGCCGTCGGTTCCGTGAGCGGCGATCACGAACAGCGCGTCCATCACCCACAGCGCGGAGGCGAAGGTGTCGCTGACGCCCGCCCGCCCGTTGCAGCTGACCGACCCCAGCTCGTCGACGCGGAAGCTCATCCCGGCGCGGTGGGCGCGCCCGATCAGCGGCGCGATCCCGGCGACGTCGTCTTTGGCCGCCGCGGGCGAGAGCAGGTTCGGCACCGTCGGGTACTGGGAGGAGGCCGGATCGGTCACGCACTGGTTGAGACCGTAGGCGTGCGCGCCGGTCATCGCGATCGACGAGCCGGGGCTCAGGTGCGGGCCCAGCGCAGCGAGGAAGTCCGGCGCGCCGGTGGCGGCCACGGGCCCGCGGGGCAGCGCGGCGAGCACGCGCCGGAACTCGGCCGCGAACGCCGCCGGGCCGTAGGCCGGCGAGCGCGAGAACACCGGGTCGCCGGCGTGGCCGTACCACGGCAGGATGACGCCGCTCCCGAGCACCCGGTACCACGGGACGACGGGGTACAGCTCGGGCTCGTTGCCGATCTCCAGCGCGTCGACGTAGCCGCGGCCGATCCCGCCGAGCAGCTTCTCGGCCTCGACGGCGTCGATCCGCGGCTGGTCGGCCTCGAGCCCCACACCGAGGATCAGCCGCGCGTCGCTCGCCGCCGCCAGCGCCCGCGCCCGGGCGACCCAGCTCGGCGACAGGCTGTAGGTGACGCCCCGCGGCTGGGCGATCCCGCGCACTGGCCACCACGTGCGGTCGGTGCTCTGGCCCCCGATCCGCAGCACCGGCCGACCGTCCGGCGAGAGGGCGCGCATCAGCCCCAGCAGCGCCGGGTTGACGGCGTGGGGGTCGGTCCCGACCAGACCGGGGATCGAGCGGTACTCGAGCGCCAGGCCGAGGAAGCCGCGCTCGATCGGGCGGACGCTCAGCGGCCTGGCCGAGACCTGCAGCGACACCGCGGCCCGGGCCGGGCCGAGCCGGCCGCCGAGGACGACGAGGATCAGCAGGCCGAGCCATGCCACGGCCCGCCGGGTTCTCCGGGCGATCGAGAGCAAGCGGCCAATCTATCGACCCGCGCGCCGTAGGCTTCCCCGGGTGGACGACCGGCCGCGCTTCGACCTCCAGAGCCACTCGTCCTACTCCGACGGCGCGCTGCCCCCGGCCGAGGTGGTGCGCGCGGCCGCGGCGGCCGGGGTCGAGCTGCTGGCCCTGACCGATCACGACACCGTCGAGGGCGTCCCCGAGGCGCTGGCCGCCGCCGAGGCGGCCCGGACGCGGCTGATCCCCGGCGTCGAGATCTCGGCCCGGGACCCCGTGGGCCGGCGCGACCTCCACGTGCTCGGCTACCTGATCGACCCGGGGAGCCCGGACCTGCGCGCCGGGCTCGAGGCCTCCCGCGGCGCTCGGGCCCGGCGGGCCGCGGGGATCATCGCGGCGCTGCGCAAGCTCGGGTTCGCCATCGAGGATTCCGAGGTGCGGGTGCGGACGGGATGCGGCCGGGCGATCGGGCGCCCGCACATCGCCGCCGCGGTGCTATCCGACCCGGGCAACGTCCGGCGGCTGGCCGACGCGGGGATCGAGGGGAGCTCGGCGTTCTTCAAGGCGTACCTGGTCCCCGGCGCGCCCGCGTTCGTGCCGCGCCGGAGCCCGTCGGTGCCCGAGGCGCTGGCGATGATCCACGACGCGGGCGGCGTCGCGGTGTGGGCGCACCCGTTCTGGGACGTCGAGGACGCCGACGAGGTGCTGGCGACGATCGACCGGATGGGCCGGGACGGGCTCGACGGCGTCGAGTGCTTCTATCCCACGCACACGCGCGAGCAGGCCGAGCGCCTGGCCGACCACTGTGCCCGCCGGAGCCTGCTGAGCACCGGCTCGGCCGACTTCCACGGCCCCGACCATCCCCAGTTCGCGGCCTTCCGCGCGTTCTCGGCCTACGGCCGCGATCCGGCGCTCGGCCGGATCGCGGCGGGCTGAGCCCTACGGGGTCCTGGGGGTGTGGGCGACGACCAGCGTACGCTGCGGCAGCGTGACCACGAGCGCGCGCTGGCCGGGGGTCAGCTGCGCGAGCGTGCCCGGCCGGCGGTTCACGCGCACCGCGGCGCCGGTGGGGATCGTCAGCGTCACCGTCCTGTAGGCGGCGGCCTTGGTGCCCTCGCGGAGCGTCAGCTGCCGGCCGCTGAGCGACACCACCGAGCCGCGCTCGAAGCTGACCGTGGCCCAGGCGGTCCTCGTCCGCACCACCAGCCGGCCCTCGGCGCTCCGGCGGAAGATCCGCATCGCGAACCCGCCCCTGGCCCCGGGCGCCCCGGCGCGCGGCGCGGAGGCCGCGCCGGCGCTGGCGATCGCACTGATCCCGGCGCCCAGCGCCACGCAGCTCACGGCCAGCGCGACGAGCTTCAGATGACCTCTACGAAACGTCACTTGTCCACCTCCAGGTCGAGTTCTTGCCCGAAGCATCGCGCCAGGCGACAAGCGGAGGGTCAGCCGAACCTCAGCGGCGTGTAAAGCCTGCGCCGGGCCCGGCGGGGACCAGCCTACGATGTCGCCATGCCCGAGCTGGTGTTGGTGGTCGAGGACGAGCTCAACATCGGCGCGCTGGTGCGGACCTACCTGCAGCGCAGCGGCTACGAGGTGCTGTGGGTGCGCTCGGGCGAGGAGGCGCTGAGCGAGCTGCGGCGCCGGCCGGTCAGTCTGGTGGTCCTCGACCTCGGCCTCCCGGGGATCGACGGCTTCGATGTGTGCCGCCGGATCGCCGGCTCGGTCCCGGTGATCATCCTGACGGCGCGCGACGAGGAGGCCGACCGCGTCGCCGGGCTCGAGCTCGGCGCCGACGACTACGTGGCCAAGCCGTTCTCCCCGCGTGAGCTGGCCGCGCGCGTGAAGGCGGTGCTGCGGCGCGCCGGGGCGAGCGGCGAACCCGACGACGTAGCCGTGCTCGGCCCGGTGACGATCTCCCGCAGCGCTCGCGAGGTGCGCGTTGACGGCCGAGAGGTCGAGCTCACCCAGCGGGAGTTCGACCTGCTCGACTACCTCGTCCGCCACGCCGGGCAGGTCGTCACCCGCGACCGGCTGCTCGAGTCGGTGTGGGGTTTCGTGTACCCGGGCGAGACGCGGACGGTCGAGGTCCACGTCGCCCAGCTGCGCAAGAAGCTCGGCGACCCCGAGCTGATCCGCACCGTGCGCGGGGTCGGCTACAAGGCCGTCGCCGCATGACTAACACGGCCTCCGGGGACGCTGAGCGCCCGCGTGCGAGCGGCGGCCGGCGGCGCACGTGAGCCTGCAGCGCCGGGTCCTCGGCTACCTGGCGCTCGCCGCCGTGGCCTCGTGCGCGCTGACCGTGGGCGTGGCGATCGTGCTGGTCCGCCAGCGCGTCGCCGCCCAGCGCGACGCGGCGCTGATCGCCCAGGCCGACTTCCTCGCCTCGGTCGGCGCCGCCCCGGGCGCGCTGGGCCCGGGCGAGCACGTGTTTCGCCTCAGCCGGCGCCGGCCGCTCCCGCTCGGGCCGGCGCGCAGCGCCCGGGTGCTGGCGGAGATCCCGCCCGGCGACGGGCTGGGCACGATCACGCTCGCCGGCCGCTCGCTGCTGTACGCGGCCCGGGCCGTGCCGAACGGGCGGGTGGTGCTGGTCCGCTCGGGCCGGCTCGCGTTCGCCGAGTGGCGGCCGTTCCTGTGGAGCGTCGTCGTCGCTGGGCTCGGCGGCGCGCTGCTGGCGCTGGCGCTGTCCTACGTGCTGGCCCGGCGGCTCGTCCGCCCGATCGACCAGCTCTCGCAGGCCACCCGGCGGCTCGCCGCCGGCGCGGAGGACGTCGCCGTCCCGGTGGCCGGCGAGGACGAGCTGGCCGACCTCGGCCGCTCGTTCAACACGATGGCCGACGAGTTGGCGCGCGCGCGCGAGGCCCAGCGGAGCTTCCTCGAGTCGGTCTCGCACGAGCTGAAGACGCCGCTGACGGCGATCCGGGGCTACGGCGAGGCGCTAGCCGACGGCGCCGTCGGCGCCGGCCAGGCCGGCGAGGTGGTGGTGGCCGAGTCCGCGCGGCTCGAGCGGTTGGTCGGCGACCTGCTCGAGCTGGCCCGCTTCGGGCGCGCCGACTTCGCGGTGGCCGGCGGTCCGGTCGACCTGAGCGACGTCGCCAGGCAGGCGGTGAGGCGCCATGCCCCGCGGGCCCGCGAGCTGGGGGTCGCGCTGAGCGCCGAGGGGGAACCCGCCGCGGGGGGGCTGGGCGACGCCGACCGGCTGCTCCAGGCCACCTCGAACCTGGTCGAGAACGCCCTCCGGCTGACGCCCGCCGGCGGCGCGGTCACCGTCACCGCGCGCGGCGCCGAGATCTCGGTCGCCGACACCGGCCCCGGGCTCGACCCCGACGATCTGCCCCGCGTGTTCGAGCGCTTCTACCTGCACCGCCGGTATCGCTCCGAGCGCGAGGACGGCTCCGGGCTCGGGCTGGCGCTCGTGCGCGAGCTGGTCGAGGCGATGGGCGGGACGGTCGGGGCCGGCGGGGCGCCGGGCGGCGGCGCCCTGTTCACGCTGCGTCTGCCGGCCGGGCCGGCGCCGAGACCGTCCGGCGCTAAGGGCTCGCGGGCAAATTAGTGTTCGTGGGTCCCAAGTCCCAAGGACCCACGAACAAATTATTGGTCGTTCCGACGGCGTCTGGACGCGCCTGGCGGGCGGCGGCGAACCCGTCGGACCACCAGTACGACTTGGTTCGCCGCCACCCACCAGACACGCCCAGCCACTCGCCGGACCATCCCACTAATTTGCCCTCGGGCCCTAAGCCGGAATGCTCCGGGCGGCCAGGTGCTGGCCGACCTTCCGCTTGACCCGCTGCAGCGCGTTGTCGACGGTCTTGCAGTCGCAGCCGAGCCGCCGGCCGACCTCCTCGTAGGAGTGCCCGTCGAGGTACAGCGACAGCACCCGCGACTCGAGCTCGGACAGCGCCGTCGAGATGCACGCCACCAGTGCGCGGAGCTCCTCGGCGGAGATCACCTGGTTGACCGGGTCGTGCACGGTGGAGCCGGGGATCATCTCGTCGAGCGTCGGCTCGGAGTCGCCGCCACCGCCGCCAGGCGAGCTGGAGAACGACACGTACTGGTTCAGCGGCGTGTGCTTGTTGCGCGTCGCGGTCTTGACCGCGGTGATGATCTGGCGCGTGATGCAGAGCTCGGCGAAGTTGCGGAAGCTCGACTCGCGGTCGGTCCGGTAGTCCCGGACGGCCTTGTAGAGGCCGACGAGGCCCTCCTGGATCAGGTCGTCAGAGTCGCCCCCGGCGAGGAAGTACGAGGACGCCTTGAGCCTGACGAAGCCGTAGTACCGCCGGACGATCCGGTCATAGGCGTCGGCGTGACCCTGCTTCGCCAGCGCGATCAGGTAGCCGTCTTCCACCTGAGGTTGAGCCTGAGGGTAGGCGGAGAATCGAGCAGCCACGATGGGTTCCCTTCTGAGCCCGGCATGCGCCGGAGCGAGTTGGAATGTCGTGACGCGTCACCTCCCATGGCGCCGCATATACAACGACTGGGCGGGCGCGGATCTCCAGTCCGCTGCCCTGGACGAAGCAGAGCCTAAAGCTCCACTTTATCCTTACTGCTGGCACGAGCTTGACATAGCGCCGCGCGCGTGTCAAGCGCCGCCAGCGCGCGCCCGTCGGGACGCCGCCGTGTACAGCAGCACCGCCGCCGCAGCGCCCACGCTGAGCGACTCGATCCGCCCGTGGAGCGGCAGCGAGACGAGCGCGTCGCAGCCGGCGGCGACCCGCGGCCGCAGCCCGCGCCCCTCCGAGCCGAGCACCAGCACCGCGCCGCCGGTGTAGTCGATCGCGTCGTAGCGGGTCCGCGCGGCGGCATCGGCGCCGTAGCACCACAGGCCCGCCGCCCTGGCCGCCACGAGGAAGTCGGCCAGGTTGCGCACGACCGCCACCGGCAGGTGCTCGACGGCACCGGCCGACGCCTTGCACACCGCCGGGGTGATGACCGCGGAGCGCCGCTCGGGCAGCACCACGCCGGCGGCGCCGGCGCACTCGGCGCTGCGGCAGATCGCCCCGAGGTTCTGCGGGTCCTGGACCTGATCGAGGACCACCAGCAACGGCTCGGGGAGCGCCAGCAGCGTGTCGGCGTCGGCGTAGCGGAACGCCGAGACCTCGGCGCACACCCCCTGGTGGGCATCGGAGCCGCAGCGGGCCTCGATCTCCTCGGCGCTGGCCGGGCTGACCGGAGCGCCCGGGCCGGGCCCGGGCGGCGGCCCGGGCGCGCCGCGGCCCC
>JBBSFX010000027.1:0-39653 GCA_038254735.1 Solirubrobacterales bacterium
ACCGATGATCACCGTCTCCCCGCCCCCCGGCGGAGGCGCTGAACGAATCTCTGTCGCCGCCATGCAAGGGGTCACCTCCGGGCCCTCCGATCTGCACTACGGCAACAACGTCATCCTGCGTCGCGGAGCGACCTACACCATCACCGTCCGCATCGATGGCGACAGCGTCGCTTTCCGGGCAACGGTGCCGGCGAGCGCCTAGTAGCCCGGGTCGTTCATGAACATGAGCGGTGCCGGTGGTCGGGGCCGCTTGACTGTGCGCTCGTCTCCGACGAGCCATCGGTCATCATGGGAACGTATGTTCGGTGACTATCGCCGCTCTACGCCCGACCATCGTGGTTGGCGACCCTCCGGGACCAGTGTGCGCTCGGCCCGCGACGTCCTACAACCATTCGTCGGACGGGACTACCAGCACAGCGGAACCCGCGCGCTGACGTGTGCGTACTTGGACGTGAGTGAGCGTGCGCCGATTGCCGAAGGCCGGCTGGTGGAGGTCGCCGATCGCGTGCGCGTCCTCGGACGGGTCGTGCGGCTTCGGCTCGTCGAACACCTCGCGGGAGGCTCGGCCACTCCTCAGGAGATGGCCGACGCGCTCGGCTACACCCAGCAGAACGTCTCCGAGCAACTCCAGATCCTGTACCGCTCTGGGGTGGTCGCCCGCCGCCAAGACGGCTCGAGCGTCGTGTACTCGCTCAAGGACGCGATGATCATGGGGTGCTCGACGATATCGTGGCGAGCGTGACCGGGCACCGAGGGGCGCAGGCGCAGCTCACCGTCAGCCCTCGCCGACCCCGATGTTTCGCCTGAGATCGTCACCCGTACCCCCTGACCGGCACGGGCCACGCGCGTGTGTGGGCGAGCGCCCCTGGGGATGAAGCGCAGAGAGGCGACCGATCATCAGCGGCGCGACGTCAACCGGCCAGCCGCGAGCTCGCGCATAAGCTGCGCCGCAGCGCGCGGGGGCGCCGATCTCACTTCCGGTGCGCCACGCCGCCGTTGATCGCCTGCGCCCCCTGGGTCATCCCGACGGCCTGCGGATCGTCGAGCTCCTCGCCGGCGGGCCGCGCACCGTCGGGGAGCTCGCGCGCGCGATCCCGGATGCCACCGTCTTGGCACCCGCGCGTCCTCTACGACGCCCGCGTCGTCGGCCGCTCCCTAAGCGGCAACGTCGTCCGCCACGTCCTCGCCGAACGCGACGTCGGCCGCCTCGCCGCTGTTGCCTACCGCGGCGCCGGCACGCAAGCCGGACGGCTGCACGCGCTGGTGCGTCACTGATCGCGCCCGCCGAGCGTGCCCGTTTGCCGCCCGGCCCGCGAGCGGCGAGACTTGTACACCGTGACCGGATCCGAGCCTCTCGAGCACACCTTTCTCTTCGCAGACCTCGCCGGCTACACCGCGCTCACCGAGGCCCACGGCGACGAGCTTGCCGCCGACGCCGCGGCCGAGTTCTGCGCGGCGGTCCGGGCGCTTCTGCCCGCGCACGACGCCGATGAGGTCAAAGCGATCGGCGACGCGGTGATGGTCCCCGTCGCCGAGGCCGACGTGGCGGTCCGCCTTGCCGAGCGCATCGTCGTCGACCACGGCGCGCGCCACCGCTCGCTGGGGATCAGTGTCGGCGTCAACACAGGCACTGCGATCCGCCGCGGGGAGGACTGGTTCGGCTCTGCGGTGAATCTCGCCTCGCGGGTCGCCGATCACGCCGACGCCGGAGAGGTGCTCGTTACCGACGCCACCCGTCACCATCTCCAAGCCGACGTTCCCGTCCGCCCGCGCGGGCGTCACCGCTTCAAGAACGTCGCCGAGCCCATCGCCGTCTATCAGCTCGTCCTCGTCCGCCCGCCCGACGGAGATGCTCTCGTCGTCGACCCGGTCTGCCGGATGGCCATCGACCCACTCCGCGCGCATGCGAGATCGTCCATGACGGCACCGCGTACCACCTCTGCTCGCCGGGCTGCGCCGAGGCGTTTGCGCCGCCCCCGATCGGTACGTCTCCGCCGCGATCGACACCGAGCGGGCCGAGCCCCCTCACCAATGACGCACACCCCCGCGGATGTCCATCCGTCGCTGCTCAGCGCGCGAGTACGCCGTGCAGCGCCGTGTCGATCACGACACGCGCGGCGCGCTCGGGCGGCCAGCGGTGCCCGGAGCGCAGGTGCAGGTCGGTCCAGCCGACCTGGTTGACCAACACCGTCGCCGCCTCCTCGATATCGCCGACCTGGAGCGTCCCCTCGCGATCGGCGTCGGCGAGGATCGCGATCAGCGGCGCCGTGAACGGCGTCCGCGTCATCGCCTCCGGGCCGGGCTCGTGAAACATCGCGTCGCTGCGGGCACGCAGCGCGGAGAGCAGCGCGGCGTGCGCTTCGGCGGCCTCGCACACCGCCTCGAGCGCGGCCCGCAAGCGCGCGGCCGCATCGTCCCGCGACTCGAGGCAGGGACGCATTCGCATCTCGTAATCGGTGACGGCGCGCTCGGCGAGCCGGTCGATCAGCCACGCGCGAGGTGCTCGAGCGCTTCGGGTCCCTCCCCGACATTCCCGGACTGGCTGCTCGCCGCGGCGCTCGCGGGAGCCAGCGCCGCGCTGCTCGGTGGCTTCTGGGACGACGCCTGGCACACCAACCGCGGGCGCGACTCGTTCTTCATCGCCCCGCACCTGCTGATCTACGGTGGCGTCGCCGCGATCGGCGCTGCGCTCGCCGCGCACGTCGCCGCCGTCCTCAGGAGACGGGGCGGTGGGGCGATCCGGCGTGACCGGCCGCTGCTGCTCGCCCAGGTCCGCGAGCGCTCGATCCTGCACGCCGTCGTCGGGGCCCTCGTGATCGCCGCTGCCGTGTTTCCCGTCGCCGAATACGACACCGACGTGCCGCAGTTCGCGACCGTCTGGTACCTGCCTGTCCTCACCGCGGGCGTCACCCTCGCCTTCGAGCTCTGCCGACGAACCTCGACGACGCCATGGGCCCGTACCGAGGCGGCCGCCATGCACCTCGCAGCGATGGGCGTCGTGTCCGCCTTCCTCGTGGCGGTCGGCTTTCCGGCCCCCGGCGTGACACTCACCCTCGCCGGCGCGCTCGCCGCCGATCTCGCCGAACGCGCGCGCGTCCCCCGTCCCGGGCAGGCCGCACTGCTCGCCCTCAGCCTGTCCGCCGCCTACGTACCCGTCCGCACCTACCTCGGTCACGGAGTGCACTTCGACGCCGCCGGCACGCGCGTCGGCCCGGTCGAGACATGGCTTCCGATCGCCGCCGTCGATGGTGCCCAGCTGGTCACCGACGGCCACCGATTCGCCTACCGACCCCGACGCTCCCCGGGCACTATCTATCGTGAAGCTCGTCGCCGGCACGGTCATCTATGCCGCGACCGCCGCTCTGCTTCTCCTCACCTTCGCGCTCTCGCCGCGAAGCCGCGCGAAGGCACCGACGGTGCGTGACCGCCAAGCGTCGTAGAGTAGGTGCCGAGGGGAAGCGCACGGCCGGCCGTCCGCCGGCCTGGAACCCGACCGTGAGCCGCGAATCCGATGACATCGTACAGACACGTGTCCGACGCGCTGTAGGATTTCGTCGTCGTGCCTCCCTCGCGATGTCCTTCCCCGCCGTGGTCCGCCGCTGCCGCGCCGCCGCTGGGCTCGTGCTAGTCGCGATCTCGGCGTCCGTCGCGGCTGCCGCCACTGATGCCTCGCGGAGCCCCGCTCGCCGCACTCTGCTCGGAACCGCAGAGCACTGGACGCGCGCCCAGTTCGAGCTGCTCTGGGGGCGTCTTGGGCGCCGCGCGCTCGCGACGTGACCCTCGGCGAGGCGCGTCAACCCCGTCCGCGCGAGGAACCCGCCACGCACCAGTCGGCGCCTCCCGACGAGACACTCGGCCGCTCCGGTCTGCGTAGGCGGAGCGCCCGATCGCGTCTCCGCGTGTCGGCGCCGGCGGTGAGCGTTCACGTTCGCGTCGTCGCGTTCGTCGTCGGTGCCGCCAGCCTCGGCACGGAGATCGCGGTCGCACGGCTCCTCGCCCCGTACTTCGGCGCCTCGACGATCGTGTGGGCCAACACGATCGCCATCGTCCTGCTCGCGCTCGCCCTCGGGTACCGCTTCGGCGGCCGGGTCGCCGACCGCGACCCGACCCTGCATGGACTCAGCCGCCTCGTGCTCGCCGCCGCGGTATGGCTCGCCGCCGTCCCGTTCCTCGCCCGCCCATTCCTCGATGCCGCAGTGATCGCGCTCGACCGGATCTCCGCGGGCGCGGCGATCGGCTCGCTCGCCGCGGTGCTCGTGCTCGCCGCCGGCCCGGTCCTGCTGCTCGGCGCCGTCTCGCCCTACGCCGTGCGGCTCGCCGTCACCCGGCTCGAGGACACCGGCACGATCGCTGGGCGCGTCTACGCCGTGTCGACCGCCGGGTCGCTGGTCGGCACCTTCGCCGCCGCCCTGCTGCTGATCCCGTTCGCCGGCACGCACCGTACCTTCCTCGCCTTCGCGCTTGCGCTTGCGCTCGTCGCCCTGCCCTCGTGGCCTCGCACCGCCGCGCTCGCCGCGATCGCGATCGCCGTGCTGCTCGCGCTGCCGCCCGGCGCGATCCGCTCCGACCGTGGCGGCGCCCGCGTCCTCTACGAGACCGAGACCCCCTACCAATACGCCCGAGTGATCCTCACCGCCGATGGCAGCCGGCTGCTCGAGCTAAACGAGGGCCTAGCCGTGCACTCCGTCTACCGCCCCGGCTCCTATCTCACCGGCAACTACTGGGACGACTTCCTCGCCGCACCGCTCGCGGCGCTCGGCCGCCCTCCCGCCAGGATCGCGATCCTCGGCAACGCCGGCGGCACCGTCGCCCGCGCCTACGGCCACTTCCTTCCCAGCACCCGTATCGACGCCGTCGAGCTCGACGGCCGCCTCACCTGGATCGCCCGCCGGTACTTCGACCTCCACGCCCCGCACCTGCGCCTCATCACCGCCGACGCGCGACCGTTCCTGCGCGCCACCGCCTCCCGCTACGACGCGATCTTCCTCGACGCCTACCGCCAGCCCTACGTGCCGTTTTACCTCGCCACCCGGGAGTTCTTCGCGCTCACCCGCGTGCGCCTCGACGCCGCCGGCATCCTCGTCGTCAACGTGGGACATCCTGCCGGATCGGCCGCCCTCGAGCGCACCCTCACCGCGACCCTGCGCACCGTCTTCCCGACCGTGCTCCGCGACCCCGTGACCGCAACCAACACACTGCTGATCGCCGCCGATCGCGCCGCGCCCGCGCGGCTGCGTGCAGTCGCGACAACGCTTCCGGGCCCGCTGCGGCCACTCGCACGCCGGCTCGCACGCCGGCTCGCCGCGCCGCTATCCGGCGGCGGCGTCCTTACCGACGACCGCGCCCCGGTCGAATGGCTGATCGACCGCTCGATCCTCCAATACGCCGCCCGCGCTCGCTAAACCGGGGTCCGCGCGACGCCGTTGGGTAACCGCCGACTCCAGCGGTGTCTCGCGACCCGGTGCTCCGACATTATGTAGGAACATCGCTATCGTGTCCCGCCATGATCTCACCACTACTCCGACTGGGGCAGCGATGATTGGCGAAGAGCTTCCGCGCGGCGGCGAGCCTGCCGCCAGCGAGCGACGTTGGCGCTGGCCAGGGGCCGCCTCGACGCCTGAGTCGCCGACCAACCCCGCCGACTACGCGCTGCTTGAAGCCGTGTTCGCCACGGGCGTGCTCGGGCTCTTCGCCCTCACCCGGCGCCGCGAACGCAGCGGACAGCCCACGATTCCCCACCGCGACCTGCCCGTCCTCGCGCTTGCAACCTTTGCGCTCGCCGACGTAATCGCCAAGGAGAGGATCTCGACCTGGCTGCGCGAACCGTTTGTGCTCGAGGACGCCCACCATAAGCCCGTCGCCGCCGAAGGCGACGGCATGCGCCGCGCGATCGGCGAGCTGCTGACCTGCACCCGCTGTGTCGGCACGTGGAGCGCGTTGGGGCTGGTCACCCTGCGCACCGCTTCACCGTCGGCCGGCCGCGCCGCCGCCAACGTGCTGGCGCTCGGCGGGTTCAACGACCTCATGCAGAGCGGCTTCCGGCTCCTCGCCGAGCGGACCAACCTCGCCGTTATCGAGGCCGACCGCGCGCAACGCGAGCACACGCGGGCCGGGCGGGCCTGAACCCCGACGCCGGCATCTGCGCGAGCCGCCGCCCGCGCGCTGTTCGACTCGCCGGTGGTTCATGCTCGGCATGCTCATTTGCCGTCGTGCGTGGTCCTACACGTCCTGGCCCTCGCCGTCGCCCCGATTTCGCTCGTGCTCGGGCTGGCCGGTGGCCTCGGCGGCCTCGTCGCGCGGCAGTTCGGGCTGCCTGTCGCCCGCCGCCAGCGCTGTGGGCCTCCATGTCGACCGCTCGGGCTCACGGTCGAGGCCCTCGCCGTGATCATCGTGCTCGCCGCCTCCGCGCTCACCCCCCGCGCACGCTCGCTCTCGAGCACTGAGCCCCCTGGTCCGCGCGGCAGCGCGAGCGGACCGGCGCGGTCCGGCACATCGGTCCGACGTTATGTAGGATCGAGTCTCCTGCTGAGCCCGCCGCTCGTCGCCCGCATCGCCGACCTCGTGGTCTCCCACTGCTGCTCCCACCACTTGGACGCCGCCGGCAAGGCGAGAGCCCTCGCCGAAGCCCACCGAGTCCTCCGCCCCGACCACGCCGCGATCGCCGGCCTGCTGATCGTCTTCCTGCTCATCGCCCCAGTCGGCGTCATCATCTGGCTACAGGGCTGAACGCGACTCAATCCCATCGAGCCGCACCCCCGCGTCCCTCGCCGCCGCCCGCACCTGTGTGATCACCGCGCGATCCGACACGCATTCGACGGTGAGCACCACCGCCGCGAGGTCGGCATCGAGATTCAGCACGCCCGCCACTCGCCGCACCCGCTATGCCGCCCGCGTCTGCCGTGAAATCGCCGACGTTCGCGATGAGCCGCCGTGTCGATTGACCACGAGAAGGCCGTCGCGATGGCTACGACCGCGCGAGCCCGCGCGCAGCACCCGCAGATCAAGGGCCGATCTCCTGATGATTCCCCACCACCACCTGACCCTCTCGCTCACGGCGCGCCGTTGCCGACCACCGAGCGGCGCACCGGCTCATCGCCAATGCGTCTGCTCCAGCGCATCGGCGCGGCCGCGCCCAGCACTAGCCGAACGTGAACGCGTACGCCGAGATCCCGGGCGGCACCTGCACCGTGAGATCGTGCTGCTGCACGCCGGGAAGCGCGACGAGCGAGTAGAGCCGTCTCGTAATACCGTCACGGTCGCGCCGTGCACGTCGGTTCCGGCGTCGGCCGCTCCAATCGGCTGCCCGTCGAGGAGGATCGTGGCTCGCCCGGCGACGTTGCTCGTGGACGTCATGACGAGGTAGACATGTGCGGCCTGGAAGCCGAGCTCGATCGCCGCGCCCGGACCAGCCGGCGTCGCGGCATGCGAGGAGACCCGCCAGCGCCCGCGCAGCGCGAACACATTCAGTCCCGCGTGCGCGACGCCCGCATAGGTATGCACCCCGTTCTGCAGAGCGGGGGAGAAGCCCTGCGAGCGTTGGGTATTGAGATACGTCTCGGGCGTCGACAGCCCGGCACTCGGCACGAGCGCATGCGTCGTCATCGGCGGTGGGAGCTGCCGGGCGCCGGCGTCGTGCAGCAGCTGACGGATCGCCGCCTCGCCGGGCTTGTAGTCCCCCTCGCCGAAATGCGTGTACCGCACCCTGCCATGTGCGTCGATGAGATAGTCGGCGGGCCAGTACTGATTCTGGTAGGCGTTCCAGGTCGCATAGTTGTTGTCCTGCACGACCGGATAGCGCAGCCCGTCGGACTTGATCGCCTGCGCGACGTTCCCGGCTTCCTGCTCGAAGGTGAACTCCGGGGTGTGCACCCCGACGATCTCGAGGCCGTAACGATGGTAGGTCGCATACAGCCCGCGCAGATACGGGAAGGTGCGGATGCAGTTGATGCACGTATAGGTCCAGAAGTCGACGAGCACGACCTTGCCCCGGAGGCTCGCGAGCGTCAATGGACGGCCCCCTGGGGTGTTGAACCACTGCTGCGTCCCCGTGAAGTCAGGCGCTGGCCCGAGATCGCTCAGCGACGGCGTCCCAACCCCCGGGATCGCGACCCCGGCGACACGGCCCATGCGATGCGGTCTCGCCGTGCGCTGGCGGGCGACGAAGCGCGAGACGGGCCGCAGCGAGTTCAGCCGCGACTGCACCACGCCTGAGTTCTCTAGCGAGCGGGTCGGGTCGACGACGAACGCGAGTAGCCCGCTTCCGTTGTTCGACGTTCCCTTCGCGAGGGCCTCTTCGAAGCGAACGTCGAGGTTCGTGGCCATCGCCACGCCCGTGATCAGCATCACCACACCAAGGCCGCGCATCACGGCCGGTCCCCGGGCGGATCGGCGCACGCGATCGAGCACCCGGCGGCTGCCGAGGGCGTAGAGCAGCAACATCGCGCACAGCCCCGCGGAGTACGAGATCGCAACCGCGACCAGCCGCGCCGAGGTATGCCCCGATGCGCTCACCGCGGTCACCGCGGCGAGGATCGGCCCGGCGCACGGCGCCATCACGAACCCCAGGGCACCGCCGACGCCGAGCCCCGACCAGAAACCGTCGCCGCTCGAGCGAGGGCCAAAGCGCGCCAGCCGCGAGAGCGGCGCCTCGACCCGCGCCGCAAGCTCCGGCCACAGCATCACGACCCCGAACCCCAGCAGCACGATGACCGCGATCGTCCGGGTAACCCCCGACGCGAGACCCACGCCCTTGACGAGCTGCGCCAACGCCACGATCGCGATCGTGAACGTCACCGCGATCCCGGCCACGATCCCGACGGGCCGGCGCCGCCCGCCCGCCGCGCTCGCCGAGAGCACCGCCGGCAGCACCGGCAGCACACACGGCGTCAGCGCCGTGCCGGCACCAGCGATCACGGCGAACAGCATCAGGATCAGCACGGCTCACGACCTTCCATCGTCTATCGTCGACTTGCCGACGTATTACGGACTGTAGGACTCAGCGGATCACGCACAGTCGCCGGCCGCTTGCGCTGAGCCGATACGCCTCCTCGTCAGTCTGGTCGTCTCCTGCTAGGAGCCACGAGTCCGAGGTCCTCCCGCCGGTGGGTGTCGTTCGATCAGCACAGGCTCTCGATCGTGGCGGCGGTGCTGCCGCCGGACGGCGGTAAGCCGGAGGTGTTCCGGATCGAGACGACCGAGAAGGCGATCCGCCGGTTCATCGAGAAGCTCGGCGGTCCTGAGGGGCTGTCGGTCTGCTACGAGGCCGGGCCCGGCGGGTTCGCGCTGTGGCGGCTGTTGACGAAGCTCGGCGTCGCGTGCGATGTCGTCGCGCCGTCGCTGATCCCGCGCGCGTCGGGTGATCGCGTCAAGACCGACCGTCGCGTGCGCGAAGAAGCTCGTGGGCCTGTATCGCGCCAGCATGTTGCGGTTCGTGCACCCGCCGACCGCGGAGCTCGAGGGGCTCCGGGATCTGCTGCGCGCGCGTGATGATCTTCGCGGCGCGCGGGTCGCGGCCCGCAACCGGGTGCTCAAGCAGCTGCTGCGTCACGGCCGGATCTTCCGCGAGGGCAAGACCGCGTGGACGAAGCTGCATCGGGTGTGGCTCGCGCGGCAGCAGCTTGACGATCCCCTCGCGCAGGAGGCGCTGGTGCAGTTGCTGATCCACGTCGACGGGATCGAGCGCCAACTCGACACGCTCGACGCCCGCCTGGGCGAGATCGCCGGCAGTGAGCGGTGGGCGGGGCAGGTGGAGATCCTGACGCGGTTCCGTGGGATCGCGACCTTGACGGCGCTCGGGTTGATCGCCGAGATCGGTGACTTCGCGCGGTTCTCGCATCCGCGCGAGCTGGCGTCGTGGCTGGGGATCACCCGTCTGAGTACTCAGGCCCTCAGCAGCATCGCGGGCACATCACTCTCGCCGGCAACGCGCATGCCCGCCGGCTGCTGATCGAGGCTGCGTGGCATTACCGCCACGCTCCGCGACTCCCGAAGACCGGGCCGCCACCGGACGAGCGCGCCTGGCAGGCGCAGGTCCGGCTCTATCACCGCCACCGCCACCTCACCGACCACGGCAAGCGCAGCACGGTCGCGAACGTCGCGGTCGCCCGCGAGCTCGTCGGCATCCCGTGGGCCGCGATGACCGACCAGCCACTGCGTGTCACCGACACATCCCAGTCCGAGGAGGTCGCCGCCTAGCAACCCCCGCGTTCGGATCCCCGTTCCCTGTGGTGGGGCCGGGCGGCGTGGTGCGAGCCGCCCGGAGGATCCTCGTTGTGGTCTATGCGATACCGACTCGCGACGTTAGTACGAGGCAGCTCACGACCGGACACTGTCCTGCGGTCCCGACCCGCGCATCTCAGAGTGACAGTCGTCGTTGCCCTCGCACCCGCCGCCCGGCCCCACCAACTACCACCGTGACAGCCCACCCAACAACACCAACGGCCCGAAATCTCAGCGGCCCCCTTGACACGCGCGTCCATCTCAGACCATATGGAGGCACGGCCAGCCGGCGTCGAAGGTAGGCCGGCACTCCGCGCGCCGAGCGTGGCTGACGGGCTGACGAACATCGACCTGGGAGAGCGCGGCGCGCAGTTCACCTTTGCACGAGTACCTCGGTCCGTGTGGGATCGGCTCGACACCCAGCGCGGGAGGCGCCGCACGATCGCCGTGGTCGCTGTCGCGCGCGAGCTAACCGGGTTTTGCTGGGCCCTCGCGAACGCCGCCTGACCGGCGGCCCGTCCGATCACGCCTGCGATCCCGAGCGAGCGATCGATTGACGCTTTGGCGGCTGCCGGTCGCCCGGGGATCGCACACTTGCCACGCTGACGGCCGTCGGGGCGATACTTTGCCCTGTGGCGCACGCCAATGCGAAGCTGATCGAGCGTTTCTACGCGGCGCTTGGCCGCGGCGACGGGGATGCGATGGCCAGCTGTTACGCGCGCGATGCGCGCTTCAGCGATCCCGCGTTCGGTGAGCTGCGCGACGCCGAACCCGGCGCGATGTGGCGCATGTTGTGCTCGCGTCCGAGCGGGCTCGAGGTCGAACTGGTCGAACACGACGCTGACGCGAACACGGGATCCGCGCGGTGGGTCGCTCGCTATACGTTCACCGACACCGGCCGTCGAGTCGTCAACGATGTGTGCGCACGCTTCGTTTTCGCCGACGGATTGATCGCTGAGCAACGCGACGAGTTCGACTTCCACCGCTGGGCGCGCCAGGCGCTCGGACCTGCTGGGCTGCTGCTCGGCTGGACGCCGCTTCTGCGCCGCGCGGTGCAGCGCAAGGCCCGCGCAGCGCTGCACGCATACATCACCGAGCACTAGCGATGAGTCGGAGCGCTCAAGAACCCGACGCCGCGGTCAACCGCTCGGCGGTATCAGGCGACCCGAGGCATCCGTTACACGATTCCGGACGATCCCGAGCTTCGTCTTCACTAGGGCATCGCTCTGCTTGGAACCCACCAAGCGAGGCGCGTCGGCAGATTGCCAAGGCGAATATGGGGCTCATTGAGGTTCGCTCTCTATTGCTGCCTGCCGTGAAACGGAGCTCAAGCGGAGGGCGCTTGCGGCGGGGGGTGGAGGTGGGCGACGTCCCGTCTTCGTGGCTCGGCGCCGGGATCAGGCAGGAGTTGACTCGGGTGAGCTTGAGGGGTTGAGCTCGGCGCGGACCTTGTGCAGCCCGAGGCGTATCCGGCCCTTGACAGTGCCCGCGGGCAGCTGCAGACGGGTGGCGATCTCGGCGTGAGACAGCCCGCCGAAGTAGGCCAGCGCGATCACTTCCCGCTGGGCCGCGGGCAGCCCCAGCAGCGTGGCCCGCACCCGGTTGGCTTCTTCGTGCTCTTCCGCGTCCTCAGCGACCGAGCCCGGGGCCGGGAAGTACTCAAGCTCACCGTCGGACTCGCCCAGCCCGACATCGCGTCGATCACGCCGGATCACGTCGATGCAGCGGTTGCGGATGACGGTCAGCAGCCAAGCTCGCGGGCTGCCCCGAGCGGGGTCAAAGCTCGCCCGGCTGCGCCAGACGGCCAGAAAGCCTTCCTGGAGCGCGTCCTCAGCCCGCTGAGAACTGCCACACATGAGGCGCGCGAGCCCAAACGCCTTGGCGCTGTAGCGGTCATAGAGCTCGCCGAACGCGCGAATATCGTCACCCTGGACGCGCGACAGCAGATCCTCATCGCTGAGCGCCAGCAGCGGCCGCGAGGCGGACCCAGGACTCATGAGCCTTCCTGAAGCTCGACAGCGACCGGATCGCCGTCGAGGAAGAACAGCTCGCAGGCGCAGCCGGGAGTGGTCTGGTTCGCGCTCAGAAACGCCACCACCCGCCGGTGCGTGAAGCGCTCGATCGCGGCCGTGAACTGATCCTCGGTGTCGCTCTGAAACGCCACGCGACCATCGATGACCTCTTGCGCGCTGCCGAACTTCACCAGCCGCGACTCGCTGGTGGTGAGAATGTTGTTCAGCACGCAGAGCACGATGTTGCCGTTGATGAACGTCGTCGCCGTGGTCCGGTCATGACCGTAGAACTCCCGGTAAAGGTCAGCCATCGCCGTCGAGATCGCGGTCGTCAGCGCGTCCCCCTTTAGCGGTAAGCCGATAGTCACCGAATCACCTCGCACCGAAACCACCGCGATACGTCGCCTGCGACCGAAGGGGCGCCGAGTGGTCGGTGACGGGCCGGTAGCCGATCACTTCCAGCCGCTCGGGTATGCCAGCCGATTCGACCCCATCCGCGAGGTCCAGCTCCGCGATCAACGCCACCCCAACCCGCCTTCCCCACCATGGCGAGCCGCGGCGGCACGCACCGCGACCATCCGTGGCTGACATTTCGAGGGGGGACGAGCCTGCGTCAACGCTCGAACCGTTGTCATCAACTCGCATCAAAGCTCCAGAACACTGCTGAAAACGCCACCAGGGTCTGGAGCGACGCAAGAAAGACTCGTCACATCGTAGCGGCCGGCGCCCAAATAGCCAACGCGTCTCAGCGGTGCAATCACCGGAACGAATACGCTCACAAGCCCGTTCATCTCGATCATCCGTGCCGGCGTTCTCACCAGCTCTCCGGATCGTGAGGTCCTCGGACCGAGCGCAGGACGTCACGCACGCGGCGTTCACGAAGCTGTGGCGTGACGCGGGGCGCTATGAACCGAAGCGCGGTCTTGTTCGTATCCGGTTAATGACGATGGTCCAGGATCCGGGAATCGACGCGGTCCGCCAGCTGTCGGGTCGCGAGCGAGACCGGGCGGACGCGGCGAGCCTGCTACCTACACGGGCGATGAGCTTCGGGGCGAGCGATCAAGCGTGCGCTCGGGGCGACGCGCAATCGATCCGTGACGCCTTGGAAGGGCTGGCGGAGGGCCAGCGGCAGATCATCGAGCTTGCCTATTACGGCGGCCGGACCCAGGGCGAGATCGCCGAAATGCTCGCGCTGCCGCTCGCCACGGTCAAGAGCAGCCAAGCCTGTTTGGGCCTGCTCAAGCTGCGCGACGCGCTGCTCAGCCAGCCCCACGTGCCCGACGCGCCCGACGCGCCCGACGCGCCCGCATGACCGACGGTCCGTGCGAGCACGACGCCGACGCCGCCGCGTGGGTGCTCGGAGCACTATCGCCCAAGGAGGCTGAGCGCTTCGCCGCGCACCTGCAGACCTGCGAGTCGTGTCGCGCGGAAGTCGCCGGACTCACCGAAGCCTGTCAGCGACTCGGCGACGCGGCGGCGCCGCTGACCCCACCTGCCGAGCTCCGCGAGCGAGTGATGGCATCCGTAAATGCCGAAGCCAGCCCGTTGAACGCTCACGCCGACCCCGCGTCGCCCGGGCCGGTAGGCCGTTTCGGGCGATCACGGCTGCGCGCCAGCATGCTCGTCGCGGCCCTCGCGACCCTGGCAGCGGTGATCACGACAATCGTCCTGATCGGCGCGGACCATGCTTCGCGTCAAGCCGAGCCGCGGACGGTGGCCGGGAAGGTAACGCCCGCAGGAGGAGCGAGAGCCCGGGCGGTGGTGCAGACCAGAGCCCACGTGGCGAACCTCGTCGTCACGCGCCTCGCGGCGCCGCCCCGCGGACGGGTCTACCAGGCCTGGGTGATCCGACGCGGCTTACCCGCAGCCCCGACCGGAGCGCTGTTCTCCGTGCCGCGCTCCGGCGACACCCGGATCCTCTTACCCCCGCTGCACGACATCACCGAAGTGATCGTCACCGCCGAGCCGCCCCGCGGCAGCCCCACACCCACGCTACCCCCGATCATCCTGGTACAGCTGAAGGCGCACCCCGGCCCCAGCGCGCTCAAATCCTGAACGACGCGAGCGCCTGCGCAGGTTGATCGAGGCCGAGCACGGCTACTGCCATCCGTCAGCAGGACGTGTGGGCCCGGACACATTCGTCCCGGTCTGCGTCCCGAGCGAGTGCTGATGTGGCGTGGGCGAGACGCTTCCCTTCACTCGAGGCCGCGCCGCGGCACTGACAGGGGCGGCACTGACAGGGACGACGATTCAGGTAGACTCCCCGACATGTCAGATTCGGGGTTGGCTCATGGGATCGCCGGACCACTATCATCCGCGCGGTTTTCGGTTGGAGATCGGGTCATCAGGCGGGACGACGAGACGGTCGGGGTCGTCGCGACGCTCGGGTCGGGGAACAGCGTCGGCGTTCGCTGGGAACCCAGCGGCGTGATTCAGATGGTCGTACCCGGCCTACTCACGAAGGCCTGAGGGGCGGAGGCCGGCGGAGGTCGGCGGAGCGATCGGAAGCTCGCGGTTGGTCCTCATCATGGGTTTGGTGGGTGAGACGCAGGATGGCGGGTTGGTGCGGGGTGCACTTACGTGCGCCAGTAGGCTCCGGTCTATGGCGCCGCTCGGAAGGGACGAGTTGGCCGGCGTGGCATTGGGGGAGAGTTCGGGCGCCATAGACACCCGCAATACAGCTTTGCGCGCGCCGGCGCTGATCGGGCGGCAGCGCGAGCTCGCGCTGTTGGTTGAGGCTGCCAGGACGCCGCCGTCGGTCGTGATCATCGAGGGCGAGGCCGGGATTGACAAGACCCAGATCGGCAGCACGATCAAGCTCACGATCACCAGCCTGCGCCCGCACACGGCCTATTACTACGCGATCGCCGCGCTCGACACCCGTCACCGCCCCACCCGGCCCGCGCTCGCTCACGACCAAGGCAAAGACCGCCTGATAACGGCTCGACGCGTCGACCTATCTGGTGGGCGCGATCGATGCTGTGACAGGCAAACGAGCCGTCTCTAGACTCCGAGCGCGCCGTGGGCCGGCTCGACCTCACCGTCGAGGCGGGGCTGGCCTACGAGCGCGCCGTGATCGCGCACGAGCGGCCCCGGAGCGGCGGGTCCCTGGTCGGGCTCCGCGCTCATCGGGGGCGCGGCAGCGAGCCCTGCCGGGCCGCCCGCTCGAGCAGGTCCTCGCGGCGCACCAGCTTCACGCGCGGCCGCTGGTGGGGCTCGCCGGCGGCCCGCTCGTGCTCGTCGATCGCCTGCCACCCGTCGTACTCGACGATCGCCGTGCCCTGCTCGAGGAGCGCCGCGATCAGCTCGTCGGGGTGGCGCTCCGGGGTCGGGAGGCGGCCCGCGGCGTAGTCCTCGAGGAGCAGCGAGGTCGTCTCCTGGGCGTCCTTCTTGTTGGTGCCGATCACGCCCGAGGGCCCGCGCTTGATCCACCCGGCGGCGTAGACGCCCGGGACCGTCTCGTCGGTGGCCGGGTCGGTCACCCGGCCGCGCTCGTTATGGATCGTCGCGCGGCGCTCGTCGAACGGGACGCCGGCGAGCGGTGAGCCGACATAGCCGATCGAGCGCATCACCAGTCCGGCCGCGATGGTCTCGCGCTCGCCGGTCGGCCGCGCCCGCAGCGCGCCGCCCTCGCCGGCGATCAGCGCGTTGCGCTCGATCACGACGCCCTCGACGCGCTGGCCGCCGAGGATCTCCACCGGCGAGGCGAGGAACCTCAGCACGATCCGCTTGGGCTTGCCGCTCGCTCCGGCCTCGGCGTAGCGCGCCAGCGTCTCGACGTTGCGCCGGGCGGTGGCGCCGTCGCCGGCCAGCCACTCGGCGCTGGCGGAATCGAGCGCCGCCTCGGCGGGGTCGACGATCACGTCGGCCTCGCGCAGGTCAGCCAGCTCGCGCAGCTCGGGGTTGGTGAACGACGCCTGGGCCGGGCCGCGGCGGCCGAGCACGACGATCTCCTCGACGGCGCTGTCGCGCAGCGCGTGGAGGGCGTGGTCGGCGATGTCGGTCAGCGCCAGCTCCGCGTGGCCGAGCGCGAGCATCCGCGCGACGTCCATCGCCACGTTTCCGTTGCCGACGACCACGGCGCGTCGGACCGACAGGTCGAACTCGCGGTCCCAGTAGTCCGGGTGGCCGTTGTACCAGGCGACGAACTCGGTGGCGGCGTAGCTGCCGGGCAGCTCTTCACCGGGGATCCCGAGCCTGCGGCCGCGCGCCGTGCCGATCGCGTAGACGACCGCGTGGTAGTGCTCGAGCAGCTGCGCGTGCGAGACCTCACGGCCGGCCTGGACGTTGCCGAAGAAGCGGAAGCCCGGGTGGGCCGCGGTCTTCTCGTACACGCGCGTGACCGACTTGATCTTCGGGTGGTCGGGGGCGACGCCGGCCCGGACGAGGCCCCACGGCGTGGCTAGGCGGTCGTAGAGGTCGACGGCCGACTCGGGGTGCGCGAGCAGCTGTCCGGCGGCGTAGAAGCCGGCCGGACCGGAGCCGACGATCGCCACGCGCAGCTTGTCGGGGGATCGGACCACGCCACAGAATCTAGCTGTCAGGCGATCGACGGCCGCGCCTGCCGGCTACTGCGGGAGGAGGCTGACCGCCCGGGAGACCACCAGCCCAATCGTCACCAGTGACACCAGCGCCTGGAGACCCATCATCGACTTGGCGCCGCCGCTCAGCGGCATCGTGTCGGTGGGACTGAACGCCGTCGCATTGGTGAACGACACGTACAGATAGTCGACGAATCCGGGCCGCCACCCCGGCGGCGCGTAACGCTCGTCGCTCATCTGCGGGAACAGCAGATCGGGCGCGCGGTCGCGTCCGGCGGCGCGCCGGCCCGGGCCGCCGCGGTCGGTCTCCCAGTACCAGAGGCCGAAGATCAGCACGTTGGTCAGCCAGATCAGCGATCCGGAGATGATCAGCTCGCGCCCGTTGCTGACCTTGTGGCGCAGCATGTAGTGCGCCAGCAGCGCCAGCGAGGCGATGTTGGCCACGCTGACGAACGCGGTCATCGACAGGGCCAGCGACCGCCGGATCCGGTGCCCGTGCTCGAGCACCATCGGGCTGGCGATCATCAGCCCGACCAGCAGCGCCGCCTCGAGCAGCGGCACGATGTAGCGCGAGGAGCCGACGTTCAGCCGCGGCGGCAGCAGCACCTGGAGCGCGATCGACGCGAAGACGGCCAGCCACGCGGGCCATGCCGGCTCCGGGCGCGCGGGCGGCGGGTATCCGGGGCCGGCGACTCCGGGGGTCCGTGTCGGCGTGTGCTCGCTCACGCCGACAGGATATTCAGCGCAGCCGCAGGGCCGGCTCGCCGCCGGGAGCGAACAGCTCCAGCGCCAGCTGGAGGAACGCCGCGGCGGCGGGCGTGCGCCGGCGCCCCTCGCGCCAGGCCAGCGAGATATCACGGGTCAGCCGCGGGCCCTCGAGCGTCAGCAGCGCCACGTCGGCGCCCGGCTCGGTGCAGTCCGACCGCGGCAGGATCGCCACGCCGATCCCGCGCGCGACCAGCCGCCGCACCCGCCGGCTCTCGTTCGATTCGAGCAGGATCCGGGGCGCGAAGCCGGCCCGGGCCGCCGCCGACATCAGCAGCTCGCGCAGCCGCGAGCCCTCGCGGTAGCTGACGAACTCCTCCCCCGCGAGCTGCTCGAGGCGGATCCGCCGGCGCGCGGCGAGCCGGTGCTCCGGCGGCACGATCGCCACCAGCTCCTCGGAGACGAGCTGGGCGAGGCCCAGCCCGTGGCTCTCGATCCGCTCGGTCACCGATAGGAACGCCAGGTCGAGCTCGTCGAAGCGCAGCATGTCGGCCAGTTCCTCGCTCGACTGCTCGAGCACGGTCAGCTCGACCCCGGGGTGGCGGCGGTGGAATGCGGCCAGCGCCATCGACACGTCGACCGGTCCCATCGTGTGCATCGCGCCGACGCTGACGTGGCCGGTGAACGCCCCCCGCAGCGACTGCATCTCCGCCGCGGCCGACTCGACGTCGGCGAGGATCGTGCGCCCGCGGGCCACCAGCATCCGCCCGGCGTCGGTCATCGCCACGCGCCGCGTGGTCCGCTCGACCAGCGCCAGGCCGAGCTCCTGCTCGAGCCGGCGGATCTGCTGCGAGAGCGCCGGCTGGGCGATGTGCTCACGCGCCGCGGCGCGGGTGAAGTTGCCTTCGTCGGCCAGCGCGACGAGGTAGCGGAGCTGTCGCAGATTCATAACTACAGCTTATGAGTATGCCGCGATATGCGTCTTGGACAAACCGAGCCACGGTCGGCATCATACGTTCCGTAGCACTCTCTCCTCCCAGAGCGCGCCCCGCAGATCCGGCCTCATATCTCGCCGGGTCCGGGGCGTGGCTCGTTTAAGACCGGTCCGGCTCTAGCTCGATGAGGTGGTTGGCGGGCGCATCGCCGTCGAGCCCTGATGTACCTCGTCTTCGAGCCGGATCTCCCCGTCGGCGGCTCGCCTCGAGCCAACCCCCAACATGAACGCTGAACCTACCTCGCGGGCCCGGGCGCGGTCGGCAGATCAGCGCGGCGACCGGTGCCCCGGGCCCCCGATCGGGGCCCGGGGCCGCGCCTATACTTCCACCGAGCCCCAACGTCAGGAGCGGTTCGTGCAGGAGATGGTCATCTACGGCGTGAGCTTCGACATGGTCGGCAAGCAGCCGATCGTGTTGTTGAAGACGATCGAGAACAACAAGTTCCTGCCGATCTGGATCGGGCACCCCGAGGCGGCGGCGATCCTGATGAAGCTCCAGGGTGCCTCGACCCCGCGGCCGATGACCCACGACCTGCTCTCCGACGTGCTCTCCGAGCTCGAGGTCGAATGCACCCGCGTGGCCGTCACCGAGCTGCGCGAGAACACCTTCTACGCCTCGATCAGCCTGCGCGTCGCGGGCCGTGACCTCGAGATCGACTCCCGTCCCAGCGACGCCTTGGCGCTGGCCGTCCGCTCCGGCGCGCCGATCTTCGCCGCCGACGAGGTGATCGCCGAGTCGGCGATCGAGTTCGAGCACGAGGTCGAGGACACCGAGGAGGTGGTCGAGAAGTTCAAGGACTTCCTCGACCGCGTCACGCCGGAGGACTTCGCCGGCGGCGAGTAGGTCCAATCGCCTTGCGGCGATTGGATTGGGAGATCGCCCCGGCGGGCGCGGGGGGCGGCGGTGCTGCCGGCGAGCTCCCGGTCGGTGACCGGCGCCGTTGCGCGCCGAGGGGGATAGCATTCGGCGCGGAAGGCGCCTGATGAGGAAGCGGATCTCTGCCCTGGTCGTGTTGATCGCCGCCGTCGCGGCGGCGCTCGTCGTGCTGCCCGCCGGGGCCCCCAGCCATGCGCGCCGCGGCGTCAGCGATGCGCGCCGCGGCGTCAGCGCGCTCCGCGTCCGCTCTGCCTCTGCCTCTGCCTCTGCCTCCGCCTCCGCCTCCGCCTGCGCCGCGCCCGGCCGGCCGCTGCCCGCCGACCGCGCCCGCCCGATCGACCCCGATGTCAACCCGGCGTGCTCCGGGCACGCCGCCGACGCGGTCGACGCCGCCCGCTTCGACGCCGCGCTGGCCAGCCGGCTGGGCACCGCCCCGGGCGCCTACGCGCAGGCCGTGGTGGCCCGCCGGCGCCTCGCGCGCAGGCCGGCCGTCCCCGGCGGCGCCGGTCGTTGGGCGCCGGCCGGGAGGGGTCCGCTGATCGCCAACTCGCCGAACTACCCCGACAGCGCCGCCTCCGGCTACGGCCAGCTTTCGGGCCGGGTCAGCGCGTTCGCCTACGACACCGCCCACCGCCGCGTGTACGCGGCCGCCTCGCAGGGCGGCGTGTGGGAGTCCGGCGACCTCGGTGCCGGCTGGCGCTCGGTCGGGCAGGGCCTGCCGACGCAGATCGTCGGGGCGCTCGGCTACACCCCGGCCCGCGGCGGCGAGCTGCTCGCGTCGACCGGTGACAACGCCTTCGGCGCCTACACCTACGGCGGTCTCGGCGCCTACTGGTCGAGCGACCGCGGAGCGCGCTGGCACCGGGCGGCCGGCGTGCCCGACGGCGCGCTGTCGTTCCGGATCGCCGTCGATCCCGGCCACCCCCAGATCGTCTACCTGGCCACCGGGCTCGGCCTGTATCGCTCGGCCGACGCCGGTCGCAGCTACGCCAACGTCGCGCTGCCGACCGGGCGCTGCGCGGGCCACTCGCTGCTCCCGGACTGCTTCCTGGCCAACGTCGTCACCGACGTGGTGGTGCAGGGCGCCGACCGCTTCGGGCACCCCGACGGCGCCGTGCTGGCCGCCGTCGGCTGGCGCGCCGGCGCGCTGGCCAACGCCGACGGCAGTCCGCAGGCGCCGGCCAACGGGCTCTACCGCTCGCCCACCGGGCGGCCCGGGAGCTTCATCCGCCTCAGCCCGGCCGGCTTCACGCCGCAGCCGCTGATCGGCCGCACCGCGCTCGGGCTCGCCACCGGGCCCGACCAGAACCACGCCTACGTGTACGCCGACGTGCAGGACACCAAGCTGCTCGACACGGGCAAGATCGACGGCCTCGACATCCCCAGCCTGCCCGACCCGCTCGGCCTGGGGATCGACCCGACGAGAACCGACACCGTGCTCAACGGCGTCTACGTCTCGGCGGACTTCGGCCGGACCTGGAAGCAGATGGCCAGCGCCCTGCAGTTCGAGCTGCCCGGCAACGGCTCGGCGCTCACCGGTGACCCCGGCTTCGAGCTGCTGGGCAACTACGGCCCCGGGATCCAGGCCTGGTACAACGAATGGATCACCCCGGACCCGACCCGCCAGGTCGGCGGGGTACCGACGCGCGTGCTGACCGGGCTCGAGGAGCTGTGGCAGTCGAGCTCGACGACCAGGCCGGCCGACGGCAACGAGTCGTTCACCGCGCTCGCCCCCTACAACGGCTCGAAGTCGGCCGACTGCGTCCTGCAGCTGCTGCAGACGCTGGTCTGCGACCAGCTCGCGCGGAACACCAGCGCCGTTCACCCCGACCAGCACGCGAGCCTGTTCGTCCCCGACGAGTCAGGCGGCACGACCCTGCTGATCGGCAACGACGGCGGGGTCTACCGCCAGCACGTCGGCCCGGGCCAGGAGCTGAGCGCCGCCGGCTTCGGCGCCGGCGCCCAGACCGGGCTGCAGACGCTTGAGCCCTACGGCGCCGCGATCGCCCGCGACGGCACGATCTATGCTGGCCTGCAGGACAACGGAAACCTCAAGATCGGTCCCGACGGCCGCCAGTTCCAGACGCTCGGCGGCGACGGCATCTTCACCGCCGTCGACCCGGCCAACAGCAAGGTGGCCTACGACACGCTGCCCGGCGGGACCGTGTTCTCGACCGTCGACGGCGGCCGGATGTGGCGCAACGCCTCGCCGGGGGCAATCACCAACCCGCCCTTCTATACGCCGCTGGCGATGGACCCGCTCAACGCTGCCCACCTGATAACCGGCGGGCGCCAGGTGTTCGACTCGCTGGCCGGGCCGAACACGGCCAAGTCCTCCAACGGGGTCACGGTCGACCCGGGCACCGACTGGTCGCAGGTGTTCGATCTCGGCACCCGTAAGCGGCCCGGCGACCCCGGCGCGACCGGGAGCAAGCCGGACAACGCCGAGAACCAGGTGTCGGCCGTCGCGGTACGCGGCGCCGCCGAGTACGTCGGCTACTGCGGGAGCTGCGACCCGGTCAAGGACCACGCCCTGTTCGGCAACGGGATCGCCACCAACGTCGCCGGCAAGGCGGCGGCGAAGCCGGGGACCACGGCCGGCTGGCACATCGCCCCGGCCGCCGGCCTGCCCCGCCGGATCATCACCTCGGTGGCGATCGATCCGGCTGACCCGAGCCGCGTGTTCGTGACACTCGGCTCCTCGACGCTCCGGCCCTACGTGCCCGCTGGGCGGCTCGGCAACGATGGTGTCTCGGTCAACGCCGGCGAGGTCTACGAGTCGCTCGACGCCGGCCAGAGCTTCCACGACGTCTCCGGCAACCTGCCCGCCGTCGGCGCGGCGTGGGTCGCCTTCCACCGTCGCCAGCTCGTCGTCGCCGACACCGTCGGCGTGTTCGCCTCGACCGCCGACGTCAGCCTCGCGCCGCTCGTCCGGCCGCGCTACGGGCTGCTCGGCCGCGGGCTGCCGACGGTGTCGGTGTTCTCGCTCACCTTCTCCCCCGCCAACCCCGACCTGCTGGTGGCCTCGACGTTCGGGCGCGGGGTGTGGAAGTACACGTTCGCGCGCCGCTGAGCCTCAGGCGGAGACCGGCAGCGCCGCCGCGACGATCCGCCCGATCAGCTCGTCGAAGCCGATCCCGGCCGCGTCGGCGGCCTGCGGGAACAAGCTCGTCTCGGTCAGCCCGGGGATCGGATTGAGCTCGAGCGCGAACAGCTCGCCGGTGCCGTCCTCGAGCATCAGGTCGACGCGGCCGAAGCCCGAGCAGCCGAGCAGCCGGTAGACCTCGAGCGCGAGCTCGCCGGCGCGCTCGGAGACGCCCGGATCGAGCTCGGCGGGGCACACGAAGCGCGTGCGCCCGATCGTGTAGCGGGCCTCGAAGTCGTAGAAGTCCTCCTGCTGGGGGACCGCCTCGACGATCGGCAGCGTCCGGGGACGCGACTCCTCGTCGAGGATCGAGACGGCGAGGTCACGGCCGGTGACGTGGCGCTCGAGCAGTACCCGGCGGTCATATGAGAACGCCGCCACCAGCGCCGCCGGGACGTCGGCCGCGGTGCGGGCGAACTTGATCCCGAGCGCCGACCCCTGCGAGGCGGGCTTGACGACGATCGGGAACTCCAGCCGCAACTCGATCTCGGGCAGCGCCTGCGCCGCGCCGAGCTCCTTGAACGCCGTCTCGTTGAAGGCGAAGAAGTCGGGCGTGGGCAGGCCGTGATCGCGCATCGCGTGCTTGGCCAGGACCTTGTCGGCGGCGCGCATGCACGCCGAGACGCCCGAGCCGGTGAACGGGATCCCCATCACGTCGAGCAGCTCCTGCACGGTCCCGTCCTCGCCGTCGCGGCCGTGCAGCGCCACGAATGCGAGGTCCGGGGCGGCCGCCGACAGCTGCTCGACGAGGTCGCGCCCGACGTCGATCGCCAGCGCCTCGTGGCCGACGCGCTGCAGCGCGTCCTGGACCCGGGCGCCGGACTTCAGCGACACCTGGCGCTCGAGCGAGCGTCCGCCCTTCAGCACCGCGACGCGGCTCATCTCGAAGGGGGGCTGATCTCCGCCGGGGCGGTTCTCGGGAGGATGCTCACGCTCACGGAGATCAGCCCGCGCGCTTGCGCGTGCGGGGGAGCCGGAGAACCTGCGCCAGCTCCTCGTCGAGCGGCGGCGGCCCGGCCGGCCCGTCCGGCACGTCCGGCCCGTCCGGCGGCGGCTCGGCCGCGGTCGGGGCGCCGACCAGCCAGCGGCCCTCGCCGCCGCGCGGGATCCCGGCCCCCGGCGTTCCGGTGAGGGTGCCGTACAGGGCGACCTGCTCGCGAACGACCTCGCCGATCCGGCGGATCCCCTCGCGGATCCGGTCCTCGCCGACCCCGGAGAAGTTCAGCCGCATCGAGCTGCCGCCGCGGCCGTCGACGTAGGCGGCGCGGCCGGGGACGAACGCGACGTGATCCTCGAGCGCCCGCGCCAGCAGATCGGTGGTATCGATGTAGTCGGGCAGCGTGGCCCAGATGAACAGGCCTCCCTGGGGATGGGTCCACTCGGCCTCGCGGGGGAAGTGCTCGGCCAGTGAGTCGAGCATCACGTCGCGGCGGCGGCGGTAGATCTCGACCAGCGAGCGCACGTAGTCCTCCCACGGACCGGAGTCGAAGTACGCCGCGACGAAGTACTGGGAGATCGACGACGAGCACAGGTCGGAGGCCTGCTTGCCGATGTTCATCTTCGCCAGCACCGGTGCCGGGGCAACGGCCCAGCCGAGGCGCACCCCGGGCGAGAGGATCTTCGAGAAGGTGCTGGCGTAGATTACGAACTCGTCGTCGAGCGCGCGCAGCGTCGGGAGCCGCTCGCCCTCGTAGCGCAGCAGCCCGTAGGGGTTGTCCTCGAGCACGAGGATCTCGCGCTCGCCGGCGATCCGCACCAGCTCGTGGCGGCGCTCCAGCGACAGCGTCACACCGGCGGGGTTGTGGAAGTTCGGCACCGTGTAGATGAACTTCGGCCGCCGCCCGTCGCGCTCGAGGGCGTCGAGCGTCGCCTCGAGCTCGTCGGTGCGAATCCCGTCGCGGTCCATCGTCACCTGAACGACGTCGGCCTGATACGCGCAGAACGTCGGCACCGCGCCCGGGTAGGTGGGCGCCTCGGCGACGACCACGTCGCCCGGGTCGAGCAGCGTCTTGCAGACCAGGTCGATGACCTGCTGCCCTCCGGTGGTGACCAGGACCTCGTCGAGATCGACGCTCATCGCCTCCGCGGCCATCACCTCGACGATGCAGCGCTTGAGCACCGACAGCCCCTCGGTCGGGCCGTACTGGAGTGCCCGCGCACACGACTGCGCGGCCACCGTGCCCATCAGCGACGCGTAGGAGTCGGGCGGGAAGGTCGAGGTGTCGGGGAGGCCCCCGGCCAGCGAGATCACGTCCTCGCGCTCGGTCAGCGCCATCAGGTCGCGCATCGCCGAGGATCTCATCACCTTGGTGCGGTCGGCGAACAGCGCCGCGTAGCGTTCGATGTCCCGGGCCGTGGAGCGTGGGCGCTTCGAGCTCATCGGCTGGACCGAGGTGTCATCGCGAGATCGGCCGCCAGGCGAGCTCGCAACGCCGGCGAAACCGGCACGTCGTCTATCGTCACGTCTGGTCACGGTACAGCACGGTGCATCTCGTCTTCGACATCTTCCAGGGGATCGGAGCGGCCCTCGCCGTCGGCATCCGCCCGTTCCTTCCCGCGCTGGTGGTGTGCGCGCTGGCAGCCGGCAACGTCGAGATCCACTTCGACCACACCTCGTACAATTTCCTGCAACAGGCGCCATTCCTGCTCGTCCTGGTGATCGGTTCGGTGCTGCTGTCGGTGCTCGAGCGGCGCTTCGCCGGCGAGCGCCTGGAATCGCGCCCGGTGGCGCTCGGCCTCGGTGCCGTCGCCGCCGTGATCGGGGCACTGCTGTTCGCCGGCTCGCTCGCCCGTGGCCACTACGTGGTGTGGCCGGGGCTCATCGGCGGCGTGATCTGCGCGACGATCGGCGCCGCGGCCACCCGGCCGCTGTTCGCCCGGGTCCGCCGGCGCCTCGACGCCGCCGCCGCGACGGCGCTGCCGATCTACGCCGAGGCGATCGGCCTGCTGCTGGCGGCGCTCTCGATAATCGCTCCTCCGGTCGGCGTGATCGCGCTGCTTGCGAGCCTGTGGCTGCTGTTGGCCGGGCGCCGGCGCGAGGGAGAGAAGTACGCCGGCCTGCGGATCCTTCGGTGATTGGGCCCTCGCCTGGCGGCGGGCCCTCGCCTGGGGGCTCGGGCCTTGAGAGAATCGCCCGGGGGGCGATTCTCTCGGCGGGCGGCGGGCCCTCGCCTGGGGGCTCGGCAGGTGGCGCATGAACCAGAAGAAGCTGGTGCTCGTAGTCATCGACGCGCTCAAGCCGGAGATGCTCGACCGGGCGATCGCGGCGGGGCGCGCGCCGGCGCTGCAGCGGATCGCCGCCGAGGGCACGTACGTCGACGAGTGCGCGGCGGCGTTCCCTTCGGTGACGCCGGTGTGCGCGGCCTCGATCACCACCGGCGTCGGGCCCGACGAGCACCTGATCCCGAGCATGAACTGGTACCACCGGGAGGAGGCGCGCTACGTCGAGTACGGCTCGAGCTTCTCCGCCACCCGCCAGTTCGGGGTGCTGCGCTCGATGACCGACACCGTCTACCGGATGAACGCCGACCACCTCTCCCACGACGTCGAGACGGTGTTCGAGTCGCTCGACGACGCCGACGTGCGCACCGCCGGCACGACCTATCTGATCTATCGGGGCCGCCACCAGCACGAGGTCTCCAACGAGTCGGCGCTGGCTCGGATCGTCACCTCGACCCTGTTCCGCCGCACGATCGACGGCCCGCTCGAGCTGTTCTACGCCGACCTCTACGCGTCGCGCAAGACCGGCTGCCGCGGCCAGCTCGGGATGCCCGGCGTGCGCGACCAGCACACGGGCTGTGTCGGCGCCTATCTGGTCGAGAACGACCTGTTCGACTTCATGCTGTTCTCGCTGCCCGACAACGACGCCTGGTCGCACAAGAACGGCCCCCACGCCCAGATCACCTCGATCGCCAACGCCGACCGCCAGCTCGAGCGGCTGATGCACGCGGCCGGCGGCGCCGACGCGTTCCTCGCTCAGCACGCCGTCGTCGTCTGCTCGGACCACTCGCAGGCCGCCGTCGAGGCGCGGATTCGGCTCGACCATGCGTTCGCCGAGTTCCACGTGGCCACCAACAGTGCGGCGCGCTCGATCGGGGCCGAGCTGGCGCTGAGTCCCGCCCAGCGCTCGGCGATGGTCTACGCGCTCGACGAGGAGCGCCGCGACGAGCTCTGTGTCCGCGTCGCGGACATCGCCGCCGGGCTGGAGGGAGTCGACCTGATCCTGTCGCTGGCCTCCGGCACCGACATCCCGGAGGCCGTCGTGCGCTCGTCGCGCGGCGAGCTGCGGTTCGTGGCGGGCGGCGATCTCACCGACCTGCGGGGCGAGCGCTGGAGCGTCGACGGCGAGCTGGCGGCGCTCGGGGCGCGGATCGAGGACGGCCGCTTCCTCGCCCCCGAGTACCCGGACGCGCTGAGCCGGGTCTACTCGGCGCTGCGGTGTCCGACCGCCGGCGACGTGCTGCTGTCGGCCGCGCCGGGCTACGAGTTCGTCGACTGGGGCGGCGCCGATCACGTCGGCGGCGGCAGCCACGGATCGCTGCACCGCTCCGACTCGCTCGGCGCGCTGTTGTGGTGCGGCACCGAGGGGACGGCGGGCATGGATTCACGCGACGCGCGCGAGCAGTGGTCGTTGCGCGACGTGACGCCGATGATTCGCGCCCACTTCGGACTCGGCGACGGCCATTAAAAGCCTGTTAGCGCCGGGCAGGCTTACGGAGTTCCGAGAATCCGCCGATAGATTCCCGCGGGTGCCCGACGAGATGACGACGGCGATCCAATTTCCCGGCATCGACTTCCCCGACGCGATCGAGGGCGACGCCGGGGCCGTGATGCGGCCGTTGCGCCATCGCGTCCGCCACGGCGTCCGCCACCCCGCCAACTGGCTGCAGCTCGTCCGCTTCGCCGCCGTCGGGGCCAGCGGGTACGTGGTCAACCTGCTCGTGTTCGCCGCCTGCGTCCATCTCCTGACGATCGACTACCGGGTAGCCTCGGTGATCGCCTTCCTGGTTTCCGTGATCAACAACTTCTGGCTCAACCGGCATTGGACCTTCGACGCCAAAGCGCATCACCCCGTGCGGCAGGGGGCCCGCTTCTTCCTCGTCTCGCTCGTCGCGTTCGGCTTCACCGAAGTCGTGCTGATCTCGCTGGTCAGCGGCGCCGGGATGGTCAAGCTGCTGGCGCAGGCGATCGCCGTCGCGGCGAGCACGCCGCTCTCCTTCCTCGGCCAGAAGCTCTGGAGCTTCCGGGCCTGAGCCGCCGCCGCGGGGTCCGCTCGCGCGGCCGGTCCGCGGGGGTGCTGCTGTGGCCGGGATCGGTGTTGGGGCTCGTGGCGGTGCTCACGTGCGCGGCGCCGGTCGCCGCCGCCACGCCCACCGGTCCGTTCGCGCGCCGGACGGCGTCGGTGACCTCGCTGTCGGCACCCAACCCCAACACCCCGGTGCTGGTCACGGAGCGCTACCGCCCGCCCGCCGGCTTTCGCCTGACCGCCGCCGCCGTCGAGCGAGCTGCGGCGCGCTCGACGGTGGTGGTGGCCGAGCTGCACCACCACCACCACCTGATCGCCTACGAGTACACCAAGGGTCCGGGACGCTGGCAGGTCAGCTGGTTCACCCCGCCTCCGGCGCCGGGCTCGCGCGGGCACCGGGCGGCGTCCCAGCACGAGCTGCTGCAGGTGTACGTGTCGGACCTCACCGGCCGCGTGACCGAGGCGTGGAGCGGCTTCCAGGTGGCGTGGACGATGGCCCGCGGCTACGCCGGCGCGTTCGGCCGCCGGGTCAACAGCTGGTGGCTGTGGATCCCACTGTCGGTGGTGTTCGTGGCGCCGTTCCTGCCCTGGCGCCGGCGGCCGACGCTGCTGCACCTTGACCTGCTGGTGCTGCTCGCGTTCTCGGTCTCGCTGGCCCTGTTCAACCACGCCCGCATCGGGCTCTCGGTGCCGCTCGTGTATCCGCCGCTGCTCTACCTGCTGGCGCGAATGCTGCTGCTGGCGTTCGGCAGGGGCCGCGCGCGAGAGCCGCTGCGGGTGATCGTGCCCGTGTCGTGGATGGTCGTCGCGGTGGTGTTCTTGGTCGGCTTTCGGGTCGGCCTGAACATCGCCAACTCGAACGTCATCGACGTCGGCTACGCGGGTGTGATCGGGGCCGACAAGCTGACCCACGGCCAGCCGCTGTACGGAGGCTGGCCGGTCGACAACCCCAACGGCGACACCTACGGCCCGGTCAACTACTACGCTTACGTGCCGGCGCGGGCGATCTTCGGCTGGAGCGGCGCCTGGGACGCCCTCCCGGCCGTCCATGCCGCGGCGATCGCCTTCGACCTGCTGACGCTGGCCGGCCTGTTCCTGCTCGGCCGGCGGATCCGCGGACCCGCGACCGGGGTCGTGCTCGCCTACGCCTGGGCCGCCTACCCGTTCACGCTGTACGCGCTGTCGTCGAACTCCAACGACTCGCTCGTCGCCTGCCTGATCGTGCTGGCGCTGCTGGTGATCTCCTCCGCCCCGGCGCGGGGTGTGGCGGGGGCGCTGGCCGGCCTGACCAAGTTCGCTCCCCTGGCGCTCGGGCCACTGCTCCTGCGCGGCGCCGGCGAATGGCCGCGCAAGCGCGCGCTGTTCGCCTACGTGCTCGCCTACGCGATCGCCGTGGTCGCTCTGTTCGTGCCCGTGCTGACCGAGCACAGCCTCCGCGCGTTCTGGACCGACGCGATCTCCTATCAGGCCAACCGTGGCTCGCCGTTCTCGATCTGGGGGCTGTGGGGCGGACTGTCGGCCGAGCAGCACCTCGTCCAGGGGCTCGGCGCGGGGCTCGCGCTGGCGGTGGCGTTCGTGCCGCGCCGCCGCGGGATCGTCGAGGTCGCCGCGCTCGCCGCCGCCGTGATGATCGCTGTCCAGCTCGGGATCAGCCACTGGTTCTACCTCTACATCCCGTGGTTCTTCCCGCTGGTGATGGTGGCGCTGGTGTGCTCGCACCCGGGCTCGCGGCTCGCCCCGGCGCTGCGCGCGTTCACCGCGGGCGAGTCGCGGCCGCGGGCCGGGATCCCGATCGTGGCCGATCGCCTGTCAGCGCTCGGCTTCGGAGAACCGCCTGGCGACGATTCTCCCGTCCGGCCGCGGGTCAGGTGATCCCGGCCGCGGGCTCGAGCACCGCCTCGATCGAGTCGGCCCGCATCGCCGCCGAGCAGCGGATCAGGACGCCGTTCAGCCACGGGTCATCGGTCGCGGTCTCGAAGCGGACCGGCATCTTGGTGATCATCGACTCGAGCGCCTGTTCGCGCTTGACGCCGATCACGCCGCCACGCGGGCCGGTCATGCCGACGTCGGTGATGTACGCGGTCCCGCCCGGGAGCACGCGCGCGTCGGCCGTGGGAATGTGGGTGTGGGTGCCGACGACGGCGCTCACGCGGCCGTCAAGATGCCAGCCCATCCCGACCTTCTCGCTCGTCGCCTCGGCGTGCATGTCGACCAGCACATGCTCGGTCTGTCCTCTCAGCGAGTGCAGCGCCGCGTCGGCCTCTGGGAACGCCGGGCGCCCGGCGTTCATGTACAGGTCGCCCGACAGCGACACCACGCCGAGCCGCACGCCGCCGCGCTCCACCACGCAAGAGCCGTGGCCGGGCTGGCTGCGCAGGAAGTTGGCCGGCCGCAGGATCCGCTCCTCCTCGTCGAGGTACGGATACACCTCACGGTGGCGATAGGTGTGGTTGCCCAGCGTGATCACGTCGACCCCGGCGGCGAACAGCTCGCGGGCGATCTTCGGGGTGATGCCGAGCCCACCGGCCACGTTCTCGGCGTTGACGACGACGAAGTCGGGGGCCAGGCGCTCGCGCAGGACCGGCAGCAGGTGCAACAGCACCCGCTTGCCGATCCCGCCGACGACGTCGCCGACGAACAGGACCGCGGTGCTGGCGCTGGGGGTGGTGACGAGGTCCACGGGGGGGGATACTTCCACCTGCATGGATCCGAAGCGTCTACGTGTGCGCTGGAGTCCGCAGCGGCGGGATGCCGAGGCGCGGCTGCGGGGAGTCAGCGACCCCGGGACACCGAGGCCGCTCGAGCCGCGGCGGCATCCCGTGGCGCCCGTGGTGGTGCCGCGGTGGGTCCAGATGGTGCTGCTGCCGCTGGCGCTGCTCGGTCTGTGGGCGCTGGCCCGGGCGGTCGGATCGGTGGTCCTGATCGTCACCGTCGCCTCGCTCGTCGCGCTGATGCTGAACCCGGCGGTCCGCAGGCTCGAGCGCGCGCTACCGCGCGGCCTGGCTGTCCTCAGCGTCTACGTCGGGCTGTTCGCCGCCGCCGCCGCCGTCGGGGTGGCGCTGTCAAACCCGGTCAGCCTCCAGGTCAGCCACTTCGCCGACCAGGTGCCGCACCTGATCACCCAGGCCAACCGGGACCTCGTGCAGCTGCAGGGCTGGCTCGACGGCAACGGGATCAAGGTCAAGATCCAGCAGCAGGGCCAGACGGCGCTCCAGACCCTCCAGCACGACCTGCTCAAGAGCTCGGGGAGCATCGTCACGTTCTCCCGCGATCTGCTCGGCGGGGTGGTGACGATCTCCTTCGACCTGGTGCTGATCCTGGTCCTGTCGATCTACATGCTCGTCTACGGCCGCTCGATCGGCGAGCTCGTGCGGCGGATCGTGCCGCCCGGCGACGGCACCCCGGAGGACGACTTCCCGCTGCTCGTCCAGCGCGCCGTCTCGGGCTACATGCGCGGACAGCTGATGTTCAGCCTGATCATGGGCACGAGCGCCGCGCTGGCGCTGTGGGTCTTCGGCGTCGCCGGGATCTTCCCCGACGGCCAGCGGTACACGATCTTCTTCGGCGCCTTCTACGGCCTGATGGAGTTCATCCCCTACGTCGGGCCGATCATCGGGCCGGCGCCGGCGGTGCTCGTGGCGCTGTTCAACGACCCGCTCTCGGCCGTCTGGGTGGTGCTGCTGTTCGTCGCCCTGCAGCAGCTCGAGGGGCACTTCGTCGCGCCGCAGGTGTTCCGCATCTCGCTGCGGATCAACCCGATCCTGATCATCCTCTCGCTGCTGATCGGCTATCAGCTGTACGGGATCGCGGGCGCGCTGGTGGCGCTCCCGGTCGCCGCGGTGATCCGTGCCACGGTGCTGTACCTGCGCCGCCACCTCGTGCTCGAGCCGTGGATGGTGAGCACGCCGGGGGCCGGGGTGATGTCGCTGGGTCCCGATCGCTGCCCCGACTGCGGCGCCCCGCCCGGGTCCGACGACGCGTTCTGCCGCGCCTGCGGCGCCTCGCTCGAACCGCGCGTGCGGACCCCCGGGTAGCCCGCGCGTGTCCACCTCCGCTCGCACCGGGGCGTCCGCTGTGACGCTCGCGGCGACCGCGCTGAGCAAGCGCTTCGGCGCGCGGACGGTGCTCGCGGGGGTCGGCTTCGAGCTCCACCCGGGCGAGCAGGTGGCGGTGATCGGCCCCAACGGCGCGGGCAAGACGACGCTGCTGTCGATCCTCGCCGGCGTGCTGGCGCCCGACACCGGCGAGGTCTCTCGTCCGGGCCGCGAGCTCGGGTGGGTGCCGCAGCAGCCGGCGCTCTACTCAAAGCTGTCGGTGGCCGAGAACCTGCGGCTGTTCGCGCGGCTCGAGCGCCTCGCCGACCCTGAGGCCGCCGTCCGTGAGATGCTCGCCCAGACCGGGCTCGAGGACCGCGCCGAGGACGCGGTCGGGACGCTCTCGGGTGGCAACCGCCAGCGCGTCAACATCGCCATCGGCCTGCTCTGCGAGCCGCCCGTGCTGCTGCTTGACGAGCCCTCCTCCTCGCTGGATCCGCGCCAGCGCGAGCGCCTGTGGGAGTTCATCGGCGGGCTGACCGGCCGCGGCACGACCGTCGTCTACTCGACCCACAACGTCGCCGAGGCCGAGCGCTACGCCGACCGCGTGCTGGTGCTGGTCGACGGCGAGCTGCTGTTCACCGGGACGCCGGCCGAGCTCCGGCGGGTCGCCGGGGCGACCGGCGAGCCCGACTTCGAGCGCGCGTTCGTCGGTTTCCTGCGCCACCACGGCCACTGATGCGCTGGCTGCTCGTCAAGGACCTGCAGATCCTGCGCCGCTCGCCGCTGCTGGTGGGGACGCTGATCGTCTACCCGATCGTGATCGCGCTGATGATCGGCTTCGCCCTCTCGAGCCCGCCGGGCCGGCCCAAGGTGGCGGTCTACAGCGGCGTGCCGCCCGGCCAGGGCAAGATCTCGTTCGGGAGCCAGCGAATCGACATCTCCCGCTACGCCAAGCTGCTGTACGCCTCGATCGACCCGATCAGGGTCGGCTCCGCCGCCGAGGCGGTGGCCAAGGTCCGCGACGGCGAGGCGCTGGCGGCGCTGATCGTCCCCTCCGACATCGTCGCCCAGATCCAGAGCCTGGTCCGCAACGGCGTGGGGAGCCCGACCGTCCAGTTGGTGCTGAACACCCGCGACCCGATCGAGCGCCAGTACGTCGAGCAGGCGATCGACGCGCGGCTCGTGCAGGTCCAGGCGGGGGTGTCCAAACAGGTGCTGCGGGTCGCCGTCTCCGATCTCCAGCAGGTGCTGGGCGGCGGCGTCGTCAGCATCCTCGGCCAGAGCGTCCGCCTGCTCGGCCTACGCGCCTCGAAGGCGATCGTCGACGCCACCGTGGCCGCGCTGCCCCGCCGCTCGCCCCTGCGCCCGCCGCTCGCCCAGGTGTCCTCGTTCGCCGGCATCGCGATCCAGGGGCTGGCCTTCGCGGGCCCCGTGCTCGGCTCGATCGGGGCACCGCTGACCGTCGAGCAGACGCAGCTGGCCGGGCGCACGACGCCGAGCGACTCCTACGCGGTGGCGATCGCGGTGATCGTCTCGCTGATGCTGGTGACGCTGCTCGTGGCCGCGGGGACGCTGGCCGTCGAGCGCACCGAGAACGCCTACGCGCGCCTCGTCCGCGGGCTCGTGACACCGGGGACGCTGTTGTCGGAGAAGGTCGTCCTGGCGGCGGCCTGCGGCGCCGGCTCGGCGCTGGTGATGGCCATCGGGGTGTCGCTGTTCGTGCCCCTCGGGTGGTCGCGCTTTGGGCTGTGGGTGCTGGCGCTGGCCTTCGGCGGCCTCGCCTTCGGCGCGCTCGGGGCGGCGATCGGGGGCTTCGCCCGCGACCTCAGCGCGGCATCGCTGCTGGCCTTGCTGCTGTCGCTGCCGATCGCCTTCGTCGCGCTGATCCCGGCCGACGCCGTGTCCGGCGGCGTCGGCTCGCTGCTCGACGTCGTCGCCTTCCTGTTCCCGTTCAAGGCCGCGCTGCAGGCGGCGGAGAACGCGTTCGGCGGCGCCTCGCCGGGGATCGCGCTGCCGCTGCTGCACCTCGCGGTGCTCACCGGCGTCTTCTGGGTGCTCGCCCGCCTGTCGCTACGGCGCTTCGCGGGCTGAGCGCGGGGGGGCTAGCGGGAGGTCATGCCGCGGAACATGACCACGGAGATGACCGAGACCAGCAGCAGCACCACGGGCAGTCCGTAGCCGATCGCCCCCACCACGGCCAGCAGCAGAGCGACCACGCCGGCCGCGCCGGTGACACCGCCGACCTGCACGAGCCGGTAGGCCCGTTGCTCGCGGGCGCGCCGGGGCGTGTAACCGCCGCGCTTCTGGAGATCCGCCACGTCACCCAGCCTACCAGCCGGCCGGCCGAATCCTGCGGGTATCCTCGGAAGTGGCCATGGCCTTTCCCCAGACCCGCCTCCGCCGCCTGCGCGCCACGCCGTCGCTGCGCGGGCTGGTCCGCGAGACCCGGCTCGACGCCCGCGAGCTCGTCTACCCGATGTTCGTCGCCCACGGGATCGACCGGCGCGAGCCGATCGAGGCGATGCCCGGGATCGACCGCCTGTCGATCGCCCACGCCGTCGCCGAGGCCGGCGAGGCCGCCGCGCTGGGCATTCCCGGGGTGCTGCTGTTCGGGCTGCCGGCGGCCAAGGATCCCGAGGGCAGCGGGGCCTGGGACGAGGAGGGGGTCGTGCAGCTGGCCACCCGCGCGATCAAGGAGGCCCACCCGGGGCTGCTGGTGATCACCGACCTGTGTCTGTGCGAGTACACCGACCACGGTCACTGCGGGCTCATCCGGGTGGGCGGGGATCGTGTCGTGGTCGACAACGACGCCACGCTCGAGCTGCTCGCCCGCACCGCCGTCTCCCAGGCCCGCGCCGGCGCCGACGTGATCGCCCCCAGCGACATGATGGACGGGCGCGTCGGCGTGATTCGTGCCGCGCTCGACGACGACGGCCTGACCGAGACGCCGATCCTCGCCTACTCGGCCAAGTTCGCCTCTGCCTTCTACGGTCCGTTCCGCGAGGCCGCCGCCTCGGCGCCGGCGTTCGGCGACCGCCGCGGCTACCAGATCGACCCGGCCAACGGCGAGGAGGCGCTGCGCGAGGCCCGCCTCGACGTCGAGGAGGGCGCCGACATGCTGATGGTCAAGCCGGCGCTCCCCTACCTCGACCTGATCCGCCGGGTCAAGGACGAGACGGCGATGCCCTTGGCCGCCTACAACGTCAGCGGCGAGTACGCGATGCTGAAGGCCGCGGCCGCCGCGGGCTACCTGGACGAGCGCGCCGCCGTGCTCGAGACCCTGACCTCGATCCGCCGCGCCGGGGCCGACATCATCATCACCTACCACGCAAAGGAGGCCGCGCGATGGCTGCAGTAGACGACCCCGCGCGGGCCGGCACCGGCTTCGGCCCCAAGCTGCGCTCCCGCAAGGACGGCGCCGCCGTTCCCCTGGACGACCTCGACCGCCGGCTGCTCAACCTGATGCAGGGCAGCTTCCCGATCGCCCCGCGCCCGTACCAGCACGTCGCCGCCGCCGCCGGCCTGACCGAGGACGAGGTCATGGCGCGCGTCCAGCGGCTGCTCGACGAGCGCATCATCCGCCAGGTCACCCCGATCTTCGACACCCGCGCGCTCGGCTACACCTCGATGCTGGTGGCGGCCAAGGTCGACCCCGAGAACCCGTGGCGGGCGGCCAACGTGATCAACGCCCATCCCGGCGTCTCGCACAACTACCTGCGCAACCACGAGTTCAACATCTGGTTCACGATCGCCACAGAGGCGGACTCGCCGCTCGGCCTCGAGGGGACCCTGCTGCGGCTCAGCGAGCTGGCCGGCGCCGAGTCGATTCGCCAGCTGCCGACGCTGAAGCTGTTCAAGATCCGCATGGACCTCGAGATGGAGGCCGGGACCGAGGCGCTGGCCACCGCCGCCGCCGAGGCCGTCGTCCCCGCCGAGACCGACCCGCAGCCCTACGACGAGTTCGACGTCGCGGTGATCCGCGCGCTCCAGGGCGACATGCCGGTGATCCCGGAGCCCTACGCGCCGGCCGCGGCGGAGCTGGGGGTCGGCCAGGAGCGGTTGCTCGCCCACCTCGAGACGATGCGCGAGCGCCGGCTGCTCCGCCGCGTGGCGGCGATCCTGTTTCACCGCCGCGCCGGCTTCAGCGCCAACGGCATGGGCGTTTGGAAGGTGCCCGACGAGCGGATTACGGAGATCGGCCCACGGATGGCCGCGTTCCGCGGGATCTCGCACTGCTACCAGCGTCCCACCTACGCCGACTGGCCCTACTCGGTGTTCACGATGGCCCACGGCCGCTCCAAGGAGGAGTGCGACGCGATCCTCGACTCGATCGCCGAGCAGACCGGGATCACCGAGCGCTCCACGCTGTACTCCTCGACCGAGTTCAAGAAGACCCGCCTGCTGTACTTCACCGGCGAGCACCGCGCATGGGAGCGCGAGCACGCGTGACGGTGCCGGCTACGCCGGCATTGCGAGTTGGCCTGGCGGCCAACATCACGGTGCCGGCTACGCCGGCATTGCGAGTTGGCCTGGCGGCCAACATCACGGCCAACGTTGAGGCGAAACACCGCGGGCGGGTTGCGTGTCGGTAGGCGGCCTCCGCACCGCCCGATCGAGTGAGCTCTACGCACGCGCCCTGAGGCGGCTGCCGGGCGGCGTCAACTCGCCGGTGCGCGCGATGCGTGCGATCGGCCGCGACCCGATCTTCGTGGCCGGCGGCGCGGGCGCCCGGATCCGCGACGCGGATGGCCACGAGTACGTCGACTGGGTGTGCTCGTGGGGCCCGCTGATCCTCGGGCACGCCCACCCGGCGGTGATCGCCGCGGTCACCGAGGCGGCATCCCGCGGCACGAGCTTCGGCGCCCCGACCGAGGGCGAGGTCGAGCTCGCCGAGCTGATCGCCGCCCGCGTCCCGTCGGTGGAGATGGTGCGGATGACCTCCTCGGGCACCGAGGCGACGATGAGTGCGATCCGCCTCGCCCGGGCCGCGACCGGACGCGAGCTGGTGCTGAAGTTCGCCGGCGCCTACCACGGCCACGTCGACGGCCTCCTGGCCCAGGCCGGCTCGGGTCTCGCCACCCAGGGGATTCCGGCCAGCCCCGGCGTGCCCGAGAGCGCGGCGGCGGCGACGGTGGTCGTGCCCTGGAACGACGCTGCGGCGCTCCACGAGGCAACCGAGCGCCACCGGCCCGCGGCGATCCTCGCCGAGCCCATCCCGGCCAACATGGGACTCGTGCCGCCGGCGCCCGGGTTCCTCGAGCTGCTGCGCGAGCGGGCCACCGACACCGGCGCGCTGCTCGTGTTCGACGAGGTGATCAGCGGCTTCCGCGTGGCCGCCGGCGGCGCCCAGGAGCGCTACGGCGTGCTCCCCGACCTGACGATCCTGGGCAAGATCGCCGGCGGCGGCCTGCCCGCCGCGGCGTTCGGCGGCTCGCGCGCGCTGATGGAGCGGATCGCCCCCGCCGGCGACGTCTACCAGGCCGGGACGCTGTCGGGCAACCCACTGGCCGTGGCCGCCGCCCTGGCCACGATCACCCGACTCGATGCCGCCGCCTACGCGCGGCTCGCGGCGACCACCCAGGCGCTCGCCGACGGCCTGCGGGCCGCCGGCGCGGAGCACGGGCGGGCGGTCCAGGTCCAGAGCCTCCCGGGGCTGGTGACCACGTTCTTCACCGCGGACCCCGTGCGCGACTATGCCGGTGCCGCCGCCTGCGACCTCGACGCGCATGCCGCCTGGTCCCGCGGCCTGCTCGCGCGGGGCGTATACCCGCCGCCGTCGCAGTTCGAGGCGTGGTTTCCGTCGCTCGCCCACCGCCCGGAGGACGTCGAGCTGACGGTGGCCGCCGCCGCCGCCGCGTTCGCCGCGCTGGAGTCGCGATGAGGAGCGTCGCCGATGGACGCCGGACGCTGATCGAGGCGCTCCGCGCCGAGGGGGGCACGCTGGCCGAGCTGACCGCCGCGCCCGCGTCCGAGACCGTGCCGGGCTCCGCCACCGCCGCGCCGGGGCCCGTGCAGCGCGCCGCCGCTGGCCCGCGGGCCCGCGGCCACGAGGCCGGCTATGAGCTGCTGCTGGAGATGATCCTGGAGGGCGTGCTGCTGCACTACGGCGCCCCGGTGGTGGCCGGCCGCGCGCCCGCGGTCCACCCCGGGGATCCCGACCTGGCGCTGCTGCTCGGCGACCACCTGTACGCGATGGGGCTCTCGCGCCTCGCCGCGCTGGGCGACCTCGAGGCCGTCACCGAGCTGGGCGACACGATCTCCCTGATCGCCCAGGCCGCGGCGGGGAGCGATCGCGACCGCCTCACCGCGATCTGGGCGGCCGGGAGCGCGGCGATCGGCTGGGGGAGCGATCCGCGGTATCAGCAGGCAAAAGCCCGGGCGCGGGCGGAAAGCCCCGCAGCGGCCGCGGAACTGCGGCTCGCCGCGGTGCGCCTCAGCGACCCCTCTAGCGCGCCGTCCGCGCGGCGCTGACGGTAATCTTGTCTCACGGCGCGGGAAGCGGCCGCGAGAACCAGCTACGACCAGATGCCCGATCGACACAAGCAAGCCAAGTCGAAGTACACCGCCGATCGCGGGATGCCGGGGGCCTTCGAGGGCGAGACGGTCACGCGCCGCGCGTTCATCAACGTCTCGGCCCAGGGCGCCGGCGCGGTCGCCGCCGCGGCGTTCACGCTGCCGGCGCTGGGCTTCGCGCTGGGGCCGCTGTTCAGCCGCGTCCCGTTCCAATGGCAGACGGTCGGGACCGTCGCCGACTTCAACGACATGGCCTACGTGACCAAGGTGATCACGCTGGTCGAGGGGATCGGCGAGGCGGGCACGACGATCGCCTACATGCGCCTGCGCAACCCGGCGATCGACACCGAGCCCGAGGACAAGTACAACAAGTACATCGCGCTGTCCTCGCGGTGCATGCACCTCGGCTGTCCGGTCCGCTACGTCGAGGCCGCCGAGCGCTTCGTCTGCCCGTGCCACGGCGGCGTGTACAACTTCCGCGGCCTGGTCACCGGGGGTCCGCCGGTGCGCCCGCTGGACCGCTTCTACACCCGCGTCATCAACGACCCCGCCGGCGGCCAGCAGCTCGTGCAGGTCGGCCCCCGGTACTCGGTCAACTCCGAGCTCGAGCGGTTCTCGCCGCGCGACCCGGCCCAGCCGCTCGACGGCATCGGCCAGTTCCTCTATCCCAAGCGCTTCTCCACCTCGATCCTCCCGAAGAGCTAACCCCCGGTAGGTCTTCATGCCCAAGCTCCCCGCCCCGCCGCTTCCGAAGTCCCTGCAGCCCAAGCCGCGCCGTCCCGGCGACGAGAGCGGTCGGCTCGGCCCGCGGGAGACCGCCGCCGAGGCGGGCATCAGCGTCGTCGACTGGGTCGACGAGCGCACCTCGCTGTCCCCGGGCCTGCGCTGGATGCTGTTCCGCAAGGTCCCCAAGGGAATCAACTGGTTCTACACGCTCGGCTCGGCGACGCTGTTCGCGTTCCTCAACCAGGCGGTCACCGGCGTGTTCCTGGCTATGTTCTACAAGCCGGACGTGGGCGGCGGCGCCTACGAGTCGATCCGCTACATCAACGACCAGGCGTTCCTCGGCCAGTTCGTCCACGCGATGCACAAGTGGGGCGCCTCGGTGATGGTGATCCTGATCTTCCTGCACATGGCGCGCGTGTTCTTCTTCGGCGCCTACAAGTACCCGCGCGAGCTGACCTGGATCATCGGCGTCGTGCTGCTGATCCTCACGCTGGCGATGAGCTTCTCCGGCTATCTGCTGCCGTTCGACCAGCGCTCCTACTGGGCGACGATCGTGGGCGTCAACATCAACGGCACCGGGCCGCTGATCGGCCCCTATCTCAGCGACTTCCTGCGCGCCGGGCCGGAGTTCGGCGCCCAG
>JBBSFX010000028.1:0-37994 GCA_038254735.1 Solirubrobacterales bacterium
ACCCCGACCGCGCTCCAGACCCGAGCGTTCGAGCTGCTCGCGACCACACCGAAGTAGCCAAGGAAAACCCCGCCAAAAACCTGGAAAACCCTGAAGAACCGGGCCACAACGACCGTCAACGGCAAAAACTTCCGACTAGCGCGCCGCCGCGGTGCCTTGGCGGTGGCCTGGGAGCCGGATGACGCGGTCGTGCTGGTCGGCGCCGGGGAGCCGCTCGGCGTGCCCGGCCGCGGCGACCTCACCTACCCCTTCCTGGCTCACTCCGAGTACCTCTACCTGACCGACCGCAACCGCCCCGGCGGGGTGCTGGCCTACGACCCCGGCGCGGGCTGGTTCGACTTCGTCGCCCCGGTGACGAGCGCCGAGCGACTGTGGTCGGGCGCGTCCGACGAGGACGCCTCCGGGCTGCCGCTCCCCGAGCTCGAGCCCTGGCTGCGCGCCCGCGCCGGGCGCCCGACGGCCGGGCTGGGGACGCCGCCGCCGGCGGTCGCGCTCGACGCCGAGCTCGGCGAGGAGCTTCGTTACGCCCTCAACGATGTACGCCGGGTCAAGGACGCCATCGAGCTTGCGCGGATGCGGGCCGCCGCCGAGGCCACCACGGCCGGGTTCGCCGCCGTCGTCGCGGTGCTGGTCGAGGGCACGAGCGAGCGGGAGGCGCAGATCGAGCTCGAGGCGGCGGCGTTCCGCTACGGCGCCGAGGCGATGGCCTACGAGACGATCATCGCCTCGGGGCCGAACTCGGCCGTGCTCCACTTCCCCCCCACGGGCCGGCGGTTCGTCGACGGCGACCTCGTGCTGATCGACGCGGGCGCCGCCCACCGCGGCTACGCCGCCGACGTCACCCGCACCTATCCCGTCGGCGGTCGGCTCGGCCCCGAGCAGCGCGAGCTCCACTCGGTGGTGCGGGCGGCGCAACTGGCAGCGATCGAGCGGTGCGCTCCGGGTACGGAGTGGCGCGATGTTCACGGCGCCGCCAGCCGGGCGATCGCCGAGGGCCTGGCCGGCGCCGGGATCCTCCGCGGCGGCGCCGACGAGCTCGTCGAGTCGGGCGCCGCCGCGCTGTTCTTCCCCCACGGGATCGGCCACCTCGTGGGCCTCGGCGTGCGCGACGCCCATGGGCCGCTGCGCGAGCGCCGCGGGCACCCGCCGCCGTTCCCCAACCTCCGGATCGACCTGCCGCTGCGGGCCGGGATGACCGTCACGGTCGAGCCCGGCGTGTACTTCGTCCCGGCGATCCTGGGCGACCCCGAGCTGCGCCGCCGCCACCGCGACCGCGTCGTCTGGGACCGGGTCGACGCCCTGCTCGGCTTCGGCGGGATCCGGATCGAGGACGACGTGCTGGTCACCGACGACGGCTGCGAGCTGCTCACCGCCGGCGTGCCGCTGCTCGGCTGAACCCCGGCGCGGCGGGGGGCCCCGAGTCCGGCGCAGGCGCTGGCGCCCCCGAGCCCGGCGCAGGCTACGGCCGGCCGAGGTCGAAGGTGGCGCGCTCACCGGCGGTCAGTGCGCGAACGCTGGCGCGCGCAGCCCGGTCGGCCAGCCGCACCGGGTTCTCGCAGATGTCACAGGTGTCCCATACGCGGACGACGTCGCTGGTGTCCTCCACGGCCAGCTCGCGGCTGTCGGGCGAGAACGCCAGTGTCTCGATCGCGGTGAGGAGCGTGTGGTGTCGCACCAGCCGCAGCGAGCGCGCGTCGTAGACGTCGACGGTCCCGTCCTGGCGGCCGATCGCGTAGAACCGGCCGCTCGGCGAGATCGCCAGCACGTTGCCCTCGGACTGGGCGCCGGGGACCTCGACGGTCCGCCCGGTGCGCAGGTCGACGCGGACGAACGCGCCGCCGAGCACGGTGACCAGCGCGTAGCGGCCGTCGGGGGAGAGCCGCGCGCCGGAGCCGCTGGCCCGGTCGGGGAGCAGGATCGTCCGCTTCACGCGCCCGGTCCGCAGGTCCCAGACGGCGAGGTGGATGCAGCCGTCGATGATCGCCATCAGCCGGCTGTCGGGCGTGAACGACGGCGTCGCGGCGGCGCAGCCGGGGCTGCTCTGCGCCGTCTCAAGCGTCCGCGCGCGGCCACTGCGCAGGTCGATCAGCCGCGCCAACAGGCGGCCATCCTCGACGTAGGCGGCGGCGATCCGCCCGTCGGGGGCCACACCCTGGGCGTCGAGGCGCGCGACGGTCACGCTGGCCACCCGGCGCCCCGTGCGGCCGGCCAGCTCGACGATCCGCGGACGCACCGTGCCGGGATCGAGGTAGGTCAGCCACCGGAGCTGCTCGGAGGCGGCGAAGCAGGCCGAGTTGCAGGTGTTGAAGACGCTGCCGGCGGGGAAACCGGGGAACCGCCCCGTGACGGCGCCCGTGCGCGCGTCGACCAGTTCGCCGCGGGCGCCGACGAGCACCAGGCGCCGGCCGTCGGGCGTGAACGCCACGGCGGGGTCGGCGGGCGCCTGGATACGCAGCCGTTCGCTGCCGCGGGTCGCCCACGTCCTGAACACGCCGTCGAGCGAGACCGTCACCAGCGAGGAGTCGTCGGCCGGGATCGCCAGGTCGCCCGCGGCGATACTGCTGCTGCTGGCCTCGCGGACGACGAGGCTGCCGCTGGCCGCGTCGAGCACGTCCGAGGCCCCCGAGCTGTATCCGACGGCGACCAGGCGGCCGTCCGGCGAGGCCTGGACGGGACTGGCGATCGCGCCGGAGGGCCCGTGGGCGACCCATCGCACCCGCCCGCTGCGGGCGTCCACCCCCCACGTCGTCGCCACCTGGTCGTTGTTGTTGGCGTTGATCTCCGATCCGGTGATGAACCAGGTCCGCTGATCCGGCGAGACGCGCAGGAAGTTGACCGCGGCGAGCAGCGGCGAGGAGGCCAGCGACACCGTCCGGCGCGCGCCGGAGACCACGTTCAGTGCCGTCAGGCCGGGGAACAGGTCGCCCCGCCCGCGGGCCTGGCCGGTGGTGGCGATCAGCAGCACGTGCGCCGAGGCGGGCATCATTCCGTTGATCACGTTGGCGCTGTTGTCGCCGTGGCCGATCACGCGCAGCCCGCCGGTGCGCAGGTCGACCACCCCGACCGTGTCGTTGTCAGCGATCGCCAGGTAGCGGCCCGGCGCGCCGGCCACCTGGTCGATGGTGAACGGCCCGGTGTAGATCCGCCGCGCCGGGCCGGCGGCGACGCCGACGCTGTACAGGCTGCGGCCCGAGGCGACGATCAGCGTGCGCCCGCCGGGCCCGAGGACCATGTCGCTCGAGCTCGGGCCGACGCGCACGCGGCGGACGATCCGCCGGGCCCGCAGGTCGGCGAACACGACGTAGCCGTCGCACGTGTTGTCGGCGGCGATCCGGCCGCCCGCGAACAGAAACAGGAAGTTGGCCGTCAGGCAGCCCTGGGGGCCGAACGAGGGCAGCTGTGATAGCACCGTGTTGGCGTCGAGACCCTCGGAGGCGGCGAGCTCGGCCTCGTGCGTCGGGGCGGCCCGCAGCGCCGCCCGCGCCAGCAGCAGCGTGCGCTGCGGATCGCGACCGACCTGGCTCTCGGCCTCGCTGGCCAGCGCCTGGGAGCGCGCCGAGGCCTCGGCGCCGACGGCCGTGTGCCGGCTGACCAGCGCGAACACGAGCAGCGCCATGGCGACGATCAGCAGCACCGCGGCGCCACTCAGGGCGCGGCGCAGGCGGCGGTTGGCGGTCAGCTGGCGGCGCTGGAACTGGGCCGACTCGTCAACGCTGGCGGTGAGGAAGGCGCGCTCGGTCTCGTTCAGCAGGCCGCCGTTGGCGCGAGCCCACTCGGCCGCCGCGTCGAGCCGCGTGCCCCGGTAGAGGTCGCCCGGCTCGCGGCCGGCGGCGTTCCACAGCCGCGCGGCGTCGCCGAGCCGCCGGTGCAGGCGGATTCCGTCGCGATCCTCCTCGAGCCAGCGCCGGAGCGTCGGCCAACGGCGGATCAGCACCTCGTGGGCGACCTCGGCGGTGCCCTCGTCGAGGGTTACGAGCCGGGCCTCGGAGAGGCGCTCGAGCAGCGTGCGCACCGCGGCGCCGGACGTGCCGTGGGACACCAGCTCCTCGATCCGCACCCGCCGGCGGGTGTCCTCGACGTCGTCGCCGAGCTCGGTCAGGCGCAGGAACACCCCGCGCAACAGGGGCCGGTCGACTTCAGGCGTGCCGGCGGCGAGCGCGTCGGCGGTCTGGGCCACCGCCGAGCTGACGCCGCCGCTCTCGTGGTAGGCGGCGACGGTGAGCGTGCGCCCGTCGCGCCGCTCCCAGGTCTCGCGCAGGGCGTGGGACATCAACGGCAGCCCGCCCGGCTCACCGGCGACGTCGCGGAGCACCAGGTCGAGCAGGCCGGGCTCGAGCCGCAGTCCGGCGAGTCGCGCCGGCTCGGCGATCGCCCGGCGCAGGTCGTCGTCGCGCATCGGGCCGAGCAGCACCTGGTTGTCGGCGACGGCGCCGGCCAACTCGGCGTCGGCGCTCATCTCGCCGTAGAAGTCGGCCCGGACGCCGATCACCACCGGTCCCGACCGCGCCAGCACGGCGGCGATGAAGCGCGAACGCAGCTCGGCGTCGTGACACTGGGTGTAGAGCTCCTCGAACTGGTCGACGACCAGCAGCTCGCCCGCGTCCTCGCCGAGCTCGAGCGGCGGCTCGGCCCCCGGGGTGATCAGCCGCGCGCGGCGCGCGCAGGCGAGCTCGCCGGCGTCGACGGCGGCCAGCACTCCGGCGCGCAGCAGCGAGGACTTGCCGCTCCCGGAGGCGCCGATCACCGTCAGCAGGCGGCCGGGAGCGATCCGCGCGAGCACGTTCTCCACCGCCTGCTCGCGCCCGAAGAACAGGTGGCGGTCGTGGGGCTCGAACGCCAGCAGGCCGCGAAAGGGGCACTCGGCGGCCGCCGCGGCGGTGGCCAGACCGGGGCCGGTGAGCGCCCGGATCCGCTCCGGGCGCTCGATCCCCTTGAGGCTGTGCGGTCCGAGGTCGACGATCCGGTAGCGCGCCGGGAGGTCGGGCTCGACCAGCGCGGCCGTCGTCTCGGAGAGCAGGATCTCGTCGCCGCCGGCCTCGCCGCGCCCCCGCGCGGCCAGGTTCACCGTGGTCCCGAAATAGACGCCCCCGCGTCGCTGCGCCTCACCCGTGTGCACTCCGAAGCGGGCCCGAATCGGCACCCCGGCGGGCCACGGCTCGTGCGCCAGGGCGCGGGTCGCCTCGAGCGCCGCGCGCACCGCCGGCCCCGCCGACTCGAACACCGACACGGTCGAGTCGCCCTCCCCCATCGACTTCAGGAAGCGGCCGCCGTGCGCCTCGACGACCCCGGCGATCAGCTCGTCGTGGCGCACCAGCGCCTCGGCCATCGCCTCCGGGCCGACCTCCCACAGGCGGGTCGAGTCGACGATGTCGGACATGCAGAACGTCATCACCCCGGTCGGGAGCGTCGAGGCCCAGCCCGTGCGCAGCCGCTCGACGAGCTCGCCGGGCGTGGCCGGCCGGATCGACGGGTCGGCGGCGAGAGCGGCGGCGAGCGCCGCCCGCAGGCGGCCGGCCGGATCCGCTCCGGCGCGCTCCCACGCCCCGGCGCCGTCGCCGGGGGGCGCGCCCGTGAGCAGCGCGAGGGCGGTGGCGGCCAGCGCGTAGACGTCACTTGCCCGCGAGGGGCGACCGCGCGCGCCGAGCTCGGGGGCGCGGTACCCGGGAGTGCCGCCGCTGGGGCCCTCGATCCCGGCTGTCGAGGACAGGCCGAAGCCGACCAGCTTGATGTGCCCGCCGCGGGTCACGATCAGGTTGGCCGGCCTGACGTCGCCGTGGATGATCGGCGGCGCGTGGGTGTGCAGGAAGCTGAGCGCCTCGGCGGCCTCGGCCAGGTACGCGAGCACGCTCGAGAGCACCAGCCCGGGGGTGCCCTTGTCGCGCAGCAGCCGCGCCAGGTCGGTGCCGTCGACCCAGTCCATCACGATCGCGTAGCGGTCACCGGCGAAGAAGTCCTCGCGGACCAGCGGCAGCGACGGGTGCGGGGTCAGCCCGAGCAGCGCCCCGGCCTCGCGGAGCAGGTCCGCGCGGCCGCGCTCCGAGCCCACGGGACGCAGCTTCACCGCGACCAGGCGTCCATGCCGGCGGTCGAGCGCCTTGACCACCTGCGCCTCACCGCCGGACCCGAGCGTCTCGAGCAGCTCGTAGCGGTCCTTGAGCAGGGGGACATCCCGGTCAAGCGGCCTGGGCGCCGGTTCCCGAGTCCACCCGTCATTGCCAGTCCTCGGCATCGACGCGACTGATCATGGCACAACCGGGTGCGGGTGTCGAAGCCTCGTTATCCTGAGCTCGTGGTCGCTCAGGGTGCGGTGAGCGCGGCACTCCCGCCCGGTCCGCGCGCCCCCGCGGCCTGGCAGACGGTCGCGTGGATGACCCGGCCGGCGGCCTTCCTGCGCGCCGTCCACGTCCGCTACGGCGAGCCGGCGACGATCCGCACCTACTGGACGCGCGAGCCGATGGTCCTGTTCTCGCGGCCCGATCGGTCCGCGAGGTGTTCCGGCTCGATCCGGCGATCGCCCCCGCCGGGCAGAGCTGGGAGTTCCTGCGCGCGTTCGCCGGGGCGGACTCGATCCTGCTGCTCGACGGCGAGCCGCACCTGCGCGAGCGGCGGCTGCTCCAGGCGCCGTTCCACGGCGAGCGGATGCGGGCGCTGGCGCCGATGATCGGCGAGCTCGCACGCCGCGAGCTGGCCGGCTGGCGCGGCCACGTACGCACGCTCGATGGCAGCGGGCCGCGAGCCGTCGGTGCTGGGGCTGCTGCTCGCGCAGCGCGACGAGCATGGCACGCCGCCGACGGACCGCCAAGTACGCGACCAGCTGGTGGCGCTGCTGGTCGGCGGCCACGACTCCTCGGCGGCCTCGCTAGCCTGGGCGTTCGAGCGCCTGGCCCGGCATCCCGAGGTGCTCGAGCGGATGCGCGCGGGAGACGACGCCTACCTCGACGCGGTGGTCCGGGAGGTGCTCCGGAACCGCCCGGCGCTGACGATCGCCCCGCGGCTGCTCATCGCCCCGGCGCGGATCGCCGGCCACGAGCTTCCCGCCGGTGTGCAGGTCGCCGCCTGCCTGTGGCTGGCCATGCGTCGCGAAGACCTGTGGCCGGCGGCGTCGGCGTTCCGCCCCGAGCGCTGGCTCGCGGGCGAGGCGCCCGATCCGACGGCGTGGATCCCGTTCGGCGGCGGTGTGCGACGCTGTGCCGGGGCGCCGTTCGCGGAGCTGGAGATGCGCGAGGTGCTGCGCGCCGCCTCTGCGTTGACGCTGCGCCCGGCCCGGCCTGCGCCCGAGCGCGCGCGGCGGAGCATGCTGGCGGTCGTCCCGCACCGCGGCGGCGAGGTGGTGGTGGGATGAGGCGGGCGGTCGGTGAGCGGGCGGAGAGTGAACGAGCGGCGATCAAACGGGCGGCGATAAAACGGGCGGCGAGCAAACGGGCGGCGAGCAAACGGGCGGCGAGCAAACGGGCGGCGAGCGAACGGGCGGCGAGCGAACGGGCGGCGGGCGAACGGGCGGCGGGCGGGCGCGGGTGGCGCCGGCTCGAGCCGCTGGCGCTGTACCCGCGGCCGATCGACACGGTCTGGGTGCGGGTCATCAGCGCCCGGTGGCTCTTCCGCCTCCCCTGGCTCCGGCGGTTCGACGGCTACACGATCTGGAGCACGATCCTGCTCCGCGGGCCCCTCGAGCCGGTGGACGAGGATCTGATCGCCCATGAGCTCGTGCATTCTGGCAGGGCCAGCACGAGTGGGTGTCGCTGTGGCTGTCCTACCGGCGGCCCGCGACGCTGTGGGGCGACGGCTACCGGGAGAACCGCTACGAGCGCGAGGCCCACCGCGCGGTCGCGCGCATCCGCAGCGATCACGACCGGCTGTGACGTGCATTTCGCGGCGATCACGACCGGCTGTGACGTGCATTTCGCGGCGATCACGACCGGCGGTGACGTGCATTTCGCAGCAATCCTACCGGCGGTGACGTGCATTTCGCAGCAACGCTTGAGTCCCGCGGTGACGGTGCGACGTTCTCGACGTCAGCCGGGGCAGTTCGCATCACGCTCGACGGCAACCCCGTTGAGTGCTGCGTTATCGACGTTCGACGGCGCCGGGCGGCCTCGGCCCGATCACCGATCAGCGATCACCGATCAGCGATCAGCGATCAGCCGGGTCCGACGGAATATGCTCCGCAGCCGTGGCGATCACCGTCCCCGAGATCGAGCGGTTCGACTCGCAGATCACCCGGCCGTAGCGGTCGACCAGCTAGGCGATCTCTCGCTGCCGGTCAAGTTCGGCGTGCAGGTCGGGCGGTGGGGCGCTGTGCTGCGACTCGGAACCGACCACCACCACCGGCGCTACCCGCGGGCGATCACCGCGTCATCCGGCTCAGCTTGGGCGAGCTTGCCGACTTCAGCGGGGCCAAGTACGACGGCGACTTCTCACTCACGCTCGAGCAGCCCAGCGGCGCAAGCACGACCACGTCCCCGAGCAGATCGCCGGCGTGCTCCCGGCCGGCGGGCGGCTATACCTGCAGACGATGGTGTGGGGGCGCAACATGATCCCGGTTGAGCGGATCAACCTCGACACGCTCCGCGGCGTCCCGCCCCGGGACACCGACGAGTGGTACATCGCGCGGCTCGGGCGGCAGTTCCCCGGCTCGTGGCTGCCGGTCGGCTCCGAGCAGGTGGTCCGCTGCGCCGAGCCGCAGTTCCGGCTCGTCTCACGGGTCAGCGGCCGCCTCGACTACCTCGAGACGATCAACCAGTAGAACGCCCGGATCGGCCGGCGCGGCACCCGCAAGGCGCTGCTCAAGCTCGCCCTGCTGCCGCGCTGGCTGACCAGCGCCGACTGCCGGCTCGCCTTCACCTCGGGGGTCAGCGCCAGCCAGGTGTGCTTCCAGCGCGAGCTGCTCGACCACTTCCGGCTCGTGTTCGAGAAGCGCCCGGCGGGCGCTGAGACGACCGTTCAGCCGTACATGGCGTCGATCTCGGCGCGGTAGCGCACGGCGATCGGCTTGCGCTTGAGCTTCATCGTCGGCGTCAGCTCGTCCCCGCCGGGCAGCCAATCGCCCCTGATCACGGTGAAGTTCTTGATCTGCTCGACTCGGGCGAGGTGGCGGTTGGCCGCGTCGACGCCTGCCTGCACGGCCTCGATCATCCTCGGCTCGGCGGCCAGCTCCCCCAGCGTCTCGGCGGCGAGCCCCTGCTGGGAGGCCCACTGGGGGGCGAAGTCGGCGTCGAGCACGATCAGCGCCGTGATGTACGGCCGCCGGTCGCCGATGCAGCACGCCTGGCCGATCAGCGGACTGCCGGTCTTCAGCGCCGCCTCGATGTTGGCCGGCGACATGTTCTTGCCGGCCGCGTTGATGATCAGCTCCTTCTTGCGGTCGACGATCTTCAGGTAGCCGTCGGTGTCGAGCTCGCCGATGTCGCCGGTGTGCAGCCACCCCTCGGCGTCGATCGCCTCGGCGGTCTTCTCGGGCGCGTTGCGGTACCCCGCCATCAGGAACTCGCCGCGGCACAGCACCTCGCCGTCCTCGGCCAACTTCAGCTCGACCCCCGGCGAGGCGGGCCCGACGGTGCCGATCTTCACCGCGCCCGGGCGGTTGACGGCGCCGAAGCCGCACGTCTCGGACATCCCCCACAGCTCGGCCAGCTCGATCCCCAGCGCGTGGAAGAACTCGAGCACCTCGACCGGCGTCGGGGCCGCGCCTACGTTGACGGCGCGGTACTCGTCGAGCCCGAGCATCTTGCGCAGACCGGCGAACATCGTCGCGTCGGCCTTGGCCACGCGCTCGGCCAGCTCGCCCGGGACGGGCTCGCCGCGCTGTTCGAGGCGCACCTTCTCGATCGACGCCGCCAGCGCCCGCTCCATCGGCGCCCGCTGCGCCTCCGGCTGGGCGGCGAGCATCGTCTCAAGACCGGCCTTGAGCTTCTCCCAGATCCGGGGGACGGCGAAGAACCACGTCGGGCGGACCTGCGGCAGGTAGGACAGGATCTCCCGCGGATTCGGGCAGCAGGTCGTCGTCCCGGCGTAGATCACGGGCACGTAGTGGTGGGCCATGCGCTCGGCGATGTGGGCCGAGGGCAGCCACGAGATCACCTTCGCGCCCGGCCCCAGGTCCATCAGCTGCTCGATCGCCCGCGCGCTGAACATCACCGCGTGGTGGGTCAGCTGGACGCCCTTGGGATGCCCGGTGGTGCCCGAAGTGTAGATCAGCGTGAGCACGTCGTCGGCGGCCACCTCGGCGGCGGCCGCGGCAGCGTCGAAGTCCGGGTTGCAGCCCTCGATCTCGGCCAGCGCCACGGTTCCCTCGGAGGCCTCGCCGTCGACGACGATCACGTGCTCGAGCGCGGGCAGCGACTTGCGCGCCTCGAGCACCACCGGCAGGTAGGCCTGCTCGATGATCGCCACCCGGGCGGCGGCGTCCTCGCACAGGTACGCGATCTCGGGCGCCGGATAGGTGTTGTAGATCGAGAACGGGGTGGCGCCGATCGTCGCCGCGGCGAGATCGACGATGTGGAACTCGGGGCGATTGGAGAGCATGATCGCGACGCAGTCGCCACGCTGCACCCCGAGCTTGGCCAGGCCGCCGGCGACCGCGTCGGCGCGCCCGAGCAGCTCCGACCAGGTCAGCGACACCGAGTCGTCGGCCGTGCGCACGGCGACGAGCTCGGGATGGGTGGCGGCGGTCCGCCGCAGCGCCTCGGTGAGCGTCGCGGCGTCAGCCGCGCGGGCCCCCGACGTGATCGTGCTGCTCGCCATGCTCTCCTCCGGATCGGTTGCCAGGGGCAAGCTACCGCAGCGTAGGTTCTGTGACGGGCCCTTACTCAGTGGACGCCGAAGCCCTTGCCCGACAGGGTCGAGATGTCGTTGCTGAGGCCGATCGCGAACAGCGCCGCGATCAGCACGAAGCCGACCACGCCGGCGCGCTCCATCACCGCGAAGGAGATCCGCCGGCCGCGGAGCTTCTCCGCCACCGCCCAGAACACGTGGCCGCCGTCGAGCGGGAGGAACGGGAACAGGTTGACCACCGCCAGCGACAGCGAGATCAGCGCGAGGGTGAAGAACGCCTCGGTGCTGCTGTAGGAGAACTCCTGCTGGATCACCGTGCTGACCCCGACGATCCCGTGCACCTGGCGGCGGTCCTGGGCCTGGAACAGCTTGGCGATGTGGGACACGGTCTGCGAGGTGACGGACCACATCTCGTCGATGCTCTGGCCGGCGGCGCCGAGCGCCCCGAGCTGATGCGTAACCGGGATCACCCCGATCTCGATCCCGATCAGCATCCGCTTCGCGCTCGCGCTGTAGCGCGGACGCAGCAAGAAGCTGAGCGCCCGGCCGGCTCGGCGGACGCTCACGGTCACCGGAGTGGCGGCGACGCACCCGGACGCCGGCGCGCCGGCGCAGCGGTGGCGCGAGACGCGGCGGGCGATCTGGTCAGCGGCGCTGATCGGCTGGCCGTCGACGGCGAGGATCCGGTCGTTCGCACGCAGGTAGCGGTTGGCCGGGGCCCCCGTGACCTGCCCGACCACGGCCCCCTTGGTCACCGTCTGCCCGTGGCGGGTGACGTCGACGGGGATCGACGCATAGATGATCAGCAGAATCACGAACGCGATCACCACGTTGACGGCCGGACCGGCCAGGATCACCACGATCCGCTTCCACACCGTCTGGTTGAAGTACGCCCGCGGCACCACGTCGGGGGGGAGCTCCTCGTGGGGACTCATCCCGCTGATCTTCACGAAGCCCCCCGCGGGCAACCAGCCGATCCCGTACTCGGTCTCGCCTCGGCGGAAGCGCAGCGGCGTGCGGCCGAAGAACAGCGAGAAGCGCTCGACGCGCATCCCAACGGCCTTGGCCGCGGCGAAGTGCCCGGCCTCGTGCAGGATGATCAGCGCGGCGAAGCCGACGACGGTCAGGAAGTAGGACATGGCTCGATCAGTGTGGCAGGCCGGATCGGCCCGGCCGGGCGCTCTTCGGAGATGCTTCGACCAGGGGTCTCGCGCGCCTCAGCCGTCCCGGGCGTCGATCAGCCCGGCGGCGACGCGGCGGGCCTCCGTGTCGGCCCGGGCCAGCGAGTCGAAAGAGTGCACGCCGCCGCTGGGCACCAGATCGAGCGTGCGCTCGATCACCTCGGCGATCCGCAGGAAGGCCAGGCGCCCGGACAGGAACGCGTGGACGGCGACCTCGTTGGCGGCGTTCAGCACCGCCGGCGCGGTGCCGCCGGCGATCCCCGCCTGGCGGGCCAGGCGCAGGCAGGCGAAGGTGTCCTCGTCGACCGCCTCGAAGGTGAGCGCCCCGACCGCCACCAGGTCGAGCGGGGCGACGGGCACGTCGACGCGCTCGGGGTAGTGCAGCGCGTAGGCGATCGGGACGCGCATGTCCGGGTAGCCGAGATGGGCCAGCGTGGCCCCGTCGCACAGCCCGATCAGGCTGTGGACGATCGACTGCGGGTGCACGACGACCTCGATCCGCTCGTACGGGGTGCCGAACAGCTGGTGGGCCTCGATCACCTCGAGCCCCTTGTTCATCAGCGTGGCCGAGTCGATCGTGATCTTGCCGCCCATCCTCCACGTCGGATGGGCCAGCGCCTGCTCGACCGTGACCCCGGCCAGCTCAGCCCGGGGGCGACCACGGAACGGTCCCCCCGAGGCGGTCAGCACCAGCCGGTCGACGGTCCCGGCGCGCTCGCCGGCCAGCAGCTGGTGGAGCGCCGAGTGCTCGGAGTCGACGGGGATCAGCGCGGCGCCGGTGGCGTCGGCCAGCTGCGTCACCAGTTCGCCGCCGACCACCAGCGACTCCTTGTTGGCGAGCGCCACGTCGATCCCCTCGCCGAGCGCGGTCACGGTCGGCAACAGCCCGGCCGAGCCGACGATCGCGTTTAGGACCATGTCGCACTCGGCTTCGGCGATCAGCTCGACGAGGCCGTCGTTGCCGACCAGAACCTTGCCGTCGGTCCACGCCTCCCCCGCCCGCGCGGCGGCGTCGGGGTCGGCCAGGACGATCCGCGGGACGCGGTGCTCGCGGGCCTGCGCCACCAGCGCCTCCCACCCCGCCGCGGCGCTCAGCCCGACGACCGTCAGCTCGCCGCCGCTGCGTGACACGATGTCGAGTGCCTGCACGCCGATCGAGCCCGTCGCGCCGAGGATCAGGAGGCGGCGCGCCGCCATCAGTGCATCGGGTGCGGGAGGCTGACCCAGATGTAATAGGCAGCGACGACGGTGAAGATCGCGCCGTCGAGCCGGTCGAGCGCGCCGCCGTGGGCGCCGAACAGCCGCCCGGCGTCCTTGGCGCCGGCGTCGCGCTTGACCAGCGACTCGAATAGGTCGCCCACCGGGCCGAGCACGGCAATCGCGATCCCCAGCTCGAGCGCGTCGCCTCCGGTGAGGTATGAGCTCTGGTAGAGGCTGGCGAAATACACGGCGAGGATCGCCACCAGCATCCCGCACACCAGCCCCTCGACGGTCTTGTTGGGGGAGATCGACGGCGCCAGCGGACGGCGACCGAACAGCCGCCCGCCGACGTAGGCTCCGGTGTCGCCGAGGAACGTCCCCACGGCGACGTCGATCAGGATCCCCTTGCCGTCGGGCAGCTGGCGCAGCAGCACGGCGTGGCCGAAGGCCAGCCCGATCCACAGCACGCCGAGCAGCGTCCCGGCGATCGACACCGTCGCGCCGGTGTGCTGCGCGCGGGCGGTGACGGCCAGAAACAGGACCGGGACGGTCCCCATCGCCACCTCGACCACCTCGCGCAGGTGTCCGAAGCGGGCGGCCAGGCACATCGCCACGAGGCCGGCGAAGCCGACGATCGGCACCGGGCGCCAGCGGTCGAGCATCCGGTAGAGCTCCTGCAGGCAGGCGCAGCCCATCAGCATCATGAACACCGCCCACGCGGTACCGCCGACGTCGATTATCGCCACGGCCAGCACCGCCGCGGGGACGGCCACGAGCACCCGGGAGAGGAGGTCCGAGCGGGGGCGGCGCTCCCGCGGCTCGCCGGGCGGCCGCGGTCGCTGCGGACGCCCGCCGGCCTGGCGTACGCCGGGCGGTCGTCCGCCGGGCGGTCGTCCGCCGGCCTGGCGTCCGCCGGCCTGGCGTCCGCCGGCCTGGCGTCCGCCGGGCGGGCGCTCCTGCGGGGCGCGCCCGCGTGGCGGCCGCCGGCCGGTCGACATCATCGGCCTCCGAAGCGACGGCGGCGGGCCGCGAACTCCTCGAGGCTTTCCTGCAGCACCTCGCGGGTGAAGTCGGGCCACAGCTCGTCGCGGAACACCAGCTCGGAGTACGCCGACTGCCACAGCAGGTAGTTCGACATCCGCTGCTCGCCGCTGGTCCGGATGATCAGGTCGGGATCGTGCATGTCGGGTGCGTACAGGTGGGCGCGGAACTCGTCTGCGGTGCTCCCGGTAAAGGTTCGCGCTGCATCGATGATCTCCGCCCGTCCGCCGTAGTTGAAGGCGACGCAAAAGGTCATGCGGGTGTTGTGCCGGGTCAGCTCCTCGGCCCACTCCATCCGCTCGACCAGCTCCGGCGCGACCGGCGCGGAGCGGCGGCCGATGAAGCGGATCCGCACGTTCTGCTCGTGCAGCGGCGGGACCTCGGACTGCACGCGCTGCATGAACATCCGCATCAGCCCGGTCACCTCAGCCTCGGAGCGCCGCCAGTTCTCGGTCGAGAACGAGTACACGGTCAGCTCCTCGATCCCCAGGTCGGGGGCGTCGCGGACGCGCTCGGTGACCCGGTCGGCGCCGGCGCGGTGGCCCTCGATCACCGGGAGACCGTGCTGCTCCGCCCAGCGGCCGTTGCCGTCGGTGATGATCGCGACATACCGCGCCCGGCCCGTCTCGGGGCTGTGATCCTCGGCCGTCGCGGCCAAGTCAGACCTCGAGGATGTCGGCTTCCTTGTGCCCGAGGACCTCGTCCAGATCGTGGATCCGCCCATCGGTCACCTTCTGAAGCTCGACCTCGGCGCGGTGCTCGTCGTCGGAGCCGATCTCGCCGTCGTTCTTGAGCTCGCGGAGGTCGTGCATCACATCGCGGCGGACGTTGCGGATCGCCACCCGGCTTTCCTCGGCGATGTTCCGCGCCACCTTGACCAGCTGCCGGCGGCGGTCCTCGGTCAGCTCGGGGACGGCGAGCCGGATCACGTTGCCGTCGTTGTTCGGCGTCAGGCCAACGTCGGACTCGAGGATCGAGCGCTCGATCGCCTTGATCGAGCTCTTGTCGTACGGCTGGATCGTCAGCAGCCGCGCCTCGGGGGCGCTCACCGTGGCCAGCTGCTTGAGCGGGGTCGCCGCGCCGTAGTAGTCGACGACTACGCGGTCGAGCAACGCCGGGCTGGCCCGCCCCGTGCGCACCGAGCCGAGCTCGTGACGAAACGACTCGACCGACTTGGCCATCCGCTCACGCGCGTCCTCCAGCAGCAGGTCGATCGTCTCGTCGCTCACGTCTTCACCAGCGTTCCTACGCGTTCGCCGGACACTATCTTGTCGATGTTGGTGCTGTCGGCCATGTTGAAGACGACGATCGGGAGGTTGTTGTCCATGCACAGCGCGAACGCCGTCGAGTCCATCACGCGCAGGCCGCGGGTCAGCGCCTCCTTGTGCGTGATCTCGGGGATGAACTCGGCCGCCGGGTCCTCGGCCGGGTCGGCGGTGTAGACGCCCTCGACCCCGTTCTTGGCCATCAGCACGACCTCGGCGTGGAGCTCGTTGGCGCGCAGCGCGGCCGCCGTGTCGGTGGTGAAGAACGGGTTGCCGGTGCCGGCGGCGAAGATCACGATCCGCCCCTTCTCGAGGTGGCGCATCGCGCGCCGGCGGATGTAGGGCTCGGCGACCTCCGAGATCGTGATCGCCGACTGCACGCGGGTGGGGACCTCCTCCTTCTCGAGCGCGTCCTGGAGCGCGAGCGCGTTGAGCACGGTGGCGAGCATCCCCATGTAATCGCCGGTGGCCCGGTCCATTCCCCGGGCGGCCGCCGCCAGCCCCCGGTAGATGTTGCCCCCGCCGACGACGATCGCCACCTCCACCCCGCGCCGGTGGATGGCGGCGATCTCCTCGGCGATCGCCCGCACCCGCTCGGGGTCGGTGCCGTAGTCGAGGTTACCCATCAGCGCCTCCCCGGAGAGCTTCAGCAGCACCCGGGAGTAGGCGGGCGGCGGGGCGCCGTCACGCGACTCGGTCGGCACCGGCCTCAGCCGCCGACGGCGAACCGCGCGAACCGGCGGACGACGACGTTCTCGCCCGTCTCGGCCGCCATCGCCAGACGCAGCTCGTCGATCGTCTTGCCGCCGTGCTTCTCCTCGTTGACGTGCTTCTGACGCAGCAGAACGACCCCGTCGAGCCACTTGTCGACCTTGCCGGCGACGATCCTCGCACGCACGTTCTCAGGGCGGTCGGCCGCCTGCTCGGTGAAGATCCGCACCTCGCGCTCGCGGTCCTCGGCCGGAACCTCATCCTCGCTGATGGCCAGCGGCGCCGCCGCCGCGATGTGCAGGGCGAGGTCCCGGGCGAACTCGACGAACTTGTCGTTGCGGGCCACGAAGTCGGTCTGGCAGTCGACCTCGACCAGCACCCCGAGCTTGCCGCCGGCGTGGATGTAGGTCTGGACCACGCCCTCGCCGGCCTCGGCGCCGGCGCGCTTGGCCGCCTTGGCCTCGCCCTTGGCGCGGAGGATCTCGATCGCCCGGTCGAAGTCGCCGTCGGACGCGCTCAGCGCCTCGCGGCAGGCGAGGATTCCGGCGCCGGTCCGGTCACGTAGCGCCTTGACCTCCTTGGCGCCGATTGCAGTCATGCTCGCTCCTGGGTCTCGTCGGTCGTCGTCCCGGCGGGGTCGGCCGGGGTCGTGGGCTCGACGCCCTCCTGGGGTGCCGATCCGGTCACCTCGGGCTGCGGCGCGGGCTCGGGGTCGGCCGCCGGGGCCGACTCGGGCTCCGCTGCCGCCGCCGCCGGGGCCGGCTCGGGCTCCGCCGGCGCTGCCGGGGCCGGCTCGGGCTCCGCCGGCGCTGCCGGGGCCGGCTCGGGCTCCGCCGGCGCTGCCGGGGCCGGCTCGGGCTCGGACGACGGAACGGACTCGGCGGCCGCCTTCGCCGCCGCCAGCGCGGCGGCCTGCGCCGCCTCGAGGTCGGCCTGGGCGTCGGCGGCCGGGGCCGCCGCCGCGGCAGCACTCGCCTCGGCCTCGCGCCGGGCCCGCTCCTCGGTGGCCAGCCGAGCCTGCTCAACCTCCTGACGCGCCCGCTCCTCGGCCTCCTGACGGGTTTTCTCCTCCGCATCCCGGCGGGCCTTCTCCTCGGCCTCGAGCCGGGCCTGCTCCTCGGCCTCGAGCCGGGCCTGCTCCTCGGCCTCGCGGCGGGTGCGCTCCTCGGCCTCCTGGCGCTCGCGCTCCAGGCGGGCGGCTTCCTCCTCGGCGCGGAAGATCCCGTGGCCCCGGGCGACGACGTCGCCGATCGCGCGGGTGATCGCCGCGCAGGAGCGGATCGCATCGTCGTTGCCGGGGATCACGAAGTCGATCCCCTCGGGGTCGCAGTTGGTGTCGACCAGCCCGATGATCGGGATCCGCAGGCGCTGCGCCTCGCGCACCGCGATCACCTCGGTCTTGAGGTCGATCACGAACATCGCGTCGGGGACCCGTTGCATGTTCTTGACGCCGCCGAGGTTGGCCCGGAGCTTCGCCAGATCGGCCTGGGCGGCCATCCGCTCGCGCGTCGGCAGCAGCTGCAGCTGGCCGTCGGTCTCGTAGCGCTCGAGGTCGTGCAGGCGCCTGATCCGGTTGGAGATCGTCTGGTAGTTGGTCAGCAGACCACCGAGCCAGCGATGGTTGACGTAGGGCATGTCCGCCGAGTCGGCGATCTCCTGGATCGCGTCCCGGGCCTGCTTCTTGGTGCCGACGAACAGCACCGTGCCGCCCCGCCGCGAGATCTGCTCGACGAAGCTCTGCGCCTGCAGCAGCAGCTCTTCGGTCTGCAGCAGGTCGATGATGTAGATGCCGTCGCGCTCACCGAAGATGAAGCGGCGCATCTTGGGGTTCCAGCGTCGCGTCTGGTGGCCGAAGTGCACCCCGGCCTCCAGCAGCTCCTTGATTCCGATCTGAGCCACTGCTCACTACTCCCTTGTCGTCACATGTCGGTGCGGCTCCCGCCCGGCGGTGCTCCGCACTCCCCGGCTCGTCGTCCGGGGCAGGGATGCGGATCCGCCACTGGCGGGGTTGGAAACGTGGAAGGCAAGTCTACGCAAGTTTTCCCGCGTACCCTCGTTTCAGGCTGCAGCGGGTTCTCGCCCTTCCCCTACCTTCGGCGAGGACCGGCCACGCGGGCCGAACCTCCCTTCCCCTACCTCCGGTGGCTCGGTTCGCAAACGGCGGGGCGGCTTTGGACGGGCCGCCCCGCCCCTTTTCCCCGCCCCGCCCGCCCGCCCGCCAGGCCGCGCCGGATGCACTGCTTCTTGCGGATAGGGCGAGGTTCTGCGCATCGCCGGCGCCCCGCCGCCGGCTACCCGGGAGCCGCGGCGCGCGCCAGCGCGGTGGTCAGGTCGGCGGGCAGCGCCGAGCTGACGAAGATCGGCGCGCCGCCGACGGGATGCGGGAAGGCGAGCCTGGCGGCGTGCAGGAACTGGCGCTCGAGCCCGTAGTCGAGCGCCGCGCCGTACTGCGCATCGCCGCACACGGGGTGGCCGATCGCCGCCATGTGCACGCGGATCTGGTGGGTGCGCCCCGTGTCGAGCACCACCCGCAGCAGCGCGCTGCGCGCCAGTGCCCGCTCGAGCTCGTAATGGGTGCGGGCCTCGCGCGGCTCGTCGGAGTCGATCGACATCAGCACCCGGTCGCGCCGGTCGCGGCCGATCGGCGCGTCGATCGTGCCGGTGCGCGCCTCGGGCAGCCCCTCGACCAGGGCCAGGTACTCGCGCCGCAGCTCGCGTGCGGCCAGCAGCGCCTTGAGCCCCCGGTGAACGACGTCGCTCTTGGCGACCACCAACAGCCCTGAGGTGCCGCGGTCGAGGCGGTGGACGATCCCGGCGCGCCAAGCGTCCTCGCCGCCGGCTGCCCGGCCGGCCAGCGCCTGCGCGAGCGTGCCGGTGCGGTGTCCCCGGGCCGGGTGGACGACCACCCCGGCCGGCTTGTCGACGACGAGCAGGTGATCGTCCTCGTAGGCGATCTCGAACGGCACTGAGACGTCCGTGCCAGAGGCGTCCGCGCCGGAGGCGTCCGCCGCGCCGGGAGGGTCGACATCGGCCGCGCCGAGTACGACCGAGATCCGCTCGCCCGGCCTCAGCGCATGGCGCTTGGGCCGGGCTCGCCCGTCAACGGTCACGTGGCCGCCGTCGATCAGCGCCTGCGCCCGCGCGCGCGATCCCAGCGGCTCGGCGAGGAGGCGATCGAGCCGCGTGCCGGCGTCCGAGGCGCCGACGGTGATCTCCAGCGGCCCGGGCCCGGCCGGCGGTGCGTCACCCGCCACGGCGCGCGCCGAGCTCGAGCACCAGCACCAGCGAGATCACGCCGAAGGTGATGCCCATATCGGCGACGTTGAACGCGTCCCAGTGCGGCAGCTTGATGAAGTCGATCACCGAGCCACCGGCGATCCGGTCGATCAAATTCCCGATCGCGCCGCCGACCAGCAGCCCGGTCGGCACCCAGAGCAGCCGGCGCTCGGAGCGCAGCACGAGGAAGCCGAGCAGTGCGCCGAGCGCGACGAGGGTGAAGATCAGCACGAGGGCGCCGCCGCCGGACAGGAAGCCGAAGGCCACGCCGGTGTTGCGGACGTTGACGAGCTCGATCACCGAGCCGATCAGGTGTGTCACCTGGCCCGGCGCGATCCCGGTCGCGATCGTGTGCTTGGTGAGCTGATCGACCGCGATCCATACTGAGGCGAGAACCCCGGCCCGGGTCAGCGCCGCCGTCCGCGCGCGGCGCGCCTCGGTCACGTCCCGGCGATGGCGTTGACGAGCAGCGAGCGCACGATGTAGAGCACGAATATCGCCACGATCGGGCTGAGGTCAAACATCCCGATCGACGGGATGAAGCGCCGGAACAGCCGCAGGTAGGGCTCCGAGACGTCGCGCAGAAAGCCGAGCACCCCATCGGTCCAGCGCGAGTACGGCGGACGCAGACCGAACGAGAACAGCAGGTTGACGAGGATGTAGACGAACAGCAGCAGGATGTAGACCTTGAACAGCGCGTCGACGTAGCTCGCGATGTCGCCGCGGGTGATGGCCAGGGCCAGCATCAGCGGCCGGTCCACAGCACGACGGCGTCCATCGCCGACTGAAACGCGCTGCGTACGCCGGCCGACTCGAGCGCGGCGAGGCCGCGGGCGGTCGAGCCGCCGGGCGAGCTGACCTCGCGCCGGACGGTCAGCGTGTCGTAGCCGCGGTGCGCGATCAGCGCTGCGCTGCCGGCCATCGTCTCGGTCATCAGGTGCGCGGCCAGCAGCGCCGGGAGCCCGTGGCGGACCGCGGCGTCGATCTGCGCCTCCGCCAGCAGCGCCTGATAGGCGGGACCGACGCCCATCACCGCGGTGGCGGCGCCGAGCTGGGACTCGGGCAGCTTGACGACGGTGCCGATCCGCTCGAACAGCGCCACCACGTCGGCCTCGAACGCCTCGTCCAGCGACGACGGAGCGCAGTAGCAGAGCACCCCGCGACGCACCTCGACCGGCGTGTTCGGCATCAGGCGAACCACCGGGACGCCCGGGTAGGCCTCCTGCAGGTCGACGAGGCTCGTCGCCCCGAGGACCGAAACGACCGCCTTCGCGCGGCCGGCGAGCTCGGCCGCCACCACGCCGAGCTGGTGGGGCTTGTGGCAGAGCACGACGACGTCGCTGCGCTCGGCCACCTCGGCGTTCGAGAGCGCCTCGCCTCCCAGCTCGGCCGCCAGCGCCTCCGCCCGCCGCGAGCCACCGTCCGAGCACAGCACCGGCTCGCCCCAGCCGCGGGCGATCGCGCGTGCCATGTTGCCGGACCCGATGAAGCCTGCTCGCATCGAGCTGAAATCTACTCGTGCGCCGGGCGGGCGGCCCACAGCGGCCTCAGGACTGGTTGAAGAAGCCCTTCTCGATCAGCCGCGCCCGCTCCTCCGCGGAGACCTCGACATTGCGCGGGGTGACCAGGAAGACCTTGTCGGCGATCCGCTGCATGCCGCCGTCGAGCGCGTAGGTGAGCCCGCTGGAGAAGTCGATCAGTCGCTTGGAGAGGTCGGTGTCGGTGCCCTGCAGGTTGAGGATCACCGGGATCGCGTCCTTGAACTTGTCCGCCACGTCCTGCACGTCATTGAAGTTCTTGGGCGCCACGAAGTGGACTCGGACGTCGCCGCCCGAGCGGCCGTTGGGCCGGCCCCCGCCTACCGGACGCAACGTACTCGTGCGCCGGTCAAGGTCGTCGTCGCCGAAGATGTCATCGATCTCATCTCGCCTCCGTCGGGGCAGTCGCTGGACGTTGGGGCGTTCGCGATAGCTGTCCTGGAGCTCCGCTTCGGGCGCGGGCTCGGGCGAGTAGTACTCCTCGTCGTACTCCTCGTCCTCGGCCAAGCCGAAATAGACGAGCGTGCGGTGCCAGGTGTCGCGGAAGGCCATGTCGATCGAAGGTTCGTCCCGGGAGCGGTTTTCCCTGCGTGATTATGGCGCGCCCGGGCGGTACAGACTCGTGCCGAGCCTGACAATCGTAGCCCCTTCCTGAAGGGCCACGTGATAGTCCTGGCTCGTACCCATCGACAGCTCGGTCAGGCCCTCCGCCTCGGCGAGCCCGCGCAGGCGCGCGAAATGCGGCCGGCTGGCCTCGGCGTCGCCGGTCCGGGGCGGCATCGTCATCAGCCCGACGACGGGTACCGGGCAGCGGGCGATGAACTCGTGGAGCGCCGCCGGGGCGATGCCCCCCTTCCCCGCCTCGCCGGCCACGTTGACCTCGACCAGCACGCGGGTGGCGGGGGTGGCGTGACGGCCGAGCTGGGTCAGCACCGAGTCGCTGGCCACCGCGTGGATGTAGCGCACGCGCGGGAGGATCGCCCTGACCTTGCGGCTCTGCAGGTTGCCGATGAAGTCCCAGGTGAAGTCCGGGAACGCCGCGGCCTTGGCCTCGAGCTCCTGAGCCCGGCTCTCACCGACCAGCGTGATCCCGGCCGACGCCAGCGCCCCCAGCTCGTCCGCCGGCACGTACTTGGCCGCGGCCAGGATCTGCACACCGCCGGGGTCCCGGCCGGCGGCGTCGATCGCCTCCCGTACCCGCTCCAGCCCCGCCCGGACCGTATCCGCCCGCAGGCCGTGGATCAGCGGGACAGCCACACCAGCCCCCCCTGGCGGCCGGTCGTGCCGTGGTCGCGACGGTGGGAGAAGAACAGGCCGGGATCGGAGCAGATCGTGCACAGCCCGAGGTCGTGGACGGTCGCGACGCCGCCGGCTTCCAGCTGCCGGGCAGCGATCGCCTTGAGGTCGAGGTGGCGCCCGCGGCGCGCGCCCGCCCCGTGGGCGGCGAACCGCGCGTGCACCTCCTCACCGACGTCATAGCAGCACACTCCGGCGCCGGGCCCGATCGCGGCCTGCAGCGGGCCGTCGTGCCCGAGCTCGCGGACTGCGCGCACGCCGGCGGCGATCACTCCGGCAGCGAGGCCCCGCCAGCCGGCGTGGACGGCGGCGACGGCCCCCGGGGCGGCGATCGCCACCGTCAGGCAGTCGGCGCTCAGCACCGCCGGCGCGACGCCCGGGACGGCGGTGGCGTGCCCGTCGACCTCGGCGTCGGGGCCCGCGCCCGAGCCGGCCGCGTCCCGGCGCGCCACCCGGGCACCGTGGACCTGGTGGCCGAAAGCCAGGCGGACGGCGTGCTCGCGCTCAACCAGCGCCCGGTTGGCGGCCACCGCCGCCGGATCGTCATCGGTCAGCACGCCGAGGTTGAGGCTCGCGTACGGCCCGCGCGAGCGGCCGCCTCGCCGGGTTGTGAACAGCGCCCGGGCGTCTCCGAGCGTGACTCCGATGTGCTCGCCGCACGGCTCGAAGGGCGGCGGGAGCCGCAGCGCGCTGACGGACGGCATCCCCGTCGAGGCTAATCGACCCGGGCAACGGGGCACTCGGCCGACGACGTAGGGCGCCGGGCGGGCGCGGCCGGGCGGCGTCACCGCCGCGCCGCGCGTCGGCTCGGCCGCGCGGCGTCAGTGCCGGCGCCGCACGTCGGCGCGGCCGCGCGGCGTCAGCGCCGACGCCGCCGGTCGGTTGCCCGTCCCGCGGCGGCTCATGGCTCCCGGACGCGCGCGCCCCGGAGCGCCTCGGCGAGCTCGGCCTGGCGTCCGGCGGTGTGGCCGTCGAGCTTCGCCGCCAGCGCGGCGCGCAGCCCGCGGCCGATCGCCGGGCCGGGCGCGAGCCCGGCGGCGCGGAGATCATCTCCGGTGATCTCGAGCCGAACGTGGCGCAGCCGCTCGAGCCACTCGCGCGCCGGCTCCGCGGCGCCGAGCGCCCCGGCCAGCGCGACCGCCTCGGCGCCCGCCGCGCCGACGGCGTCGGCGATCGCCGAGGGGTGCGCGCCGGCTGCCGCCGCCGCGCGAAGCCGCAGGCTCAGGGCCTCGGCGGCCTCGCCGACGGCGATCATCGCGTGCTCGCCGGCGGTGAAGCCGAGATCGGTCAGCCGCCGATCGCGCGCCGGGGCGGCGACGCCGCGCCAGGCGACGGCCAGCGCCAGCAGGTCGCGCCGCCCGTCGGCGGGCAGCAGCGCCAGCGCCCGCTCGGCCGTCGCCCGCGCGCCGAGCCCGAAGCCGGGCCCGATCGCCGCGTTGAGGCCGAGGTCGGTCAGCCCGAGCAGCGCCCGCACCGGGTCGGGCTCGCGGGCGAGCAGCCGCAGCTCGTTTCCGATCCGGGTGGCGCTGACCGTCTCCAGCGCGCGGTCGGCCACCGCGTCGGCGGCGAGGCGCGCAGTGTGGTGCTCGGGGGCGAAGCCGAGGCGCGCGGCGTAGCGGACGAGCCGCAGCAGGCGGGTGGGATCGTCGCGAAAGCTCCCGTCGTGAAGCACCCGCAGGATCCGCGCCGCGAGGTCGCCCGCGGCGCTCGGGACGGCGTAGAGCTCGCCGCGCGCGCCGCCGGACAGCGCCAGCGCCAGCGCGTTGACGGTGAAGTCGCGCCGCTTCAGATCTGTGTCGAGCCCGGCCGGGGCGACCGTCGGCAGCGCGCCCGGGCGGGCATAGGCCTCGCTGCGCGTGCGGGCGATGTCGTAGCGCGCGCCGTCGAGCTCGACCGTGCAGGTGCCGAAGCGCTCGTGGGTCCGCGCCCGCCCGCCGAGCCGGATGGCGAGCTGCGCGGCGTCGGCGTCGGCGCACAGGTCGAGCTCACGCGGCGCGCGGCCGAGCAGCAGGTCACGGACGGCCCCCCCGACCAGGTAGACGGGCGGATCCGCGGCGAGACCGCCGGGCCGATCCGCGAGCGCCCGTAGCAGGGGCCCGGCGGCCGGAAGCGCCTCCACCTCGTCGAGCAGCCGCTCACGTCGCACGGGGTGATCTTCTCGCACCGGGGCGACGGGTAGCATGGCCTCGGAGATGCCCAATCCCGATTCGCGGCGGACGCTGCGGCGGGTGCTCATCGCCGTTACCGGCGCCGTGATCGTGGTGGGGGTGGTCGCGGCGGTGACCCTGCACTCGCCCGGCAACGTCTCCCATCCCAACCTGTCGTTCACCCAGCCGAGGACGACGGTGGCGCCGCCCCCGGGCAAGCCGAAGCGCCGGATGGTGGACGCCTTCCGCTGGCCGCAGTACGGCTACGACCTCGAGCGCACGCGCTACTTCAACGCGCCGGACGCGCTCGGGCCGCCGCTGCGGGTGGGCTGGCGCTACAACGACTTCGCGCTGCTCGAGTTCCCTCCGGTGATCTACGGCAACTCGATGTTCTTCCTCGACGACAACGGCTGGGCCAAGGCGATCGACAAGCGCACCGGCCACCAGCTGTGGGCGCGGCGGGTGGGCACCCTGGCCGCGGCCTCGCCGGCGATCTCGGTCTCCGGCCAGCGCCTGATCATGCCGCTGCTGTCGACCGACCCGGGGGCCGGCCAGAGGCCCGGCAACGGGCGGATCGTCGCGCTGTCGATGCGGACCGGCCGCGTGCTGTGGTCCCACGGCGTTCCCGCGGGGTCGGAGTCCTCGCCGGTGGTCTGGGGCCGCGCGGTGTATCTCGGGGACCAGAGCGGCACCGTGTACTCGCTGCGGACCCGCGACGGACACGTCAACTGGACCTACCGCGCGAGCGGTGCGGTGAAGGGCGGTCCGGCGCTCTCCGGGGGCATCCTGTATTTCGGCGACTACGCCGGGCGCGCCTACGCGGTGCGGGCCGACAGCGGCCGCCAGGTGTGGGCCGTGGCCACCAACGGCGCCCGCTTCGGGTTCGGTTCGGGCAACTTCTACTCGACTCCCGCAGTCGCCTTCGGGCGCGTGTACATGGGCAACACCGACGGCCGCGTGTACTCGTTCGCGATGGCCACCGGCCAGCTCGCCTGGGCCACCGGCACTGGCGCCTACGTGTACTCTTCGGCCGCCGTCGCCGACATCCGCGGCCTCGGGCCGACGGTCTTCATCGGCTCCTACGACGGCAACTTCTACGCCTTCAACGCCCGCTCAGGGAAGATTCGCTGGTCCCATGCGTCTGGCGGCAGGATCTCCGGCGCGGCGACGATCGTCGGCAACGTCGTCTACTACTCGGACCTCGGCACCAAGACGACGATCGGGCTCGACGTCCACACCGGTCGGACCGTGTTCCGGTTCCCCGACGGCGCGTTCAACCCGGTGATCGCCGATTACGGGGCGATCTACATGGACGGCTACGGCGTCATCTACCAGATGCTCCACCGGGGATCGCCGCGTGTCGCCGGGGCGCGCCGCAGGGCAACCGGCGGGCCGCGTCGCCACCACACGTCGAAGCGCGGCTAGCCACCGACCGGTCTCATCTACACCTCGGGCGCCTCGGGCGCCACCGGGCGTCGAAGTCCGGGTTCGAGCCCTTGATGAGGCGGCTCTCTATCCGGCCCGAAGGCACCAGACTCCCGTGCGGGTGGATCCACCCGCCGAGGCGTGATATCATAGACACTTATGCGTTGCCGTAGTGGAAGTCACTGTCAGCAGCCGGCCGTCAAGGGCCGTCGGTTCTGTGCGGATCACGCCGCTGAACTCGATCGCATGCGCGAGGAGCTCAAGGACGCCGCAGCCGCCCGAATCGGGCGAGGCCGACCCAAGCGATCGTCCACGTGCTGCCGTCCGGGCTGCTACGAGCCCCGCGTCCCCCCTGCCGCTTATTGCGATACATGCGCGGCAGCCGGGTACGTGGAAGAGGCCGCGTAATCGCGGTGCTCTGGCAGCCGGACTCGGAATCGAACTGATTCTCACCTGAGGTGGCCGGGGTTTCCGCGGCGCGCTGTCGGCTGGCCCGGTGTCCGTCGTCGCCGCACGTCGGCCCGGCCGCCGACGGTAGGGGTTACGCGGGCGGGCGCACCGGCACCCCGCCGGCCGCGAGCTCGCGCTTGACCTCGCCGACGGTGTGCCGCCCGTAGTGGAAGATCGACGCGCACAGCACCGCGTCGGCGCCGGTGGACAGGGCGTCGGCCAGGTGCTCGATCCGGCCCGCGCCACCTGAGGCGATCACCGGGACGCTGACCGTCTCGGCGACCCGCGCCGTCAGCGGCAGGTCATAGCCGGCGGTGGTGCCGTCGCGGTCCATGCTGGTGAGGAGGATCTCGCCGGCCCCCCGCTCGACGCCCTCGCGCGCCCACCGCAGCGCGTCGCGCCCGGCCGGGCGCCGGCCGCCCGCCACGTACGCCTGCCAGCCGTTCCCCCCCTCCTCGGCCTTGGCGTCGATCGCCAGCACGACGCACTGCGCACCGAAAGTCTGGGCCAGCTCGTCGATCAGCTCCGGGCGCGCCAGCGCGGCCGAGTTGACCGAGATCTTGTCGGCCCCGGCGTCAAGCACCGCCTGGGCGTCGGCGACCGAGCGGATCCCGCCCCCGATCGTGAACGGGATGAACACGTCGTCGGCGGTCCGCCGGGCCAGCTCGACGACCGTCCGGCGCTTGTCCGAGGTGGCGGTGATGTCGAGGAACACGAGCTCGTCGGCGCCGGCCGCGTCGTAGCGGCAGGCCAGCTCCACCGGGTCGCCGGCGTCGCGCAGGTCGACGAAGCCGATCCCCTTGACGACGCGGCCGCCGTCGACGTCGAGGCAGGGGATCACGCGCTTGTAGTGCATGGCGCCTTCGGCGGTTCGAGAATTCGCTGGCGCGAATCTTCGGCTACCGATCCTCCAGAGCCGCGTGGGCCTCCGCGACCGTGAACCGGCCCTCGTAGAGCGCCTTGCCGACGATCACGCCGTGCAGATTGACCTGGCGCATCGCCGCCAGCGCCCGGAGGTCGTCGAGCGTGCCAATCCCGCCCGAGTACACGAACGATCCGCGCACCGCGGCGGCCACCCGCCGCGCGGCGTCGAGGTCGGGTCCGCCCAGCATCCCGTCGCGGTCGATGCTCGAGAACACGAAGCGGCGGACCCCGCGCCGCCCCAGCCGCTCGATCGCCGGCTCGACCTCGACCTCGGTCTGCTCGGTCCAGCCCGCGGCGGCCAGGCGGCCTCCCCGCGCGTCGACGGACACGACGACCCGGTCGCGGTGCGCGGCCAGCACCTCGTCGAGGAAGTCAACGTCGCGGTAGGCGGCGGTGCCGAGCACCACCCGGGTGGCGCCGGCGCCGATCGCCGCCTCGACGGCCTCGCGCGAGCGCAGGCCGCCCCCCAGCTGCACCGGGACATCGAGCGCCGCGGTGATCCGCTCGACGTGGCGGAGGTTGACCGGGCCGCCGGTCCGGGCCCCGTCGAGGTCGACCAGGTGGAGCGCCCGCGCCCCGCCGTCGACCCACCGCCGGGCCGCCTCCAGCGGGTCGGCGTCGTACTCCGTGCGAGCGTCGAACTCGCCGCGGTCCAGCCGCACCGCCTTGCCCTCGAGCATGTCGATCGCAGGGAGCAGGATCACGCCGCGCGGGCCTCCCCGCGCGCGGCGGCGTCGCCGGCGCACAGCGCGGCGCAGTTGCGCAGCATCGCCAGGCCAAGCCGGGAGGACTTCTCGGGGTGGAACTGGACACCGAACACCGTCCCGCGCGCGACGATCGTGGCGAACCGCTCCCCGTACTCGGTGACCGCCACCCGGTCCTCGTCGTAGCTCGGGTGCGCGGCCAGCGAGTGCACGTGGTAGAACGGGCAGCCGCCGGGCGGCAGCCCCTCGGTCAGCGGCCCCGGCCGCTCGAAGCGCACCTCGTTCCAGCCGATGTGCGGGATCCGCCGGCCGCCACCGTCGAGCCACCGCACCTCGCCGGCCAGGAGCCCGAGTCCGGGCGTCGGCTCGAGCTCGACCGAGCGCTCGAACAGGAGCTGCATCCCCAGGCAGATCCCCAGGGTCGGGACGCCGGCGGCGGCTCGCGCGCGGACCACCTCCGCCAGTCCGAGCTCGCCGAGGCTGCGCATCGCGCGCGGGAACGCGCCGACGCCGGGGACGACGACGCCGTCGGCGGCGGCGATCTGCGCGTGATCGCGCGTCAGGGTTACGCGGGCTCCAACGTGCTCGAGGGCCTTCTGGACCGAGCGGCGGTTGCCCATGCCATAGTCGACGACGGCGATCGCGGGCGCCGGCCCGCTCACGTCAGCGTGCCCTTGGTGCTGGGGACGCCGGTCTCCTCCGGGTCGATCGCCGCGGCGACGCGCAGCGCGCGGGCGAACGCCTTGAACGCCGCCTCGATCATGTGGTGGACGTTGGTGCCGGCCTCGATCCGCAGGTGCAGGGTCAGCCTCGCGTTGGCGGCCAGCGCGCCGAAGAACTCCTCGGTCAGCTCGTGGTCGAAGTTGCCGATCGCCCCGGGCGGGAGCTTGGCCTCCAGCGCGCACAGCGCCCGGCCGGAGATGTCGATGCTGCAGGCGGCACGGGCCTCGTCCATGGGGATCGTGACATCGCCGTAACGGCGGATCCCGGCGCGGTCGGCGAGCGCCCGGTCGAGCGCCTGGCCGATGCAGATTCCGACGTCCTCGACGGTGTGGTGGGCGCCGGCCTGCAGGTCGCCCCGTGCCGCGACCTCGAGGTCGAGGCGACCGTGGCGAGCCAGCAGGTCGAGCATGTGGTCGAAGAAGCCGACGCCGGTGAGCCGGCTGCCGGCCCCGCTGCCGTCGAGCGTCAGCGTGACCTGCACGTCGGTCTCGCCGGTCCGGCGGTCGATCGTCGCGGTGCGCGTCATCGCGGTCCATTCTCGCGGATGCGCGCCTCCATCGACCGGGCGTGAAGCTCGAAGCCCTCGGTTCGGGCCAGGACGGCGCCGGACCGCGCCAGGTGGCTCGCGTCGGTGACCCGAACCTCGGTGAAGGTGCGGCGAAAGCTGCGGACCGACAGCGCCGAGGCGAAGCGGCCCGCGCCGCCGGTGGGCAGGATGTGATTCGACCCGGCGAGGTAGTCGCCGAATGCGGTCGCGGCGTCGGGGCCGACGAATACGCACCCGGCGGTCGTCATCTGGGGTGCCAGCGATTCGGACTCGGGTCCGATCAACTCCAGGTGCTCGGGCGCGAACGCCTGGGCCAGCGGTCGGCCGAGCCGGGCCTCGTCGAGCTGGATCAGCCGGCACACGGCGCCGGTCTCCGGCTCGGGCTCGATCCGCGAGCGGAGCCGCTCCAGCAACTCACGCGAGCTCGAGGCCGCCAGCACGAGCGTGCCCGGGCCGTGCTCGGCCTGGGCCAGCAGGTCGAGCGCGATCGGCTCCGCCTCGGCCGTGCCGTCGGCGATCACCAGTAGGTCGCTCGGGCCGGCGAAGCTGTCGATCCCGACCTGGCCCGATACCTGGCGCTTGGCCTCCTGGACCCACAGGTTGCCGGGTCCGACGATCATCTCCACCGGCCGCACCGAGTCCGTCCCGTAGGCCAGCGCGGCGATCGCCTGCGCGCCGCCCATCCGGTACACGGCGGCGGCGCCGGTGAGGGCGCAGGCGCCGAGGACGACCGGATCGAGCTCGCCGCCCGGCCCCGGCGGCGAGCACACCACGACCTCTCCGACCCCGGCCGCCACGGCCGTCACCACGCCCATCACCACCGTGCTGGGGTACGGCGCGCGGCCGGCGGGGGCGTAGACGGCCGCGCTGGACACCGGCGCCTCGCGGATCACCACCTCGCTCGCTGGCAGGCGCACGATCCGGTCGAGCTGCACGCCCGCCGCGGCGACCTGGCGGACGTTGGCGATCGCGAAGCTGAGTGCGCGGTGAAGCTCGGGCGCGAGCGCCTGGCCGGCGGCGAACACCTCCGGACCGCCGACCCTCAGCGGCCGTGGCTCGCGGCCCGCCGTGTCGAGCCGGGCGGTGTGCTCGAGCACCGCCTCGTCACCCCGGACCCGCACGTCGGCGAGGATCTCCGCAACCCCACCGGCTACGGACTCGCCGGCCGGGATCAGCTCGCGCAGCGCGGCCACGAGCCGAGCCGGGTCCTCCCCGGCGGCGAGGATCTCAGACTCCACCGAGTCGCTCCAGCAGCGCGTCGATCGCCGGCGCCTTGAGCTTGTGGGCGACCGGGTTGGCGATCAGCCGGGCGGTGCAGACGACGATCTCCTCGCGGACCACGAGGCCGTTCTCGCGCAGCGTCGTGCCCGTCGCGGTGAGATCGACGATCGCCTCGGCGAGGCCCGTCAGCGGCGCCAGCTCGACCGACCCCTTGACCTCGACGATCTCCGCCTGGCGCCCCGTGTCGAGGAAGTGTCGGGCGGCGATCCGCGGGTACTTGGTGGCCACGCGGACGACGCCGAGGCGGCGCAGGGCCTCGGTGCCGCGATCCTCGCCGGCGACTCCGGCCAGCACCATCGTGCAGCGGCCATAGCCGAGGTCGACGAGCTCGTACACCTCGCGCTCGGGCTGCTCGAGCAGCACGTCCTTGCCCGTGATCCCGATGTCGGCCGCGCCCGCCGAGACATAGGTGGGCACGTCGGTCGGACGCATGGTGATGATCCCCGCCGGCTCGAACAGCAGCTTGCGATCGTTGTCGCGCACCTCGGCGGTGGCGATCCCGAGCCGGTCGAGCAGGTCGAGCGTCTGGCTGAACAGGGCGCCGCGGGGGACGGCGATCCGCAGCTCGGACCCGGCGGCCATTAGAACCCGCGCTCCTCGCCGGCCAGGGCAATGTGGAGCCGCTCGACGTCGAGCGCGAAGCCGACCGCGGGGAGCTGACGACCGAACTGCCCCAACAGCTCGTCGTAGCGCCCGCCGCTCCCCAGCGGCACCCCGTACGCCGGGTCGTAGACCTGGAACACCGCTCCGGTGTAGTAGCCGAGCGAGCGCACGAGGCCGAAGTCGAAGATCACCCGCGCGGCCACCGCAGGGTCCAGCAGCCGGTGGACGTCGAGCATCCCCGTGACCGCATCGTGGAGCGGCCCCGAGAGGTCGTGGAGGACCTCGGGACCCCCGCGCGTGCGCGGGACCGCCAGCAGCAGCGTGGTGTCGTCCGCGGCCAGCCCCAGCTGCCCGAGCTCGCGCTCGACGCCAACGAAGTCGCCGCGGGCCAGCTCGGCGAGGATCACCTCGCGGCGCTCGGCGGGGACCGCGAACGCCTCCAGCAGCGCCGGGTACAGCGACACGTCGCCGAGCCCGACCCGGTAGTCCTTGAGCCCGGCCGCGTCGAGCGCGCGACACAGCACGGTCAGCGCTTCGGCGGTCCCCTGCGGCGCCGGCGCGCCGATCAACTCGACTCCGGCCTGGAGGAACTCCCGCGACTGCCCGCGCTGCGGGCGGACCCCGCGGTAGGCGTGGGCGAAGTAGCAGAAGCGCAGCGGCGGCTCCACCCCGGCGTAGCGGGTGGCGACTACGCGGGCGATCGGCAGGGTCATGTCCGAGCGGAGCACGAGCACGTTGCCCGACTCGTCGAACACTCTGTACGCGGGCCGGCTCCCGGCCGATTGGACGCGCTCGAACGTGCGCTCGTACTCGAGCGCCGGCGTGTACAGCTCGCCGTAGCCCGCCTGCTCGAACACGGCGCGGACCCGGTCGGTCATCGCCCGCAGCTCGCCCATCTCGATGGGCAGCACGTCGCGGGTGCCGCTGGGGAGCCGGTCGGTCATCGCAGTGATAGAGAGAACCAGAAGGCGAGCCTGCGCGCTCCCGCGGCTCCGCGGGGGCCGCTAGCCCGGCGCGCTCCCGGGCACCCGGCGGGGCACGCTCGTCGCCGGCGGGGGCACGCTCGTCGCCGGCGGGGGCGCGCTCGTCCCCGGGGGGGGCGCTCGTCGCCGGGGGGCGCTCGTCGCCGGGGGCGCTCGTCGCCGGGGGCGCTCGTCGCCGGGGGCGCTCGTCGCCGGGGGGGCGCTCGTCGCCGGGGGGGGCGCTCGTCGCCGGGGGCGCTCGTCGCCGGGGGGGGCGCTCGTCGCCGGGGACGCTCGTCGTCGCGGGGGGCGGGCTCGTCGCCGGGAGGGATCGGTCGCTCCACGCTTCGGCGTTATGCGGCCGCGCATAGGCGGCTTGGATGGGAATCCGAGTCTCGCGCCTCCGGGCATAGACCTGCGATGACTGGCCGGGGCGGGGCGGGGCGGGGCGGCTAGACCGGTGCCTGGCACGTCGATAACGCAGCACTCAACCGCTCCGTCCGTCAACCCTGTTGCGTTGTGCCTCGCCTGACGTGTATTTCGTCGCACGGTCGCGCCGGAGCAGAGACGTTGTTGCGAAATGAACGTTCGGTCGGCGTGCTACGGGCTTGTGCGCGTCGCGGACCACGGATCGGTGCGTGGCCACACCCTTCAGAGCCATCCTGTCCCAGGGCAACACGATCGCGGGGTCCGCGACGCTCGACGCGAGTACGCTCCAGTTCAACCGCAACCCGTCTTCGGGAGCCTGCGCTGCACGAACGGCAAGTGCTGCTGCCACCGGAGGGGAGCAATCCCATTGGGCAACACGGTGGGCGGGTCGGACGGCTGCTGACCGACGCGGCCGGACGGACGAACCACGACGCGCACGGTCCGCCGCCATCGCGGTCCGCCGCCATCGCGGTCCGCCGCCATCGCGGTCCGCCGCCATCGCGGTCCGCCGCCATCGCGGTCCGGCGCCATCGCGGTCCGGCGGCCGGGCGCCGGCCGTCCAGGGCTTGCCCGGAGCCGGTCCCCTATGCGTGCACGGGCACGTCGTCGAGCCGGCGGATCCGCGCGCCGAGCTCGCGCAGGCGCTCGTCGATCCGCTCGTAGCCGCGATCGATCTGGCGGACGTTGCCGATCTCGGTGACCCCCTCGGCGCACAGCGCGGCGATCAGCATCGCCATACCGGCCCGGATGTCGGGTGACTCCACGCGCTCGCCGCGCAGCGGCCGCGGCCCGATCACGATCGCCCGGTGGGGGTCGCAGATGGTGATCCCCGCCCCCATCAGCACGAGCTTGTCGGTGAAGAACAGGCGGTTCTCGAACATCTTCTCGTGGATCATCACCGACCCCCGTGACTGGGTGGCCAGCGCCAGCGCGATGCTGGTCAGGTCGGCGGGGAAGCTCGGCCACGGCCCGTCCTCGACCTTCGGCATGTGGTCGCCGGCGTCATTGCGGATGACCAGCTCCTGTCCGCCGGGGACGATGATGTCGGCGCCGCTGCGCTCGGTGCGTAGGCCAAGACGGTCGAACACCATGCGGATCATCCGCAGGTCCTCGGGCACCGTGTCCTTGACCACCAGCTCACCGCCGGTGACCCCGGCCAGCGCCATGAACGAGCCGATCTCGATGTGGTCGGGCGCGATCGAGTGCGTGCAGCCGCGCAGGCTGGTCGTGCCGTGCACGGTCATCACGTTGGAGCCGATCCCGTCGATCGGGGCACCCATCGAGACCAGCATCCTGGCGAGATCCTGGACGTGGGGCTCGGAGGCGGCGTTGCGGATCACCGTCGTGCCGCGGGTTAGCGCGGCCGCCATCAGCGCGTTCTCGGTCGCCATCACAGACGGCTCGTCCATCAGGAAGTCGCACGGGCGCAGGCCGAGCGACGGCGCCTCGAGCTCGATGTCGCGGCCGTGGCGCACGGTGGCGCCGAGGGCGCGGAAGGCGTCGAGGTGGGGGTCGAGCCGCCGGCGCCCGATCACATCGCCGCCCGGCGGAGGCATGTGGGCATGGCCGAGGCGGGCCAGCAGCGGGCCGGCGAGCAGGAACGAGGCGCGGATCCGCTCGGCCATCGAGCGGTCGACGCTGAAGGTCTCGATGTCCTGCGCCCGGATCGCCATCTCGCCGTCGCCGCGCCACTCAACGCTCGCGCCGAGCAGCGCCAGCAGCTCGACCATCGCCTCGACGTCGCGGATCCGCGGAACGTTGCGCAGCACCACCTCGTCGTCGGTGAGCAGGCACGCGGCGAGGATCGGGAGCGCGCCGTTCTTGTTGCCGGAGGGAACGATCGTGCCGGACAGCGGCACGCCGCCTTCGATGACGAATTTCTCCATGACGGGTGGGTTCGAGACCGATCGGCGCGTGGACCGTGGCGCGACCGGATGCTCGGCGCTCCTTGCCGCGTGGGCCGCGTGGGCCGTGGGGGCCGTGGGGTGTCCCGAGCTCTCAGCTAGGCTAACAGCCATGCCGACGGAGCTTTCGCGGCCCGGCGCCTGGTCCCTGCTTCAGCAGTGGGTGAAATCGACCTCGCTGCGCCGTCACGTGCTGGCCGTCGAGGCGTCGATGCGCGCCTACGCGCCGCGCTTCGCTGGCGACGTCGAACTGTGGGGGATGACCGGGCTGCTCCACGACCTCGATTACGAGCGGTACCCCAACCTCGAGACCGGCCATCCGCGCTACGCGATCGAGGCGTTGACCGGGCTCGGCTACCCGCCGGAGCTGATCCGGGCGATCGCCTCGCACGCCGACTACATGGGCGTCTCGCGCGAGACGCCGATGGAGAAGACGCTGTACGCGGTCGACGAGTTGTCGGGCTTCGTGCTCGCCTGCTCCTACGTGCGGCCCGAGGGCCTCACCGGGATGACGCCGAAGTCGGTCAGGAAGAAGCTGAAGACGCCGGCCTTCGCCGCCGCCGTCGGGCGCGAGGAGATCCGCGAGGGCGCCGAGGCCCTCGGCGTCGATTTCGATGCGCACCTGCAGACGGTGATCGACGCGCTCGGCGAGCGCGCCGAGCTTCTGCGGGCCGACGAGGCCGCGTGACGGGGTCCGGATCGTCGTGAGGGAGGGCGACGAGCGACGCCGGTCGCGTCGGCTCGTCACGCCTGCCGTCGGCCTGTGGGGGCCTTCCGGGCCGTGCCCTGCAAGCAGACTTGCGGTCCGTCCGGGGCCGTGCCTAGCCTTGCGAACATATGTTCCGCTCATCCGCACATCGTCTGCGCGCGTGGCTCGCCGGAGCCGGGGACGTCCTCGGGACCGACCTCGGCGACGAGATCTCTGACCTGGACCACCACCTCACCCACCCGCACCGCCGCGAGCTCCTCTGGGAGCGCCGCCGCCGCGCGGGCTCGGTGCCGGCCCGTCCCGCTCACTGCATCTCGCCCCTACGGCCGGCCGCCGACCGCGCTCGACACGGAATCGCACCGCGCTGAGGCAGGCGTGACGCGCTGCATCGGGGGGTCGGGCTCGGCCTCCAGGCGGCGCAACACCCGCCCGTGACCGCGGTCCCCGTGCCCACGTCGCGCGCGAGCTGGGGGTTCATCTGGAAGTCCGTTGATACGGCCGGCGAGCGGAAATCGAGCCTGGCAAGGACGCAGGACCGAAGGTGTGCCTCTGGCACATCGAGTCTCCGCGCACGCCGCCAGGCGACGATTGCCACCCTCAGACCGCAACGGACTTGCCGGATGGGCCACTAGGCCCTCAGACCGCAACGGACTTGCCGGATGGGCCACTAGGTCCGGCTCGCCGGCAGCGCAGCGTGCCACGCGCCCAGCCAGCCCGAGGGCTCACCGGTGCTCTGGCCCGTGCCGGCATCGAACAGCCCGACGATCACGGCGATGAACGTCCCGACCCCGAGGAGCACCGTGATGATCACCAGGATCAGGACCTGGGGGTTCTCCTTGAAGAACTGCCGCATGCCGGGATGATCGTCGGCTCGTCGTCAATCTGGGTGGGTTAGGCGATGACTGGACCGGCGTTGAGCTTGCCGACGATAAGGTAAATCATCGTGATGAAGTTGCGGTTGGTGCGGTACCCGCGGGCGCGACGCTTCGCGGCCTGGATCAGTGAGTTCAGTCCCTCGAGCAGCCCGTTCGAGACGCGGCTGTGATGCCAGCGGATCACGCCGAGCCAGTGATCCTCGAGCATCCTGGCGAACTTCTGAAGCGGCTCGACGCCCGAGGCGTCCACCTCGGTGATCCAGCGGCGCAGGAACTCCTCGGCCGTGTCGGGATCGGCGAGCTCGTAGAAGTTGTCGAACTGCTGGGAGAAGCATGTACGCCCGGACCGTCTCAAGCGGCTGGGCGAGCAGCTCGTCCAAGAGATCACGCTGGCGCTCAGTCAGGTTCTTGGGTCGCTTGAGCCACATGTACCGCGTGTTGCGCAGCAGGTCCTTGTGGTGCTTTGACTCCTCGCGACGGACCTCGTCAACGGCCTTTGAGAGGTGCGACTTGATGTGGTAGCGGTCGAAGGTGATCTCCGCCTTCGGGAGGTGCGTCAGCGTCCCCTTCAGGAACGCCTCGGACATGTCCTGGCACACCTCGCGAACCTGGTCGGGATCCCCGCCATGGGTTTCCAGGAACAGCGAGAAGGCCTGCACCGTCTGATGATCCTTGCCCTCGACCACGAACACCCCACGACGCTCGTCGAGATCGGCGAACACCGACACGTACTCATGTCCGCGCCGGCTCGAGGTCTCATCGATCCCGACCCGCTCCACCCCCTCGAGGTTCTGCGCCTCGACCGCTCGGTCGACGTAGTGGTGCACGATCCGCCAGATCCGCTTGTCGTACTCGCCGACCAGCCCCGCGACCGCCTTCACCGGCATCTCCTTGACCATCGCCATCACCAGCGCCTCGAACAACAGCGTGAACCCCGAACGCTCCCGCGCCCACGGCAGCGCCACCTGCCGCACCTTGTGCTCCGGGCACTCCACCCGCGGCACCCGTGCGGTCAGGAACGCCTGGTGCTGAAAGAAGTCCAGATGGCGCCACGTCTTCTCCTCCGTGTCGTACGCCTTCAGCCCCGCCCGGTCGCACTCCGGGCAGCAGAACGTCGCCCCCTTGGGAAAGTCCATCCGCAGATCCAGCCGCTTGGTCGCCGGATCGAACTCCACGCTCGTGACCTGCCACGGCTCGGTCAGACCCAGCGCCGCCTTGAACAGAACGAGATCCTGAGCTTGCATCCGGGCTCCCATCATCGAGGAACAGAGCCGATCAGGCAATCAGCCACCCCGGACAGCTACCCACACAGATTGACGACGAGCCTGATCGTCGCACGCCGTGATGCGCCGCAGGCCGCACTGGAGCGCCACAGGCCGCGTGGAGCACCGGATGGGCCGCGTGGGAGTGCCCGCAGTGCGGGCCTGGAGCGCCGCGGCCCGCGTGGAGCGCCGGCAGGGACCGCCGGCAGGGACCGCCGGCGGGAAATGAGCGCATCCTCCACGCGCAAAGCCCGGCCTCGTGGTGAGACCGGGCTTCGATGCTGATGTAAGGAACCGGCGGCGACCTACTCTCCCAGGCCCTTGCGGGCCAAGTACCATCGGCGCTGAGGGGCTTAACGGCTCTGTTCGGAAAGGGAAGAGGTGTTTCCCCCTCGCCATAGCCACCGGAAACCGGTCGAGACGCCCTTCGCGGGCCTTCAAAACTACACAGCGCCAAAACAGCGGGTGGATCAAAAATCCGTCAAGCCCTCGACCCATTAGTACCGGTCTCCTACAGGTGTCACCACCCTTCCAGATCCGGCCTATTGACCTGGTGGTCTTCCAGGGGTCTTACTCCCTCTAGGGGATGGGAGAACTCATCTTGAGGCCGGCTTCCCGCTTAGATGCTTTCAGCGGTTATCCGATCCGCACGTAGCTAACCTGCGGTGCCCTTGGCAGGACAACAGATACACCAGAGGTCCGTTCACCCCGGTCCTCTCGTACTAGGGGCGAATCCTCTCAATTCTCCAACGCCCACGGCAGATAGGGACC
>JBBSFX010000029.1:0-37540 GCA_038254735.1 Solirubrobacterales bacterium
CCTGGGACTACGACTACGAGAACCGCTCAAACGTCGTCGACGTCTACATTCGATACCTGCGCGAGAAGATCGACCGACCATTCGACGTCGAATCGATCGAAACCGTCCGAGGCGTGGGCTACCGGCTGCGCCCCCACGCCGACAGTACTTGAACCCTCGCCCATCTCAGCCGAGCGGCTCATCCACCGGCCGAGCGACGCTGCGCCGTTCCGGTCCTGCGCCCCACGCCACGGGGGCACCCACGCCACGGGAGCACCACGCCACGGGAGCACCCACGCCGCGGGAGCAGCGGGTCCACGCTGCTCCCGCGCTACGCGAGAACCGGATCTACTGGGTGACCGCGACCCCGGACTGGCAGGAGGCCTGGTGGTTGATGGTCAGATTGTCAAGGAACACCGCTGAGTCATAGGACTTGTCGCCCTGGTCAAAGATCGACAGGAACAACGAGTGGGTGCCGGGCGTTACTCGCGTCGAGGCCCGCAGGACCCTGGTCGCGCCGCCGTAGGTGGTGCCGGCAGCGTTGGCTTTGGTGAACGCCTCGGGCCCGGCCGAGTTGATCGTGATGATGTTGCCGTGGGCGTCCTTGGCGAAGTCGTGGGGCGCCGAGATGTGCGGGTCGCTGGGTCCGCTGAGTCCCGAGCTCCAGCTCGTGTAGTCCAGCTCGGCGATGAAGCCGTCGTTGTACTGCGAGCCCACAAAGGTCGGATACTCCTGGGAGAGATAGCGGAAGCGGAACGACAGGCAATTGGCCGACCGAGGCACTCGGACCACCAGACGCACAATGTTCAAATCGCGGGTTCCCCGCAGCGGAACGCCGTTGTCCTTGCAGCCGGGACGGCCTGCGTAGCGGTGGTGATCGGCGAGTTGCGCGCAGCCGCTGGTCATGATCGCGTACGACTTACCTTTCCGGGGAAAGCCAGCCAGCGGCTCGGTCGACACCGCATTGGGACGGTTGTCCGGCGGCAGCGCCGCGTAGCGTCCGCTCAGCAGCTGGTGCGGATCGGCCATCATCGCCCGCGCGAGTTGCGTCGCCCCGGCATGGGACTCCGACACCGGCGTGATCGACCCGGCGTGCCCGGCCTGCGCAACACCACCCAAGCCCGCCAACAGCAACAGTGCGCTGGCCGTCCCCAGCAGCGCCCGACGCCTACCAGTGACTCCGCTCATATCCTCGTTCTCCCTCTCGATTGATCCGATCCGCCGGCTACAACTCGGCTGCTGAGCATAAGTTGCGGTCGCTACCTAAACCTAAAACGGAATCGAGTTGGCGCTGCGCTGGCAACAGCCGTATCGCTCATTATCGGCCTGCCGCACTCGCGAAATCGGCAGTTCCGTTGGGGCCCGGACTCGAGGTCACCGGCGAGGGACGTCTCGGCCCGAACGGATTGGTTCGAATCCGGCCCGTCAGTCGGGACCGGTGGGCCCGGGGTCGGCGAGAACGGATCGCAACGCATCGACGACACGCGGGTCAAGTTGCGTGCCCGCGACCCGGTCGAGCTCGTCAAGCGCTGCCTTGTGGGTGAGTGCCGGTCGCTGCGCGCGGTGGTTGGTCATCGCGCTCCATGCGTTTGCTGCCGAGATAATCCGGGCTTCGAGAAGGACTTTGTCTCCGGCGATTCCGCCTGGATGGCCGGTTCCGTCGTAGCGCTCGTGGCTTTGGCCGACGATCGGGGCTAGTGGGCGAAGATCCGGGATAGAGGCGACGAGCGCGGCGCCGGCCGTGGGATGGGTCCGCGTGTATCCGCTCTCGTCGCTTGGCATCGGACCGGAACGCGTTGCGGCCAGCGCATGGATCTTTCCGACCTCGTGGAGAATGCCGGCGAGACGGCAACGCGTGACCTGCTGAGCGGGGCACGAGAGTCGGCGCGCGACTTGCATGGCGAGTCGGGAGACCTCGCTGAGATGAGCCTCGAGCGCGCCTTCGGGGTCCGCGCCGACACTCGCGACCGCGCGGGCGAGGCGTAGCGCGGCGCTGTCGGAGTCGGGTTCCGCGCCCGTTTCACTGTTGTCTGTGATTAGTCGGACGCGGTTGCGACCGGCTCGCTTGGCCTCGTAGAGTCCGCGATCGGCCGCTCTGAGGAGCGTGTCGATCTCGGTCGGGGCGTTGTCGCACCGTGCGGCGCCGATCGATGCAGTGAGCTCGATGCTCTCCCCACCGACACGGACCGGCTGACTGTTGATGCGAGTGCGGGCGGCCTCGGCGACGGCCCTGAGTGCGGTGTCTTCTCCGAGTCCGGGCAGCACGAGCAGAAATTCCTCGCCGCCCATGCGAAAGATGGAGTCGGTTTCGCGGGTGATCGCCCGCAGCTGGTCGGCGACCGAAATGAGCACCGCGTCTCCGGCTGCGTGGCCGAACAGGTCGTTGATGTTCTTGAAATGGTCAAGGTCGAGCATCAGCACGCCGACGGGCCCGTCACCCAGCCCGGTCATCCGAGCGTCCAGCGAGCGGCGATTCCACACACCGGTCAGGGGATCGGTCTGAGACGCGTGGTGCGCTGCGGCTTGGGCTGACTCGAGCGCGGCCTGCGTGGCCTTGATCGCGGTCACGTCGAGTATTGACCCGTCTAGCAGCCGGCGGCCGTTCTCGACCCGTAGCCGACCGCGGTCACGTACCCAGCGCACGCATCCGTCTGCGCCGACGAGCCTGTACTCGGCGTCCAGGCGACCGGTCCTGTGCGCACCAGCGTGGGCCGCGTCGAACCGGTCCATATCAGCTGGGTGGACGTAGTTTGCCCACACGGCAGTGCGAGCCTGCTCAACCGCCATCCCTAGGAACCGCTCACGGCAAGGCCCGGCGAACAACACGCGGTAGGAGTCGTCGGGGAGGAACTCACCAACGTAGACATACTCCTCGATCGCCCCAAGGATCCGGGTCAGGGTTGCGTGCGCTTGAAAGATCTCGATCTCGCCGAGATCCGCCACCTCACCAGGAGTCGAGACCGCACATGTGTCTTCAGACACAGCCATACGGATCTATCGGTGCCCAGGGCCGATAACAGTAGGGTTCCGGCGGGCGGACCGGTCAGAATGGACGCCGTGGCCGAATCTGACGACGATTGCGTTCTCATTCTCGGGTTGGGCGATCTCGGTCAGCGCATCGCCAACGTGCTCAGCCACCGCGCAAGCGGCCGGTTGGTGGTCGGCGCTCGCGACGCTGAGGTAGCCCGCGCGGTAGCCGGGCAGGCACGCCTGATCTCCACGCTATGCGACGGCCCGCGGAGCGTCGAGGCAGCTTGCATCGACCTCAGTGACAAGGATGCGACGGCCGCCGAGCTTGCCCGCGTCAGTCCCGACGTGATCGTGCTTACCGCCTCGCGGCTGACCTGGTGGCAGCTGCCCGAACAGCTGGCCAGCGTTCCCTACGGCGCCTGGCTGCCATTGCAGTTGGCGCTCGTGCGGGCGCTGATGGAGGCGCGGCGGGCCGCCGGTATCACGGCGCCGGTCGTGGCACTGCCGTACCCAGACGCCGTGGGCCCGATCCTGGCCGGCGCAGGCCTGGCGCCCGAGCTCGGTGCGGGCAACGTCCTGGAAATCGCGGCCAAGCTTCAGACCCTGGCCGCCGAGCAGAACGGCACTGCTCGAGACAAGGTGCAGGTCCGGCTCGTCGCTCATCACGCCACTGAGCGCACCGCCTTCAAGGCATTTGAAGTCCTCGCCGGCACTGGTCCGCTCACCCCCCCGCCGTTTCTGGCCAAGGTCTTTGTCGATGGTGAGCCGCTCGGCAACGAAATCGTTCAGAACTACTTCACCAGCCCATACTCTCTGCCTTCGGGTCGAGCCACGCACCGGCTCACTGCCGCTGCTGCCGCCAGCACCGTCAGAGCACTGCGCTCGCCCTTCCCGCAATCGCTCCACGTCCCCGCGCCAGGCGGCCTGCCCGGGGGTTACCCAGTCACCGTCTCACGCGCCGGCGTAAAGCTTGACCTGCCTGATGGCGTCAGCGAGGCGGATGCAATCGCCGTCAACGCTGTCGCAGCCCGGTGGGACGGGATCGAGAGGATCGCCCCCGACGGCACGGTGACGTTCACCACTGACGCGTCCGACGAGATCAAGCGCACGCTCGGACTACGGCTCGACCGCATCACGCTCGACGAACATCCTGCTGTGGCCGACGAACTCGCAGCCCGGCTACGCCAGTAGTTTCGACGCAGCGGATCGAGCGTCCGGTCGCTGGCGAAGGGCAGGTCACGAAACGATCGCACGAGGGTCCGCAGGTGGCGGGCATCATGGGTGCCGGGGCGTTGGTGGACGGTGTGGCGGTGCCCGTGTGCGGCAGTGTCACCATCGGGGAAGGATCGTCGCGGGATGGGGTGGGGGACAATGGGAGGATGACGGCGACCGTCCCGCACGGTGACGAGGTCCCGCGGGGCGGCGCCACGCGCCGTCGCGCCGAGATCGCCTGCCTGACGGGCATCGGGGTCAAGACCGTCTTCGCGATCGCACTCCTGCCCCTGGCGCCCTCCCTGATCGGCACCGATCCCGTGCTCCTAGAGGCGCTGCGCGGATCGACGTCGGCGATGGCGTCCGGGGGCGCGTTCGCGCGAGTGGGCGAGGCATCGCTCGTGCTCGCCATCCTGGCTCCGCTTCCGACGCTGCTCTTCGCCACGCCGTTCTTCTGGTGGGCGGGGCGGTTGTGGGGTCCGAAGGCGGCGGCGACGCTGGCCGGTGGCCACCCCAAGGCGGAGAAGTGGGCGCGGCGCTCCGGCGCGCATCTGGAGCGCTTCGGCGGGCTCGCGGTAGCGTTGGCCCCATACCTCCCCGTTCCCTCGGCGTTCATCTACGCGGCAGCGGGTTGGACAGGGATGAGCCTGCGCCGTTTCATGGTATTCGACCTCCTCGGGATGCTCTCGTGGGTCGGCCTGATTGTCGGCCTCGGCTACGCGGTCGGACATCCCGCGGTCCAGGTCGCCAAGGCGATCTCCCACTATGGATTGCCCGCGACGATCGCGCTTGGCGCGATCGCCGTGGCCATCGCAGTACTGCGCGCGCGTAGGGCCGCAGCCCGGGCCACCCCACCGACGCAGCGATAGGCGAGAGGCACGGCGAAGCGTCGAGCAGAAGGGCTGTGGTCCTGGAACGAGTGCGGACTGCGTCGGCGCGCCCAGCGGACTGCGGGGTTTCGCCGTGGACCTAGAAGTTGGTCGGGGTCGATCACGCCGAAGGTCTAGCTCACAGGGCCCGCGGGCCGTGGCACGCTTCACGTGCGGGGTGTGGGGCACATCCTGCACGGTGTGGGGCACCACCGTGGGGGCGGATCTTTCGTGATGTCTCGGCGCCAAGGACGGCGCCGAGACACCACGAGGCACGGTCAGCGGCGACGGGTCGGTGGGGCACGCAGCGGTCATGGCTCTGACGCGGGTCGCCGCCGCGTGTTGCGTCGTTCCCGCGCCGGGCGGGTAGACCCAAGGACGAAGTTGGTGGTCCAGGGACCCACAAAGAGGAGCAGCGATGGCAACCAGTCATGTCCCGAGGATCGAAGGCATGCAAGCCGACGGCGAGGTGGGCGGCGAAGGCCGCCGCGGCGAGTCGGTCCGGAGTGGCGTCGCCGCGCGACACGATGCGGGCCGCAGCGGTGCCGCAGCGCGCCAGGAGCCGGGCACACGAACCGTCAAGGGCGCGAGCCTGGCCCGCGGGCCGGCCCTGGCCCTGGGCACGATCCTGCTCGCGGCCGGCCTGTACCTCCTCTACCGCCAGCACGGCTTTCCGCGCTTCGCCGACTTTCCCGACGGCCGCGCGCCGATCGGCGGCAAGGCATTGGGGATCTTCGGCGCCAACGGCTGGACGGGCGAGCTGACCGCGGTGGCCGGCGGGCTGCTGCTGGTCGGTGCCGCCCAGCACCTGCTGGCCAAGGCGATGAGCCTAATCGTCGCCGTCGCACTGGGCGCCGCCGCGATCATCGCCCTGATCAGCGGCGACGTGCTCGGGCTGGCGGCGGCCAACCACTGGACCGAGCTGGGCTGGGCGGTGATCGCCGCGATCCTGCTGTTCAACGCGTTCATCCCGCGCCGCCGCCGGACGATCACCGAGGCCGGGCCGGCCGCCGTTCGCGACGAGCCACGGGCCGTCGCCCCGCGAGATGCCGAGCCCGGGCCGGCCACCGCCCGCGACGAGCCACGGGCCGCTGCCCCGCGCGATGCCGAGCCCGCCGCCCCGGCCGCGCCCGAGGATGCGCCGACCGCGGTGTCACCGTCGGCCGACGCCGCGTCGACCGCGGCGTCACAGCCGGCCGATGCCGCGCCTACAGCCGGGCGAAGGAGATGGTTCGGGCCGGCTCGCCACTAGCACCGGCGCCCCTGGGCGGGGCCGTGTGCGGTCCTAAGGTCGCGGCTCGGCTCAGTCGCGGGCCCTAACCTACAGTTGTGTATTGACCGTCACCGCCCCGCTCGAGCACCTCGATGTCCTGATCGTCGGAGCTGGCCTGTCGGGCATCGGCGCCGCCCATCACCTTCAGGAGGACTGCCCCGACAAGACGTTCGCGTTGTTCGAGGCCCGCGCCGCGATCGGCGGCACCTGGGACCTGTTCCGCTATCCCGGGATCCGCTCGGACTCCGACATGTACACGCTCGGGTACTCGTTCCGACCGTGGGAGGAGGCGAAGTCGATCGCCGACGGCCCGTCGATCCTCCGCTACGTGCAGGCGACCGCGAGCGAGGCGGGAATCGACGCGAAGGTCCGCTTCGGTCACCGCGTGACGCACGCCGAATGGTCGAGCGAGGCGTCGTGCTGGACGGTGTCGGCGGCGGTCGGAACCGACGGCGACGTCATCCGCATCAGCTGCTCGCTCCTGTTCGTGTGCAGCGGCTACTACCGCTACGACGAGGGCTACACGCCCGAGTTCGAGGGCACCGAGCGGTTCGGAGGCGAGATCGTCCATCCGCAGCACTGGCCCGCGGCGCTCGACTACGCGGGCAAGCGGGTCGTGGTGATCGGCAGCGGCGCCACGGCAGTCACGCTGGTCCCGGCGCTGGCCGAGCGCGCCGCCCACGTGACGATGCTGCAGCGCTCGCCGAGCTACCTCGTCTCGCTCCCGGCCGAGGATCCGATCGCCAACGGCTTGCGGCGCGTGCTGCCGAGCCGGCCCGCCTACGCCCTGGTCCGCTGGAAGAACGTGCTGGCGACGATCGCCAGCTTCGAGCTCAGCCGCCGGCGCCCCGAGCTGATGAAGCGGATCCTGCGCCAGTGGGTGGCCGGCCAACTGCCCGACGACTTCGACGTCGACACCCATTTCAAGCCCCGATACAACCCGTGGCAGCAGCGGCTGTGCTTGGTCCCCGACGGCGATCTGTTCCGCGCCGTGCGCCACGGGCGCGCGGAGATCGTCACCGACCGGATCGCCGGCTTCACCGAGACCGGGCTGGCGCTGGAGTCGGGGGCGAGCCTCGACGCCGACGTGATCGTCACCGCCACCGGGCTCAACCTGCTGGCGCTCGGCGGCATGCGGCTGTCCGTCGACGGCGCCGAGGCGTCGCTGCCCGAGACGATGGGCTACAAGGGCATGATGCTCAGCGGCGTGCCGAACCTGGCCATCGCCTTCGGATACACCAACGCCTCGTGGACGCTCAAGTGCGACCTCACGTGCGAGTACGTATGCCGCCTGCTCCGGCACATGGACGCGCACGGCTACGCGTCGTGCACCCCCGTCCTCGAGGACCCGACGGTCGAGCCGCAGCCGTTCGTGGACTTCAACTCGGGCTACGTGCTGCGGGCGATCGAGCACTTTCCCAAGCAGGGCTCCAAGGCTCCGTGGCGGCTCTACCAGAACTATGTCCGCGACCTCCTCAGCTTGCGCCGAAGCGACCTCGAGGACGGCACGCGTCGCTTCGCCCGCGCGGGCGCCCCGGCGGTTCCGGCCGGCGAGCCGGCCGGGGTGAGCTGAGGCGGGCATGACGCCGGCTCGCTAGCTTCAGCGTCCATGTCGCCGGTGCCAGCGCGCTCCGCGGCTAGCTCGTGGTCGAGCTCGGCCGGATGCTGCTCGTCCGGCGTCGAGCCCGAGGTGTGGTCGCACGCCAGGTAGGCTCCCACGGGTGAGCCCCACCGACGCGCGCTGCCTGGCCTCGCTCGACGGCAGCATCATGCTCGCCTCCGAGGCCACGATCCCGGTCACCGACGAGGGGCTGCTGCGCGGCGACGGCGTGTTCGAGGTGATCCGCGTGTATGCCGGGCGGCCGTTCGCGATGGACGAGCACATGCGGCGGATGGAGCGCTCGGCGGCCAACCTCCGGCTGCCGCTCGACACCGAGGCGATCCGTGCCGAGGCCTACCGGCTGCTCGCGCAGGCCGGCCCCGGGCACCCACACGAGACGCTGCGGATCGTGGTCACGCGCGGGGGCCGGAGGCTGATGCTGACCGAGCCGATGGCGCCGCTTCCCGAGCGGATCCGCCTGAGGACGATCACCTACGCGCCGAGCCGGGTGCTCGACGGCGTCAAGTCGCTGTCCTACGCGGCGAACGTGCTGACCCGGCGCCTGGCCCAGGAGCAGGGCTACGACGACGCCCTGCTCGTCACCCCCCATGGGCGGGTGCTCGAGGCGCCGACCAGCTCGCTGTTCTGGGTCGCGGGCGGGGAGCTGCTGACGCCTCCGCTCGACGACCACATCCTCGCCTCGATCACCCGCGCGATGGTGATCGAGCTGACCGGTGCCCAGGAGCGGGTGTGCCCGCTCGAGGATCTGCAGCAGGCCGAGGAGGCGTTCCTGGCCTCGACGGTGCGCGAGGTGCAACCGATCGCCGCGGTTGACGAATACGAGTTCCCGGCCGCCGGACCGGTCACCGCGCAGGTCGCCGAGCGGGTGGCCGTGCACCTGCGGGCGACGCTCGATGGCGGCTGAGATCTCCTCCGGCGCGCACGTCGCGCCGGACGCCGTGCTGGGCGAGGGCGTGTCGGTCGGCTTCGGCGCAGTGATCCACGCCGCGACCCGTCTCGGCGCCGGGTGCGTGGTCGAGGAGGGTGCGGTGCTCGGCAAGCGCCCGCGGCTGCGCCCCGGCTCGAGCGCCGCCGGCGGCCCCCCGCTCAGGCCACTCGAGCTCGGTGACGGGGTGACCGTGTGCTGCGGCGCCGTCGTCTACGCCGGCGCGCGGATCGGCTCCGGCGCGATCCTCGGCGACCAGTGCCAGGTCCGAGAGCGGGCCGTCGTCGGCGAGGGCTCGGTGGTGGGCCGCGGCTCGTGCGTCGACTTCGGCGCCCTCGTCGGCCGGCGGGTGCTGATCCAGACCGGGGTGTACGTGACGGCGGGCGCGATCGTCGAGGACGACGTGTTCCTCGGCCCCGGCGTGCAGACCACCAACGACGACGCGATGGGCCGGAGGGCCCCGGGCACGCCGCTGCGCGGGCCGAAGCTCCGCCGCGCCTGCCGGATCGGCGGCGGCGCCGTGCTCGTTCCCGGGGTCGAGGTCGGCGAGGAGGCGTTCGTCGCCGCCGGCGCCGTTGTCACCCGCGACGTCCCGGCGCGCGCGGTCGTGATGGGCGTGCCCGCCCGCGCGGTGCGGTCGGTGCCCGACGAGGACCTGCTCGAGCACCGGCGCTGATCGCGCCGCGGCGGATCGGCGGGCGATCCGGCTCAGACGTTCGCCGCCGCGGCGGCCGCGCCGCCCAGTGCGCGGCCCGCCTCGGTCCAGATCACCTCGTCGCGTGTGGGCCCGACGCCGATCAGCGAGATCGGCACCTTGACGAACTCCGAGATGTACTGGAGGTAGTCCCGCGCCGCCTGCGGCAGCTCGCTCTCGCTGCGGCACTCGGACAGGTCCTCGGACCAGCCGGGCAGCTCCTCGCCCTCGCCGACGGTGTGGTGGAGCACCGACTGGTGGTAGGGGAAGTGGTCGAACTCGGCGCCCTCGTCGCCGCGGTAGCGGGTGCAGACGGGGATCGAGTCGTGACCCGAGAGCACGTCGAGCTTGGTCACCGCCAGCGCGGTCAGCGAGTTGATCCGGGCGGCGTAGCGCAATGCCACCAGGTCGATCCAGCCGACCCGGCGGGGCCGCCCGGTGGTGGTGCCGTACTCACCGCCGCGCTCGCGCAGCTTGTCGGCCATCGGTCCCTCGAGTTCGGTCGGGAACGGCCCGGCGCCGACGCGGGTGGAGTACGCCTTGCTGATCCCCCACACCTCGTCGATGTCCTTGGGTCCGACGCCGGCCCCGATGCAGGCCGCGCCGGCGACCGGGTTCGAGGAGGTGACGAACGGATAGGTGCCGTGGTCGATGTCGAGCAGCGCACCCTGGGCGCCCTCGAACACGACCGTCTTGCCGGCGTCGAGCGCCTGCAGCACCAGCCGGCTGGTGTCGGCGATGTAGGACTCGAGCCGGTGGCCGTAGTTGAGGTACTCCTCGGTCATCGCCTGCAGGTCGAGCTCCGGGTCCTTGGCGTAGGGGCGCAGCGACAGGCGCTTTGGCTCGAGCGCGGCGACGATCTTCTTCTTGAGGATCTTCTCGTCGAGCAGATCCTGCATGCGGATCCCCAGCCGCGCCGCCTTGTCGGCGTAGCAGGGGCCGATCCCCCGGCGGGTGGTGCCGATCTGGAGCTTGCCGAGTTTTGCCTCGCCGGCGTGGTCGAGCAGCATGTGATAGGGCATGATCAGGTGCGCGTTGGCGGAGATCTTCAGGCCGCTGACGTCGACCCTGCGCAGGCGCAGTGCCTCCAGCTCGTCGGTCAGCACCTTCGGGTCGATCACCACGCCGTTGCCGATCACGCACAGCTTGCCCGGGTGGAGGATCCCCGAGGGCATCAGATGGAGCTTCCACGTCTCGCCATCGCGGACGATCGTGTGCCCGGCGTTGTTGCCGCCCTGGAAGCGCACGATGACGTCGGCGTGCTCGGCGAGCAGGTCGGTGATCTTGCCCTTGCCCTCATCGCCCCACTGGGCGCCGACGATTACGATGCCTGGCATGACTCGTCGCAGTCTACGGTCCTCGGCGGGGGCACCGGCTCCGCGCGCGCCGCGCTACAGCTGCGAGGTGTTGCCGGCGCGGAGGTTGCGGGTGTGGCCGCGCAGGTCGACGACGAGCGGGACCTCGCGGACGACGGCCTCGTGGTCGACGCTCGGGTGCGCGGTGGCGATCACCGCGATCTCGGCCCAGCCCAGCAGCTCCTCGAGCTTCTGGCTGGCCATCCCGTAGCCGCCGAGCTCGGCTACGTGCGGGTCGTGGTAGGCGACCTCGCCGCCCCGCTTCTTCAGCAGCTCGATGATCTTCAGCGCCGGCGACTCGCGGACGTCGCCGACCCCGGGCTTGTAGCTGACGCCGAGGATCGCGATGCGGCTGCCCTTGACCGGCTTGGCGGCGTCGTTGAGGGCCAGCTCGATCCGCTCCACGCAGTAGTGCGGCATGTACTTGTTGATCTTGCCGGCGAGCTCGATGAACTCCGTGACCATGTCGAACTCGCGCGCCCGCCAAGTCAGGTAGAACGGGTCGACGGGCAGGCAGTGGCCGCCCATCCCGGGCCCCGGCTCGAAGCGCATGAACCCGTACGGCTTCGTCGCGGCGGCGTCGATCACCTCCCAGATGTCGACGTCCATCCGCTCGGCCAGCATCGCCAGCTCGTTGACGAGCGCGATGTTGACCGAGCGGAAGATGTTCTCCAGCAGCTTGGTCAGCTCGGCCGCCTCGGGGGTCGAGACGCGCACCAGCTCGTCGCACACCGTCCGGTACAGCGCCTCGGCGCGGTCGCCGCAGGCCTCGGTCAACCCGCCGAGGACCTTCGGCGTGTTGCGCAGGGTGAAGTCCGAGCGCCCGGGATCGACCCGCTCGGGCGAGAACGCGACGTGGAAGTCACGCCCGGCGGCGAGCCCCGACTCCTCGAGGATCGGCACCAGGTGGGTGCGGGTGGTGCCGGGGAAGGTGGTCGACTCGAGCACCACCAGCTGGCCGGGCTGTATCACGTCGCGGAGCGCCCGCGCCGAGCTGTACAGCGGCTCGAGGTCGGGCTCCCGGTTGGGCGACAGCGGCGTCGGCACGCAGATGATCACCGACTCGCAGCGCGCCAGCCGGGCGTAGCGCGTGCTGGCTTCGATCCGGTCGAGCGCCGCGCGCAGACGCTCGGAGGGGATGTCCTCGATGTAGGACTCGCCGGAGCTGATCGCCGCGATCTTGCGCGGGTCCGTGTCGACCGCCACGACGTGCTCGCCGGCCTCGGCGAACTCGACCGTGAGCGGCAACCCCACATACCCGAGTCCAATCACCCCTAGAGACACAGCCCACTCTCACGTCGGATTCGTCGTTCCTGACCGACCGCATTCTCCGGCCGCGCGGGCCAAACGTCAACTGCGCGGCCGGCGGGCGGCATCGATGGCCCTATGACAGCGCCGACACGCTCGGGCTGTCCCCGGCCCGATCGGCGAGTGGTTGAGGGCGCCGGCGCCGGGCAGCGCCGCCCACGGCTGGAAGCGAAAACCACCTTACGGAGCATTCACGGGCGGACGAACTTGTCGGGGTCCGGTCCGATCCGCTCGCCCCGGTCGAGCTCGGCGACCCGGACCATCTCCGCCTCGGAGAGGTGGAAGTCGAACACCTCGAAGTTCTCGACGATCCGCTCGGGAGTGACCGACTTCGGGATCACGATGTTGCCGAGCTGGAGGTGCCAGCGGATCACCACCTGGCCGGGGGTGCGCTCGTGGTGCTCGGCGATCGCCGTGATCACCGGGTCCGCCAGGACCTGGCCCTGGGCCAGCGGGCTCCACGCCTCGGTGGCGATGCCGAGCTCCTGGTGGCGCTGGCGCAGCCCCGGCTGCTGCAGCCGCGGGTGCAGCTCGACCTGATTGACGGTCGGCGTCACGCCGGTCTCATCGATGATCCGCTCGAGGTGGGAGGGCTGGAAGTTCGATACGCCGATCGAGCGCGCGAGCCCCTGCTCGCGGAGGTCGACGAATGCCTTCCACGTCTCGACATACCGGTCCTGCGAGGGCACCGGCCAGTGGATCAGGTACAGGTCGACGTAGTCGAGCTCGAGTTGCCCGAGGCTGGCCTTCAGCGCCCGCGTGGCCTGGTCGTAACCGTGGTGGTCGTTGAAGCACTTGGTGGTGATGAACACCTCGTCGCGGGCGAGCCCGGCGGCTCGCAGCGCCTGCCCGACGCCCGCCTCGTTGTGGTAAGCCGCGGCGGTGTCGATGTGCCGGTAGCCGGCCTGCAGGGCGTTCGTCGCCACCTCGGCGGTGTCCTGGGCGGGGATCTGGAACACGCCGAAGCCGAGCTGGGGGATTCCCACGCCATCGTTCAGCTGGATCTCGGGAATGGTCGTCTGAGGGGTCATACCTGTCAGTTTCCCGATCTGTGCGAGCTCAACCACGCCGCGCCGACCCAGGCGCCGAGCCGAACCGGCGCCGCGGCGGCCTCAGCGGCGGTAGCCGAGCTCGGAGCGCCGTGGGAGCGGCGCGGGCGCGCGCTCGCCGCCGTCGGCCTCCCAGTCGCGCTCACCGCGGCGGTCCTCGCCGAGCAGCGGCAGGTCGTCGCACATCTCGGTCAGGCGCGAGACCGTGCGCTCGTGGATCTGCTCGCACAGGCGCTCGCGGTCGAGGATGTTGGTGGTGATCACCATCGAGCGCTGCTCCTCGTAGCGGGCGTTGACGATCGAGTACAGCTCCTCCAGCACCCAGTCGTTGCTGCGCTCGGCGCCGACGTCGTCGACGTGCAGCAGGTCGACCGCGGTCAGACGGTCGAGCAGCGCGATGTGGGAGCGCTCGGCCCGATAGGTGTCGCGGATCTCGTTGAGCAGCCGCGGCAGCGAGTAGATCGCCACCGACCGGCCCGCCTTCAGCGCCGCCTTGGAGACCAGCATCGCCAGCGTCGTCTTGCCCGTACCGACCGGCCCCATGAACCACAGCCCCCGCCCGGCGTCGAGGTGCGCGTCGACGCGGTTGCAGTACGCCCGCGTCGCGGCCACGACCTGGCGGTCGATGTCGGTCACCGGCGGGCGCTCGAAGGACACGTCACGGTACAGCCGGGGGATCACCGCCGACAGGCTGCGCGCCTTGTTGCGGGCGATGATCTGGGCCCGGCAACGGCAGTCGTAGGCCGTGTTCGTCTCCAGTTCGTAGACGAAGCCCGAGCCGTCGCAGACACCCAGCGCGCACGCGCTCGTGGTTCCGCCAGCGGCGCTCATTCCGCGAACCGGTCCCCGGCGTAGTTCATGAACCGCGGGTACTCCTTCTGGAAGGTCAGCACGACGTCCCCGACGGGTCCGTTGCGGTGTTTGGCGAGGATGATGTCCGCCTCACCGGGCCGCTCGGACTCCTCCTTGAGGTAGTACTCCTCGCGGTAGATGAACATCACCAGATCGGCGTCCTGCTCGATCGCGCCGGATTCACGTAAATCCGAGAGGATGGGCTTCTTATCGCCGCCGCGCTGCTCGACGGCCCGGCTCAGCTGCGACAGCGCGACCACCGGGACGCCGAGCTCGCGGGCCAGGCCCTTGAGCGCGCGGCTCATCTGGCTGACCTGCTCCACGCGGCTCTCGATCCGCCCCTCGTGGCGCATCAGCTGCAAATAGTCGATCACGATCAGCCCCAGGCCGCCGGGGATCTGGTTGTGCAGGCGCCGGCACTTGGCGCGGATCTCCAGCGCGCCGGTGTCGCTCGAGTCGTCGACGTACATCGGCGCCTGGGCGAGGCGCTGACAGGCCTCGAGGATCTTCGGCCAGCGGGACTCCGGCACCTTTCCGCGGCGCAGGTCCTCGCCCTTGATCTTGGCCTGTGAGGCCACGAATCGCTGGGCCAGCTCGGACTCGGACATCTCCAGCGAGAACAGCGCCACGCCGTGGCCGGCTAGCACCGCGTTCTCGGCGATGTTGCAGACCAGCGCCGACTTGCCCATCGATGGACGGGCGGCGAGCACGATCAGGTTGCCGGGCTGGAAGCCGCCGGTCATCGAGTCCAGGTCCCGGAATCCCGACGGCGTGCCGGTCAGCGCCGTCTTCGACACCGACAGCCGATGGAGCTTGTCGGTCTCATCGTGGAGGATGTCCGCGATCGTGCGGATCTTCTTCTGCCGGTCGTCGTGGGCGACCTCCAGCATCAGCCGCTCGGCGTGCTCGACCAGCTCCCGTGGCGGCGCCTCACGGCTGCTCACTCCGGCCTGGATCTCGTACGTGGCGCTGAGCAGCGCCCGCAGCTGGGCGTTCTCCCGCACGATCCGCCCGTACTCGCGCGCGTGGCCGGCCGCCGGCACCCACCCCGCGAGCTCCTCGACGGCGTCAGACCCCCCGATCTCGGCCAGCTTGCCGCTCTCGCGCAGCACCTCGGAAACGGTCAGCGGGTCGATCTTGCGGTCGCCGTCGTACAGCTCCAGCATCGCCGCGAACACCGCCCCGTACTGCTCGCGGTAGAAATGATCGGGGCGCAGCTGCTCCTCGACCAGCAGTGAGTGCAGATGGCGCTCGTCGAGCAGCACCGCGCCGAGCACCGACTTCTCGGCCTCGAGGTTGTGCGGAGGTGCGGCGATCGCGGTGACGGCGCTCATCGGCTCACCGAATATAGGTCGCGCCCAGGCGGACGGATCGCGTCCTCCCCGCACCGAGCAGGAAGTTCCGCCCCGCCCTCGGGGTGTCCGGTCAGCCGCCGTCCGTGCTCGGCGGAGCCCGCTGAAGGGGCACCCGCTGAAGGAGGCCCCCGCTGAAGGAGGCACCCGCTGAAGGGCACCCGCCGAAAGGGGGCGGGCCCGCGGTGGCGCCGCCGGCGTCGCGCGAGGCCGGCCGATCCCGGCCGCGGACGCCTCCCGAGGCGGCCTACTCAGTCGCGGACGCCTAGCCGGCGACGACCATGGTCTTGATCGTCGCGGTCACCTCGTCGGTGACCTCGACCACGACCATGTAGGTGCCGATGTTGCGGATCGGCTCGTCGAGGTGGACCTTGCGGCGGTCGATCCTGATCCCGCGGGCCTCGCGGATCGCGTCCGCGATGTCCTGGGTGGTGACCGACCCGAACAGCCGGCCGTCGTCGCCCGCCTGCTGTGGGATCGTCAGCACGGTACGGCCGAGCGTGGCCGCGCTCTCGCGCGCCCGGTCCTCCGCCTCGCGCAGCGCCCTCTCGGCCGCCTGCCGGCGCCGGGAGGCGGCCTCGATCGAGCCCGTCGTCGCGGGCTCGGCGAGCTTGCGCGGGAGCAGGAAGTTGCGCAGGTAGCCCGCCGACACGTCGACGACGGTCCCGCGCTCGCCGAGCGCCTCCACGTCCTGGAGCAGAATCGCCTGGGGCATCTCGAAGCCCCGCTTAGCGGTCGCGGTCGCGGTCGCCGCGTCCGCCCCGCTCTCGGTGATCGCCGGCCGAGTCGGCGACGTAGGGCAGCATCGCCAGCTCCCGCGCGCGCTTGACGGCGCGCGCGACCTGGCTCTGGTGACGCCGGCAGGCGCCAGTGATCCGGCGCGAGCGGATCTTGCCCCGCTCGGAGATGAAGCGGCGAAGCGCCGAGATGTCCTTGTAGTCGACCTGCTCGATCTTGTCGCGGCAGTACGGGCACGGCTTGCGCCGGCCCGAGGTCGGGCCGCCCTTCCTGTCGCGCCGGCGAACCGCCGGCCTTCTACGTTGCTTCGCCACTGGGCATCACCTATCGAATTCTGCTTGCTCTGTCCGCTGCGCACTAGAACGGGATGTAGTCGTCCGCAGCTCCGGAGCTCACTGGTGCGGGCTGAAAATCGCCGGTGTCGATCGGGACGTCGCTCTCCGTCGCACGTACGCTGCTGGAGAACCCGTTCCCGTTACCGGCGTCGTCACGCCCGCCGAGGAACTGCACGGATTCAGCGATGATATCGACTGCCTGGCGCTTTTGCCCCGTGTTCTTGTCCTCCCACTCGCGCCAGTGCAGGCGGCCGTCGATCGCCACCGGGCGGCCCTTGCTCAGATACCGCTGGCAGTTCTCGCCCTGAGGGCCGAAAACGGTCACGTCGAAGTAGTTGGGCTGATCCTCCCACTGCCCGGACTCGTTGTTCTTGCGCCGGCCGTTGCAGGCGATCCGCAGGCTGCACACTCCGGTGCTGCCGGCGGCACGCATCTCCGGGTCTCGGGTCAGGTTGCCGGTGATGATCACCCGGTTGATATTTGTTCCAGCCATTGCCGGTGGCTCCTTTCGGGGACGTTCGGAAAGCCTGGAGCCGAGTCTAGGCACGATCTGGACGGCAACCCCGTGGGCGCCCGGAAAATGGGCAGAAACGTTGCCCTTCCGTCGCAGCGGCGTTGCCGGGCGACGCAGAGTGGTTACGAATCGCCGCCTGGGGACGGCGCACCGGCGCTCGCGGTGGCGAGCACCGGAGGCGGCGAGTCGGGCGCCGGCGGCGTGCCCGGAAGGACCTTTATGATCCGGAAGCGCAGCACGTTGTCGTCGATTCGGAGGCTGTGCGAGAGCGCCTCGAGCAGCGAGCTCGGGCCGGCGAACTGCAGCAGGTGGTACTCGCCCTCGCCCTGATGGCGGATCTCGAACGTCATCGGCCGCGTGCCCCAGTCCTGCTTGCGCTCGACCTTACCGCCGCTCTGGTGGATCGCGGCCTCGACGTCGGTCAGCACCTTCGCCCGCGCGTCCTCTTCGGCGTTCTTGGAGAGCACCAGGACGAGGTCGTAGATGGTGGGCGGCTTGGCCATGAAGAAGCGCCTCTGGCAGGCGACGAGCGAATATAGCAACGATGCTCCGGCTGGATCGACGCTCGGGCGATCAGCGGACCGGCGAGCGCTCCTTCTGGGCGATGTCGGCCAGCTGCTCGTCGATCCAGTCACCCGGGTTGCGGGCGGTGACGATCGACCGCAGGCCTCGGTGGCGGCGCTCGCGCTCGGCCGGGGCCATCGTTAGCGCGGCGTGGATCGAGTCGGCCAGCTCCTGGATGTCGAACGGGTTGACCGACAGCGCGTACTCCCCCAGCTCCTCGTGGGCGCCGGTGTTCTCACTGAGGATCGACACCCCGGCGCGCTCGTTGACCATCGGCCCCTCCTTGGCGACCAGGTTCATGCCGTCGAACATCGCGTTGACCATCAGCACGTCGTAGTGCTTGTAGGCGGCCACCGCCTCCTCGAGGTCATCGCGCAGCTTCAGCTGGATCGGCATCCAGTCCGGCGAGCCGTGCCGGTGGTTGACGACCGCGACCACGGCCTCGATCCGCTCGAGGTACTCGGCATACTCGGGCACGTCGGTTCGCGACGGCATCAGCTGGGCGATGAATGTGACGTTCTCACGGAACTCGGGGTGCTGCTCGAGGAACGTGTCGAACGCGCTGAACCCGCGGAGCACGTTCTTCGACAGGTCCGCCCGATCGACCCGCAGGATCAGGTGGTTGCGCCGCCGGCGCAGCAGCTCGCCCTCGAACTCGTGCACCCGCGGCCGCCGGGCTACCGCCTGCACGGCGCCGTGGTCGATCGGCAGCGGGTAGTTGCGGACCCACACCTCGCGTCCGTCGAGCCGGACGATCCCGCGGTCGCGGTCGACCTCGACGTCGAGGAGGTCCTCGCAGCACTGGAGGAAGTTGCGGCGGTAGGAGCGGGTGTGGAAGCCGATGATGTCGTTGGAGAGGATCCCGTGGTAGATCTGCTCGCGCATCGAGGACGGGAGCACCCGCCAGGAGTCCGACTGGCTCCACGGTATGTGCACGAAGTGGTGCAGGAACACGTCGGGACGGGCGCGCCGGATCAGCTCCGGCAGCGTGTACAGGTGGTAGTCGTGGACCATCACGACCGGCCGCTCGACGTCCTCGATCTCGTCGAGCACCGCCTGGGCCAGGTCCTCGTTGACGCTGTTGTAGCCGAACTCGAACGCCTCGGTCTCGTTGCGGCGGATGTCCGGCGCGTTGGAGAGGTCCCACAGGTAGTGCTGGATGAACCACAGCATCGGGTTGGCGATGATGTTGTAGAAGCTGTCGTAGGCGCCGGCGTCTGAGGCGACGAGCTTGACGCGGTACTCGTCGGACTCGTCCCCGCCCGCCCTGACCGGAAACGGCCGCCCGCCGTGTTGCTCGGCGATGGCGATGTCCTCCTCGGTCATCGCCGAGGCGATCCAGGTCACCTCGCGGTGCGAGGCCAGCCCGATCAGGGCCGTTACCAGGCCGCCGGTGCCGCGGCGGATCCGGCCGCCCGGCTCGAACGTGACCGGCCCACGGTTAGAGACGAGTACGAGCGGCGAGTCGCCCATGGCATCTCCTGACGGTCACGTCCACCCACGATACCGAGCTGCGGGCTCGGACCCGCGGCGGATCGTGAGCGCGCTCAGGCCGGCACCTCGAGTGTGAACACTGTCTGCCCCGGCTCGGTGGCGACCCGAAGCTCGCCGTCCATGCGCTCGGCCAGCTCGCTGGCGATGGCCAGCCCGAGCCCCGACCCCTGCGCGTCGTCGGCGGTGAAGAACGGCTCGAAGATCCGCGGCAGCGCCTCCGGGTCGATGCCCTCGCCGTCATCGCGGACGGCCACCCGCACCCGGCCGTTGTCGCGCCCCGCGGTGACCACGATCCGCGTGCCCGACGGCGTGTGCGTGAGCGCGTTGTCGATCAGGATCCGCATGATCTGGGCGATTCGCACCGGGTCGCAGTGCGCCTCCGCCCGCGCCGGCAGGCGCAGCTCCAGGTGCGAGTCGTGCTGGGCCAGTGTCGGTACGAACTCCGCCGACACCGAGCGCGCCAGCTCGCCGAGGTTGACCGGCTCCGGGCGCAGCTCCAGCGAGCCGGCCTCGAGCCGGGACAGGTCGAGCAGGTCGACCGAGAGCTTGCGCAGGCGCTCGACCTGCTCGGAGACCTGGTCGAGGAACCGTCGCCGGGTCGCCGGGTCGAGCTCGTCGTCCTCGAGCAGCTCGACGAAGCCGCCGAGCGAGAACACCGGTGTGCGCAGCTCGTGCGAGGCGGTGGCGATGAACTTCTTGCGGGCCAGCTCGAGCTGCGCGAGCTGGCGCTGCATGTCGTTGAAGGCCGCCGCCAGCTGCCCCAGCTCGTCGCCGGAGTCGACCGGGATCGGGCTGCCGAACTCGCCGGCGGCGATCCGCCGGGCGGCGAGCTCGAGCCGCTTGACGCGCGCGGCGAGCCAGCGCGCGACGAGGTAGCCGCCGATCAGCGCCAGCAGGAGCGCGATCCCGCCGGCGACGAGGATGTCGTGCCGGATCAGGGTGACGTTGCGCACGACGTCTGAGACCGGGGCCGAGTACACGATCACCCGAACGATCTGGCCGCCCAGGACCACCGGCACCACGGCTTCGGCGAGCGGCCCGCCCGCCGAGTGCTCGAGCCCGGTGGCCAGCCGCCGCGTGTGGATCGCCCGCCACGCGGTCATCAGTCCGAGCGTGCCGGTGGAGCCGACGTTGCTCGAGTCGGCCAGCGGCGAGAGCTGCGGCCCGCCCGGCGCCACCGCCGTCGCCACCGACATCAGCGTCACCCGCGCCCCCGACTGCAGTGCCGCCGCGTCGACCATCGCCTTGACCGCCCGCAGCCGCTCGGCGCTCCCGGCGGTCCGGGCGATCGGGCCCGAGAACCGCCGCGCCGCACCGGTGAGCTGGCCCACCTTGGCGTCGACGAGCCGGTTCTGCAGGCCGGTGCCCACGTACGTGTAGAGCGCGCCGATCGCCAGCAGGGTGATCGCGAAGAACACCAGCGCCAGCCGGTTACGCAGCGAGATCAGCATCGCCGAAGTGTCCGCTACTGGTCGGTGTCGCGGAAGCGGTAACCGACGCCGCGGACCGTGAACAGGTACTCGGGGTCCTTGGCGTCGAGCTCGAGCTTCTCCCGCAGGTGGCGGATGTGGACGTCGATCGTCCGCGGGTCGCGGTACGCGGAGTCGCCCCAGATCCGCGCCAGCAGCATGTCGCGCGTGAACACCCGTCCCGGCGCGCGGGCCACGGCGGCGAGGATCTCGAACTCCACGAAGGTCAGCTCGACGTCGCCGCCGCGGACCCGTACCGAGCGCTTGGGGAAGTCGATGCGCAGCTCGCCGACGTTCAGCGGCAGCTCGTCGGGGCCGGTCTGCGCCGGGCGGCTCAGCTCCGCGCGCCGCAGCGCGGCCTTGATCCGGCTCGAGAACTCGCGCAGCGAGAACGGCTTGGTGATGTAGTCGTCGGCGCCGAGCTCGAGGCCCACCACCTTGTCGATCTCCTCCGAGCGCGCGGTCAGCATGATGATCGGCACGGCACTGCGGCTGCGAAGCCGCCGACACACCTCGAGGCCGTCGATCTTCGGCAGCATCACGTCGAGCACGACGAGGTCGAAGACCTGCTCGTCGAAGCGCTCGAGCGCCTGGCGGCCGTCGGTGGCCTGGACGACGTTGTAGCCCTCCTTGCGCAGCGGATATGAGAGCAGAGTCTGAATCGACTGCTCGTCGTCCACCAGCAGGATGCGGGCTGAGTGATCGGGCACGGGAGTCCACCAAGCGTAAACCCCGCCTTACGGTGCCCGGCTAACCTGGGCCAATGCTGGATCCGCGGATCTACCGCACCGGTTTCGTCACGGTCGCGTTGGCGGTGATCGTGTTCGCGTTCTCCCTGCGCGACCAGCCGGGAGCGCTGCAGACGAACCTCGCCCCGCAGGCGTTCAACGGCGCCGCCGCCTACAACTCGATGAACCGGCTCGCCGCCGCCTACCCGCATCGCCGGCCGGGGTCCGCCGGGGACCGGGGCGTCGCCGGCTACGTGAGAACGTCGCTGAGCGGGCTGAGGAAGACCTTCACCGTCTCGACCGACCGCTTCGGCGCCGCCACCGCCGTCGGCCCCCGCGAGCTCGAGACGGTCACGGCCCTCAACTCCGGCCTGGCCGGCGGCACGATCGTCGTCGTCTCGAGCCGCGACGCCGCCGGCTCACCGGCGACGGCGTCGCTGTCGGGCACGGCGGTGATGCTGCAGCTGGCCCAGGTGCTCGCCGCGCAGTCGCTCAACCATTCGGTGATGCTGGTCTCGACCAGCGGCTCGGTCGGGGCCGCCGGGGCCACGCGGCTCGCCCAGCGGCTCGCCGGCGGTCAGCTCGACGCAGTGATCGTGCTCGGCGACCTGGCCTCGGCCCGGGCCTCGGAGCCGGTCGTGGTCCCGTGGTCGGACGGGCGCACGCTGGCGCCGCCCGCGCTCCGCAACACGGTCGCCGCCGCGCTCGCCTCGCAGGCCAACCTGGCCGCCGGCGCTCCGGGGCTGCCGGCGCAGCTGGCGCGGCTGGCCTTTCCGCTGACGATCTCCCCACAGGGCCCGTTCGCCGCCAACTCCGAGCCCGCGGTGCTGCTGTCGGTGTCCGGTGAGCGCGGACCGGCACCGGGCGCGGGGGTCAGGAACGAGCGCCGGATCAGCGCCATGGGCCAGGCCGTGCTGCAGACGGTCGACGCGCTCGACGCCAATGCCAACCTGCCCGCGCCGTCGACGTATCTGACCATCAACGGCAAGCTGATCCCGTTCTGGTCGATCCGGCTGCTGGTGCTGGCGCTGCTGCTGCCGGTGCTCGCGGTGACGATCGACGGCCTCGCCCGGGCCCGCCGCCGCGGTCACTCGCTGACCCGCTGGGCCGGCTGGGCGCTGGCCGGCGCGGTGCCGTTCCTGCTCGGCGGCCTGCTCGTCCGCGCCGCCGGCCTCGTCTCGCTGCTGCCGGCCGCGCCGCCCGCGCCGGTCGGCGCCGGCGGGGTCCGGCTTCCGGGCGCGGGCATCGCGCTGCTCGGGCTGGTCGGCGTGGTGCTGGTGGCGGGCTTCGTGTGGCTGCGCCCGCTGTGCATCCACGCGGCCGCCCGGCTCGCCCGCGAGCGCCCGCGCCGGCGCCCGCCCGAGGGGGGCCCGACCGCCGGCGCGGGCCCGGCGCTGCTGGCCGTGGCCTGCCTTGCAGCGCTTCTCCTGTGGGCGGCCAATCCGTTCGCGGCGGCGCTGCTGGTCCCGGCGCTGCACCTGTGGATCTGGATCGCCGACGCCGACCTGCGGCTGCGCCGGCCGCTGGCGCTGCTGCTGATCGTCATCGGGCTGATCGCCCCCGGGCTCGTGCTCGCCTACTACGTGCACGTGTTTGCGCTGTCTCTCTCCGACGTGCTGTGGAACGGCGCGCTGCTGATCGCCGGCGGCCAGCTCGGCCTGACCGCGCTGCTCGAATGGAGCGTCGCGCTCGGCTGCCTCGCCGGGGCGATCGCGATCGCATGCGGCTCGCGCGGCGGTCACGACACGCCGCTCGAGCCGGTCACCGTCCGCGGCCCGATCACCTACGCCGGTCCCGGCTCGCTCGGGGGGACCGAGTCCGCGCTCCGGCGATGAGGGGGACTCGGCTGGCGGGGAACTCGGCTGGCGCCTCGTCCCTGGGGAGAATCGCCGGGGGCGATTCTCCGGGGCGGCGGCGCCTCGTCCTGGGGGAGAATCGCCGGGGGCGATTCTCCGGGGCGGCGGCGCCTCGTCCTGGGGGAGAATCGCCGGGGGCGATTCTCCGGGGTCGGCCGGCCACCGTCGCGGTGGCGTGAGCGTCCAGAACCCGTTTCGTCGTTTCGTCCCCCTGCGCGGCGGGAATAGGGTCCAGACCGGATGGAGTTGGTCGGCGGCGGGGCCGATGTAGCAGCAGGAAGGGAATTCATGGAAGATCGGAGTCACAAGATGACCAGGCTCAAGATGAAGGTCGCAGCTGACCGCTACAGCGTCGACCCCGCCGCGGTGGCGGAAGCGATGCTGGCCCACGTGCAGGGACAGCGCTCGGCGCGGGAGCATCAGCTCGAGGAGGTCGCGCTCGATCTCTACAGCGAGTGCTCGTACCCGCGCAACCCGGGCTTCGCCGAGTCGGCGAAGCGGACCCCGGCGGCGCCGCGGTGGACCTTGCCGATCCACGTCAGGTTGAGCTTGCAGCTGCGCGCCGCCGCCGCGGCGATGGCCGACGCGCTCGGCGGCACGCAGACGCACAGCTCGTAGTCGTCCCCGCCCGTCGCGGCCAGCTCGGCGGCCGCAATGCCCAACTGCTCGGCCACCTCGTCCAGGCCCGGGGACAGCGGTAGCGCACTCAGCCAGAGCTCGAGCTCGACGCCGCTGCGCCGGGCCAGGTGGCCGGCGTCGGTGGCCAGCCCGTCGGACAGGTCGATCATCGCGCGGGCGCCCGCCGCGGCCAGCGCGCGCCCGGCGGACAGACGCGGCTCCGGGACGGCGTACCGGGCGCGGAGCGCGGCGCGCGCCACCGCGTCGTCGATCTCGACGCGGCCGTCGAGCAGCGCGAGCCCGCCGGCCGCGCCGCCGAGCTCGCCGGTCACCCCGACGAGGTCGCCGGGACGGGCGCCGTCACGGCCGATCAGCGTGGCCGGGTCCTCGGCCCAGCCGGTGACCGCCACCGACACGAACAGCTCGGCGGCGCGGGTGATGTCGCCGCCGGCGATCGTCAGTCCGCAGCTCCGGGCCACGTTCTCGGCCCCCTCCATCAGCTCCGGGGCGCCGCGGTAGCCGGTGGGAAGTCCCAACGCGAGATGGGCCTCTCCGGGTGCGGCGCCCATCGCGGCCAGGTCCGAAGCGGCGCCCGCCACCGCGCGGTGCCCGATCTCGGCCGGGGTGAGCTGCGCGCTGCGGAAGTGCACACCCTCGGTGACCGTGTCGATCGAAGTCACCGCGTACGCACCCGCGCGGACCACCGAGGCGTCGTCGCCGAGGGCGCGGAGGACCCGCGGATCGCTCGCCTGACCGCGTTCGAGCAGCCGCTCGAACGCCTCGATCAGGGCGAGCTCACCGCCGGCCACGATCGCGGCCGGGCTCAGCGATGGCGATAGACGATGCGTGCGCGATCGAGGTCATAGGGCGATAGCTCGACCCTGACGCGATCGCCCGGCAGGATCCGGATTCGGAACCGGCGCATCTTCCCGGCGACATGGCCGAGCACGACCCGGTCCATGTTGTCGAGCTTGACGCGGAACATCGCGTTGGGGAGCGCTTCTACGACCTCTCCCTCCAGCTCGACTTTCTCTTCCTTTGGCATACCTGGCTTTCGTGCTTCGTCTGCGGGCACGCGTTCGCGCCACCCGGTGGGCCACTCGAGGCTACCAGCCGAACCGGGATCCGGTCCGTGGTGGCCGCGCTCAGTGCCCGGTGGCGGTGCCGTTCCCGACGCCGGTGGTCGTGGTGGCCGGCGGCGTCGCCGTCGTCGTCGGCGGCCCGGTGCTCGTCCCGGTCGAGGTGTAGCCGGTGCCGGTGGTGCTCGTCCAGTAGCCGTAGCCGTAGCCGACCTTGGCGCCGCCGGTGGCGGCGTGCCGGCCGAAGAACGGCGTCCCGTGCCATGGCGTGCTCGGCGTCGGGAAGTCGCCGCAGAAGCTGCCCGAGGCCGCCCGCATGTAGTCGTGCCAGATCGGCGCCGCCAGCGTGCCGCCGAAGCCGCCGGGCATCGAGGTGGTGGCGTTCGGATAGCCGACCCACACGGCGGTTGCGAGCTTCGGCGTGAAGCCGTCGAAGTAGGCGTCGGTGAAGTTCGAGGTGGTGCCGGTCTTGCCCGCGGCGGGGCAGCCGTAATTGGCCGCCGTGCCGGTGCCGGAGGTGATCACCGTCTTCAGCACCTGATCGGCCGCGTAGGTCTCGCCGGAGGAGAACACCGGTGTGCCCTTGGGGGCGCCGAGGTCGGCCGAGCTGCCGTCGGGGAACCTCACCCGACTGATCGCCGTCGGCGGGTAGTGGGTGCCGCCATTGGCGATCGTCGCGTAGGCGTCGGCCATCTCGAGCGGCGAGACCCCGACCGCTCCGAGCGCCTCGGACGGGTATCCGGACAGGGGCGAGGTGATCCCCATCGCGTGCGCGGTGTCGGTCACCTTGGTCAGCGTCAGATCCTGGGCGAGCTGCGCGAACACGGTGTTGTCCGACAGCGTCGTGGCCTTGGTGACGTTGATCTCGCCGAGGTAGCTGTGCTCGGCGGTCTGCACGTGATAGGTCGGATAGCCCGGGAGCCACCCCGGGAGCAGCTCGTGCGAGTTGTAGTAAGTCTGGTTCGGGTCGCCGTCGAAGTCGTTGATCAGCGTCATCAGCGAGAACACCTTGAACGCCGAGCCGGTCTGTCGGTGCGACTGCCAGGCGTAGTTGAACGTCGTCTCGCCCGGCGCGGTGCCGTACTTCGACGAGGTGGCCAGCGCGAGGATGTTGCCGTTGCTGGGATTGATCGAGACCAGCGCCGCGGCGGGCTGGCCCGGGCCGCCCTCGTGGGCGAGGATCGCGGCCGTCGCCTCGGTCTGCTTGGTCGGATCGATCGTCGTGTAGACCTTCAGGCCGCCCTGCTCGACCCGCCTGAGCCCGAACGTGGCGATCAGCTGGTGCTTGACGTAGTCGAAGATGTACGGCTGCTTCTTGTGCTGGAAGGTCCTGTTGGGGTGGACCTGGAGCGGCGAGGCCTCGGCAGCGTCGGCCTCGGCCTGGGTGATGTAGCGCGAGGTCACCATCGCCTGCAGAACCTGGTTGCGGCGGGTCCGGGCCAGGCCCGGAGCCTTGAACGGGTTGAACTCCGACGGCGCCTGGGGGAGGCCAGCGAGCAGCGCGTACTGGGCCAGGTCGAGTCGCTGCACCGGCCGGTCGAAGAACATCTGCGAGGCGGCGCCGACGCCGATCGCCGTCTGGCCGCCGGTGGTGCCGTAATCGACGTCGTTGAGGTACTGGGCGAGGATCCAGGCCTTCGAGCGCTTTGCCTCGAGCTCGTTTGCGAGCTTGGCCTGGATGATCTTGTAGCGGATGTTGTGATGGGCGCGGATGCGGTTGGGGAGGTACACGTTGTCGACCAGCTGCATGGTCAGCGTCGAGCCGCCCTGCTGGGCGCCGCCGCTCGAGAGCAGGTCGCGGATTCCGGCGCGGACGATGCCCTGGTAGTCGACGCCGCCGTGGTGGTAGAAGCGCCGGTCCTCGATCGCCACCGTCGCCTGCTCGAGCGGCTGCGGCAGCTGCGCCGTCGGCACCGTCGCGCGCAGGACGTCCGAGGTAATGTAGCCGAGCAGGCTCCCGTCGCTGCCGAACACCTCCGAGAGCTGGGCCTGGTCGCGCGCCTTGAGCTGGTCGATGTTGGGCGCCGAGTCGGCCACCGAGACGATCCACCCGACCACGGCCATCGCCCCGATCCCGATGCCGCAGATCGAGACCACGACCGACATCAGCAGGATCCGCTTGACCGGATGTCCACGGTTGCGCCTACGGCGCCGCTGTCGTTCGCGTCGGCTCATGAGGTAAGGCGAAGGTGACCGGCCGGCCGCCGGTGCGCGGTGCTCACGCGAGCGGACGGCCGGGACTCGACGACCCGGAATTGTAGCTGCGGGCGTGTTTCTCGCCGCTGCCCCGGGCTCCTTCCCGGTGCAGCGGCGCTGGCACCGGCCGTCCCTGCGAAGATCGGCGGCAGTGGCGATCTCGGCAACGGACATCGCACGCGTGCGGGTGGCCGGCTCGGCACGCGCGCGCGTCGTCGCCTGGCGAGCGCTGTGGAGCTCGCGGCTCGTGGTGCTGTGCAGCGGCGTGCTGGCGGTGCTGGCGTTCGGCCGCGCCCCCGGCACGGCCGGCTTCGACCCGGCGCGGCTGACCGCACCGTTCGGCTACTTCGGCAACCTGCTGGCGGCGCCGGTCGCGCGCTGGGACTCGGTCTGGTACCTGGCCATCGCCCAGGGCGGGTACGGGCACCAGGGATCGCGGACCGCGTTCTTCCCGCTGTATCCCCTGGTCCTCCGCGGGCTCGGCGTCGTGCTGGGCTCGGAGCTGCTGGCCGGAGTGGTGGTGTCGCTCGTCGCCTTCGCGATCGCGCTGACGCTGCTCTACGAGCTGGTCAGCCTCGAGCTCGACGACGAGCGAGCCCGCGTCACAGTCATGCTGGTCGCGTTCTGCCCGATGGCCTACTTCTATTCCGCCGTGTACAGCGAGTCGCTGTACCTGGCACTGTCGCTGGGGTGCATCCTCGCCGCCCGCCGGGGGTCGTGGGCGAGCGCGGGACTGCTCGGCGCGCTGGCCGCCACCTCCCGCAACAGCGGGATCATGCTGATCGTCCCGGTGGTGCTGCTGTTCCTTTACGGCCCGCGGGGGGACAGCGCCGTCCGGGGGCCGCGCCGCGCGGGGTGGCGGCGGGCGCTGCCGTGCTACCGCCTCACGCCGCGCATCCTGTGGGCGCTGCTGATCCCGGCCGGCCTCGGAGCCTACATCGGCTGGCTGGCCCTGAGCACCGGCGACGGCCTCGCCCCGTTCCACGCCCAGCAGGTGTGGTTCCGCAGCTTCGCCGGCCCGTTCGGCGGGGTGTGGACGGGTGCCGTGGCGGCGTGGGACGGCCTGCGCCAGCTGCTGCACGGGCCACCGCCGCCGGTCTACTTCGACCAGGCGGGCGGCAACGCGCTGATGGTGGCGGGGCAGAACCTGATGCTGTTCGCGTTCCTCGGCCTGGGGGCGGTGGCGCTGGTGGGCGCGTTCCGGATCCTTCCCATCGCCTACGGCGGCTACTGCCTGGCCTCGCTGGCGATGCCGCTGAGCTACCCGGTGACGCCGCAGCCGCTGGCCTCGCTCCCGCGCTACGAGGTGGTGCTGTTCCCGCTGTTCATGTGGGGCTCGAGCGTGATCGTCAGGCGCCGGATCACCTCCGAGGCGCTGGCCGCGCTGGCCGTGCTGCTCGGCCTGTTCACGGCGGAGTTTGCCACCTGGCGCTTCGTCGCGTGAGCCGCGCGCGCCGGTGAGCGGAGCGCGGGGTGTGGTGGCGGGCGGCCCGCGCCTGGAGGCGCTGCTGCTCGACGCGCTCGGCACGTTGGTCGAACTGCCGCCGCCGGCGCCGGCGTTGCGTGAGGAGCTCGCCGGGCGGTTCGGGATCGAGATCGGGGAGCCGGCGGCGGCAAAGGCGATCGCGGCCGAGATCGCGTTCTACCGCGCCCGCTTCGACGCCGCGCGCGACGCGGCCGCCCTGGCCGACCTGCACGGCCGCTGCGCCGAGGTGCTGCGCGCGGCGCTGCCCCCTTCGCCGGCCCTCGCCGCCGTCGCGCGCGCCGAGCTGGTCACGGCGCTGCTCAGCGCGCTGCGCTTCCGTCCCTACCCGGATGCCGCGCCGGCGATCCGCGCCGCCCGGGCGCGTGGCCTGCGCGTCGTCGTCGCCTCGAACTGGGACGTCTCGCTCGGCGACGTGCTCGGCCGGATCGGGCTCGCGCCGCTGCTCGACGGCGTCGTCACGTCGGCCGCGGTCGGCGCTCGCAAGCCGGACGCGGAGCTGTTCCAGGCGGCACTGGCGGTGGCCGGGGTGCCGGCGGCGGCGGCGCTGCACGTCGGCGACAGCTCGCGCGAGGACGTGGCCGGGGCGCGCGCCGCCGGCCTGCGCGCCGTCCTCCTGCGGCGCCCGGAGACCGACGGCGCCCCGCGAGCGGCGGCGCGGGACGCCGAGGGGATCGAACCGGCGTCCACGATCTCGGGCCTCGGTGAGCTCAGCGCCCTAATCTGACCGGCACGATGCCGAGCACGCCACCGCCCGAGACCGTCCGCGACGGCCCCGCGTCCCCCGCCGGCGCGCGCGTGCGCGGCCCGGGCCTGTGGAGCGCTCCCGCGGCGGTGGCGTTGGGTCTGGCGTTCGGCCTGCTCGGGACGATCACCGTCGAGCTCGTCGGCCAGGCGTTCGGCTCATCGCTCGCGCACCCGACCCCGGCGGTCAGCCTGACCTCGAACTTCGTCTTCGACGGCGGCTTCGTGCTGGCGGCGCTGTACTTCGCCGCCGCAGGCGCGGGGGGGCGCCCGCGCCCGGCCGACTTCGGCTACCGGCTCGTCAGCTGGCGGGAGCTGCTGCTCGTGCCAGGGACGGCGTTCGTCGGCTACTTCCTGATCACCCTGGCCTACGGCTCGCTGCTCGACCTCCACGGCGGCGACAAGCTGCCGAGCGAGCTCGGGGTCAACCACCACACGGCGGCGCTGATCGCCGCAGCGGTGTTCGTGTGCGTGGTGGCGCCGATCGCCGAGGAGTTCTTTTTCCGCGGCTTCTTCTTCGGGACGCTGAGCCGGATGCGCGTGAGCGTCGCCGGCCGCCAGGCCGGGCCGTGGATCGCCGCGGTGATCACGGCGATCCTGTTCGGTCTCGCCCACCTCGGCTCCGCCTCGGCCGAGTTCCTCGTGCCGCTCGGCTTCCTCGGCTTCGTCCTCTGCCTGATCCGCTGGCGCACCGGCTCGCTGTACCCGTGCATGGCGCTCCACTCGTTCAACAACTGTCTCGCGCTCGGGGTCAACCAGGAGGGCTGGGGGGCGCCGGCGATCATCGCCCTCGTGGCCGGCGCGTTCGCCGTGATCGCGCTGCTCACCGTGCCGCTGGCGAGGCCCCGCGTTGCCCCGGCCGGGCGGCCCTGATTTACTTCGCTCATGTCCCGCCTCACCGGTCTCGGCGTCCTCGCGGCGGTCACGATGGCGGCGGGCGCGCTCGTCCCGGTGGCCGGCGCGGCCTCGACCTCGCCCTCGACTCCGACCGGGACTCCGACCGGGACGCCGACCGGGACTCCGACCGGGACGCCGACCGGGACGCCGACCGGGACGCCGACCGGGACTCCGACCGGGACGCCGACCGGGGCGAGCGGCACCCCGACGAGCGGCACGCCGGCGGCACCGATCCCGGTCCCGGCGAACCGCCCCGCGCGCGGGAGCGCGAGGCTGTACCTCCCCGACGCGTTCTTCCTCCGCCGCGCGGCGGTCACCGTGCCCGGTCGGACGGTCTCGGTGACCGGGCTGGTCCGGCCCTACGTCGCCGGTCAGCGCGTCGCCGTCGAGGTCCGCCAGGGCAACCGCGTGATCCGGCGCGACCGCCTGCGCGTGAGGCCCTCGGCCGCCGGTCGCAGCGGCCGGTTCACCGAGCGGGTCGCGGCGCGCGCGCCCGGGCTGGTGACGGTCCGCGTGACCCACGCGGCGAACCCGGCGATGAGCGGCTTCGCCGCGCTGCGGCGCTTCTCGGTGCTCGACGAGCACGTCGGCCCCGGCGCGACCGGGCGCTTCGTGCAGCTGATCCAGCAGCGGCTGCTGGCGCTGCACGTCTTCCTGCCCCAATCAGGGGTCTACGACTCGTACACGGGCCTGGCCGTCGACGCCTACCACCGCCTGCTCGGGTGGAGCACCTCGGCGAGTCTCGACGGCCGCACGATCAGCTACCTGCTCGACGGCTTCGGCGCCTTCAAGGTCCGCTTCCCCGGGCACGGCGACCACGCCGAGGGCGACCTCGGCCACCAGCTGCTGGCGCTGATCCGCGGCGCGAAGGTGTACTGGATCTTCCCGATCAGCTCGGGCAAGCCCTCGACGCCGACGATCCTCGGCGACTTCCGCGTCTACAGCCGGGTGCCGGGATACCTGCCCGACGGCATGTACTACTCGAGCTTCTTCATCCGCGGCTACGCGATCCACGGCTACAGCCCTGCGCCCGACTACCCGGCCAGCCACGGCTGTATGCGGCTCCCGATCCAGGACGCGATCGCGACCTACGACTGGCTGCAGTACGGCGACTGGGTCGACACCTACTATCGCTGAGCGAGCGGGCGAGCGGGCGAGCGGGCGAGCGGGCGAGCGGGCGAGCGGGGCGGGGCGCGCAGGGCGGGGGCGCGCAGGGCGGGGCGCGCAGGGCGCGCAGGGCGCGCCCAGGGCGCGCAGGGCGCGCAGGGCGGAGCGGATCGCGCAGGGCGGAGCGGATCGCGCAGGGCGGAGCGGGGCGCGCTGCGGCTACGCGCGGCCGGCCGCGTACCGGGCGAGATAGCCGAGCCCGATCCCGTAAACCAGCAGTCCGAACACCGCCGGCACCGAGTGGTTGACCCACGGGCTGTCGGAGGCGACGATCGAGTCGAACGGCGAGGTCAGCACGCGGGCGGCGCCGTCGATGAAGCGCCGCGGCTGGCCGGGGAGCCGGTGCGTGGGCGCCGGCGCGGGGGCGGGCGCCGAGGCGACCAGTGCCGCCTGCTGGTGCTTGGATCCGGCGGCCAGCTGGTCGCGCACGAACAGCGTGAACGAGGCGATCACAAGGGCGCAGCAGACCCAGGCGACACTGGTCAGGAGGCGGTGCATCTCACCGCGCGAATCGGCCGCCGGCGCGACTAGCATGAGCACCGATGGTCCCTCTGGACGAACGATCGACCCCCCGCGAGCGCCTGATCGCGGCGCTGCGGGAGCATGCGCTGGTGTTGGGGTCCTTCGTGCTGACCAGCGGCCGGACCGCCCAGTACCTCGTCGACGCCAAGCGGGCGATCCTGCTTCCGGCGGGCTTCCAGCCGCTGTCCGCGCTGGTCGCCGAGCAGGCCCGCGAGTGGGGCGCCACGGCGGTCGGGGGGATGACGATGGGGGCGGATCCGATCGCCTGCGCGGCGCTGGCCGGCGGCGCCGCGGTGAAGGCGTTCCTCGTCCGTAAGGAGGTCAAGGCACACGGCCTCGCGCGCCGGATCGAGGGACCGCTGCTCGCCCCCGAGGACCGCTGCATGCTGGTCGAGGACGTGGTCACCACCGGCGGCTCGACGCTCCGCGCGCTCGAGGCGCTGCGCGAGGAGGGCCACGGGGTCTGCGGCGTGCTGTCGATCTGCGACCGCCTGGCCGGCGGCGGCGAGGCGATTGCCGCGGCGGCCAGGGCGCCGTACGTGGCGCTGACGACGATCGACGACGTCTATCCCGAGCGCCCGGACCGGGTCCCCGACCGGACCCCGTAGACCCGCGGGCGCGCAGAAGCTGCCGCTTTGGGCGTCGTGTTCGCAGCAAAGGCTCGCTGATGGGGAATAAGTCGCAAACTGCTCCGCCGGACGCCCCGTGGCTGAGCGCGTCGACGCGACGACGGGGGTTCAGTGCGGCAGCGACCGGCAGTCGGCGGCGCGCTGGTGGAGCGCCTGGAGCTTCCAGCCGGTGTGCGTCGGATAGGGCGTGATCAGCACGAGCGGCCGCGTGCTGTGGATCGCCGGGCGGTACTTGAAGCCGATCGCCGAGACGTTGCGGTGGAGCGTCCACGCGAGCGTGGTCTGGTACTCGAGCCGGGTCAGCGGCTCGCCGCAGCGGTTGATCAGGTCGCGGCCCCCGACCCGTCCGAGGACCCGCGGCAGGTTGTTGATCTCGGCCGTGCGCGCGCGCTGGTGCCGGAGGTCGCGGTGCTCGGCGCGCGCCCGGTGCACGGCGGTGGGGACGAGCGCGCCGACCAGCAGCGCGACCAGTCCGACGGCGAGCAGCCCGGGCGGAGCGCTCAGCCGGCGCGGCGCGCTCAGCAGCCGGCCGGCCGCGACGCCCGCCAGCACGATCACCAGCGCCCCGGCCTCGAACATGTAGCGCTGGAGCGCCGGCCAGCCGTGGTAGGCGAAGGCGACCTCGACGATCACCCACACCGCCACGATCCCCGCCAGCGCGAGGATCGCCCGGTCGCGGCGAACGATCCCGAAGCCGAGCGCCACCAGCGCGGCCAGCTCGATCGGGGTCGCGCTGATGTAGGCGAAGCGCCGCAGCACGCCGGTGAAGCGGTCGCCCATGATCGCGCGGCCGGAGGCCATCGCGTTGTCGCCGGCGACGAAGAACGAGCGCGAGCTGATCGCCGGGATCCCGAACCACAGCGCCAGCAGCACCCCCACTCCGGCCGCCACCATCAACCGCATCGCCGGGTCGGTGCGCCACAGCCACAGGCCGTAGAGGCCGAGGAATGGCCACGCCTCGGGTCGCCCGAGCGAGGCCAGCACGCCGCACCAGAACGCCCACCGCCGCCGGCCCGACAGCGCGCAGTCGATCGCCGCCAGCGTCAGCGCGACGATCATCGGATCCGACTGGAAGCTGAGCACGTAGTGGAAGTAGTTGTTGATCGCCAAGAGCGCCGCCCCCGCCACGACCGCGGCGACCCAGGCGGCCCAGCGCCGCTCGCGCGGCGCGGCGGTCAGGCGGTAGGCGATCCGCCCGGCGAACACGACGCCGCTCAGCGCGATCGCGCACGAGGCGAACATCCACAGCCACAGCTGGTAGTGCCCGACGATCGCGAACGGCACCGTGAACAGGTACGGCAGCGGCTTCCACGACGGCGCCGCGTTGGTGTCGAGCGCCAGTGTCAGCGTCTGGTGGCCCCACACGAGCCACCCGTACGGGTCGAAGCCCGGCCGCGTGCCCGCCCAGCGCACGAGCGCCACCGAGATCACCAGCAGCCCGAGCGCCATCCCCAGCGCCGGATGGCGCCGCGCCAGCGCCGCCGGCCCGAGGCGCGGCGGTTCGCCGCGCGCGGCGGCGGGACCGGCGACGACCGGCGTGGATGCGATCGTCGACTCGGCCACGGCGCCGCCGACGGTACCAAGGCCGGGTGATCGTCCCCGGTCCGGGCCCCGCGGGCCCGGGAGAAATCGAAATCGCAGCGGCCCCGCGCCGTCACGAGCCGGCCGAGCGACCGATTTCTCCCCAGGCAATCGCCCCGGGCCCGGCGCGGGGCCCGTGGGCACGCGACCCAGGAGAAATCGAAATCGCAGCCGTCCCGCGCCCTCACGAGCCGGCCGAGCGATTCCCCCAATGCAATCGCCCCCAGGCGATTGCCCATACCCCCGGCAGGAATCGAACCTGCATCCCGCGCTTAGGAGGCGCGTGCTCTATCCATTGAGCTACGAGGGCTCCGCGTCCGGAGCGCCTCGATCGGCGCTCCGGCCCAGAGCGTAGCCGGGGCGAACGGCTGGAGAACCGCGCGGGCCCGGAACCGACGGGCAGGCAGGTTGGGCCGGCGCGCCCGGCGTCTGCAACGGCGGGCGCGTTGTGGCAGGGTTAGGCGCAAGTGACAAGCCCGGCTCCCTGTGCTATCTCCTGACCGAGTGAAGGACTCCTTGGGCGTCTGGGGAAATACGCCGGTCAACGGATGAACGTCGGCGCAAGCGAACTGTTGGTCGAGGGCGAGCTCACCGTCGACCAGGTGGAACTCGTAGCCGGGGAGATCAGCGCCCGCTCGCCGGGAGCCCTGTTCTGGCGGCGCTTCCGCAACGACCGCGTGGCGATGGTGTCGGCCGGCTTCATCATCCTCCTGATCCTCGTGGCGATCTTCGCCTCGGTGATCGTCAGCGTGCTGGGGCTGCCTTCGCCGAGCACCCAGAACCCGAACCTGACCGACGCCTTCGGTACGCCGATCGGACCCACCGGCGCGCATCCGTTCGGCGTCGACTACCTCGGCGAGGACGTGCTCTCGCGGGTCATCTACGGCTCCCGGGTGTCGCTCGAGGTGGGGGTCGTCGGGACGGCGCTGGCGGCGCTGATCGGGGTCACGCTGGGGCTGCTCGCCGGCTACTACCGCGGCTGGGTGGACACGTCGATCTCCCGCATCGCCGACGTCGTGCTGTCGTTCCCGATCCTGCTGTTCGGAATCGGGATCGCCGCCGCCTGCGCCGTCAACGGCTGCCTCGGCGGGACGATCCAGCCCGGGGTGCAGACGATCATCGCGATCATCGTGATCTCCGGCTGGACCTACATCTTCCGGATCACGCGGGGGCAGGTGCTGTCGCTGCGCGAGAAGGAGTTCGTGGAGTCCGCACGTTCGCTCGGGGCCTCCAACCGGCGCATCATGTTCCGCGAGATCCTGCCGAACCTGGTCGCGCCGATCATCGTCTACAGCAGCCTGCTGATCCCGCAGAACATCCTGTTCGAGGCGGCGCTGTCGTTCCTGGGCGTCGGCGTCAAGCCGCCGACCGCCAGCTGGGGGCAGATGATCTCCGACGCCACCTCGAACTTCCAGACGGTCTGGTGGTACATGCTGTTCCCCGGCGTCGCGCTGCTGCTGACGGTGCTGGCGTTCAACCTGGTCGGCGACGGACTGCAGGACGCGCTGAATCCAAAGGCCGACCGCTGAGCGGCGGCTGACACGCAACGAGGAGGAAGAATGCAGCTATCCAAGAGGCGATTCGCACTGGCTGGGGCCGTGTGCGCGGTCGCGCTCGCGCTCGCAGCCTGCGGGTCGAGCAGCTCCAAGAGCTCGCACAAGAGCGGCGGCGGGACCGGGACGGGGAGCGGCGGCACCAGCGCGCTCAAGCCTGCGCTCGACGGATCCGGTCAGACCCTGACCGGCGGCAAGAAGGGCGGCACGCTGACCGTCTACTCGCACGAGGACTACGCGCACCTCGATCCGGGTGAGTCGTACTTCTCGCTCGACTACACCATCGACTACGCAACCCAGCGCCCGCTGTTCATCTTCCTGCCCAACGCCCCGACGACGGCCACGCCGGACCTCGCCTCGGGACCGGCCCAGGTCAGCGACGGCGGCAAGACGGTGACCGTCCACATCCGCCACGGGGTGCACTTCAGCCCGCCGGTCAACCGCGAGGTGACCTCGGCGGACGTCGCCTACGCGATCGAGCGCGGGGCCAACCCGAACGTCGCCAATCCGTACTTTCCGGCGTACTTCGGCTACATCGTCGGCGCCGGCAAGGCGACCGGCGGGCCGATCCCGGGGATCTCGACGCCGGACAAGTCCACGATCGTGTTCCACCTGACCGGGACCTACGGGACGTTCTTCATCGGCGCGCTGTCGCTGCCGCTGTCGGCGCCGGTGCCCAAGGAGTTCGTGGCGCCGCTGGACAAGCAGAAGCCGACCTCGTACGGGACCAAGTACCTGGTGGCGTCGGGCCCGTACATGCTCAAGGCGAACGCCAAGGGCGTGTTCCAGGGCATCGGCTATCAGCCGGGCAAGTCGGCGACGCTGGTTCGCAACCCGAACTGGAAGGCGAGCACCGACATCCGTCCGGCGTACCTCGACCAGATCGACATCAACATCGGCGGCGACACGAACGTGATCGGCCGCCAGGTGCTGACCGGCTCGCACGCGCTGCAGGAGGACACGGTGGCGGGGCCGGTGGTCAAGCTGGCCTACCAGAACTACTACAACCAGCTGATCGCGGTGCCCGGCGCCGGCGACCACTACGTGGCCCTCAACAACAAGCAGGGCCCGTTCGCCAACGTCAACGTCCGCCGCGCCCTGTGGGCGGCGCTCAACCGGGCGGCGATGCTCAAGGCCGACGGCGGACAGATCGTCGCCCAGCTCGGCACCCACTTCATCTACCCGACCTCGGCCGGGTACGAGCAGGCGGGTGGCGATCACGGCCCCAACGTCGACTACAACAACTACCCGGCGGGCAACATGGCGGTGGCCGCCAAGTACATGAAGGCTGCCGGCTACGCGAGCGGCAAGTACACCGGCAGCGCCGTCGTCAAGGTCGTCGGCTCGACCGGCGACCCGGCCAACAAGACCGCGGCGATCCTCAACAACGCGGTCCAGTCACTCGGCTTCAAGACGAACTTCACGCTCGTCGACCAGTCGGTGATGTACACCAAGTACTGCGAGGTGCCCAAGCAGGAGATCGACGCCTGCCCGAACCTCGGGTGGATCCGGGACTGGTCGGATCCGCAGACGATCCTCGACCCGACCTTCGCCGGGTACAACATCGTCTCGACCAACAACTCCAACTTCGGTCAGGTCGGCTATAAGGACTGGCCGAAGTCGAACGGCGGCACGTACGTCAGCGGTGCGCTGACCCCGCTCGACCAGATGATGAAGCAGGCCGAGACGGCCACCGGCGACGCCGGCCGCGCCGCCGCGTGGGCGAAGGTCGACGAGGCGCTGGTCAACCAGGCCGTCGCTGTTCCGTGGGTGTTCGACAAGCAGCCCAACATCGAGGCCAAGGACGTCAACGGCGTCAACGACCTCTGGAACGAGGGCACCTGGGACTACAGCTGGACGTCGCTGAAGTAACTCGGAAGCAGTCCGCGGGGCCCCGTCGTCAGGCGGGGGCCC
>JBBSFX010000030.1:0-34834 GCA_038254735.1 Solirubrobacterales bacterium
AGCCAAGGAAAACCCCGCCAAAAACCTGGAAAACCCTGAAGAACCGGGCCACAACGACCGTCAACGGCAAAAACTTCCGGCTAGATGATGGGAGCCGGATGACGGGAGACTGTCACGTCCGGTTCTGCGAGCGCCGGGGGGTGCGATTCCCCCCGGCGACTCACCTAGCAGTGCACGCTGGGATCTGCGCGGGGGGCGGGCCGAACTCTCAAGAGCGAAGGCCCGTCCCTACCGCAATCGCTACTGGAAGGTGACGGGGAACGCCAGCGTGTTGTTCACCGTGGACTTCTCGCCCGGCACCGGCTGCACGGTGGCGGTGACCGTGTACTGGCCGGTCGCCGGCGTCGAGGATAGCTTCACGTCACAGGTCGTGGTCTGGGCCGAGGTGGTCTGGGGGATCACCGTTCGGCCACTGACCGAGGTCCCGTTGACGCTGACCTTGCAGACCACGTTGGTCTCGGTGTTCTGGCCGCTGTTGGTGAGGTTCAGCGTGAACGTGGGCGCCGGGCTGGCGGTGATCGCGTTGGTCGAGCCGGGCTGCAGGGTGGTGCCGGAGACGCTGACCGAGTTGAGCGAGTGGCCGTGCGTGCCGGCGGCCGGCTTGCCCTTGGCTGCGGGGAGCTTGGCGCCGAGCAGCCTGGCGATCAAGGCCGGCTGGAGCCAGTCGAGGCTGGGCAGGAACTGGCCGCCGGCGATCGTCACGCCGTTCGGCGGCCCGACGACGATTCCGTCCCCGTGCAGGGCGGCGGCGATCTCCGGCACCGCGTAGAGCTTGTAGATCACGTCCGAGGAGTAGAACCGGGCCATCCCGGCGGCGAGGTTGGCCAGCGCGTCCTTGGGAGTCGAGCTGCCGTAGGCCTGTTCGATATTCCTGGCCACGGCGAAGATCCCGTCACGCCGCATCGTCAGGGCCTGTACGAAGTTGCGCTGGGCGGTGATCATCGGGTCCGGAACGCTGAGGGCGCGGGCGCTCGCGAGCTGGCGCCGTGCGCTCGCCAGCGTATTGGTGATCTGGGTGCGCAGCTGCTGGGCGCCGGCCGAGCCGGCGCCGCTCGAGAGCTCGTTGAACAGCGCGCTGCCGGTCCCGTCGGACTGCTGGATCAGCGACGAGACGCCGGTGTCGTAGTCCTTCAGCGAACTCGTGAGCGCGCTCGACTGGCAGCTCTGTATCCCCACGATCAGCAGAATCAGCACGACGACGGTGGCCGCGCCGAGCCCGAGGCGCCGGGTCTGGATCGCCTGGCGGTCGATCGGCGCCCCGGAGCCCACCCGCCGCCCGCCCCGCGGCGGCCCCCCGCCCCGCGGCGGCCGCCCGCCCCGCGGCGGCCGCGCACCGCCGTCTCCGCCGCCGCCACCCGAGCCCCGGTTACGCCCGCGCCCCGCGGGCGGCCGTCGCCGCGGCGCCGGTTGCGGCGCCGTCGGGGGCTCGTCCACGTCGTCGAAGAACGACAGCTTTTCTCGCTCCTACCGGGGATCGGGAACGCTCAGTATGACCGGGGGATCGGCGGTAGAGGCAAGCCCGCAAGGCGCCGTGCAGAGGCTCACCCCGCAGGGACCGCGCGCCCGGCGGGGAAAACTACGGCCATGAGCGCGCGTCAGCTGCCGACCGAGCGGCGCGGCCCGGCGCTGCGACCGCCGTCCGCGGGCGCGGGCGCGAAGGCGCACGCCGAGGCGGATGCGGGCGCGGAGGCGCACGCCGAGGCGCCCGTGGTGCTCGAGCGCTACCGCCTGATCCGCCGGCTCGGCGCGGGCGCCTTCGGCACCGTGTGGGCCGCCCACGACGAGCGGCTCGAGCGCGAGGTGGCGGTCAAGATCCTCCCCCGCGAGCGCGTGGTCGGCGGGCGCTTCGAGCGCGAGGCGCGGACCGCGGCGCGCCTCAGCCACCCGGCGGTGGTGACCCTGTACGAGGCGGCGGTCGACGATGAGGGCGCCTATCTCGTCTCCGAGCTGGTCCGCGGCCGCACGTTGCAGGCGCAGCTCGAGTCGGGGCGGCTGTCGGACCGGGGGATCCTGCGGCTCGGGATAGCGCTGTGCGATGCGCTCGCCCACGCCCACGCCGAGGGGGTCATCCACCGTGACGTGAAGCCGTCCAACGTGCTGATCCCAACCCACCCGAGCAGCGCCTCCTACCCGGCCAAGCTGACCGACTTCGGGATCGCCCGCGTGCTCGGCGGCGACTCGCTGACCCGCACCGGCGACGTCGTGGGCACCGCGGCGTACATGGCCCCGGAGCAGGCCGAGGGGCGCACCGTGGGCCCGGAGGCCGACCTCTACGCCCTGGCGCTGGTCCTCTACGAGGCGCTGACCGGGGTCAACCCGGTGCGCAACTTCGCCACCGGTCCGCGGGCGCGCCGGCTGGCCACGCACCTGCCGCCGCTGCGCCGCCAGCGTCGCGACCTGCCGCGCGAGCTCGGCGCCGGGATCGACCTGGCGCTGCGCCCGCGCCCGCGCGAGCGCGGGACGCTCGCGGAGCTGCGCCGCGGACTCGAGACCTCGCTGGACCGGGTCGCGGATCGCCCCGGGATCGTCGCGGCGCCGTGGCGGGGCCCTCGACGGACCGAGCAACGTCCGACCGAGTTCCGCCACCGCAGCACCCGCCCCCCGGAGCTCGAGTTCGACGCCGGCGCGCCGGCCGAGCCGGACCTCGAGGACGCCGCGCTCCCCGCGGCGATCCCGCGGTGGGCACGGGCGGCGGCGGCGCTGGCCGTCGGCGCGACGGCGGCGTGGCTCGGCTCCCGCGGGCTGCTGCCGAACGCCGTGCCGGCCGGTCTCGCGGCGACGGTCGCGGCGACGGTGGTGGTGGTGATGCCGCGTGTCGGATGGATCGGGCTGGCGGCGGTGGTGGCGGCGCTGAGCGCCGCGTCCGGCCACGCCGGGGGCGGGCTCGTGTTGGCGCTGCTGCTGCCGGCGCCGGCCGTGCTGATGCCGGGTCGCGCCGCCGCCTGGCCGCTCCCCGCCGGGGCGGTGGCGCTGGGGCTGATCGGTTTCGCCGGCGCGTGGCCGGCGCTCGCCGCCCGGCTCGGCGGCTCGGCTTGGCGTCGAGCCACGGTGGCGGCCTGCGGGTTCGTGTGGCTGGCCGGCGCCGGCCAGTTGGCGGGGGCGGACCTGCTGCTCCGGCGCGCCCGCTCGGTCCCTGCCCCGGCCGTGTGGACGGCCTCGCTGCGGTTCGCCGCGCAGCACGTTCTCGGCACAATTCTCAGTCCCGAGGTGCTTGCCGGCGCGCTCGTGTGGGGGCTGGCGGCGGCCGTGCTGCCGTGGCTGGTCCGGGGCTGGCGCCCGGCGATCGAGGCGGCGCTGGTCGCCGTGTGGACCCTCGGACTCGCCGTCGCGACGGCGGCCGCGCTGGAGACGGGCGGCGGCGACCGCGCCCCCGCCGCCCGCGTCGCGGCGCTCGGCGCGCTGGCTGGCCTGTCGATCGCGCTGGGGCCGACGTGGTGGGCGGCGGTGAGGCGAGCCCACCGCCGCAGCGGCGCGCCGGCGTAACTTCCGTAGCATGAGCCGGCGCCTCGCGCACGTCTATGAGCGTCCTGCGAAATCTCGAGAGCAAGATCGCCGGCCTTGTCGAAGGCACGTTCAGCCGTGCCTTCCGCTCCGAGGTGCGTCCGGTCGAGATCGCGCGCAAGCTGGCGCGGGAGATGGAGGAGCACAAGTCGTTCTCGGTCTCGCGCACCTACGTGCCCAACGAGTACATCGTGTACCTCTCGCCGCGGGACCGCGATCGCTTCGCCGACTACGAGGAGGCACTGTCCGGCGAGCTGACCGGGTACCTGCTCGAGCACGCCCGCCGCGAGCGCCTGGCGATGCTCTCGCGCCCGGTGATCCAGTTCGAGACCGATCGCCGCCTCGGGCTCGGCGAGTTCGGGATCCAGACCCGCACCGTCCGTCCCGAGCAGTCCCCGGAGGAGGCCCAGGAGCCCGGCCCCGGGGACGAGCTCGGGCACGCCGAAGCGCCTTCGGGCCGGACGATGGTCTACAGCACCGCCGGGCGGGTCGCCGAGCCGCTCGAGGAGCGGGCGCGCAGTCACGAGCGTACGGCGCTGCTGCTGATCGACGACCGTCGCATGGTGGTCGGGCCGGCCGGGATCACGCTCGGCCGCAGCCGGCAATGCGACGTCGTGCTGGACGATTCGAACGTCTCCCGCGAGCACGCCGAGATCCGCCCCCGCGGTGGGTCCTGGGTGCTGACCGATCTCGGCTCGACCAACGGCGCGTCGCTCAACGGGCGGCGGATCGAGCGGCCCGAGGTGCTCAAGCCGGGCGACGAGATCGAGCTCGGAACCTCGCGGCTCGTGTTCGAGGTGGAGTGAGCACGGTGGTGCTGGAACCCGTCTCGGTCGGTTTGAAGTTCGGCTTCCTCGCCGTGCTCTACCTGTTCCTGCTGTGGGTCGCCCGGAGCATGCTCAAGGATCTGCGCCGGATCGGGCGCGGAGCCTACGCGGAGCCGGCGGCGATGCCGGACGCCACCGGGATGCACGCGGCGGCCGCCGGGCTGCAGGGCCCCGAGGGCGAGTTCGAGCCGCGGTTGCTGGTCGAGCGCGCGGCGGGCCATGATCCCGGTGTGGCCTACGACCTGACGGAGGGCGCTACCCTCGGCCGCGGAGATGTCGAGATCCGCCTCGACGATCCCTTCGCCTCCTCGCGACACGCCAGAATCTCGCGTCAGGGGCACGTGGTGGTGATTGAGGATCTCGGGTCGACCAACGGGACATACCTGAACGAGGAGCCGCTGGGCGGGCCCCAGCCCCTGCATCCCGGCGACCACATCAGGATCGGCGACTGCGAGTTCTCGTATCTGCAATGACCCGAAATTCCCAACCCCCCTCGGCTGATTGATGCTGCGCGTCGCGGAGGCGATCGCACGCACCGACACCGGGCGCCAGCGCCGCGGCAACGAGGACAGCTCGTACGCGCGGCCGCCGCTGTTCGTGGTCGCCGACGGCATGGGCGGCGCGCAGGCCGGCGAGGTCGCCTCGCAGATCGCCGTGCAGACCTTCGAGCGGGGGCTGCCCGACTCGGGCAACGGCGAGGAGCGGCTGGCCGTGCGGGTGCAGGAGGCCAACGAGGTGATCCACCGCCGCTCCCGAGGCGAGCCCGAGCTCGACGGGATGGGCACGACGGTCACCGCGGCGCTGCTCGAGGACGAGCACGTCGCCGTCGCGCACGTCGGCGATAGCCGCGCCTACCGGTTCCGCGACGGCGAGCTCAAGCGGCTGACCCAGGACCACTCGCTGGTCGACGAGCTGGTCCGCCAGGGCAAGCTGACCGAGCAGCAGGCGGCCGAGCACCCGCAGCGCTCGATCATCACCCGCGCGCTCGGGCCCGAGCCGACGGTCGAGGTCGACACGGGGTCCTACCCGGCGCGCGCCGGCGATGTGCTGCTGCTGTGCTCGGACGGGCTGACCTCGATGATCCCGGAGACGCTGATCACCGAGATCCTCGCCGGGCCCGAGCCGCTGGCCGGCGTGGCCGACAAGCTGATCGCCGCCGCCAACGCGGCGGGCGGGCGCGACAACATCACCGTCGTCCTGTTCCGGATCGAGGAGGTGGCGGGCGGCGGGCCGGACACCGAGCAACCGACGATCGTCGCGGCCCCGGGGCCGAGCAGCGACGCCGGGCCACGCGCGAGCGCAGGGGACGGCGACGGGGTGCCGGTCGCCTCGCCCCCCGCCTTCGGCGCCGGCTCGGAGGCCTCCGGCGGCGCCCGGACCGCCGTGGCCGAGCGGGTCCTCGGGCCGCGCCTGGCCCGCACGCAGGGGCGCCCGCCCCCCGCCCCGCCGCCGCGGCGGCGCAGCGAGAAGCTGATCAAGCCGGTCTCGGCGCTGGTGGCCACGGGAATCGTGCTGTTCCTGATCGGGGGGGGCGGCTACATCGCCACCCGCCAGCTGTACTTCCTCGGCACCAACGCCCACGCGATCGTCACCGTCTACCGCGGACTGCCCTACGAGCTGCCGTTCGGGATCAAGCTGTATGAGACCTTCTACACGTCCGGGGTGCCGGCGGCGCTGGTGCCCGCCGATCGGCGCACGTCCCTGTTCGACCACCACCTGCGCTCGCAGTCGGGCGCGACCAAGCTGGTGACGAGCCTCGAGCGGGGAGACATCTCTCGGTGAGCGCCCGCAACAAGGAGCTGGTGGCGCTGATCCCCGCGTCGCTGCTGGTGACCGCGGGCTTTGCGGGGGTGTTCATCCAGCGCTCCAACCACATCTCCAACATATCGCTGACCTACGGGGCGGTCTTTCTCGCCCTGTGCGTGGCCGGGCACGTGTTCATCCGCTTCGCGCTGCCCGACAGCGACCCCTACATCTTCCCGCTGGTGGCCGCGCTGGCCAGCTTCGGGATCGTCATGGTGTTCCGGATCGACAGCGCCCTGGCCCGCTACCAGGCCCAGTGGTTCGTGCTCGGGCTGATCCTGTTCGCGACCACGATCGTGGTGTTCCGCGACTACCGCAAGCTCGAGCGGTATCGCTACGTGATCGTGTTCACCTCGCTGCTGCTGCTGCTGCTGCCGCGGCTGCCGGGGATCGGGTACTCGGCCAACGGGGCCTACCTGGGTATCCGGATCCCCGGGCTGTTCGTGTTCCAGCCCGCCGAGTTCGCCAAGATCGGGCTGGTCATCTTCCTCGCCAGCTACCTGCGCGACACCCGCCAGGTGATGGTGATGGGCGCCCGCCGGGTGCTCGGCGTGACGATCCCGCCGATCAAGCACTTCGGCCCGGTGCTGGTGATCTGGGGCATCGCGATGGTGATCATGCTGCTGCTCCACGACATCGGCTCCTCGCTGATGTTCTACGGCGGCTTGCTCGCGGTCCTGTACGTGGCCACCGGCCGGGTCTCGTTCGTCGTCGTCGGGCTGGTCGCGTTCGCGCTGGGGTCGTGGTACGTGAGCACCCACGTGGCCCACATTCACGACCGGATCCTGGCCTGGGAGGACCCGTTCAACGCCCATCTCTACAACCGCATCGGCGGCAGCTTCCAGATCGCCAACTCGCTGTTCGCCCAGGCCGCCGGCGGCCTGTTCGGGCAGGGGTTCGGCCAGGCGACGCTGATCTTCCCCGGCTCGCACCCGGCGGCATACCTGCTCCCGGCGCCGCAGACCGACATGATCTACGCCGTGATAACCGACGAGCTCGGCCTGTTCGGGTCGGCCGCGGTGCTGCTCACCTACCTGCTGCTGATCGGGCGCGGGTTCAAGGCGGCGGTGCTCTCGCGCGACTCGTTCTCGACGCTGCTCGCGGTCGGCCTGAGCTCGGTGCTGGCGCTGCAGGTGTTCGTGATCGTCGGCGGCGTCACCCGGGTGATCCCGCTGACCGGCGTGACGCTGCCGTTCATCTCCTACGGCGGCTCCTCGATCGTGGCCAACTTCGTGCTCGTGGCGCTGCTGCTGCTGGTCTCCGACCGCGCCCGCAGGCCGGTCCCGTGAGCGGCGAGGACTTCGTCTTCGCTCGCGGGCTCGCCTGGCGGCGAGCGCCCGGGCGGCCAACCGAGACGCGGACATGAACGGGCCGATCGGCAAGCTGTTCGCCGTCGTGGTGGTGATGTTCGCGTTCTTGGTCGCGTGGACCTCGCGGTGGACGGTGTTCGAGGCCAAGTCGCTCAACGAGAACCCGCTGAACAAGCGCACGCTGGCCGACGAGGTGCGGATCAAGCGCGGTCTGATCCGCGCCGATGACGGCACGATCCTGGCCCGCTCGGTGCCGGCGGCCGGCGGCACCTGGAAGCGGGCCTACCCGACCGGCTCGCTGTTCTCGCAGGCCGTCGGCTACTCCAACCCGCTGGAGGGGCAGCAGGCCGGCCTCGAGCAGTCGCGGGGATCCGAGCTGCGCGGCCTCCAGCAGGGCCTGAACGCGGTGTTCGGCCAAACCTCGAGCCAACGGTTCGGCGACGACGTCTACACGACGCTCGATCCCAAGGCCCAGCAGGTGGCCCGCCGCGACCTCGCCGGGCGCGCCGGCTCGGTGGTCGCGCTCGACCCGCAGACCGGCGCGGTGCTGGTCATGTACGCCAACCCCGGCTACGACGACAACCACCCGCTGGCTCCCGGCGGCACGCAGTACAACCGCTCGACGCAGGCGGGATATCCGCCCGGCTCGACGTTCAAGCTCGTCACCGCGGTGGCGGCGATCGACAGCGGGCTGTACACCCCGACGACGACGATCGACGGCCACTCGCCGATCACCGTCTCCGGCGTTCCGCTGTCCAACGACGCGAACGAGCAGTTCGGCCTGATCACGCTCTCCGACGCCCTCACCAAGTCGGTCAACACGGTGTTCGCGCAGGTGTCCGAGAAGGTCGGGATCGGCAGGATGACCAGGTACATGAGGCGCTTCGGCTTCTACTCGCAGCCACCGCTCGACTACCCCCCGGGGCAGATCCGGGCCAGCCGCCCGTACAACTCCGCCAACGGCAGGGCGTTCCGCCCCGGCAGCCCGAACGAGGACATCGGGCGGATCGGGATCGGCCAGGGCGGGCTCGAGGTGACGCCGCTGCAGATGGCGATGGTCACCGCCGCGGTGGCCAACGGCGGCAAGCTGATGACGCCGTATCTGACCAGCCGAGTGGTCAACCAGGACGGGGCCACCGTCGAGACGATCGGCCCGTCCGTGTACAGCCAGGTGATGAAGCCGAGCACCGCCGACGCGGTCAAGCAGATGATGCTCAAGGTGGTGGAGGAGGGGACGGGGACGCCGGCCCAGCTCGGCGGCATCAGCGTCGCCGGCAAGACCGGCACGGCGCAGATCGGCCCCCAGGGCTCGAACCTGACCGAGCCGTGGTTCGTCGGGCTGGCGCCGGTGGGCGCGCCCAAGGTGGCCGTCGCGGTGACGGTCGACACGACGGCCGGCGGCTACGGCGCCACGGTGGCGGCGCCGATCGCTCGGGACGTGATCCAGACGCTGCTGGCGGAGGGACGCTGAGGATGGCCGAGCTCAGCACCGGGACGATCGTCGACGAGCGCTACAAGATCCTCTCGCGCCTCGGTGCCGGGGGGATGGCCGACGTGTTCCTGGCCGAGGACCAGCAGCTCGGGCGCAAGATCGCGCTGAAGCTGCTGCACCGCCGCTTCGCCGAGGACCCCGACTTCGTCGAGCGCTTCCGCCGCGAGGCCCAGGCCGCCGCCGGCCTGCAGCACCCCAACGTGGTCAGCGTGTACGACCGCGGAAGCTACGACGGCACCTACTACATCGCGATGGAGTACCTGCCGGGCCGCTCGCTCAAGCAGCTGATCCGCCAGGAGGCGCCGCTCGACTCGGTGCGGGCGATCGACCTGACGATCCAGATCCTCCGCGCCGCTCGGTTTGCCCACCGCCGGGGGGTGATCCACCGTGACCTGAAGCCCCACAACGTGATCGTCGACGACGCCGACCACGCCAAGGTGACCGACTTCGGGATCGCCCGCGCCGGCGCCTCCGACATGACCGAGACCGGCTCGATCATGGGCACCTCCCAGTACCTCTCGCCCGAGCAGGCCCAAGGCCTCGCGGTCGCCGCCACCTCGGACCTGTACTCGGTGGGCATCGTGCTCTACGAGCTGCTCACCGGCCGGGTCCCGTTCGACGCCGAGTCGGCGGTGACGATCGCGCTCAAACATGTCTCCGAGGCGCCTCCGCCGCCGAGCCGGCTCAACCCCGAGATCCCGCCCGAGCTCGAGCAGGTCGTGCTGTGGTCGCTCAACAAGAGCCCCGAGGACCGGCCGACCGACGCCGACCAGTTCATCACCGTGCTTGAGCAGGTCAAGGAGGCGATCGTCACCCGCGACCGCGGCCAGCAGACGGCCAGCATGGCGGCCCTCAGCGCGATTCCACCGAGCGTCGTGGCGACGCCGCCGCCGCGGGACACCGGCGAGCTGCGCCGGGTCTACGGGATCGACGCGCTGGCGCCGCTGCCCCTGTCCGCCGACCCGATCCCGCCCGAGGGCCCCGCGGAGCGCGAGCGCCGGCTGTGGCCGTGGCTGCTGGCGCTGCTGATCCTGCTGCTGGCGGGCGGGGCGGTGGCCGCCTACCTGCTCACGCGGCCGGCCAAGGACACCGTGCCGACGGTCGTCGGGCGCTCGCTGGGCATCGCCCAGACCGAGGTCCAGAACGCCGGCTTCAACGTCTCGGTGCAGTCCCAGCAGGACCCGCACCGGTCCGGGACGGTGATCCGCCAGTTCCCGCTCGGCGACAGCCGCGCCGAAGCCGGCTCGACCGTGGCCCTGACCGTCTCGACCGGCCCCGGCAATGTCAACGTGCCGACGGTCAGCGGCCTCGCCGAGGCCGCGGCGCGCAAGCGCCTGCGGAGCGCGGGGCTGAAGGTCGACGGCATTCAGATGCGGAGCTCCGGCACGGTCCCCGCGGGGCACGCGATCGCCACCGACCCGAGCTCCGGCGCCTCCGTCGGCTCCGGCTCGTTCGTGACGCTGGTGATCTCGAGCGGCAAGGCGCCCCTGTTGGTCCCGGACGTCACCGGCGACACCGAGCCGGCGGCGCGGAATACGCTGACCAACGCCGGCTTCACCGTCACCCCGAGCAAGCAGCAGTCGAGCACGGTGGCTCCGGGGACGGTGATCTCGCAGAGCCCGAGCGCGAGCTCCCAGGCGGCCGCGGGCACGGCGGTGAGCATCGTCATCGCCACCGCGCCGACCACCGCGAAGGTGCCGAACGTCGTCGGCGACACGGCGGCGGCGGCGGCGGGCGCGCTGACGTCGGCCGGCTTCCAGGTGACCAAGCACACCAAGGCCACGAGCAAGCAGAACCAGGCCGGCAACGTGATCGCCCAGAGCCCGAAGGGCGGCAACCTGCCCAAGGGCTCCACCGTGACGATCGTCGTCGGGGTGTTCACCCCCGGCGGGACCAAGACGACACCGACGCCGACCACCACGACGACGACCCCCACCACTCCGACGACGACCACGACCACGCCCGGGGGATGAGCGGCCTGAGGGTCACGGTCCTCGGGGGTGGTCGCTCCTCCGAGCACGACGTGTCGCTGGCTTCAGCGGCGTCGGTGGCCGCGGGCCTGCGGGAGGCCGGGCACGACGTCCGCTCGGTGCTGGTCGGACTGGACGGCGTGTGGCGCGAGGACGGACGGGAGCTGCGGCTGGCCCCGGGACGCGGGCTCGACGGTGCCGAGGTCGTGTTCCCGGTGCTGCACGGGCCGTTCGGAGAGGACGGCACGCTCCAGGGGCTGCTCGAGTGCCTCGACGTCCCCTACGTCGGCGCGGGGGTGACCGCGTCGGCGGTGTGCATGGACAAGCTCGTGTTCAAGGACCTGATGGCGCGGGCGGGGATCCCACAGGTCGCCTACCGGGGGGTGTCGGTCGAGGCGTTCCGCGGTGACGCGGAGGCGGCGGTGTCCGGCCTGGCGCCGCTGGGGCTGCCGGTGTTCGTCAAGCCCAACCGGCTCGGCTCCTCGGTGGGGATCGTCCGGGCGGCGGCGGCCACGGAGCTGGCGGCGGCGCTCGAGACCGCGTTCGTCCACGACTCGCTGGCGATCGTCGAGGCGGCCGCCGCCGGCCTCGAGGTCGAGTGCTCGGTGCTGGGCAACCACGCGCCGATCGCCTCCGAGCCGGGCGAGATCGTGCTGTCGGCCGGCGGCGGCTGGTACGACTACGAGGCCAAGTACACCCCCGGCGGGATGCGCCTGGTCGTCCCGGCGCGGATCCCCGCCGCCGTGCGAGAGCGGGTGCGCGAGCTGGCCGCGGGGGTGTTCGCGCGGGCCCGGTGCTGCGGGCTGGCCCGGGTCGACTTTTTCGTCGACGGCGAGACGGTGCTCGTCAACGAGCTCAACACGATCCCCGGGTTCACCTCCACGAGCGTCTACGGGGCGCTGTTCGCGGCCAGCGGGATCCCTTACCCCGAGTTGCTCGACCGGCTCGTCCGCCTGGCCCTCGAGCGCCACGCCGGGGGGGCCCACAGCGCCTAGCGGGCCACCGGGTCAGCGGCGCGGCCGGGCCCGGCCCATCGTGACGCTCAGCGGTACAGCGTGACCTCGTTGAGGAACACCTGCTCGTGGCCGCCGAGGTTGGTGATCCACACGAGGTAGTAGCGGTAGCGGGTGCCGGCCGGGCTCAGCGGCAGGGACATCGACCGGGCGGCGATCTTCGTGGGCGGGGACACGCGGATCCAGCTCGGGTCCGGCCAGCGGACCGGCGGCGGGGTGGTGCGGGCGTAGACCGCCGCGGTGAAGCCCGGGGTGCCGGTGAGGATCCGCAGCGCCCGCGCGCTGGTCCCGGGGCTGGCGTCGATGTACATACCGAGGCCGGCCTTCTGCAGGGTCGCACCGTAGTAGTGCTGGGTCTGCCAGTAGGTGTTGGGGTCGTTGTCGATTGCCAGCTCGGCGTTGGGGGCCTCGGTCGTCGGGCTGCCGAGCGGGTTGAAGCCGTGGGCGCAGCTCGAGCACGGCGTCACCGCGCCGAGCGCGCGGCTCGGCGGCGGCGCCGTCGGGTGGCCGGTGCCGTGATGGGCGCGGGTCGACAGCCACGCGGCGACCCCTCCCCCGGCCAGCAGCGCGACCACCACCAGCACCACGGCGATGCGGCGGTGGCGCACGCCGAACGGGATGCGCCGCTTCTTGCGCAGCGGCAGCGTGCGCAGGACGGTGGTCGCCTCGCCGGTTGCGCTGCCCGCGCGGGCGGTCTCGATCGCCAGCACGTCCTCGAGGTCGGAGATGAACTCGGCGTCATCGGCGTAGCGGTCGTTCTGGTGCTTGGCCGTGGCATTGTCGATCACGCCGGCCAGCGCCGCCGAGACCTCGGGCCGGCGGGACTGGATCTCGGGCAGCGCGTCGCGGACGTGCTTCATCGCCACCGCGACCTGGTTCTCGCCCTTGAACGGGACCTCGCCGGTGAGCATCTCCCACAGCACGATGCCCAGCGAGTACAAGTCCGACTGGCCGGTCACGCTCTGGCCCAGCGCCTGCTCGGGCGAGACGTAGTCGGTCGTCCCGAGCACGCGGCCGTCGGCGGTCAGCCCCTCCTCGTCGAGCGTCCGGGCGATCCCGAAGTCGGTCACCTTGGCGGTGCCCTCGTCGTCGATCAGCACGTTCTGGGGCTTGACGTCACGATGGACGATGTGGCGGGCGTGTGCGGCGCCGAGGGCGCGGGCGATCTCGATCGTGTAAGCCACCGCCTCGGCGATCGGTAGCCGGCCGAGGCGGCGGATCCTCTCCTTGAGCGTCTCGCCGTCGACGAACTCGAACACGATGTAGGGGCGGCTCTCGTCCTCCCCGGCGTCGATCACGCCCACGATGTGGGGGTGCGAGAGCTGGGCCACCGCCCGGGCCTCGCGTCGGAAGCGCTCGAGCTGCTCGGAGTCCGTGGCCACCTCGCGGTTCATCAGCTTGATCGCCACCTGGCGCTGCAGGGTCTCGTCGAGGGCGCGATATACAGTCGACATTCCCCCCGAGCCGATCCGGGCCTCCAGCCTGTAGCGACCGCTAAGCGTCGTTCCGAGCAGCGTGCTCATCGTGTGGAGCGTATTTTGCGGCACGCGGGCGTCGAACACGGCGTGAGCCTCAGGGATCCCGTGGCTACCCCGCTCGGGCGCGGAGGCATGGGACGGGCGCCGGGCCCGGCTCAGGCCGCGCGCAGGCCCGAGGAATCGCCGCGCAGGCCCAGCCCGGGCAGCGCCACGACCCCCGCCTCGGCGGAGATCCGGCCGATCACCGCGGACCCGGGGTGATGCTCGGCGAGCAGCGCCGCCGCCGCCTCGGCGTGCTCGGCGGGGACGGTGGCGCACAGCCCGCAGCCCATGTTGAACACCTCCCACATCTCGGCCGGTGCCACCGCGCCGAGCTCAGCGATCAGCGAGAACACCGGGGTCACGGGCAGCGGCGCGGTGATCTCGTAGCCGATCCCCGTGCCGATCCGCAGCAGGTTGAGCACGCCGCCGCCGGTGATGTGGGCGAGGCCGTGGACGGGGATCTCCGAGCGCAGCAGGGCCAGCGCGGCGCGGACGTAGATCACCGTCGGCTCGAGCAGCACGTCGGCCACGCTGGCCCCGCCGAGCTCCTCCGGGGCGGCGCCGAGCGCCAGGCCGCCCTGCTCGAGCAGGGCCCGGCGGGCCAGCGTCAGCCCGTTGGCGTGGACGCCGCTGGCCGGCAGCCCGATCACGGCGTCGCCGGTGGCCACCGCGCCGCCGTCGAGGATCGCGTCGAGCCGCACGGTCCCGAACGCCGAGCCGACAAGGTCGAAGCCGTGCGGCGAGGGATGGCCCCGGATCACCTCCGGGAGCTGACAGACCTCGCCGCCGGGGATCTCGATGCCGGCCGCCTCGGCCCCGACTCGCAGCCCCACCGCGAGCTCGCGCAGCATCCCCGGATCGGCCTGCTCGACGGCGAGGTAGTCGAGCAGCGCCAGCGGCTCGGCGCCGACGCAGATCAGGTCGTTGACGTTCATCGCCACGCAGTCGATTCCGATCGTGCCGAAGCGCCCCGTCTGCTCGGCGACGATCACCTTGGAGCCGACGCTGTCGGTGGCCAGCGCGATCCCCAGCTCGGGCGCGACGCGGATCACGCTCGCGTAGTGGCCGGGCAGCGGTACGGTCAGGCGCGAGCGGCCGGGCTCGATTCCGCGGAGGATGCCGACCAGCGCCTCGACGCCACGGTCGGCCCCGCCGGTGTCGACCCCGGCGGCTGCGTAGGCTTCGCTCACGCCGCCATTGTCGTGCATCGCCCGGACCGGATCCCCGGCCACCGCAGGCGATGCAGCACGAGCGCGGCCAGGGCGATCCGGTAGACCGCATACGGGGCGAGCGAGCGATCGCGCTCGACCTGGCGGATCAGCCACGTCGACCCCAGCGTCGAGGCGAACGAGGCCCCCGCGCCGGCCGCGAACAGCCGCCGCGTCCCGCGCGGCAGCCCCCGCCGGCGCAGGCGGACGCCCTTGAGCAGGGTGGCGCCCGCGATCACCGGGAGCGCGGTGTGGCGTGACAGGCGGTTGGCGTCCTCGCGGCCGAAGCGCCGCCGCCGGGCCGCGGCCAGCGTCGCGCCGTTGCGCGACACGCCCGGCATCAGCGCGCACGCCTGCGCGACCCCGAGCCACAGCGCGTCGGCCGCACCGGCCTCGGCGTGGCCGCGCGCCTGAGGCGAGCGGTCCGCCCACGCCATCACCACCGAGCCGAGGATCAGGCCGGCGGCGACCGAGCCGGGGGTGCCGAGGCGGCGCTCGATCGGGCGCTCGAGCGTGTAGCCGACCGCCGCCGGCGGCCCGAACGACAGCGCCAGCAGCCACAGCCGCCGCGGGCTCATCCCCACCAGCGCCTCGCCGACCTCGCCGCGCAGGGTGATCAGCAGCGCCCCCGCGGTGCCCGCGTGGAGGGCGACCTCGAAGGACTTGCGCAGCTCGGAGTCGAGCTCGCAGTAGCGCCAGCCGAGCAGCCACGGCACCAGCTCGGTGTGGCCCGAGGAGGAGATCGGCAGCAGCTCGGCCGGCCCGTGGAGGACGCCGAGGGCCAGCGCCTCGCCGATCGGCAGCCGGACTCCGTTGGCAAGCCGAGAGCTCGCCCCCGCCAATTCTCGACCGGCCCGAAGCGCCCGCTCAGGTGGCGACATCGGGCGCGGGGCCGCCGCCGTAGCCGAGGTCGCGGATGATGTGGGTGGCGACGGTGACTGAGGCGAGCGCGAGCAGCACGGGCGGCCAAGGGTAGCGGCGAGGGCCGCCCGCCCGCCCGCGGCTAGGCTTGCCGGCGATGAAAATATCCACACCCAGCCGGCCGTGAGGGTCTGGGTCGACTTCACCAACTCGCCGCACGTGCTGGTGCTGGCGCCGGTGATAAAGGTGCTGCGCGCCCGCGGCCACGAGGTCTCGGTGACCGCCCGGGACTTCGCCCAGACGCTCGGGCTGTGCGCCCGCTTCGGGATCGAGCACGAGGCGATCGGCCGCCACCGGGGCGGCTCGGCGGCGGGCAAGGCGGTGGGCCTCCTCGACCGCTCGCTGGCGCTCGCCCGCTGGGCCCGCGGGCGCCGCTTCGACCTGGCCATCGGCCACGGCTCCAACGACATCACCGTCGCCGCGGCGCTGCTGCGGATCCCCTGCTCGACGACGTTCGACTACGAGTGGGCGACGATCCAGCACAACGTCAACTGCCGCCTCGCCCAGGCGGTGGTGGTGCCCGAAGTGATACCCCCCGAGCGCCTCTACCACTACGGCGCCCGCGGCAAGCTGCATCGCTACGCGGGGCTCAAGGAGGAGTACTACCTGTCCGACTTCGAGCCCGAGCCCGCCGTGCTCAGCGAGCTGGGACTCGATCCGGCGCGGCCGATCGCCGTCGTTCGCACCCCGCCCGCGGTGTCGCTGTACCACCGCTTCGAGAACGACCTGTTCGCGCGGCTGCTCGCGCGGCTGCGGGGCGAGCAGGCCGTGGTCCTGCCGCGGACGCCCGAGCAGCGCGCCGAGCTGCTCCGCGACGGCGGCGTGATCGTCCCCGAGCGGGCGATCGACGCCCAATCGCTGATCGCCTACGCGGACGTCGTGGTGTCGGCCGGGGGGACGATGAACCGCGAGGCGGTGGCGCTGGGCACGCCCGTGTTCACGGTGTTCGAGGGCCGACTCGGAGCCGTCGACGAGGCGCTACTGGCCGACGGGCGGCTGCGGCGACTGGGGCGGCCCGAGCAGCTCGAGCTGGTCAAGCGCGAACGTCGCGCCGGGCACCCGCCGCGGGTCCGCCGCGACCCGGCCCGGCTCGCCGACCTGCTTGCCGCGCCCGCGCCGATGTAGCCTCTCGGTCCCGTGCTAAGGGCCCACGCCAAAATCGACGGCTCCGCCGGATTCCGCCACTAATTATGTCGCGGACCCTGACCGAGCGACAGCCCAGCCCGGCGGCGCCCGTCACGACGGCGCCGCGCCAATGGTTCCTGCGCCGCCGCGTCTGGTGGATCGTCGGGATCGCGCTCGTGGTGGTCTCCGCGGTGCTCGTGCGGGTGATCGACACGCGCCCCGGCTACGACCCGTACGGATGGCTGATCTGGGGCTACCAGACGATCCATCTGAACCTCGACCTCGGCGGCGCGCCGTCGTGGAAGCCGCTGACGCTGCTGTTCACGACGCCGTTCGCGCTCGCCGGCCATCTCGCCCTGTGGCTGTGGATGACCGCCGCCGCCGCGATCTCGTTCGCGGGCTCGATCTTCGCCGGGCGGATCGCCTACCGGATCGTGCGGGGCGACGGCACGGGCCCGGCCCCCCGCCGGGCGCGGAACGCGGCGATCGCCGCCGCGATCTTCGCCGGAGCGGGGATGTACGGGATCCAGGATACGATCGTCGCCGGCACCGGTGTGGCCCGCAACGGCTACCTGCACTACGTCTTCAGCTACCAGTCCGACCCGATGATCGTGACGATGGTGCTCGCGGCGATCGACTTCCACCTCGCCGGGCGCCGCCGCTGGGTGATCGCGATGCTGCTGCTCGCCTCGCTGGGAAGGCCGGAGACGTGGCCGTTCCTGTTCCTGTACTCGGTGTGGTGCGTGCGCGAGTTCCCGGAGCTGCGGCTGTTGGTGTTCGGGGCGTGGATCGCGCTGGTGTTCCTGTGGTTCGGGATCCCGACGATCACCAACGGCCGCCCGCTGGTGGCCGGCGACCTGGCCAACCTGTCGCCGCGCGCGCTGCGCCAGAACAAGATCATCGGGACGATCGACCGCTTCAAGACGCTCAACCTGTGGCCGGTGTGGGTGTTCACGCTCGGCGCGATCCTGTGGGCCGTGTACCGGCTGCGCCAGACCCGCTTCCGCCTGCACCTCGTCCAGCTGCTGCCGTGGCTGCGGGGCCGCGAGCACGGGCCGATCGCCGAGGGTGGACCCGAGGATCGGCGCGAGCGCACCGCGCACCTGCTGATCATCGCCCTCACCGCCGGGATCGTGATCTGGCTGATCGTCGAGGTGGCCTTCGCCCTGCACGGCTGGCCCGCGGTCCCGCGCTACGTCCTCGAGCCCGCCGTGGTGGCGATCCTGCTCGGCGCGATCGCCTTCGGATGGCTGCTGCGGGAGATCCCACTCCGGCTCTCGCTCCCGCGCTGGGCCGGGACCCCGGTCGCCGTGATCCTCTCGCTGGCGCTCGTACCCGGGGCCGTCTCGCGGATCCGCAACGAGCACAAAGACCTGTTCCACGAGCACGCGCGCACCACCCAGATCAACCACCTGTCCGGCTTCATCAGCCGCCTCGGCGGCAAGCAGGCGGTGCTGAGCTGCGGGCGGCCGGTGGTCAACGTCGAGTACGTCAGCATCATCGGCTGGCTCACCGGGCTCAACGACGGCAAGGTCGGCCACCGCCCCAACTTCGAGCTGCACCAGCGCTACCCGATCGTGTTCTTCACCCCGCTGCGCAACGGTTGGGCGTCGTATCCGTGGCACACCCGGGCCTCGCAGGTGGCGGGCTGCCGGCACCTGAAGGCGCTCTACGTCTTCACCCGCAGCCACCCGGGCGGCGAGCTCGTCCCCAACCACACGCCGCCCAAGCCGACGCCGCTGCGTCCGCACAAGCCCGTCAAGCCGTAGAGCCGCCACGGCCGCGGGGAATCCGCTGCGTTGGTGACTCCCCAGGCGATCGCCGCCACCGCGATCTCGGCAGAACGACGAATCCACGGCGAGCGCTTCCTAACCGGGCCTTAGGCTCCCGTCGCTCCGCCGCCACTAGAATCCCGCCGCATGCGCCGGCGGATCCGATCCGCGGCCCCCGTTCACCGTCACTCGCTGCCCCAGCTCGTGGTGGACGGCCTGTTGGTCGCGCTCGCGTACTTCCTTGCCTTCAGGTTGCGCTTCGACGACCCCGTCTCGCGGTTCTACGCGCCCTACCACCAGCTGCTCGAGCGCACGATCTACTGGGCGGTGCCGCTGTCGCTGGTCGTGCTCGCCGCCTTCGGCCTGTACCAGCGGCTGTGGACCTACGTGGGCCAGCGCGACTACGAGGCGGTGGTCAAGGGCGTCGTCGTGGCGACGCTGGCGATCGTGCTGGTGATCACGCTGGTGCATCCGGTGGAGATCGCCGGGGCCACCCAGTGCGTGGCGCATTACGCGCACGGGCACCATCGCTGCCGCCAGTACGTGGTGCTCCCGGGCCACGCGCTGAGCGAGCCGGCCAGTGTGATCGTGCCGTTCTTCCTGCTCGCGCTGGTGCTGCTGATCGGCGCTCGGTTCGTCGTGCAGCTCGTCGTCGAGGGGCGGATCCGCAGCTTCCGCGGCCCCAAGGGGGCGCGCGACGTGCTGATCATCGGCGGCGGCGAGGGCGGCCGGCTGGTCGTCAAGGAGCTGATCCGCAACCCCGGCCTGGGGCTGCGCCCGGTCGGCTTCGTCGACGACGACCCCCGCAAGCAGGGCTCCAAGGACGAGCACGGGCTGAAGGTGCTCGGCACCACCTCCGCCGAGGACCTGACGCGGATCCTCGACGAGGTCGAGCCCGGCGAGGTCGTAATCGCGATCCCCTCGGCCCCCGGCACGCTGCGCGCCCGTGTGGTCGCCGCCTCCCGTGCGCGCGGGATCCCGGTGCGGACGATGCCGACCGTGTTCGAGCTGCTGCGCGACGGCTCCGGTCTGTTGAAGGTGACCCGCCAGCTGCGCGCGGTCGGCGTCGAGGACATGCTCGGCCGAGAGCCGGTGCTGATGGAGCTCGAGCGGGTTGGCGCCTACGTCAAGGAGCAGGTCGTGCTCGTCACCGGCGCCGGCGGCTCGATCGGCCGCGAGCTGTGCCGCCAGATCGCCCGGGTCGGGCCGCGCCGCCTGGTGCTGCTCGACCACGCCGAGGACAACCTGTTCGAGATCCTCCGCGAGCTCGAGGAGGAGCGCCACTTCCGCGCGTCGGTGCCGGTGTTGGCCGACTGCAAGGAGGAGGAGCGGATGCGGGAGGTGTTCGCCGAGCACAAGCCGGCGGTCGTCTTCCACGCCGCCGCCTACAAGCACGTGACGATGATGGAGCTCAACCCGGTGGAGGCGATCCGCAACAACTCGCTGGCCACGCGGCTGGTGGCGCGGATCGCCGGCGAGCACGAGGTCGAGACGTTCGTGCTCGTGTCGACCGACAAGGCCGTCAAGCCGGCCACCGTGATGGGCGCCTCCAAGGCGCTGGCCGAGTGGGCGGTCGAGGCGGCCGCGGCGCGCCACCCCGGCACCACGTACGCGACGGTGCGCTTTGGCAACGTGCTCGGCTCCTCGGGATCGGTGGTCCCGATCTTCCGCCGTCAGATCGCCGCTGGCGGTCCCGTGACGGTCACCGACGAGCGGATGCAGCGGTTCTTCATGACGATCCCCGAGGCCGTCCAGCTGATCATCCGCTCGGGCTCGTTGGCCGATTCCAGCGGTCAGCTGTTCGTGCTCGACATGGGCGAGCCGGTGCGGATCGTCGAGCTGGCCGAGACGATGATCCGGCTGTCGGGGCTCGAGCCCGAGCGCGACATCGCGATCGAGATCGTCGGCGCCCGGCCGGGCGAGAAGTTCAATGAGGATCTGGCCAACCCGTACGAGCGGATGCAGCCGACGGTGGCCCAGAAGATCCTCCGCGCCGAGCGCGACGCGCTCGATCCGGCGTGGGTCGAGGACACCTTCTCGCAGATCAACCTGCTGGTGCTGGAGGGCGACGCGGCCGGCCTGGCCGAGCACGTTTCGCGACTGGCCTACACACGAGGGGCTCCGGACGGGCCCGCGGATGCTGACGCCCGGGTCGCCACGTAGACTGGTCCGATCGTGATGGCGACGATTCCGTTTGCCCTGTCCATCTCCCACTTCGTCAACTCGGTGGGCGCCACGGCGGGCTTCGCGGCGATCATCGGGCTGGCCGTGCTGGTCCTCCTGTACTTCGCGCAGGCGCGAGAGACGGCGACGCTGCGTGAGCACGTCGACCAGGCCAACGAGCGGATCGGCCAGCTCGAGGGCCGGATCGCACAGCTGCTCCGCGCCCCGCCCGCCGGTGCCGCACAGGCGCTGCGCCAGCCCCCGGTGGTCCGCGCGCCGACGTTCGCCGGCGCCCCCGTCGCCGCGCCCGTCGGCGCCCCGGCCGGCGCCACCGCGGCCGGCGCCCCCGCCACTCAGGCCGGCGCGGCTGCGGCGGGTATCCCCGCCGGCGCCTCGGGCGTCCCGGCCGCTGCCGGCCTCGCCGGGCCGCGCGTCGCGCCGGCCGGCGTCGGCGCCCCGGCGCTCAGCGCCGCCACCAGGCTGATCCCCACCGACTTCCCCCCCGACGCCACCGCGCTGGCCGAACCGCCCCCGCCCGTCGTCGAGCCGAGCGGCGTTCCCGCCGCGGCCGGCAATGGCCACGCGAGCCCCGGGGCGAGCGCGCCCCCGGCTCCCCCCGCCAGTCCGTCGCCGCCGCGGCGGGCGCAGATCCGTACCGGCGCGGCGATGCCGCCCCCCCCGCCCGCCCGTCGTCCCGGCCCGCTGCTCGACGAGCTCGACGAGGGACCGATCTCCGTCGGCCGGCTGATCGCCTACGTCGTCGGCGCGTTGGTGCTGATCGGCGTGCTCGTGTTCGCGCTGCTGTCGCTGACCTCGGGCGGTAGCAGCACTCCGCCCGCCGGCACCTCGGCGCGCACCACCAACGCCCCGGCCCAGGTCCGCCGCCCGCGCACGGTCGTCGTCAACCCGAGCGCGGTCACCGTCTCGGTGCTCAACGGGACGGCGACGCTGAACGTGGCCAAGACGGTCGCCGGCCGCCTGGGTGTCAGCGGCTTCAAGCCGGGCCTCGTGGCCAACGCCCCCGACCAGACCCACGCCTCGACGGTGGTCGCCTACCTGCCCGGCTTCCGGCGCGACGCGCTGGCGGTGGCGAAGTCGCTCGGCCTGACTCAGTCGGCCGTCGCCCCGGTCGACGCCACCACCCAGACCGTCGCCTGCCCGCAGGCCACCGCGTGCACGACCAACGTCGTGGTCACCGTCGGGTCTGATCTGGGCGGCGGCGCCACGGTCGCCCCGGGCACGTCCACGGGGGCCGGGGGCGGCCAGACGGTCACCGGCTCGGGGACGAGCGCGTCCGGCGCGGCCTCGACGACGACCGCCCCCTGACCACCGGGCCCAAATCGATGATCGACCTGCTCGAGCTCCCGCGGCGGAGTGACAAACCTCGCCAACAGGGCATCACCCACGTGCTCGATCGCGGTCTCTCGGTGGTCGAGGTCGAGAGCCTGCTCGAGGTGACCGGCGACGCCGTCGACCTGGTCAAGCTCGGGTGGGGCACGGCGCTGGTCACCGGCAACCTGAAGGACAAGCTCGCCCGTTACCGCGAGCACGAGATCCCGGTGGTGCTCGGCGGCACGCTGACCGAGCTGGCGATCGCCCAGAACAAGCTCGAGGCGCTGCTCGAGTGGCTGCGCGAGCTCGGCCTGCGGCACATCGAGATCTCCGACGGCACGATCACGATCCCCCACGAGCACAAGCTCGAGCTGATCGAGCGCTGCAAGGAGGAGTTCACCGTGCTCTCGGAGGTCGGCTCCAAGGACGACACGCGGATCATGGCGCCCTACCGGTGGGTCGAGCTGATCGAGAAGGAGCTGGCCGCCGGGGCGTGGAAGGTGATCGCCGAGGCGCGTGAGAGCGGCAACGTGGGGATCTTCCGCCACGACGGAGAGGTGCGGATGGGGCTGATCGACGAGATCGTGCACGCCGTCGAGCCCGACCGGCTCCTGTTCGAGGCGCCGCGCAAGGACCAGCAGGTGTGGTTCGTGCGCCGCTTCGGTGCCGAGGTCAACCTCGGCAACATCCAGCCCGAGGAGGTGCTCTCGTTGGAGACGATTCGCCTCGGCCTGCGCTCCGACACAGCCGGCGCCGGCCAGCCGTCCGCCCTGCCCGGCGGGCATGAGTGAGCCGGCGCGGCGCTCGCCCACTCGGCTGCTGCTCGCCCGGCACGGCCAGACGGACGACAACCTCGAGCCGATCCGGGCCCAGGGCTTCAGCGACACCCCGCTGAACGCGACCGGCCGCCGCCAGGCCCACGAGCTGGCCGACCGGGTGGCCGAGCTGCCGTCGCTGGCCTCGCTGTGGTGCTCGGACCTCAGCCGGGCCGCCGAGACGGCGCGGATCGTCGGCGCCCGCGTCGGCCTCGAGCCGCGGCCCGACCCCCGCCTGCGCGAGGGCGACCGCGGCCGCTGGGAGGGGCGGCGGTTCATCGAAATCGAGCGCGAGGATCCGGACGGCTACGCGGCGTGGCGGCGGGCCGGCGCCGGCTTCCGGTTCCCCGGCGGGGAGTCGCTACAGGAGCACTCCGACCGCGTCGCCGCCGCGCTCGACGAGATTCGCGGGACCGGCGAGCTGCCGGCGCTGGTCGTCTGCCACGGCGGCTCGATCCGGGCGATGCTGTGCCGCGCCGACCCCCGCGGCCTCGACGCCTTCCACGCATACGACGTACCGAACACCGGACTGGTGGAGCTCGGAGAGGACTCCGTCCTTTCCGGCGAGGATCGGCCTGCCGGGCGAGCTCGCGGGCAGCCGGGGAGCGGTACGTGAGCCGGCTGCCGGCGGCCGCGTTCGCCGCCCTGGTGGCGGCGACGGTCGCGGCGTTCTTCGTCACCCAGCACCTGAAGGTCACGACTCCGCTGATCCAGGGTGCGCCGGCGCCGGTCCCGGCTGCGTTCGACCCGCTGGCCGGCGTCCACGGGGCGGGCGAGCCGCGCAGCTGCCAGGCCCTCCACGGCGGCGTGGCCACCCCGATCGACTACCGGCGGACCTACGTCACCTTCTACCTCCAGCACCAGGCCGACCACGTCGCCGTGTACATCGTCGACACCACCGGCACGATCGTCCGCACGATCGCCTCCAGCTACGACTTCCGGCGCATCGACCGGCGCAATCCGCCCGGGGCGTTCGCCTGGAACGGCCGCGAGGACGACGGCCGGGTGGCGCCCGACGGGACCTACTACTACCGGATCGTGCTGATCGGCCAGAGCCGCACCGTGCAACTCGCCAAGCCGATCACGATCTCGACCACGCCGCCCCGGCCGGTGGTCGCACGGGTCACGCCGTCGCTGATCTCGCCGGTCGCCGCGGGCGCGCTCGCCGCGGCGCCCGCGCGGACGACGATCCGCTACGGCGGCGTCGGCGCGCTCGGCGGCCAGGTGACGGTGCTGCGGACCGACCCGCCGGGCCCCCCGCGCCAGGTGTTCAGCTTCGCCATCCACCGCCGCCACGCGACCACGATCGCCTGGAACGGGCTGATCCGCGGGCGCCCGGCGCCGGTCGGTACCTACCTGATCGGGCTGCGGGCGATCGACGACGCCTGCCACGTCGGGAGCTTCCCGGCCGAGCGCCCGCCGGTCCCCGGGACCACGCCGCACGCCGGCGTGACCGTGCGCTACCTCGCCGCCGAGGTCCCGAACACACCGACCCCGGCCGGCGGCGCGGCGACGGTCTACGTCGATTCGCGCCGGCGCCCCTATCGCTGGGCGCTGCGCCGCGCCACCGGCCGCGCCGTGCTCGCCCGCGGCGTCTCGGATCGCTTCGTCCTGCGCGTGCCGCTCCCCGGCCGGGCCGCCGGGCTGTACCGGCTGGCGCTGCGCTCGGCCGGGCACCGCACCGTCGTCCCACTCGTCGCCTCGGCGCCGGCCGGCGCCACCCCGCGGGTCGTCCTCGTCGTCCTCCCGGCGCTGAGCTGGCAGGGCGCCAACCCGGTCGACGACGACGGCGACGGGCTGCCCAACACGCTCGACTCCGGCGGCCCGATCGCGCTGGCCCGGCCGCTGGCCGACGGGCTCCCCGCGGACTACCCGGACGAGGCCGCGCTGCTCGGCGAGCTCGGCCGCGTGGGCTTCCGCTACGACCTCACCACCGACCTCGCGCTGCTGGCCGACCCGGGGATGCTGGGACGCCACCGCGGCGTCGTGCTGGCCGGCAGCGAGCGCTGGCTCCCGGGCGGGCTGCGGACGGCGCTACGCGGCTTCGTGGCCGGCGGCGGGCACCTGCTGTCGGTGGGCCCGGACGCGCTGCGGCGGGGGGTGACGATCAGCGCCGGCGAGGCCCGTGCCCCGACCGGGCCGGCGGCGACTGACGCGTTCGGCGCCGCGCCCGGAGCGCCGGTCACCGGCAACGGCAACCTGGTGATCGTGTTCGCCGATCCGCTGCGGCTGTTCGGCACCACCTCGGGCGCCTTCGCCGGCCTGCGGAGCTTCCAGCCGATCCGTCCCCCGGCCGGCGTCGCGGCCTCGACGGCGGGGATCAGCGCCGGCGAGTCGGCGATCGCCGGGTTCCCGTTCGGCCACGGCACGGTCATCGAGGTCGGCCTCGGCGACTTCGGCGCCCTGACCGCGCGCAGCGCCGACTTCCGCGCGCTGCTGGCGCGGCTGTGGCGCGTGCTCGGATAGCCGCGCGTCGATGGCCGGCTACCTCAAGCGCCTGATCAGCTCGTTGGCCGCCTACCAGCTGGCCGACGTCGTCTCGAAGCTGATGGCCGTGCTGCTGCTGCCGGTCTACACCCACTTCGTCTCGAAGGCCGGCTACGGCACCGTCGAGCTGGTCGCCAACTCGGTGATCTTCGCCAGTATCGTCGTCCGCTTCGGGATGATCGAGGCGTTCCTGCGCTTCCACTTCGCGGCCGCCGAGCAGGGCCGGCGCGACGCGCTGGCGCGCCGAGCGATCGGCTTCCTCCTCGCCGTCACCACGCTGGCGGCGATCCCGCTGGCGGCGTTCGCCGGGCCGCTGTCGAAGCTGATGCTGGACCACCGCGACGTGCCGACGTTCCTGCTGGCGGTGCTGGGTCTGTGGGCGTTCACCAACCTCGAGCTGGCCTACGGGCTGCTGCGGGTGGAGGAGCGCCTGCGCGCGTATGCGACCGCGTCGCTGACCAACGTCGCCCTGACGATCGCCGGCGCGCTGGTCCTGGTGGTGGCGGTCGGCGCCGGCGCCCGCGGCCTGATCCTGGCCAACTACGGCGCCGCGACGATCGTGCTGCTGGGGGTCTGGTGGACGATGCGCGGGCGGCTCCTGTCCGCGCGGGCGCCCGCCGAGGGCTTCGCTGCGCTGCTGCGCTTCGGGCTGCCGACGGTGCCCGCCGAGGCGTCGGTGTACGCGCTGTTCCTGGTCGACCGTTATTACGTCCTCTATGAGCGCGGCCGCGCCGCGGTCGGCCTGTACTCGATCGCGGTCAAGCTGGCCGGCGCGGTGGCGTTCATCGTCCGCGCCTTCCAGTACGCGTATCCGCCGCTGGCCTACTCGGTGGCCGACGACGCCGAGGCCTCGCGCCTTTACGGGCTGATCACCACCTACTACGTGCTGGTCTGCGGGTGGGTGGTGGCCGGCCTGGCGCTGGAGGGACGCTGGCTGCTGCGACTGCTCGCTCCTCGCTTCTACTTCGGCTACCGGGCGCTCCCGTGGGTGGCGCTGGGGTGGGCCCTGTACGGATTGTGGGTGATCTTCCTCGTCGTCGCCGGTCGCGCCAAGGTGACGACGCGCAACTTCGCCGCCTCGCTGGTCGGGCTCGTTGTCAACGTGGCGCTGCTCGCCGCACTCGTGCCGTCGCTGGGGATCGCCGGGGCCGGGATCGCGCTGAGCGGCGCCTACGTTGCCATGCTGAGCGCCATGTACCTGCTCACCCGCAGCCTGTTCACGGTCGGCTTCGAGCGCCGGCGGCTGCTCCAGGCCGTGGCCGTGCTGGCCGGCCTGGCCGCCGCGGGGGAGCTGCTGCTGCCGACGCACGGCGCCGTCGGCCTGTGCTCGCGCGCCGCCGTGTTCCTGGCGATCCCGGGCCTCTTGTACCTCACCGGCTTCGCCCATCCCGACGAGCTGGCGGGGGCGCGAGCACTGCTCGCGCGGCTGGCGCGGCGCGGTGATCCGAGCCGCCCGCCGGACGTGCCGGGCGCCACCGGACCGGTCCCGCCGGACGTGCCGGGCGCCACCGGACCGGCGGATGCGCGGTGAGCGGCGCGGCCAGGCCGAGCGTCAGCGTGGTGATGCCGTTCGCCGGCGACGCCGCCGCGGCGAGCGCCGCGCTGGCGACGCTGGCGGCGCTGCGGGTCGGCGAGCCGGACGAACGGATCCTTGCCGACAACGCCGACAACGCCGACAACGCCGACAACGCCGGGACCGTCGCCGTCCCTGGGGCGCTCGCCGGCGTGACGGTGATCGCGGCCGCGGGCGAGCGCTCGCCCGCTCGCGCCCGCAACGCCGGCGCGGCGTGCGCCCGCGGCGAGTGGATCCTGTTCCTCGACGCCGACTGCGTGGCGCCGGCGGACCTGCTCGATCGTTACTTCGCCGAGCCCGTCGACGCCGACGTCGGGGCGCTGGCCGGGGAGGTGCTCCCGGCCGGCGGGAGCGTCTCCGGATCGCTGGCCGCGCGCTACGGCGCCGAGCGCTCGTTCCTGTCCCAGCGGGCCCATCTCGCCCACCGCTACCTGCCCCGGGCCGCGGCGGCCAACCTGCTCGTGCGCCGCAGCGCGTTCGCGGCCCTCGGCGGCTTCCACGAGGGTCTGCGCGCGGCCGAGGACACCGACTTCGCCTGGCGCCTGCAGCAGGCCGGCTGGCGGCTCGAGCTGCGTGCCGGCGCCCACGTCGAGCACCGTTACCGGACGACGGTCGGCGAGCTGCGGGCCCAGTGGCGCGACTACGCGGCCGGACGGGCGTGGCTCGGCCGCCGCTATCCGGGCTTCGTGCCCGAGCCCGCCGCCCGGCGGGCGCTGGCGCGGGCCCGCCGGCGGGTCACGCAGCTCGGTGCCCCGGACCGCGGTGGCCGCGCGGGCCGCGCCGGCGGCCCCCCACTCCGCGATCGCGCCGCTTTCCTCGCCCTCGACGCGCTGCTGGCCGGGGAGGAGCTGGCCGGCTTGGTGCTGTCCAACCGCCCGCGCTCGGCGGCGGCCCCCGGGGCTGCGGCCAGCGTCGTGCTGGTGGCCGAGCGGTTCCCCGCCCGCGGCGATCCGCTGGTCGACTTCGCGCTGTCGCTCGACTGCGCCCGGGTCGAGGCGGCGGCGCGGCCCCAGCAGACCGAGTCGGCGGGCGCGCGGCTGCGGATTGACTACCGCGAGGACGATGGGATCGCCGCGCGGGCCCTCGCCTTCACGCGCCTGCTCGCCCGCCACCCGGCGCGCTGCGCGGCCGAGGGCTGGCGCCGGCGGGCGAGCCCGGCCGCGCCGAAGCTGACCGCGCTGGCGCCGGCGGCGCGCCGCCTCGCCCGTGACCCCGGGGCCCGCGTCCACGGGATCGGCGGCGACGGGGCCCGCGTTGGCGCCGCGCGGCTGGCCGCGCTGGCCGGGGCCCGTCCCGAGCACCACCTCTGATTCGCCGTGCGCGTCCACGTCGTCGACCCCTCCGCGTTCACCCCGCCCTACGACCACGCCCTGTGCGCGGCGCTGGCCGCGCAGGGCGCCGAGGTTGAGCTCCTCACGAGCCGCTTCGCCTACGGCGCCGTCCCCGCGTCCGAGGGGTACCGTCTGACCCCGAGCTTCTACCGGCGGACGCCCGGCACGCCGGGCTCGCGGCTGCGTCGCCTCGGCAAGCTCGCCGAGCACGTCCCCGACATGCTCCGCTACCGCCGCACCGCTCTCGCCGCCGACGTCGTCCACTTCCAGTGGCTCGACATACCCTGGCTCGACCGCCGGCTGCTGCCCCGCCGCCCACTGGTGCTGACCGCCCACGACCTCCTGCCCCGCGAGCCGCGCCCCGGTCAGGTGGCTGCGCAGCGGGCGCTGCTCGAGGCGGTCGACGCGGTGATCGTCCACTCCGCGTACGGCCGAAGGCAGCTCGTCGCCGGTCTCGGGCTCGACCCGGCCCGGGTCCACGTCGTGCCCCACGGGGCGTTCACCCACCTCACCGGGCTCGCCGCCGAAGCCCCGCTGCCCGTCGAGCTGGCCGACTCAGGGGCGCCCGTGGTCCTGTTCTTCGGACTGCTGCGCCCCTACAAGGGCCTCGACACGCTGCTGCGGGCGTGGCGCGCCGTGCCCCCGGGCGCCGAGCTGTGGGTCGTCGGGCGCCCGATGATGGACCTCGCGCCGCTGCGCGCGCTGGCCACACCGGGCGTGCGGTTCGTGACCCGGTTCGTCCGCGACGACGAGCTCCCGGCGCTGTTCCGCCGCGCCGAGCTCGTCGTGCTGCCCTACGCTCGCACCGAGCGCTTTGACCAGTCCGGCGTGCTCGCCACGGCGCTGGCCTTCGGCCGGCCGGTGCTGGCCAGCGACATCGGCGGTTTCGGCGAGCTGGCCGTCACCGGAGCGGTGCGGATCCTCCCTCCCGGCGACGCCGGCGCGCTGGCCGCCGGCCTCACCGAGCTGCTCGGCGACGGCGGCGCGCGCCAGCGGATGGCCGCGGCGGCCGCCGCGGCCGCCGCCGGACCGTACTCGTGGCGCGTCGCCGCTACGAGCACGCTCGAGCTGTACCGCGCGCTGCTCGCTCAGACGTGATGCACACGCCACGCCGCGTAGCGGTGAAAGGTCAGCCCCGGCTGCTCGCCGTTCGGGGGCGAGCCGGTAGGTGGTGGCGCGCGCCCCGCCGGGCGCCACCACGGTCGCTCGGCTCAGCGGACGGCGCGGGCGGGCCCGGCGACGACGCCGTCGTCGTGCAGGCGGCCGATCTCGGTGCCCGACATCCCCAGCAGGTCGGCGAGGACCTCCTCGGTGTGCTCGCCGAGCGTCGGGGCGGGCCGGGGCGCGAGGCGTTCGCAGGCGTCGAAGCGCAACGGCGAGCCGGGCATCAGGTAGGTGCCGATGCCGGCCTGCTCGACCTCGTGGAACATCGGGTTGGCCTCCGAGCAGCGAGCGTCGTTCTCGACCAGCTCGGTGAACGTCCAGTACGGACCCCAGCACACGTCGTGGGCGTCGAAGATCGCCCGGATCTCCTCGAGCGTGCGGGCGCTCATCCACGGCTTGAGGATCGCTCCGAGCACCTCGCGAGCGGCGAAGCGGTCGCCTTCGCGCTCGAGGTCGACGCGCAGCATCTCCTCGCAGCCCTTGAACGGCTCCTGCAGCCCCGTCGCCTCGACGAGGTTGTGCCACTGGCGCAGCGTCAGCGCCACGATCATGATCCGGCGGCCGTCCTTGGTCAGGAAGTCGCGGCCGAACGCCCCGTACAGGTAGTTGCCGTCCTTGGGACGCTCGCCGTGGTTGATCTGGACCTCGCCGATCTTGCCGAGGTTGCCGACCATTGCCAGCGCGACGTCGGACAGGGCCACGCGCACGACCTGGCCCTCGCCGGTCCGGGACCGGTGGCGCTCGGCGGCCAGCAGGCCCGCGGCGGCCAGCGTGCCGGTGATCGCGTCCCAGGCCGGCAGCAGATGGTTGAACGGGACCGCCAGATGCCGGGGGCCGGTCGCCCACGGAAACCCCGTGGCCGGGTTGACGGTGTAGTCGACAGCGGAGGAGCCGTCGTGGTTTCCGGTGATGTTGACGGTGATCAGATCGGGCCGCCGGGCCGACAGCGCGTCGGTGTCGAGCCAGCCGCGCAGCGGAAAGTTGGTCAGGAACAGGCCCGCGTCGGGGCCGGGCGCCGTCACCAGCTCGCTCACCAGCTCGCGTCCCCGCGGCGAGCGGAGATCCACCTGGATCGAGCGCTTGCCCTTGTTCATGCCGGCCCAGAACAGGCTCCGGCCGTCCGCCGTGATCGGCCACCGGGAGCGGTCGAGGCCGCCGCCGATCGGGTCGAAGCGAATCACGTCGGCGCCCAGTTGCGCGAGCGTCATCCCTCCCAGCGGCGCGGCGACGAACGCCGAGCCCTCGACCACCCGCATGCCGTCCAAGATCCCGGTCATGAGGGCACCGTAACCGATCCGCGGCCCAGGATCCGAGCAATCGCGTCGAGCCATCCTCCGATCAGACGGCGCCGCGCCCCGTGTAGAACCGCAACCGGGTCGCTTCGGGCGCCGCTCCCGCGCCGGCGTCCTGCACAATGCCTGCGCCGTGACCGTCCTCGCGATCGTGTTCTGGTGCGCCGCCGGGCTGCTGGTCTACACGCAGCTCGGCTACGGGCTGCTGCTGGCCGCGCTCGCGGCGGCACGCCGCCCGCCCGCCCCGCCGGCTCCCGCACCCGGCCCTGATCCCGCGCCGACCCCCCCGGTGTCGGTGATCGTCGCCGCCTACGCCGAGCAGGAGGTGATCGCCGCGCGCGTGGCGAACCTCCGCGCGCTCGACTATCCGGCCGGCGCGCTCGAGCTGCTGGTGGCCTGCGACGGCTCCCCCGATGCCACGGCCGAGCGTGCCCGCGCGGCCGGGGCCGACGTCGTGCTGGAGCTCCCCCGCGGCGGCAAGATCCGCGCCCAGGACGCCGCCGTTGAGCGGGCCGGCGGCGAGATCCTCGCCTTCTCGGACGCCAACGTGGCGTGGGAGCCCGACGCCCTCACCGCGCTCGTCGGAGCCTTCGCCGACCCGCGCGTCGGCTACGCCTGCGGCCGGCTCGGCTTCGTCGACCAGGGCGGCACCAACCAGGAGGGGGTGTACTGGCGCTACGAGCTGGCGCTCCGCGCGCTCGAGTCGCGCCTGGCCTCGGTCACCGGCGGCAACGGCGCGATCTACGCCACCCGGCGCGAGTCCTACCTCGTCGTCGACCCGGTCATGGGCCACGACCTGTCGTTCCCGTTCAACCTGGTCAAGCGGGGATGGCGCGCCGTGTACGTGCCGGACGCGCGGGCGAGCGAGAAGATGGTCCCCACGATCGAGGGCGAGTTCGCGCGCAAGCGGCGGATGATGAGCCACGGCTGGCCGATCGTCCTGCGCGGCGGGATGCTCTCCCCACGCGGCTATGGCGCCACCTACGCGCTGATGATCTTCTCCCACCGCGTGCTCCGCTACGTCTCGCCGTTCCTGCACGTGGCGGCGCTGTTGGCCAACCTCGCGCTGCTCGGGCAGGGCTGGGTGTACGTGGCCACCGCGGCGATCCAGCTGGCGATCCTCCTCGCTGCCGTGCTGGCCCCGCTGCTCCCGCTGCGCCCGCTGCTGATCGCCCGCTACTACGTGCTGACCACCGCCTCGCTGGCCGCCGGGCTGTGGGACTGGCTGACCGGCGGCACGCACGCCGGCTGGGAGCCGGCCGAGGGGACGCGGTGAGCGCGCCCGGGGCGCCGGCGGGCCGCCGGCGGGCGCGGCGCTCCGAGGTCTCGCTGACCCGCGCGCTCGACCTTGCGCTCGGCACGGTCGGGTCGCTGATCACCGCGCCCCTGGTCGCCGCGCTGGCGCTGCTGGTCCGCCTCGAGACCCCGGGCCACCCGATCTACACGCAGACCCGGATCGGCCGCGACGGGCGCGCGTTCTCGATCTACAAGCTGCGCACCATGGTCAGCGGCGCCGAGTTCACCGGCGCCGGGCTGGCCATCGCCCAGGGCGACGACCGGATTACCCGGGTGGGGGCGCTGCTGCGCCGTTATTCACTCGACGAGCTCCCCAACCTGTGGAACGTGATCCGCGGCGAGATGTCGATCGTCGGGCCCCGGCCGACGATCCCGGTGCAGGTCGAGCAGTACACGGAGCGCCAGCGCGGCCGCCTCGCCGTCAAGCCGGGGATCACGGGGTGGGCGCAGATCAACGGCCGCGCGTCGCTGCCGTGGCCGGAGCGGATCGAGCTCGACCTGTGGTACGTCGAGCGCCGCTCGCCGGCCCTCGACCTGCAGATCATCGCCCGCACGGTCTCGCTGGTCCTCAACGGCCACGGCCTGTACAAGGGCGAGACGGGCGGCTGGGTGCCGGGTGAGCCGCCGGGGGGAGGGGACGGTGCCTAGCCCGCCGCCCGCCGTGCTGCTCACCGGGGTCGGGAAGCGCTATGACATCGTCTCGGTGTTCGCCCAGCACACGACGGTGATCGCCGCCGACCCCAACCCGCTGGCGCCGGCGCAGTACGCCGCCCATCACCGCCGCGCGGTCCCGCGGATTGACTCCGAGGCGTACGTCCCGGCGCTGCGGGCGCTGTGCGATGAGCATGGGGTCGGCGCCGTCGTCCCGCTCACCGACCTCGACCTCGAGGTGCTCGCCGATGCCCGCGCGGCCGGGTCGCTGCCCGCGCTCGTGCCGGCGCCCGAGATCGCCCGCGCAACCTTCGACAAGTACGAGACCCACCGGCTGCTCGAGCGGCTCGGGCTGCCCTCGCCGCCGACCGTGCTGCCGGGCGAGTCCGCCCCCAGCTATCCGGTGATGGTCAAGCCGCGCCAGGGCTCCGGCGCCCGCTCGATCCACTTCGCCAAGGACGCCGCGGCGGCCGCGTTCTTCGTCGACTACGTCGAGGAGCCGACGATGATCCAACGCCGCATGGACGGTCCCGAGTTCTCGATCGACTGCCTGTCCGACCTCGAGGGCCGGTGCCTCAACGCGATTCCGCGGACGATGATCGAGTCTCGGGGCGGCGAGTCGATCAAGGGCACGGTGATCGACGACAGCGAGCTGGTCGAGCTCGGCCGCCGCGTCGTCGAGGCGCTCGCCGTGCGCGGGCCATGCACCGTCCAGGCGTTCCGCGACCGCGAGATCGGCCTCGGCATCACCGACGTCAACACGCGCTTCGGCGGCGCCTTCCCGGCGCCGATGTACGCCGCCCTGCCGGGCCGCACCTACCCGGAACTGATCGTGCGGATGGCGGCCGGCGAAACGATCGCCCCCCACGTCGGGGAGTTCCGCGCCGGAGTGACGTTCACCCGCTACTTCTGGCAGCTCGAGCTCGACGCCGAGCTGCGGCCGACGGGTCGCGACATCGTCGCTCCCCCGGGTCCGCGGCCGCCCCGCTGAGGATCTCGGAACGGTGCATCGCGCCTCCAGAGCGCGTCCAGCCGCGCTTCCCATTTTCCGGCCGACCGTGGATAATCGGCGGCATGGAAGCAAGCGCGGTGCCAAAGTTGGCGCCGGCCGGGGTATCAGGGGTCGCCTCGCCACGCCTGTTGCGGCTGGCCTCCGACGCGCACCTGGTTGCGCTCATCCGCCAGGGCCGGCCGGCGGCGTTCGAGGCCGTGTACGCCCGGCACCATCGCGCGATCCTGTCGTTCTGTCGGCACCTGCTGAGCGACGCGGACGAGGCCGAGGACGTCGTCCAGCACACGTTCCTGGCCGCCTACAACGACCTGATCGGCACCGACAAGGCGATCCATCTGCGGGCGTGGCTGTTCATGATCGCTCGAAATCGCTGCTACTCGGTGCTGCGCGGCCGCCGCGAGCAGCCGCAGGCGGAGATCGGCGAGCCCGCCACCGAGGGCCTAGCCGCCCAGGTGCAGCGCCGGCAGGACCTGCGCGACCTCGTGCTCGACCTCCGCGGCCTGCCCGAGGAGCAGCGTGCCGCTCTGATCCTGGCCGAGCTCGACGCGCTCAGCCACGAGCAGATCGCCCGCGTTCTCGGGGTCCCGCGCGAGAAGGTCAAGGCGCTCGTGTTCCAGGCGCGCGAGTCGCTGCTGGCCAGCCGCGCCGCCCGCGATACCGCCTGCGCCGAGATCCGTGAGGAGCTCGCCTCGGCCCGTGGCGCCGGGCTGCGGCGCTCGAACCTCCGCCGCCACCTCGGCGCATGCTCGGGCTGCCGCGACTACCGCCATCAGGTCGAGCGCCAGCGCCAGCGCCACCGCCTCGCCGTGCTGCTACCGGTGGTGCCGACGATCGCGCTCAAGCAGGCCGCGCTCGTGGGCACGCTCGGCGCCGGGGCCGGGCTGGCCACCGGCGGCTTCGCGGTGACCGGCGCGCTGAAGAGTGGGATCGTCAAGGGCGTGCTCGGCGTGCTGCTGGCCGGCGCGGGCGCGGGCACCCTCGTGGCCGTCCCCGGCTTCCACGCCACGCGCCACGCGGACCCGGCGCCGGTCCTCCACGCGCCGTCGTGGGCGCGCGGTTGGCATGTCGCGCCGCACAGCCTGGGAGCGAGCGAGCGGGCGCCGGCGGCGGCCGGCGCGACGACCGCGATCGTCGGCCCGGGGTCCGGGCCGATCCGGGCCGGTTCGCCTGACGCGATGCTCCGGCGGGGCGCGGCCCGCAGCGGCGCGGCCCGCAGCGGCGCGGCCCGCAGCGGCGCGGCCCGCAGCGGCGCGGCC
>JBBSFX010000031.1:0-33805 GCA_038254735.1 Solirubrobacterales bacterium
CCCCGCCCCCCCCGGCGGGCGGGGGGGGCGCGCGCCCGGGGGGGGGCCCCCAGCCCGGGGGGGCGCGGCGCCCCGGGCGGGGGGGGGCCCGGCGGGGTGGGGGGCCGGGGCGGCGGCCCGGAGCTCGCGCGTCAGCTGGTAAAGCGCCCGGCGGTGGCGGGCGACGTGCTCGCTGGGCGCGCGCGACAGCGTCGCCAGCATCCGCGCCCGCCCGAGCACCGCCGACTGTCCCTGGCGGCGCAGCTGGCGCGCGTGCGTGGACAGCGCGCGGCCGGCGGCAGCGATGTCGAGTGGGACGGCGACCTCGGCGGCGTGGGTCGGCGTCGAGCAGGCGACGGCGGCGACGTCGTCGATCAGCGTGCGGTCGGTGTGGTGGCCGACCGAGGAGATCACCGGGACCCGCAGCAGCGCGACGGTCCGGCACAGCGTCTCGTCGCAGAACGCGAACAGGTCGGCCAGCGACCCGCCGCCACGGGCGACGATCACCACCTCGATCGCCTCGATCGCGGCCAGCCCCCGCAGGGCCTCCCCGATCCGCGGAGCAGCGTGGCGATCCTGGACGGGCGCGAACGCCCAGACCAGCCGTCCGCCCCAACCGCGACGCCGCAGGGCGGCGAGCACGTCATCACGGGCCTTGCCGGTCTCGCCGGTGACCACTCCGATCGTCCGCGGGAGCACCGGCCGGGGCAGCCGCTTCTGGGGCTCGAACAGGCCGTCGGCGGCGAGCCGGCGGCGCAGGCGCTCGAGCTGCAGCAGCAGGTCGCCCTCGCCGGCGGGGCGCAGCTCGGTCACGGCGAAGCCGAACGACGGCGAGGAGGAGGCGCTTCCCGGGTAGTAGTCACAGCCGCCGCCAAGCACCACCCGCATCCCGTCGACCAGCTCGACGCCGAGCGCCGCGTAGTCGGTGCTCCAGATCGAGCACGGCAGCGCGCCGCCCGCGTCGCGGAGCTCGAAGTACACCTTGGTCCGGCTCGCGCGGACCCCGCAGATCTCGCCGACCAGCTGCACGCGGGCGAAGTCCTGGAGCTGCGCCTTGAGCCGGTTGGCGTAGGCGCCGACCGGGAACGGACCCGGGAAGCTGCTGCCGGGGATCGGCTCCGCGGCCGCGGGCAGGGTGTAGGCCATCGCCAGCCGAGGCTACTCCCCGGACCGGATCCCACCGGCCCCTGTCTATCCTGCGGACACCGATGGCGGCTCGGAACGACTGCGCGATCGACTCCGCGCCGGGGCGGGTCGGAGCCCCGAGCGGCCGCGCCGGACGCCGGCGCCGGGCCCGGTGGCGAACGGGGCCGAGCCGCGACCGGACACGCCGCCCGCCGCCGCCCGCTGGCTGATCATCGCCGAGGACGGCGGAGCCCCGGACGGCTGAGCGGACCGGTCTGCTCAGCCGGCGCTCGGGCCGGCGGGCGCGCCGGCGAGCACCGACGGGTCGGCCACCTCCGGCCCCCGGCGGAAGAACTCGGGCATCGTCACGCGCTGGATCGCCATCCCGATCAGGCCGAGGATGATCGTGGCCAGCGCGATCGCGATCGGCGAGCCGATGCCCAGGAACGGCCTGGCGTAGCCGGAGTGGGGCTTGCGGTAGTCGATCACGGCCTTGATCAGCACCCAGGTGAGGATCGCGCCGCCGGTGAACGGGAGCACGCCGATCATCACGAAGTTCTTGACGCTATGGAGCAGCTGGCGGCGGTAGAAGATCACGCAGGCGAAGCCGGTCGCCCCGTAGTAGAAGGCGATCGTCAGCGACAGCGAGGTGAAGGCGTCGGCGATCAGGTTGGCGTGGCTGGTCACCGACAGCAGGATGTAGACGATCATCGACGTCGCGCTCATCCACAGCGTCGAGAAGCCGGGGGAGTGGAAGCGCGGGTTGACGGTCCCGAACCGCCGGGGCACGGCTCCGGCGCGCCCCATCGACAGCGTCGTGCGCGCGGTCGGCAGGATCGTCGTCTGGGTGGAGGCGGAGGCCGAGCTGAGGACCGCGATGATCAGCAGCTTGTCCAGCCCCGAGCCGAACACGCCCTTGCCGAGCGGCGCGAACACGTCGCTGGAGTTGTTGACCAGCGACGGCAGGCCGCCGAACGCCTGGGCCGCCGTCGACACCAGCAGGTAGATCGCCACCAGCACGAACGTCGAGATGATCGCCGCCCGGCCCGGGGCGCTGCTCGAGTCCTCGGTCTCCTCGTTGACCGACACCCCCGAGTCCCAGCCCCAGTAGATGAACACCGCGAGCAGGATCCCGCCGTTCAGCGCGCTGACGCTCTTGATCGCCAACGGGTTGAACCACGAGAACGCGGGCTCGACCGAGTGCACCGGATGGTTGGCGTAGACCTTGATCAGCGCGACCACCGCGAACGCCATCAGCGTCAGGAGCTCCATCGTGAGCAGCAGCCGCTGGGTCCGCGCCGAAAGCTCGATCCCGACGTAGCAGATCGCCGTCATGATCGCGATCCACGCGATCCCCACGGCGACCACCTCGGCCGTCGTCGGGGTGATCCCGAACAGCTGGAACGTGTAGTTGCCGGCCACGTCGGCGAGGCTCGGCATCACCAGCACGTCGGCGACGACGATCGCCCAGCCGCACTGCCAGCCGGCCCACGGGCCCATCGCCCGGGTCACCCACGCGAAGGTCGTGCCGCAGTCCGGGTCGGCGCGGTTCAGGTAGTAGTAGGCGGCGGCGATGAACGCCATCGGGAAGAAGGCGACGAGGATCACCGCCGGCGACTGGAAGCCGAGCGCCGGCACCGCGGCGATGAACCCCAGCGTCGCCGCCAGGCTGTAGCCGGGCGCGACCGAGGCGACGCTGATCACGATGTTCGACAGGAACGAGATCGCGTTCGCCTTGAGCGTCGGCGGTTCGGCGACCGGTGCGCCCGCCGGAGTCAGAGATGCGCTCTCCATCGGAACGGGTGATTGTGTGCCTCAGCGGGCCGCCCCGCAAGTTAGCGATGGCCGAACCGCTGGTCAGCCTTTAGACGCTCCGGCCAACGCGTCGTCCACCTGGCCATCGCTACGGTCCGTGGCCGAGTGAGCACTTCGGGGACCCGTCAGCTGTCGGTGGCCGTGCTCGGCGCCGGCGGCACGATCGCCCCGGCGATCATTCGCGACCTCGACGCCTCGCCGGAGGTCGCCGCCCTGTCGCTGCTCGACCTTGATGGCGATCGCGCTGCGGCGGCCGCCACGGCCCACGGCGGAGGCCGGGCGCGCGCGACCGCGCTCGACGCCCGCGCGCCCGGAGCGCTGGCGGCGGCGCTCTCGGGCATCGACGTGCTGGTCAACACCGCCTCCTATCGCGTCAACCTCGAGGCGATGCACGCCTGCCTCGAGGCGGGGTGCGACTATCTCGATCTCGGCGGGCTCTACCACATGACCCGTCGCCAGCTAAAGCTGCACGAGGAGTTCGTGGCGGCCGGCCGGCTGGCCGTGCTGGGAATCGGCTCGAGCCCGGGCAAGACCAACCTGATGGCCGCTGACGCCGTCGCCCGGCTGGGCGCGCCGGCGGTCGAGTCGATCGAGGTGGTGGCGGGCGGGCGCGACCCGGCGGCACCAGCCGACGGCCGCCTGCGCCTGCCGTACTCGATCCAGACGCTGCTCGACGAGCTGACGCTGGCGCCCATCGTCCTGCGCGGCGGCGAGCCGGTCGAGATCGAGCCGCTGCGCGACGGCGGCGCGGTCGACTTCGGCGAGCCGATCGGCGTGGGGGAGACGATCTACACGCTGCACTCGGAGCTGGTCAGCTTCGGCGCGAGCTTCGGCGCGCGCGAGGTGTCCTTCCGCCTGTCGTTGGCGCCGGCTCTGCTCGAGGCGCTGAAGGCGCTCGCCGCCGCCCCGGCCGAGACCGTCGCCGCCGCCGCCCGCGGCGCAGCCTCGCCCTCGCCGGACACCGTCTCGGTGCACCTCGTGACCGTCCGTGGCGCCGACGGGCGCACCGTCCGCGTCCGCGCCCAGACCTCACCCCACTTCGGGCTCGGCGGCTCGATCGTCTCGACCGCGGCGCCGATCGCCGCCGCCGTCCGGCTGCTGGCCCGCGGTGCGATCGACGCCGCCGGCGCGCTTCCACCCGAGGCGTGCATCGACCCGGCGGCGATGTTCGCCGAGCTCGAGGCTCGCGGCTGCCGGTTCCGCGTCGGGCCCCCACGCTTCTGACGCGCGACGCACCGGCCTGACGCCCGCGCTAGCGCAGGTCGGCCGCACGGTCGGTGCGGTCCTGGCGCAGCAGCTCGAGGTCGGCGTCGACCATCATCCGGATCAGCTGCTCGAAGCGGACCTCCGGCGTCCAACCGAGCTCGCGCTCGGCCTTGCCCGCGTCGCCGATCAGGTGCTCGACCTCGGCCGGGCGCTGGAGCAGCGGATCGATCACCACGTGGTCGCCGACCGCGAGGCCGGCCTGGTCGAAGGCGACCTCCAGGCACTCGCGCACCGAGTGCGCCTCGCCGGTGGCGATCACGTAGTCCGCCGGCGTGTCCCGCTGGAGCATCAGCCACATCGCCCGCACGTAGTCACCGGCGAAGCCCCAGTCGCGCTGGGCCTCGAGGTTCCCGAGCCGCAGCTCGGCGGCCAGCCCGAGCTTGATCGCGGCGGCGTGCCAGGTGATCTTGCGCGTCACGAACTCGAGCCCGCGACGTGGGCTCTCGTGGTTGAACAGGATCCCGCTAATCGCGTGCAGGTCGTAGGACTCGCGGTAGTTGACGGTGATGAAGTGCCCGTAGGCCTTGGCCACGCCGTATGGCGAGCGGGGGTAGAAGGGAGTCTGCTCGGTCTGCGGGACCTCGCGCACCTTGCCGAACATCTCACTCGAGGAGGCCTGGTAGAAGCGGGCCTCGGGGCACACCTCGCGCATCGCCTCGAGCATCCTGGTCACGCCGATGCCCGAGAACTCGGCGGTCAGGGTCGGCTGGATCCACGATGTGGCCACGTACGACATCGCGGCCAGGTTGTAGATCTCCGCCGGCTGGGCGGCGCGCATCGCGTCGACCAGCGACCGCTGGTCGAGCAGATCGCCCTGGTGCAGCGTCACGCGGTGTCGGAGGTGGTCGATGCGGTCGAACTTCTCCGTCGAGGAGCGGCGGACCATGCCGTGGACCTCATAGCCCTCGCTCAGCAGCAGCTCCGCGAGGTAGGAGCCGTCCTGGCCGGTAATGCCCGTGATCAGTGCCCTGCGCGCGGTCATCCGGTGCTCCCTTCGACGTTCCCCGGTTCCGGTTGCTCGGCCAGCCACTCGACGGTCGCGGCGAGCCCGTCGGCGAGCGGCACCTTCGCCTCCCAGCCGAGCAGCCGGCGCGCCTTGTCCACCGACGGCCAGCGCCGCTGCACGTCGACCGAGAAGCTCGGCCGGTGCGCGAGCCGGAGCTGATCGCGCCGGTGCCCGCAGGCCTCCCAGATCAGCGCGGCGATCTCGGCCACGGTCAGCTCCTCGGTGGCCGAGATGTTGAAGTCCTCGTTCTCCGCCGCCGGCGAGCCCATCGCGGTGACGATCCCGTCGGCGATGTCGTCGACGTGGGTCAGCGTGCGGGTCTGCTCGCCGGAGCCGAAGATCTCCAGCGGCGGCGCGCCGGGCAGCGCCTTGCGGATCAGGTCGGGCACGGCGTGGGCGATCCCCGGCTCGTCAGGATCGGGCAGCTCCCCGGGCCCGTAGGCGTTGAACGGGCGGCAGATCGTGTAGCGCAGCCCGTGCTGGTCGGCCGCGGCGCGCGTGTACACCTCGCCGGCCAGCTTCGAGAAGCCATAGGCCGAGCGCGGCATCGGGCAGTCGAGCACGTGCCCCTCGGGGGTTGGGAACTCCGTCGCGCGCTCGAACACCATCGACGAGGACACGTACACGAACCGCTCGACGCCGGCGCTCAGCGCGCCCGTCACGACCGCCCCGGTGAGCGCGTTGTTGACCACCGTGAGCGTGAACGGGAGCTTGTGGAAGTTGGCGATGCCGCCGACGATCGCCGCCAGGTGGATGACGTGCGAGCAGCCCTCGGTCGCGGCCGTGGCGACCGCCTCGTCGCGCAGGTCGCCCTCGTGGATCTCACAGCCCTCCCGCATCCACGTCGGGGCCGGCCGGTGGTCGGAGACGCGGATCTCCCAGGTCGGGTCCACGAGCAGGCGGCGCACGACCGCCGAGCCGATCGTGCCGGCCCCGCCCGTCACCAGCACCCGGCTCATCGCAGCTGCGTCACGTCGTCGGTGGCCTCGGTCGCGCCGAGCGTCCCGTCGAGCGTCCCGCCGATGGCGCCGTCCTCGCCGAGCAGCGCCGCGCACTCGGCGGCATAGGCGAACACCTGGGCGGTGCCGAGCGCGTTCCAGGGGTCGACGAGCAGGCAGTTCTCGCCCGCCCCGGCCACGATCTCGCGCAACGCCTCCGGGCCGGTGAACTCCGAGTGGTTGGTCGCGATGATGACGACGTCGGCGTCGGCCACCGCCTCGGCGAGCGGCGGCGTCGGCGTCGGCGCGTGCGGGTCGCAGACCGCGACGTCGGCCAGCTCGCGCTCCAGCAGGCGAATCAGCTTCGGCGACAGCGAGTCGCGCTCGTCGTCGGTGTTGCGCTTGAACGTCAGTCCCAGCACCGCGACCTTGCGTGACGCGAGCGCGCCGAGTCGCCGCTGGACGCCCTCGACCAGGAACACCGGCACCGACTCGTTCACGCGCGAGACCGCCAGCAGCATCCCCGGGGCGTTGGAGCGCTCCTCGGAGAACGCGAAGTCCTTGCGCAGGCAGGTGCCCGCCGTCATCCCCGGCATCGCGATCCCGCCGCGCGGGTAGTCGCGGTTGATCAGCTCGATCACATCGAACACGTTGGCGCCGTAGCGCTCGCAGTCCATCATCAGCAGGTTTGGCAGCGCAAAGGTCGCGTAGCGGAGGATGTTGGTCCAGATCTTGGCCAGCTCGGCCTGTACCGGGGTGGTGGTGACGATCGGGGCGCCGAACACTCCGAACAGCTCCGCCGCGCGCGCCGTCGAGGCGGCGCCGACGCCGCCGATGATGCACGGGAGCGTGGTGATCTCCTCGAGGAACCGGCCGGCGGCGATCCGCTCGGGGGCGTGGGCGACGAACACATCGCTGCCGACCTCGAAGCCCCGCCGCTTCTCCAGGTATCCGGCCACGAACTCGGTCGTCCCGGGGGCGATCGTCGAGCGGAGGATCAGCGCGTGGCCGCGACGTAGATGGGGAAGCAGGTCGTCGACCGCCGCCCTGACCTGGCGCAGATCGCTCTCGATGTGCGAGAACGACGGGGTCCCGAGCGTGATCACGATGTCGTCGGCGCGGGCCGCGTCGGCGGCGTGCTCGGACAGCCGTAGGCGTCCGGTCGGAAGCACTCGATCGAGCAGCACCTGCGTGCCCGCCTCGGCGAACGGCATCAATCCGCTGCGAACGGAATCCAGCAGCGATGCGTCGTGGTCGACGCCGAGCACCTCGAGTCCGCGGTCGGCGAAGCTCAGCGCCAGCGGGAGGCCGACGCGGCCCAGCCCGATGACCGAGATGGAGCGCGCCGGGCTCACGGAAGCGCGGTGAAGCCCTCGCGGCGAGCCACTCCGGCCAGGCGCGCGTCCAAGGTCACGATCTCCAGCGACGACGGAACCTGCTCGGCGACGACCAGCGCGGCCGCCAGCTGCAGCGCGTCGGCCGCGCGGAGGTCGTGGACGCGCAGGAGCCGTCTGGCGATGGCGCGCAGAGTCACCGCGGGCTGCACCTCGTTCCAGCCCTCGACAAGCGCATCGAGCCGCGCGAAGGCGGCGGTCGCGGACGCGCCCGACAGCGCATCCTCGCGCTCGAGCCTGGCGATCGCCGACGCGCACTCGGTCTCGGTGGCCCACCACACGCACATCAGCGGATCATCGCCGATCATCGCCTGAACCGTCATCGTGCTCACCTCCGCCACGATCAGCGGCACCACCGCCGAGCTGTCCCAGAACCTCAACGGCCGCCACGCCTCTCGGCGATCAGCGCCTCGACAGCGCCGGTCTCGCGGCGAGGGCTGGGGGGTGGGCTGGCCAGCAGCTCGGCCGCCGGCGGCTGGCGCGCCACGTTGATCGCTCCCGCCCGCTCCAGGCGGGCGATCCGACCATCGGGATCGGACGCCGCGGAGATGACCGACTCGAGCCTCGCCACGGGAATGCCGCGGTCGACGATCAGCACCGATTCGCCGGCCTTGACCCGATCGAGCAGCGCGCTGAGCCGGTTCTTCGTCTCGGTGATCGTGGCCACCAGCATCGAGCTAGACTAGCCTTTTCGATCAGGCCGTTCAAGCTTTACGGCTGGGTGGTCGGGCCAGCTAGTGCGCGGTCTCGCCCGGGATCCCGCGCGAGACATCGTCGGTGACGCTCGGGAGGGTTGCCATCCCGGGCTCGGCGGCGTGGCCGCGAGTCTCGCCCGAGAAGGCGATTCGGTCGAGCCGGACGATCTCGCGCTCGCCCTCGACGCGCGCGGGATGTTGAGCCGCAAGCGGAGCGATCAGGTGGCGGATCCGGTCGCGCAGCTGGAGCGCGAAGTGCGGCGTCGAGGCGCCCATCAGCTGGCGCACGTCGTCGATCGTGACCTCGTGGCCCTCGCGCAGGCGGTCGGGGTGCTCGCTCGCGCTCACGGCCGCCGTTCGCCTTCGGGCTTGCTGCCCGCTCGGCATCCGGCCTCGCCGGAACGGGCAGCGCCCGAACCATCCGGCTGGCTCGCTGGTGAGGGGGCCGCGCGAGTCATCCGGCTGCTCATTTCTGCGCGACGACCTCGAGCAGCGAGTCGAGCTGGGCCTGCACGCCCAGCGACACGGCGCTTCGATCGCCGATCACCCAGCCGTGGTTGTAGACGGCCGCGGTCGGACCCTCGTGCGAGTAGCCGGGGGTGGCGTAGTTGAGGAAGTAGTTGAGCACCGAGCTCGGAAGCCTAGACGGATCGTCGGTGAGCAGCGCGGGGCCGTAGGTGCCGCTGCTCGACAGCGCCGCCGCGGCCGCGGCGTCGAGCGGGCGGGAGCTGTTGAGCAGCACGTACCCGTGTCCGGGGCTGTCGATCGCCCAGCCGAAGCTGCCGGGCACGTGCGCGCACGGCTGGCCGAAGGTGCACGCGGGATCACGGTACTTGGCGAAGGCGACCGAGGTGGCGGGGGCGCCGCCGCCACCGATGCGCTTGACCTTGCCGTAGCGGCCGAGCTCCTTGAGTGTCGAGTCCGGGATCACGCTCGGCGGTCCGAGCACGTAGATGTGCGGCTTCTGGTGGGCCATCAGCGCCTGCCGCGTGGCGGCCGGGATCGTCGCGCCGTCGACGAACAGGATCGGCTCGCCGCTCTCGGCGGCCCAGCCGGCGGCCGGCATCGCGTACGCGGGCTGGGTCCCGGAGGCGATCACCACGTTGATCGAGGTCCGCCCATCGGCGGCGGCGGCGAACCGGTCGATCTCGGCCGCCAGCGCGTACGGGTCGGTCCCCTTGATCGAGGCCGCCCGCAGGCCGCCGGGCGACGCGACGTCGCCGATCCGGATCACCTGCGCGCCGTTGGCCGGGCCGGCGCCGGTCGGCGCCAGCATGCTCAGCGCCTGGGCGCTGGCCGCCGGGAGCTGGGGCCCGTTGGAGAACAGCAACGGCGACCGGATCGGCGGGGCCATTAGCACCGAGGCGGCGAGCGCCGCCTGCCAGTCGTCGCTGGGGGCCAGCGTGACGGCCGTCGGATGCGTCCCCGGCGCCGCCGACGGGAACACCGCGAGCGCCACGCCGGCGGCGTCGGCGACGGGACTCGAGCCGGCGACCCGGGTGGTGTTCTTGGTCGCGACGGCGGGGAAGTCGAGCCGACGGCCGCTCGGGGACGGGCCGCCGCCCCCGCCGGAGCCCCCGCCGCTCGCGCCGCCGCTGTCCGAGCCGCTCGCCGGGGCGCCCGCCGTGGGGAAGCCGCCGGAGCCGTGATGCCGGAGCAGCGCGGTGCCGCCGCCGCAGCCGGCGAGCAGCGTCCCGGCGAGCGCGACGGTGCTGAGGAGCCTCCGGGCGGACACGGCTGTCACGTTACCTGGAGCGTCCGGCGCGGGCGTAGTCCCCCCACTGCACGACCGTTCTGTGTATATTGCCGCCACGCCGAGTCCGCGGCGCCACAGCCGCGGAGCGGGGGACCCAGGTCGTTTGGGGCGAATCCACCTCGTTGGTGGAGGCGCAGGCTTCTTCAGCGCCAGCCCGACAGCTAACCCCGCAGGCCGACGAAGGAGACCGACTTGCGGTTGACGAGGTGCCTGGTGCCAATGTTCGCCCTACTGGCGTTCGTGAGCACGTCTGTCGCGTCCGCGAGGACCGTCCCGCGCCATCGCCACAAGGCGCATCGCGCCCCGCGGACCGTGAGCGGCGGCGGAGCCGCGCTCGACGTAACCCCCACGACCGGCGGCCCGGGCGGCCCCGGGGTGTGCCCGGTGAGCGCGACGACCTCGCCTTCCCCCACCGGCACGGGGACCACCGGCACGGGCGCGACCGGGCCGGGAGCCGGCGTGGCGGGCACGACCACTCCCACCGGCCCGGGAGCCGCGACGCCGCCGATCGGCGCGGCGCCGACGCCCGGCGCCTCGGGCGGGGCCGGCCTCGGCGAGCCGACGCCGGCGCCGTGCACGCCGGCGCACCCGACGGTCCCGGGGTTCACCGCCGCGATCATCCACGGTCTCGCCTACGCGCCCGCTGAGGCGCCGGCCGCGGTCCAGCGCGCGATCTGGGCCGGCAACGCGATCCGCACCAAGCCCTACATCTACGGCGGCGGGCACGGCAGCTTCACGGCCGACGGCTATGACTGCTCGGGGGCGGTCTCCTACGTCCTGCACGCCGCCGGGCTGCTGAAGGCGCCGATGGACTCGAGCGACCTGTTGAACTGGGGCGCGGCGGGCGCGGGCGGCTGGATCACCGTCTACACGAACCCCGGGCACGTCTTCGTCGACATCGCCGGGATCCGCCTCGACACCTCCGCCGAGGCCGATCCCCACCCCGCGGCAGGCAGCGGCCCGCGCTGGCGGCGGCTGTACACGAACGCGCCCGGGTTCACGGCGCGCCACGCGCTGGGTTACTGACCGCGCTTCGAGCGCGACTCGTGCTGATCCGGCGCCAACCTCAGGCACTCGGCGCCTGTAGGCTTGCAGCGGACGAATTCGATCTGAGGAGGACGCGATGCCGGGGCTCTCCGGTCGCATGTCGACGGTTGTGAAGGCGAAGATCTCGAAGCTCCTGGACCGCGCGGAGGATCCCGCCGAGACGCTCGAGTACAGCTACCAGAAGCAGATCGAGCTGCTGCAGAACGTCAAGAAGGGGATCGCCGACGTCGTCACCTCCAAGAAGCGGCTGCAGCTGCAGGAGGAGAAGCTCCAGCAGCAGATGGTGAAGCTCGACACCCAGGCCCGCCAGGCGCTGGCGGCGGGTAACGAGGAGCTGGCCCGCGTGGCGCTCGAGCGCAAGAACGTCGCCCAGACCGAGCTCCAGTCGCTCGACTCGCAGATCGCCCAGCTCGAGCAGCAGCAGGAGCAGATGACCGCCTCCGAGCAGAAGCTGCGCACGAAGATCGAGCAGTTCCGCTCCAAGAAGGAGGTCATCAAGGCCCAGTACTCGGCGGCCGAGGCCCAGGTGCGGATCTCCGAGGCGGCCACCGGGATGGGCGAGGAGATGGCCGATGTCGGCCTGGCGATGCAGCGCGCCCTTGACAAGACCGAGAACATGAAGGCCCGCGCCGACGCGGTCGGAGAGCTCGAGGCCTCCGGGGCATTCGAGGACATGACCGCGCTCGGGTCCGGCGAGGACGACATCGACCGCCAGCTGAAGGCGCTGTCCAGCGGCACCGAGGTCGACGCCGAGATGGCCAAGATGAAGGCCGAGCTCGGCGGCGGGGCCGCGCCCGCGGGTCAACTCGGGGCCGGCGACGCCGGCGCCTCGGGCGCGGCCGGAAAAGCCGCGGAGTCGCCCAAGGAGCAGGCCGGATGATCATCCGGATCTCGACCGAAGGCCAGTACGAGCTGGCCGACGGCGACGTGGCGGCCCTCAACGAGCTGGACAACGCGGCCGTGTCGGCCTGCGCGGCCGCAGACGAGAGCCGCTTCCAGGAAGTCTTCGCCAAGCTGCTGGATTTCGTCCGCAGCCAGGGGCGCCCGGTCCGTGACGACGAGCTCGGCGCCTCCGATCTGATCCTGCCGCCGCCGGACATCTCGCTGGAGGAGGCGAGCGCCGAGTTCAGCGGCGAGGGCCTGATTCCCGGTTAGACTTTGGCGCGTCGCGAGACGACGAGACCGCTCCGGATCCAGCTCTGGAGCTACAACTACGACCCCGAGCCGACCGGGATCGCGCCGCTCTCAGATCGGGATGCCCCAGAGCGGGAACCAGCGGTTCAGCTCGGGCTCGACCGGCAGCTCGTTGTCGATCTGGGCCTTCAGCACCAGCTCGCGCTCGTTGTCGCGCCGCTGATCCCCCCCAGCCGGGACGAACGGGTAGAACATCCCGCGCTTGTAGTTGTAGATCCAGTACAGGCGCCGGGAGTGCGAGTCCTGGAAGGCGAACACGGCGCAGAGCACGCGATCGCCGTAGCCGCCGGCCTCGAGCGCGCTGGAAACGGCGTTGATGTTGACGACGAGGTCGTCGAAGTCGGAGCCGCGGAGGACCAGCCAGCGGAAGCCGAAGCTGTCGTCGGAGGACTCGACGCGGGTGCCGCTGTCCTTGGCGGTGGCCCGCACGACCTCCTCCATGTCCCGCAGGATCGACTCGAAGTCGGCGGTGGCGAGGGCTTGGAACACGATCGCGGCACCGCCGCGGCTGGTGATCCCCAGGCCGGTCTCCAGCGTGACATACGCCGTCGACATCGCGAACAGCCGGTCCGGCGCAGGTCCCGGCAGCTTGCGGCGCCCGGTGATCACGTCGAGGAATCCCATCGGAGGGATCTTCGCAGAGTCGGCGCAGGGCGACGTCCGCCGAGCCGGCCGTCCAGCAGCCGGCGGCGGAGCAGCGGGTTGACGACCTCGTCGCGCCCGCGCGTTCAGCGCGTGCCCTGGAGCTGACCCTCGAGCCGCTGCAGCGCGGTGATCCGCCGCTCGAGCGTCGGGTGGGTCGCGAACAGGTTGGCCGCGCTCGCCTTGACCTTCGGCGGGAAGATGTAGAACGCGGCGAGCTCGCCGGAGGCGGCGCGGAGGTCGCGCTGCGGGATCTGCTCCATCTGGCCGCTTATCTTCATCAGCGCCGTGATCAGCGCGCTCGGGCGGCCGGTGATGATCGCCGAGCCGCGGTCGGCGGCGAACTCGCGGTAGCGCGAGAGCGCCTGCAGGAGGACGAACGAGATCGCGTAGACGACGGCGGAGACGAGGATCACGACGATGAAGCCGGGCCCGCTGTCCTCGTCGTCGCCGCCGCCGAAGGCGCCGCCGAACCAGAAGCCCATCTGGACGATGAACGAGGCGACCGACGCGAAGAAGCTGGCCAGCGTCATCACCATCACGTCGCGGTTGATCACGTGGGTGAGCTCGTGCGCGAGCACGCCCTCGAGCTCACCGGGCGAGAGCAGCTGGAGGATCCCGGTGGTGCAGCAGATCGTCGCCGTCTTCGGCGAGCGCCCGACGGCGAACGCGTTCGGCATCGGCGTCTGGGCGATCGCCACCCGTGGCTTGGGCACGTTGGCGGTCAGGCACAGGCGCTCGACGATCGCGTGCAGCTCCGGGGCCTCGGCGGGGGAGACCTCGTGCGCGCCCATCGACGCCAGCGCGATCTTGTCCGAGGTGAAGAACTGGACCAGGAACAGCGCGCCGGCGATCACCGCGATCGTCACGGCGCCGATACCGGCCGCGAACAGCACACCGACGAGCACCGCGTAGACCAGCCCGAGCAGGAACATCGTCACGATCATCCGGGCCTGCAGGCCGGTGTCCTTGCCGAACGATTGAGCGGGAGCCATCGCCCGACCAAGTCTCGCAGGTCGACATGCGCTCTTCGCGAGTTATTAGGAGTCAGCCGGGAAGTCGATGCCGGACGCCGTCGAAGCGCGCGAAGTCGCGGTCGTGGGAGACGATCGTCGCGCCGTGCTCGACGGCGAGCGCGGCCAGATGCGCGTCGACGGTGAGATTGCCCGCCGTGCCGGTCGCCGACAGCAGCCCGCGGAGCAGCCCGGCGTGGCGCGCCGTGGGTTGGACGACGACCGCGGCAGGAGCCGCGAGCCACGCCTCCACCTGAGCGGTCGCCTGATCGGAGGTCATCGGCGCGGGGAGGATGGACGCGCTCGTACCGATGCGGATGAAGGCCAGCAACGCGATCCATGCGAGTCCGACGGCTTCGGCGCCGGCCAACGAGGAATCGAGCCACCTGCGTGAGCGCTCGTGATGCGCGCCCTCGCGGTTGACCGCGTACAGCAGCACGTTCGCGTCGACTATGACCACGCGTCAGCGACCCTCGGCGAGGTCGCGCGCCAGCGCCTCATCCTCCAGCTCACCCGCGAGCCTGAGCGCCTTGGTCAGGTCCACACGCGGCGATCCAAGCGCGCGCGCCGTCGTGTAGCCGCACGGGCTCGGCGCGGGCGGGCGAAGACCGGCCCGAATCGCGTCGTTCACGACGTCCCTGAACGACCGGCCGCGTTCCCGCATCGTCCGTTCGACGAGGAGACGCGTGTCGGCGTCGAGGGTGATCGTCGTGCGCACTCCTGCTTCATAGCATCATTTTTAATGATGTGCTGATGCTCGACGGTTTTTTTCCCCCCCCGGCGCGCAGCGGCAGGCGTTCCGTGCTCAGTCAGCGTGCTCGCGGTACCAGTCGATCGTCAGCCTGAGCCCGTGTTCGAGGCTCACACTCGGCGCCCAGCCGGTCATCGCGTGGAGCTTCGCGGCATCGACGTACTGGCGGTCGATCTCCCCCGCGGGGGTGCCGGCGCCGCGCACGTCGGGCTGCACGCCGGTCCCCGCCAGCCGGCAGATCAGGCGCACGACGTCGAGTACGCGGTGGGGCTCGCCGCCGCCGGCGTTGAACGCCTCGCCGGCGGCGGGGCCCGGGGAGCCCCCGGCGTCCTCCTCGAGCGCCCGGGCGATGGCCAGGTACGCGGCGACGGCGTCCTCGACGTAGAGGAAGTCCCGCTCCGGCGAGCCGTCGGAGCGAACCACGGGGGCGCGGCCGGCGAGCGCCGCCGTGACCGCCTCGGGCACGAGGCGCGAGCGGTTGAGGTCGCCGCCGCCGTACAGGTTGGCGAACCGAGTGACCGCCACCGGCAGCCCCCAGGTGTGCCAGTAGGATCGGGCCAGCAGGTCGGTGGCCGCCTTGGAGACGTCGTAGGGAAAGCGAGGCTGGAGCGCGAAGTCCTCCCGGTAGGGGAGCCGCTCGTGGGGCCCGTAGGCCTTGTCGGAGGACGCGACGACGACGCGACCGGCGCCGTGGCCACGGCACGCCTCGAGCAGCAGCCAGGTCCCGCGCATGTTCGTCTCGAAGGTCGACAGGGGCGAGCGGTTGGCGGTCGGCACGAGCGTCTGCGCGGCGAGGTGGAAGACCGTGTCCACCTCGTACTCGGCGAGCGTGCGGGCGATCAGTCCCTCGGCGCAGATGTCGCCGTGCACGACGGAGACCCGCGGCTCGAGGCCCATCACCGACAGCGCCGAGCCGGCGGTCTCGTCGCGGCGGACCACGGTGACCCCGGCGCCGGAATCGAGCAGGCCCTTGACCAGCCAGCTGCCGAGCAGGCCGTAGGCGCCGGTGACGAGCACCGAGCGCCCGCTCAGCGCCACAGCTTCCACGGCGCCCGCTCGCCCGCCCACAGGTCGTTGAGCTGCACGGCGTCCTTGTAGGTGTCCATGCACTCCCAGAACCCCTCGTGGCGGAACGCGCGCAGCTCGCCCGCCGCGGCCAGCCGGCGCAGCGGCTCGCGCTCGAGCACCGACTCGGGCCCGATCCAGTCGAGCGCCGCGGGCTCGAAGCAGAAGAAGCCTCCGTTGACCCAGTGGTCGCTGCGCGGCTTCTCGACGAACCCACGGACGAAGCCGTCGCCGCTGCACTCGGCGACGCCGAACTGGAGCTCGGGTCGCACCACGGTCATCGTCGCGCGGGCGCCGTGGCGCTCGTGGTCGGCCAGCAGCGCCGCCAGGTCGATGTCGGCCAGCCCGTCGGCGTAGGTGGCGCAGAAGCGCTCGCCGCCGAACACGCCCGCGGCCCGCGCGATCCGGCCGCCCGTGGGCGTCGCGAGGCCGGTGTCGAGGCACTCGATCTCCGTTCCCGCCGGCCACCGCGACTCGGAGGCGAACCGCTCGATCGTCTCGGCCATGTAGCCGGTGAGCAGCACGAAGCGCCGGAAGCCCTGGGCCAGGTAGATCTGCATCACGTGCCACAGGATCGGGCGCCCGCCGATCTCCACCAGCGGCTTGGGGATCGACTGGGTGTGCTCCTGCAGCCGCGTTCCGCGGCCGCCACAGAGAATCGCAACAGGGGGCAGCACGGCGGGGGATTATCGCGCGAGCGCCGCTCAGGTGACCGACAGGCCGCGGCGGCCGGCCACGCGGGCAAGCCGCTCGTCGGGCGTCAGGGGCCGCGATGCGGGCGCCGCTACGGCGCGGCCGGCTTCACGTCGGTCAGCGCGAAATCGGCGCCCTTGACCAGCAGCGGGCGTTTCGTCTGGCGGGCCAGCGCGTAGGCGAAGCAGTCGCCGAAGTTGAGCCCGGCCCGGGAGCGGCCCTTGCCGTAGCGGGCGGATGCGTCGCGGGCGATCAGCGCCTGCGAGCGGTCGACGGCGACGCAGCGTAGATTGCTGCGCTCGATCAGCGTGTCGAGCTCGTCGATGCCCGGAGCTCCCAGGCGGCCCATGACCACGATCGACGCCTCGACGAGCGTCGCGGCCGAGATGACCGGATCGTCGGCGCTGACCAGCGCGGCGGACAAGGCAGGCTTGTCCGGCTCGTCGAATAAGACGGCGAGCAGGGCAGAGCAATCCACGACCACGGTCAGTGCGGTAGGCCGTCAGGTCCGTAGCCGAGTATCTCGTCGGCGGGACGGTCGTCGAGCACCGGCAACTCCGCGACCCGAGCCACGATCTCATCTATCGCGGCCATCTGCCGCGCCCGCTCCTCGGGCGGCACGCCAACTCGGTCGAGGCGTTCGTGCACGGCGATCTGAACCGCCGTGGTGATGCTCTCGCCCGTGGCAGCGGCGAGCTGCCTGACGAACCGATCGGTCTGAGCATCCTTGATGTTCAAGGCCACGCAGGAAGAACATCAGTGGCGATCTTCCTCGCGGGCGGCCCGCCAGGCCAGCACGTGGAGTCGTGCCCACTCGACCATCTCGGCGCACGGGGCCCGCCGCGCGCCACCGAGAACCGCGGCGGCCGGAGCCAGCAGCGCGGCCCGGGCGAGCGCCCCCGCGACGTTCAGCGCCCCGTAGGCCCCGGTTACCGCCGGCCCCCGCCGCCGGCGCATCCACGCGTAGGTGCTGCGCATCCACCGCTCGCGGCGGGCGTCGCCGAACGCCTGGGCGGTCGCGGCGGCGCCGAAGTGCCGGACGACCGCGGAGGGCTCGTACCACGTCGAGAAGCCGGCCTGGGCGGCGCGCCAGCCGAGGTCGAGGTCCTCGGCGTACATCCACTGCTCGGGATCGAACCCGCCGACCGCGTCCCAGGCGTCGCGCCGGACGAGCAGGAACGCGCCGAGCGCCCAGTCGACGCGACGCGGGCGCAGCGAGTCCCAGCGCCCCTCGAGCGGCCATCTGTGGCCCGCCAGGCCGGCCAGCCCGAGGTTGAAGGCGAGCGTGAAGCCGAGCGTGGGGAACGGGTAGACCGAGTGCTGGGCCGCGCCGTCGGGGCCGAGCAGCCGCGGGGCGAAGATCCCGGCGTCCGCGTGCGCCTCGCCCGCCGCCAGCAGCTGCGCCAGCGCCCCCCGGGTCAGCTCGACGTCGGCGTTGGCCGCTGCGATCCACGGCGCCGAGGTTCGCGCGGCGGCGAGGTTGACCGCCGCGCCGAAGCCTGGATTGTCGTCGAGCGCGATCACCGACATCCCGGGGAACTCGTCCCGCACGAGGGCCGCCGAGCCGTCGCCCGAGCCGTTGTCGACGACCACCACCTCGGCGCGCCCGGCGTCGATCTCCGGCGCCAGCGAGCGCAGGCAGGAGCGGAGCAGATCGCGGGTGTTCCACGAGACCACCGCGATGGCGACGGGGGGGCGCATGAGGCGCTGCGGCATCATAGGGCCGCATGTCGGTCGAACCCGCAGCAGATCCCGCGGCCGCGCCCGCGGGGAGGATTGTGATCATCGGCGCCGGGCCCTGCGGGCTCGGGTGCGCCCGCGAGCTGGCCCGGCTCGGCCACCGCGACTGGCTGCTGCTCGAGGCGGCCGGCCGACCCGGCGGGCTCGCCGCCTCGGTGCGCGACGCCGCCGGCTTCACCTGGGACCTCGGCGGCCACGTCGTGTTCAGTCACTTCGGCGAGTTCGACGCGCTGCTGCAGGAGACGATGGGCGACGAGATCCGGGCCCACGACCGCTCGTCGTACATCCGCTTCGGAGACCGCTGGGTGCCCTACCCGTTCCAGAACAACCTTCGCCACCTGCCCGCCGAGGTCGTCGAGGAGTGCCTGGAGGGGCTGCGCGAGGCTCCAGGGGCCAACGGCGAGACCGATTTCGCCAGCTGGATGCGGGCGGTGTTCGGCGCGGGCATCACCCGGCACTTCATGGCCCCCTACAACTTCAAGGTGTGGGCGACCCGCGGCCGCCAGATGTCGGCGGGATGGATCGCCGAGCGCGTCGCCCTGGTCGACTACGAGCGGGTGGCCACGAACGTCCGTGAAGGCCGTGACGATCTCAGTTGGGGGCCCAACAACCAGTTCGTGTTCCCGGCGCGGGGCGGCACCGGGGAGATCTACCGGCGGCTCGCCGAGCGCCTCGCGCCGCAGATCCGCTACCACGCCCGCGTCGCCGCCGTCGACACCGGCGCCCGCGTCCTCACGACCACCGGCGGCGAGCGGATCGCCTACGACCGGCTCGTCTCGACGATGCCGCTCGACCATCTCGTCACGGCGATCGGCGGCGCCCCCGAGCCCGTGGACCGGGCCGCCGCGGAGCTGCGCCACAACGGGGTGTACATGGTCGGGGTCGGCTACGAGGCGCCGCTGGCCGACGGGAAGTCGTGGATGTACTTCCCGGACCCCGAGGTCCCGTTCTACCGGGCGACCAACTTCGCCAAGTACTCGCCGGCCAACGTCCCCGAGTCCGACACCGGGCGCTTCTGCGCCTACATGACCGAGACCGCCTACTCCGACCAGCTGCCGGTCCCGCGCGAGGGGCTCGAGCAGCGGGTCGAGGCCGCGCTGCGTGCCTCCGGGGTGATCGCCGGGCGTCCGGCGGTGGCCTCGATCCACGTCGAGGACATCCCCTACGCCTATCCCGTTCCCACCGTCGGACGTGACCGCGCGCTGCGCGCGATCCAGCCATGGCTGATGGAGCGGGGGATCTACTCGCGGGGCCGCTTCGGCGCCTGGCGCTACGAGGCGGGCAACATGGACCACTCGGTGAAGATGGGGGTCGACGTCGCCCGCCACCTCCTGAGCAGCGCCCCGGAGGAGCTGTGGACGCTTTGAGCACCGACACCCTGCGCGAGCGGGTCGCCGGGCTCGGCTGGTACCACACGCTCGAGCTCGCGCCGGGGGTCCTGACGCCGGGGATGTTCGACCTGCGCGGCCACGTCGCGCGCTACGGGCTGCCGGCGCGGATGGACGGGATGCGCGTGCTCGACGTCGGTACCTGGGACGGCTTCTGGGCGTTCGAGTTCGAGCGCCGCGGCGCCGCCGAGGTCGTGGCGCTCGACCTCGACGACGAGCGCCAGCTCGACTTCCCGCCGCGCCGGCGCCCGGCCAGCTTCCCCGACGCACCCCGGGGAGCCGGCTTCGCGCTGGCCAAGCAGGCGCTGGGGTCGAACGTGTGCCGGGTCGTCCAGAACATCTACACCGCCGACCCGGCCGAGCTCGGGACCTTCGACTTCGTCTTCTGCGGACTCGTGCTGATCCACCTGCGCGACCAGCTGCTGGCGCTCGAGCGGATCGCCCGGCTGTGCCGGGGCACGTTCGTCTCCTGCGAGGAGCCCGACCCCACCGTCGGCTGGCTGCCCTTCCCCGCCGTACGCTACCGCGCCGACCGCGACGCCGCCGTCGTCTTTTGGCTGCCCAGCGCGCGCGCCTGGCGGCGGATGATCTGGACCGCGGGATTCGACGAGGTGCGCCGCCACGCCCGCTTCACCGTCCGCTCCGAGCACGGGTTCTCGGTCCGCCACGTCGTCCATCACGCCTCCCGCAGCGTGATCGCCGGCTCCTCGCCCCATGCCTGAGCCGCCGCCGGGCGCCCGCAACCTCGTTGTGGTGATCCTCGACAGCCTGCGCTACGACACCTGGCAGGCGGCGCGGCCGAAGAGCCTGGCCGCGCTCGGCCCCGTCGAGCGGCGCTTCAGCTATGCCTCGTGGACGGCGCCGTCGCACTACAACCTGCTGATGGGGCTGCTGCCGCACTCGAGCCCGCCGCACGTCTACGCCTCGGAGTACTACCAGCGGGACTTCCTGCGCTACAGCGAGCGGCTCGGCGTCCCCGACATGGAGTTCAGGCGGCTGCTGCCCTCGCTGTTCCTGCCCACCTACCTCAAGCACACGCTCGGGTACGCCACCCATGCGCGTGTCTCGATGCCGGTGCTGAACAAGTTCACGCCGATCAACTGCGACTTCGACTCCTACGAGCTGATGCCGTCGCACAACGACATGGCGGCGATCGTCGAGCAGCTGCACTTCGACCCCGCGCGGCCGTCGTTCTGGCTGCTCAACGTCGGCGAGACGCACTACCCGTACGCGTTCCCCGGCCAGGCGGCCCACGACCTGCCGCACATCTCGGGCGTCCACGGGGTGTTCAAGCGGCTCGACGAGATCCGCGCCGAGGGGGGGGAGGCGGCCGAGTTCTTCGACGCGGCGACGCTGAGGCAGCTGCACGAGCGGCAGGTCACCGCGCTCGAGTACCTGGACGCGCGGGTGTTCGAGCCGCTGCTCGCCCGCCTGCCCGACAACACGTGGCTGATCGTGACCTCCGATCACGGCGAGCTGTTCGGCGAGGACGGCTACTTCGGGCACGGGCCGATCGCGCACGAGAAAGTGCTCGAGGTGCCATTCCTCGAGGGCCGGATCGCCTGAGCCCGGCGCGGGCGCGGCGCGGCGCGGGTCGGGGGGCGTAGGCTCGCTACAGGTAGCCGAGCAGCCTCATCTGCTGCTCGAGCGCGGCCAGCTCCTCCGGCGAGGGGCCCCCGGAGGGCGCCGTCCCAGGGGCAGCGGCCGCGGCGCCGGCCACGCCGTCGAGCGCCGCGCCGGCTGCGCCGGCGCCGGCCACGCCGTCGAGCGCCGCGGCGAGCCCGCCGAAGCCGGCATCGCGCGGTAGCGGCGCCCGCTCATCGGGGTCGGCCTCCAGGTCGAAGCCGACGTCGGCGTAGGCGTCGCTGCGCAGCAGCTTGCCGCGCCCGTCGACCGCGGTCTCGAACGACGCCGTCAGCCGCGTGATTCCGGCCGCCCCGATGCCGAACCTCCGCGCGAACTCGACCACTCGGGGGTCCTCGGCGGCCGCGATCGCGTCGTACTGAGCGATCGCCGTCCCCGCCGGCGCCTCGGCGTCGTCCCACGGGTGCTGGGGCAGGCCCGCCGCGCCGGCGATCAGCGCCGGCAGCGAGGCCAGGCTGAACACCTGATCGCCGCCACTCGCGCCGGGCCCGGCCAGCACCAGCGGCACCCGGATCAGCCGCTGGTCGAGCCCGAACCCGTGGGCGATCAGGCCCGCCTCGTCGAAGCTCTCGCCGTGGTCGGAGGTGACGATCACCAGCGTCTCGTCGAGGATCCCGCGCTGGGACAGCGCCTCCAGCACGTCGGCCAGCCACGCATCCATGTAGGCGACGGAGCGCGCGTAGAGGTGGCGCATCCGCTCGAGCGACTCGGCGGGGATCCGCTGCGCCCCGGCGACGTGCCGGCAGATCGCCTCGAAGTTGACGTAGCGCTGGGCGTCCAGCGCGGCGCGCACCCGCTCGCGCGGCCCGAGGTCGTCCCACGGCCGCGGCGGCAGGTACGGGGAGTGGCACTCGACGACGTTGGCGAACCACAGCGTCGGGCGCCCCGACCACGCCGCGATCGAATCGCGCAGGCGCCGGCCCAGCTCGGCGGCGCCGTCGTCCTCGCGCGAGCGCAGCCCCTCGAGCGCCCACGCGAGCCGCGCCCGCCGGCCGCCGCCGGTCAGCGCGTCGATCCGCGCCGTTCGCCCCGAGGCGACGTAGTCGAAGCCCGCGAAGCCGGCGTCGAAGCCGAAGTGGCCGGAGACGAACAGGTTGGCGCTGAAGCCGCGCGTGTCGTACCCGGCCGCGGCCAGCACCCGGGCGAGCAGCCGGTCGGCGTGGCGCGCGATCGCGGCGCGGCCGGCCTCGGGGCTCGAGGTCTCGGCCTGCCCGACGCCGAGCGTCCGCGGCAACAGCCCGGTGAGCATCGAGCCGTGCGAGGGCAGCGTCCAGCTCGACGTCGCGTACGCATTGGCGTACCACGAGCCGCGGCGCGCGAGCTCGCCGATCGTCGGCGTCGCCGCCGCGGCCGCCGCGTACGGCGCGAGCGCGTCTCGCCGCGCCGCGTCGAGCACGACGAGGAGCACGTTGGGCTTCACTTCGACAAGGCTACTAGGGCCCCGGATCCGGCACGTGTGCAGAACGTTGCGCTTTTGCAGGACTTCTGTCACAGCGCGTGACCCATCCGTGACGTTTTCTCGGCCAAGCTCGGTCCGATGCCCGACTCTGAGCGACTTAGTACCCGTAGTGAGTACCAACTTGCTCAGAGTCGCGGTCATCGGCTGGCGGGGATTGCCGCACGGCAGTCGGGGGTGATCTCCGCCGCGCAGCTGTACGGGATCGGGTTCTCCAGGGGGGGTGATCGCCCGGCTCGTGGCCAAGGGTCGGCTGCACCCGATCCACCGGGGTGTCTACGCCGTCGGCCACACCAACCTCGCGACGCGCGGCCACCTCGCTGCCGGGATCCTCGCCGCCGGCCACCTCGCACGCCGCCGGGCCGCCGAGATCGATGCCAGCTACGAAGCCTACGATCGCCACCCGCTCGACGAGCCGATGAGTGGGGCGACCTGGCCTTGTTTCGCCGCGCCGCAGGCGCTACGTGACCTGACTCGGTCGCGAGCGTTTCGGTCGCGGTCCTCGTCACCCGGCTCGGTCGGCTGAATGACGACGCATGCCCGAGGTGTGTGCGGCGCTCGTGGTCGCCGTCGACTGCCGCCGACTGACGGCGCGGGGCCGCCGCTACGATCGGACGCGCCTTGCCGCGCACGACGATCGACGACTCCGGCGTGGACCTGGCTCCGGCACCCGCCGCCCGGCGGCGGATCGACACCAAGGGCCGGTCGCTGCGCGCCTTCACCGCCCGCGGGGTGATCGTCAACAGCGGCTTCGACCTGGCCCTGACCGTGCTCAACCTGCTGCGCGGGATCGTGCTCGCGGCGCTGATCAGCCGCTCGGACTACGGGGTGTGGGGGGTGCTGATGGTCTCCCTCGGGGTGCTGGCGCGGCTGAAGATGGTCGGGATCAGCGACAAGTACATCCAGCAGGACGAGACCGACCAGGAGCTGGCGTTCCAGAAGGCGTTCACGCTCGAGGTGCTGATCACGGCCACCGCGATCGTGCCGCTGCTGTGCGCGCTGCCGGTGGTGGCGCTCCTCTACGGCCACTGGAAGCTGGTGCCGCCGGGCCTGGTGCTGATCACCGTGCTGGTCGCCGACGCGCTCCAGAGCCCGCTGTGGGTCTACTACCGGACGATGGACTTCGTCCGCCAGCGACTGCTCTCGGCGGTCGAGCCGATCGTCGGGTTCGTCGTCGCGGTGGTCCTGGCGATCGCCGGCGCCGGCTACTGGGCGCTGGCCGTCGGGCTGGTGGCCGGCGCGTGGGCGGGGGCGGCGATCGCGATCGCCCGCTCGCCCTACCCGCTGCGCTGGCGCTACGACCGCGGCTCGGTGAGGCTGTACGCGGCGTTCTCGGCTCCGATCCTGGTCGCCACCGTGTGCTCGGTGCTGCTGGCCAACGGCAGCGCCCTGGCCGTCAACTCCCACCTCGGCCTGGCCGCCGTCGGCGCGCTGGCCCTGGCCGGGACGATCACCGCCTTCTCGACCCGCGTCGACGACCTGGTCAGTGGGACGCTCTACCCGGCGATCTGCGCGATGCAGGACCGGATCGAGCTGCTGCGCGAGTCGTTCGTCAAGTCAAACCGCCTGGCGCTGATGTGGGCGATGCCGTTCGGCGTCGGGCTGGGGCTGTTCGCGCCGCAGCTCGTCCACTTCGTGGTCGGCGACAAGTGGCAGCCGGCAGTGACGTTGCTCCAGATCAACGGGGTGGTGGCCGGGCTCGGCCACATCGGCTTCAACTGGGACGACTATCTCCGCGCTCGGTCCGAGACCCGTCCGATCGCCGTCGTCGCGTTGGCCACGACGGCGGTCACGCTCGGGCTGGGGATCCCGCTGGTGTTCAGCGACGGGCTCTCGGGGCTGGCGATCGGGATCGCCGCCGGCGCCGCCGTCAGTTTGGTGCTGCGGGCGTGGTACATGACTCGGCTGTTCCGCGGCTTCGCGTTCGTCTCGCACGCCGCCCGCGCGGTGCTCCCGACCGTCCCCGCGGCCGCCGCCGTGTTGCTGATCCGGCTGATCGGGGGCGGAGGGGAGTCGGCCGCCGGCGCCGTCGCCGAGCTGCTCGTGTACCTGGCCGTGACCGCGGCGGCGACGTGGTGGTCCGAGCGCGAGCTGCTGCGCGAGGCGCTGGGCTACCTGCTCCGAGACCGGTCGACCCCCGCCGAGCGCCGTCTCCCCAGCGCCACCACCGCGAGCGCCGCCAGCATCACCAGGAACGGGTCGGCGGGTGAGCGGTAGCGGGTCCCGCCCTCCAGCAACACCGTGCTCAGCAGCAGCACCGCCGGGCACGCCCACAGCGCGGGCGCCGTGCGCCGCGCGCGCTGCGTCAGCGCCCCCCCGGCGGCCACCGCGAGCAGCACCCAGAACGCGTACACGCTGTACTTGGCCAGGGCCAGCGGATAGCCCTCGCCGAAGGACTGGAGCTCCTCCAGCAGCGGCCCCTCGAGGTTGAGCAGCCGCCCGGCGCTGAGCCACGCCGTGCGCAGCAGCGAGAACGGATGGCGCCCGACGTAGCCGAGCCCCTGGCTCATCAGCTGCGCGGAGATCCGCGCCTCGCCGGCGTGCGGCTCGGCGCGGAACAGCGCCGACATCTGACGCAGCGGCGGGTACCACAGCGCCGGCAGCACCCGCCGGTGCTGGGTCGGGGCGTTGTAGACGCCGGCCACCGCGTAGCCGGTCTCGGTGGTCACCGGCACGAACGCGTGGAGCACGGTGGCGTTGCGGATCGTCCACGGCGCCACCACCAGCACTGCGACGGCCAGCAGCGCCGCCGGCGCCGCCAGCGCCGCCCGGGTGAACCGACCCGCCCCGCCCCGCGCGCTCCAGACCAGGAACACGAGCGGAATCGCCAGGGCCACGCCGTTGCCGCGGGTCAGCGCAGCCAGCCCCAGCAGCAGCCCGCTGAGCGCCGCCCAGCCCCACCGGGGGGCGGAGTCGCGCTGGCGCAGCGCGGCCCACACCGCGCCGAGCAGCAACGGGATGAACAGCGACTCCGAGAGCAGCGAGGTGCCGACCAGCACCAGCGGCGGGTACACGGCGGCGATCGCCCCCGCCACGAGCCCCACCGCGGCGCCCCACAGGCGCAGCCCGATCAGGCAGATCAGTCCCACGGCGACCGTCCCCAGCGCCGCCTCGGCGATTCGCCCCGCCTCCCAGCGGTCGCTCGCCGAGCCGGTCCCGACGAGCCCGTAGACCCCGGCCAGCGCGACCGGGAACCCCGGCGGGCGAAACGCCGTCGGGCCCTCCGGCGCCCACTCCCGCGAGCTCGGGAAGTGGCCGGTGTCGGCGAGCGACACGGCGAGGTGGTCGAAGTCGGCGGCGTCGGTGTGGGCGCGGTAGCTCGAGGTGGCCAGCACCACCTCGACCCGGAAGACCAGCGCCACCGCCAGTACCGCGGCGATCCCGTAGCTCACCCGGCGGCGGGCCATCACAGCACCGGCGTGCGGGCGCGGATGCTGCCCGCGGTCAGCGCCCCGGCGGTGAGCGCGTCGGCGGCCAGGCGGGCGGCGACCCGCTCGAGGCGCCCGGCGGGCCCGGCGCCCGCGCGTGCTTCCCCGAGCAGCGCGGCGGCGTAGGGGAGGACGGCCACGAGCGGCCAGCGCCTCCAGGCCAGCGCCGCCACCAGCCCGGCCGCCGCCGCGTCGAAGCGCAGGCTGTCGGGAGACAAAAACAGCCGGCGGTGCAGGAACGTCGCCCGCAGCTCGGGCACGAGCGCCACCAGCGGCGGGAAGTGGCGGCAGCGTCCGCGCTCGGCCACCCACTCGGCGGCGCCGCGCGGGAACACCGCGTGGCGGACCACCGCGGCGGGCTCGAACGCGCTGCGGGCGCCGGCGCGCCGGGCCCGCCAGCCGAACCAGGCGTCCTCGCCGAACGGCCGGCCGGTGCCGACGCCGAGCCCGGGGACGGGCTGGAAGCCGCTGACCCGCTCGAACGCCTCGCGGCGCACGAACAGGTTCGCCGTCTCGTACAGCCCGTGCTCGGCGCCGACCGAGACGGTGCGGTCGTAGCGCCCCGCCGGTCGGTCGGGGCGGACCGGGCCCTGGACGAGCTCGGCGTGATCGAGCGCCCGGTGCCCGGCGGCCAGCCAGCCCGGCTCGGGCGTGCAGTCGGCGTCGGTGAACGCCAGCCGCGCTCCGCGCGCCCGCATCGCCCCGAGGTTGCGTGATCCGGCCGGCTCGCCGCCCGGGTTGTGCAGCACGGTGGCTCCGGCCGCGCTCGCCAGCGCCGGCGTCCCGTCGCGCGAGCCGCTGTCGACGACGATCACCTCGAAGCCGACCTCGGCGCGCTGGGCGCCGAGCGCCCGGAGCGTCGCGCCGAGCGTGGCCTCGGCGTCGCGCGCCGGCACGATCACCGAGATCGCGGGCGCCGGACCGGACGCGATCGGCGGCCCCGGATCGCTCAAGGGGCCCGGCCGGACGCCCACCCGTGGACCATCCCGCGCTCGTGCAGCCGGCGCCAGGCGAAGTTGGTCGGCGTCCGCGGCAGCGGCGGGCGCGCGTAGCCGGAGCCGCGCGGGAGGAAGTAGGGACCGCCGCCGGTGACCCCGGCGAAGCCCGCCTTCTCGAGGTAGCGCGCCAGCCCGCGGACGTTGGGCTCCCACCAGAACGGCTTGCCCGGCAGCAGCGCCAGCCGGTGCACGGGCGCCCGCGGGTGCAGCAGCGAGAGCCGCAGCGAGACGGCGTCGTTGATCAGCAGCTCGCCGCCGGGCTTGAGCACGTCGCGGATCGCCGTGAGCGCCCGCACGGGCTCGCGCAGGTGCAGCAGCAGCGTGCCGAGGAAGGCGAAGTCGAACTCCCGCCCGTACTCCGCGGCGAGGTCGTACACCGACAGGTCGCGCCGCTCGACGCTCGAGCCGAGCGCCCGATGCGCGCAGGCGAACGCCCGCGGCCGCGCCCGGCGGTCGCCGAGCGCCGCCGCGGAGAGCTCGGAAACGGGCTCGGAGAAGTCGACGCGGCGGGGGTCGTCGAGGTCGATCCCGACCACCGAACCGGCCCCGCGCTGCTCCATGGTGAAGGCCCAGAAGCCGTCGTGGGTGCCGACGTCGAGGCAGCGCCGGCCGGCCAGCGAGGACGGGAAGGGGATTCGGGCCAGCGCGCCGCGGGTGTCGTACTCGCCCGGGGTGCTGAGGCCCCCCGGCAGCGAGATCGTGTGGTACCAGGTCAGGGCGGCCACCTCGCCGGCCACCTCGGCGGCCACCTCGGGGGCGGCCACGTCGGCGTGCGGCGACGGCCCCGGGCCGGATGACGAGCTCATCGCCGAGGCAATGTAGAACAATGCGCCCCCGTGCAACGACCCGAGCTGTCCGTCGTCGTGGCCTCGCACGACCGGCCGCTGCGGTTGCGCTGGCTGCTCAACGCGCTGCAGGAGCAGACGCTCGAACCGGCGCTGTGGGAGGTCGTCGTCTGCCACGACTCGGCCGGGCCCGAGACCGGCGCGCTGCTGCGCGCGCATCCCCTGGCGGCGGCCGGCCGGCTGCGGGCGCTGGCCTTCGCGCCGGGCGCCGCCGCGGCCGCCGCCAAGCGCAACGCGGGCGCCGCGCTGGCCCGCGCCCCGACGCTGGTGTTCACCGACGACGACTGCCGGCCGCCGGCGGGCTGGCTCCAGGGTGTGCGCGCCGCCGTGCGCGAGCGTCCCGGCGCCGTCGTCCAGGGCCCCGTTTCGCCCGACCCCCACGAGGCGGCGATGCTGCGCTCGCCGTTCCCCCGCACGCAGTCGTTCGCCGACGTCCCGCGGGTGTGGGCGGAGTCGTGCAACATCGCCTACCCGGCCGAGCTGTTCGCCGCCGCCGGCGGCTTCGCCGAGGACCTGGGCTCGGGCGAGGACACCGACCTCAGCCTGCGCACCCAGGCGGCCGGCGGGCGACTGGCCGGCGACCCGCGGATGCTCACCCACCACGCCGTCGACGAGGGCCTGCTGTGGGATCGCCTGCGCGAGACCCGCCGGTGGGACGAGCTGCCGCTGCTCCTCCGCCGCCACCCGGAGCTGCGCTCGGAGCTGTGCCTGCGGGTGTTCTGGAAGCGCGAGCACGCGTGGCTGCTGCTGGCCGTGGCCGGGGCGGCGGGGGGCGGGCTCGGACGGCGGCGCACGCCGGGGCACGGCCACACGGCGCTCGCCGCGGCCGTCGGGAGCATCGCGCCGCTCGCGGCGCTCCGCTGGGCGCTGACCCGCCGCGACCACGGCGGCGGGGCCCGGGGACGGCTGCGCCAGGTTGCCTCGCTTCCCGGGTGGGCCCTGGTCGACGCCGCCGAGCTCGCCGCGCTGGCCCGGGCCAGCCTCGCCCACCGCAGCCTCGTCCTGTGAGCGACCCCGCCCTGCGCGTCGCGCTGCTGACCCCGTGCTTCTGGCCCGAGGTCCGCCGCGGCGGCGAGCGGATCACCCTCGAGCTGGCCGCCGGCCTGGCTGCCCGCGGTCACCGACCGCGGATCCTCACCAGCCATCCGGGAGCACCGGCGCGCGGGGCCGAGCAGGGGGTCCCGGTGCTGCGGCTGCCGCGCCCGCCCCAGGGCCGGCTGCTGCGCCGCGCCTACGAGCCCTACCTGACCCATGTGCCGCTCAGCTACGCCGCGCTGCGGGCCGGTCGCTACGACCTCGCCCACGCCGTCCACGCCCCCGACGCGCTGGCCGCCGCGCGCTGGCGCGGGCGTACCGGACGCCCGGCGCTCCTCACCTACATGGGGATCCCCGACCACGCGGGGCTGCGCGAGCGCCGGCGCCGGACCGAGTGTGTGCTCGGGGCGCTGCGCGGCTGCGACGCCGTGGTCGCGCTCAGCCGCTTCGCCGCCGACGCCTTCGCGCGCTGGCTCGGCTACGAAGCGCGGGTGATCGCCCCCGGCGTCGACCCGGCCGTGTTCCGCCCCGGCCCCGGCCGCGCGCAGCGGCCGACGATCATCTGCAGCGCCGACGCCGAGGAGCCCCGCAAGCACGTGGGGCTGCTCGTCGAGGCGTTCGGGCTCGTCCGCGCCGAGCTGCCCGATGCGCGGCTCGTGCTCTCGCGCCCGACGCCGCGGACGCCGGAGCGGCTGCGCGCGGCCGGGATCGACGTCGACGCGCCGGGGGTCGAGCTCGTCTCGCTGGTCGACCGCGACGTGCTCGCCCGCCACTGCGCCGAGGCGTGGGTGGCCGCGCTGCCCTCGACCGACGAGGCGTTCGGCCTCGTCGTACTCGAGGCGATGGCCTGCGGCACCCCGGTCGTCGGCTACGACGACGGCGCCCTGCCCGAGCTGATCGACCGCCCCGGCATTGGCACGCTGTTCGACGCGCTACGGCCCCGCCGGCTCGCCGATGCGCTGCTGGCGACGCTGGCCAGCGCCGCCGACCCCGCCACCGCGGCGCGCTGCCGCGAGCGCGCGCTCGAGCTCACGAGCGACCGCAGCACCGAGCGCTACCTCGAGCTCTACCGCGAGCTCGGCGCGGGCCCGCGCTGAGGCCCGGGCGATGCCCCGCCCACCCGTCCTCAGCCCGGCGGCCGGCGGGACGGCAGGCGCCCCGACAGCCACAGCAGCACGAGCAGCGCGCAGGCGACCCACACGACGAGCATCGGCGCCACGTAGAACAGCCACGCGCTCGAGGCGTGGACGACGCCGTGGTAGATGACGAGCACGGGGGCCACCAGCAGCGCCTCGAGGATCAGCGCCGGCCACAGCAGGCCAGCCATCAGCAGGAACGGCAGCCCCCACACCATGTACTGCATGAAGAACGTCACCCCGAACGCGTACACGGTCGCCCACAGCAGCACCGCCGCGGCCGGCGCGGGGACCCGCCGGCGGTAGAGGAAGGCGGCCATCACCAGCACCGAGCCGCCGGCGATCCAGCGGCTGTCGCGGAACAGCACCAGGCTGACCGAGTTGAATGGCGAGGAGCCGACGTGGAGCCAGTCGAGCGCCAGGTCGGGCTGCACGGCGAGGCTGAGGCTGCCGAGCCCGATCCCGCCGTTGTAATCGAGGTTGCGGAACCAGTGCAGGCCGTCGTGGACGAGGAACGGGCCGATCGCCACCAGCACGACGGCCGCGGCCGAGCCGATCAGCACGAGCTGCTCGCGGCGCGAGCGGGCGCTCGGCAGCAGCGCCAGCAGCATCAGCCCCGGCACCGTCTTGACGGCGATCCCGAGTCCGATCAGCGCCCCCGCCACCGGCGCCCGGCGCCCCACCGGGGCTCGCTCCCAGACGCTCAGCGCGATCGCCGCGGGGAGGATAGCCACGGCGTCGATCTGCCCGTGCACGCCCGAGATCGCCGCGAACGACGGCGCCAGCATGACCAGCGCCACCGCGCTCAGGCGGGCGCCCGAGCCGAGTTCCCGGGAGCGCAGGTGATCCTGGACGACCCAGGCGATCCCGGCGTCGGCGAGCACCGGCCACAGCCGGATCACGCGGTCGAACTGCCACCCTGTCGCGCCCGCCAGCGCCTTGCCCAGCGCGATCAGCGGGAAGTAGCCCGGGGGGTAGGGCCAGCGGTAGCGTGGCAGCGGGTTGACCAGGCTGTAGACGTGCCCGGGGGCGACCGACAGCGCGTGGGCGACGATCCGCAGCGACTCCAGGTCGTAGACGTTGCCGCGGGTCCGCCAGTCGAGCAGCACCCGCCCCGCGACGCCGAGCGCGAGCAGCGACCACAGCGCCAGCCGGTAGCGGTGCGCGACCGGCTCGGCGCTGCGCGCATGCGGCCGAGCCGCAACACTGCTGCCACTTGCGCCGAGCATCAGGACAGCTGCAGAGGCTAGTGCACCGATTCCCAGGGAACGTTGCACCAGCCCGTGCGGGGCGCGACGGCGCACCGGAGCTGGGCACGCGGGAGCGGTGGTGGCTGGGCGCCGCGATCGCGCTCGGGCTCGGGCTGCGGCTGGTCTACGTGCTGGCGACCCGGCACTACCGGCTGGCCGGCGACGCCCCCGAGTACGACTTCGAGGGGGCGATGATCGCCCACGGCCACTGGTTCTACACGCGGCTGCCCTACGGAGTCCTCCACGCCGGCGCGTGGAAGGCGCCCGGGTACCCGGCCTGGGTGGGGCTGTGGTACTGGCTGCTGGGCCACCACCCCGACGCGGTGCGCCTCGTCCAGGTGCCGCTCGGGGCGATCACCATCACCCTGAGCTGGGCGCTGGCCCGGCGGCTGTTCGGCTCGCGGGTGGCCACCGCGGCGGCGTTCGTCATCGCCGTCTACCCGCTGGCCTGGCAGTACGAGGGGCTGCTCTACCCGGAGGCCCTGGCCACGCCGCTGACCGTGGCGGTCCTGCTGGTGATCTTCACCCGGGCGCCGTCGCGACGGACCGCGGTCGGGCTCGGCGCGCTGCTCGGCGTCCTGTTCCTGATCCGTCCGAGCGGCGAGTTCCTGATCGGGGCCGCGCTCGTCGCCTGGTGCCTGGCCGCCGGGCTGCGGCGGGGGATCGTCCACACCGCGCTGGCCACGCTGGTGGCGATCCTCGTGGTGGCGCCGTGGACGGTGCGCAACGCGATCGTCATGCACGGCTTCGTGCCGATCTCGCTCCAGGACGCGGCGCTCTACGGCACCTTCAACGCCCAGGCCGCCGCCGACCCGATCTTCCCCTACGCGTGGCGGCGCGAGCCGCCCGACGTCGTCGGCCTGTTCGACCCCCGTCACCGGCTCTCCGACGTGACCCTGCGCTCGCGGCTGATCGCGCGCGGCGAGGACTACATCAGGGCCCGTCCGGTATCGCTCCTCAAGGCGTTCTTCTGGAACGGGGTCACGCGGCTGTGGGATCTCCGGGGACGGTCGCGGTCGCTGGCCGAGGTGCCGTTCGAGGGCCGCAGCCGGCTGGTCAGCAACCTCGGCCTCGACGCCTATATCGTGCTCATGGTGCTGGCGCTGATCGGCCTGTGGCGGGCTCGGGAGCGGCGCCCGCTGGTCCTCGGGCTGCTGGCGCTGGCGCTCGGCGCGTCGGTGACCTTCACCGTAGAGGGCGGCACGCGCTACCGGGCGCCGCTCGAGCCGATGATCGCCGTGCTGGCCTGCGCCGGCGCGCTCGGGGTGAGGCCGGCCGAAAGCGCGCGGGCGTGAGCCGACCCCGCCCGCTGGCGGTGATCGTCGTGCTGGCGCTGGCGATCCGGATCGTCGTGGTGCTCGCCACGCCGCACTTCGTCCCGGTCACCGACGCCGGCGAGTTCGACCAGATCGCCGTGACGCTCGCCCACACCGGCAGCTATCCCGGGTCCTCCGTCGCCCCCCACGGCGGCCCGACGGCGTTCCGCCCGCCGCTGTTCCCGGTCGCGCTGGCCGCCGTGGACAAGGTGGTGGGGACCGGCGACGCCCGCACCCGGTGGGTCGCCGGGCGGGTGCTCGAGGCGGTGCTGGGGGCGCTCGCGGTGGCGCTGCTCGGGCTGATCGGCACGCGCTTGTGGGGCCGGCGGGTGGGGCTGGTGGCCGCCGGGCTCGGGGCGCTGTCGCCGCCGCTGGTGCTCGTCGGCTCCTCGCTGCTGTCGGAGTCGCTGTTCATCCCGCTGGTGCTGGCGGCGGTGGAGGCGGCGCTCGTGTACCGGGAGGACCCCCGCCTGCGCTGGGCGCTCGGCGCCGGCGTCCTCACGGGGCTCTCGGCGCTGACCCGGGGCAACGGCTTCCTGCTCGTCGTGCCGATCGGCCTCCTCGTATGGACCGGGCGCCCGCGGCGCTCGCGCGCCGCCCTGAAGGCCCCCGCCGCGGTGCTGGCGGCGACGATCCTCGTGCTGGCGCCGTGGACGGTGCGCAACCTCGAGCTGTTCCACCGCTTCATCCCGGTGAGCACCGAGACCGGCTACGCGCTCGTCGGCACCTACAACCGCGTCGCCCAGGACGACCGTCGCTTCCCGGCGCTGTGGCTGGCCCCGCGGGCGCAGATGGCGAGCGACTTCGCGGCCCATCCCGGCGCCTCGGAGGCGCAGGTCTCGAGCGACCTGAGCCGCCGGGCGGTGAGCTACATCCGCGCGCACCCCGGCTCGATCGCGCGGACCGTGTACTGGAACACGTTGCGGCTGCTGAACCTCACCGGGCCGCTGGTCGAGCGCGTGTTCGCGGGCGGCGAGGGCTACCCGGTGTGGTTGGCCGTGCTCAGCGTGTACGCCTTCTGGGTGCTGCTGGCTCTGGCCCTGCCGGCAATCTCGCGCCGCCCGCTGCGCGCCGCCCCGCTCGCGCTGCGCGCCGCCCCGCTCGCGCTGCGCGCCGCCCCGCTCGCGCTGCGCGCCGCCCCGCTCGCGCTGCGCGCCGCCCCGCTCGCGCTGCGCGCCGCCCCGCTCGCG
>JBBSFX010000032.1:0-32749 GCA_038254735.1 Solirubrobacterales bacterium
AGCTTGCCGGTCCGGCACGGTGCCGGACCGGCAACTCGGCGCTATGCCGACGCGAAACTCGTCGCGGGCGCCAAAAGCTCTTGGCGATATACCTGCTCGGGCGGCAGACTGGACAGGCCGTGGGTAGCGGCCGTGTAGTCGATCGTCGTCTGCCAGCGCTCGGCGTCCATCGAGAGCGGTCGCTGCCGGCCGAACGCGTAGGGCTCGAACACCGACCAGGCCGTGCGGAGGTGGGCTTCGGAGATACCGGGCAAGCGACGTCGCAACGCGTCGATCCCGAGCTCGGGATGCTCGCGCTGGAGTTCGTATCCGGCGGCCAGCGCATCGCGCATGCGCGACACCACGTCGAGGGCCAAGCGGTCGGCCGCGACCAGCCCGGTGGCGTAGGCGGCATCCACCTCGAGCGGGATGGCCCGGATCTCGAGCCCCTCCTTGCTGTAGCTCGGCGGCATATCCACCCAGCCTGGAATCAGATCGATCTCACCAGTGCCGAGCGCGGCGCGCTGGTCTCTCGGCGCGTCCACGAGCGCCATTGGCGCCAAGCCCAGATGCGTGAGGGCGCCCTCGAACTCCTTGACGTACCAACTCCCCGAGGCGGCGACCCTGGCGGCCGCCAGATCCGTCTGGTCCTGCAACCGCGAATCGCTGGCCACCAGTGCGGCGATCGGATTGCACTGGTGAAAGACCGCTGCGAAGCGAGCCGCCAGATTTCCCTCAGCGGCGGTTTGCCCGGCGAGCAGATAGGCGACCGACGTGAGCGCGAAGTCGACGTCTCCCTCGGCGACAGCGGTGACCATCGCCGACCACGCCCCGAGACTCCCGCCGGGAGTGCTGACGCAATCCACGAACTCGACGTCGATCCCGTGGTCGGCGAACACGCCGTTGTCGGCCGCGGCATACGCGGGCAGATGCAGCCCACTCACACAGCTGCGACACCAGCACATCAAGCGCATGTGGTCCATTTACGACCTCCTCTTGGTCGGCGGAGTCTACCCGGATTGCCTGGCGACCTGAGGACCGGCGAAGGTCTCCGGCCAAAGGCGAGAAGATGGCTCGCGGCGCTTCTGCTAATGAGCGCGATCGCGGCCGCCTGGCCCGCCGCCGCGAGCGCCGATCAGACCTCGCAACCGATGTCGCCGGCGGCGGGTCGGCTCGACGCCGGCGCCAGCCACACCTGCGCCGTCCTGGACGACGGCAGCGGGCGCTGCTGGGGCTACGGCGGCGACGGCGAGCTCGGCTACGGCACCACCAACAACGTCGGCGACACGCAGACCCCGGCCGCGGCGGGCCCGCTGAACGTCGGTATCGGACATACCATCACGGCGATCAGCGCCGGCAGCTTTCACACCTGTGCGCTGCTGGATGACGGCAGCGTGCGCTGCTGGGGCTACGGGGCAGACGGACGGCTCGGCTACGGCAACTTGACTAACGTCGACTCGCCGGCGTCGGTTGGTCCCGTCGACCTTGGCCCTGGGCGCACCGCGAAAGCGATCAGCGCCGGCGGCGCCCACACCTGCGCGATTCGGGATGACGGGAGCGTGCTGTGCTGGGGCTTCGGCTTCGATGGGCAGCTCGGGTACGGAAACGCTCAGGACCTTGGCGATACCTCACCTCCCGGCTCGCATCCACCGGTCGACCTCGGTGCCGGCCACACCGCCAAGGCGATCAGCGCCGGCGGCCTCCACACCTGTGCGATCCTGGATGACGGGAGCGTGCGCTGCTGGGGTTACGGCTTCTTCGGCCAGCTCGGGTACGGCGATCGAAACAACATCGGCGATAGCGCGACCCCGGCCCCGGCCTCGGTCGGTCCGGTGAATCTCGGCCCGGGCCGCACCGCGGTGGCGATCAGCGCCGGTGCCGCCCACACCTGCGCGATCCTGGATGACGGGAGCGTGCGCTGCTGGGGTTTCGGTGGCCGGGGTGAACTTGGCTACGGCGACACCAACAACATCGGCGATACGGAGGTTCCCGGCTTGGTCGCACCGGTGGCCCTGGGGCCCGGGCGCACCGCCAAGGCGATCAGCGCCGGCACAGACCACACCTGCGCGATCCGCGATGACGGCACGGTGCTGTGCTGGGGCAATGGCGCCGACGGGCGCCTCGGCTACGGGAACACGAGCAACGTCGGCGATACCCAGACGCCGGCCTCGATAGGGCCCGTAGATCTCGGCGCCGGCCGCACCGCGGTAGCGATCAGCGCCGGCGGCGCCCATACCTGCGCGTGGCTCGACAACGGAAGCCTGCGCTGCTGGGGCTACGGCGCCAACGGGCGGCTCGGCTATTGCAACGAGAGCAACGTCGGCGACACCCCGCTCAGCACGCCGGCGACGGCCGGCCCGGTCAACCTCATGCCGGGTGACGGCGGCCAGGCGTGCGCGCCGGTGAACGCCTCGCCGCCCTCAATCTCGGGTCAGGCGGCCATCGGGCAGACATTGAGCGAAGCGCACGGCTCGTGGTCGCCGATTCCGACTGGGTACGCGTATCAGTGGGAGCGTTGTGACCGCGCGGGCACGAACTGCGCCACGATCACGGGCGCCAGCGCGCCGCGGTACAAGCTCGTCGCGGCCGATGTCGGCGAGACGATCAGGGTGCTGGAAGCCGCGAGCGCCGGCGGCGCCACGAGCATCGCCGCCGGCTCGGCCCAGACGCCAGTCGTCAATGCCACGCCCGGGCCGAACCCTGACGCGGCCCGCCGGCGAGGCTGGCGGAGCTGCCTCCGTCGCCTGGCCCACCGGCGCTCGAGCGGCCGAAGGCGATGCGTGAAGCTCTGGGGGCGCACACCCGGGCAAGTCACCGACCTGCGCGCGCTCCCGCGCCGAACCACGACGATCGTGCTCGAGTTCTCCGCGCCGGGAACCGACGGCCACCATCCCCCCGCCGCGAAAAGCTACCTGGTCAAGCAGTCCCCGAGCCCGATCAGAAGCCAGCACGACTTCGCCGTCGCCTCGGCACTGTGTCACGGCGCCTGTCGCTTCCGCGTCACCCAGATCGGGACCAAGCTCGAGCTGATGGTCACCGCCCTGCATCCGCGTACGACCTACTACTACGCGATCGCCGCGCGCGACAACGTAACCGCGCGGCCCGGGCCGCGCTCGCCGACAGTCGGCGGCAAAACGGCATAAACGGATCGGAGAATCGGGACATGGATGGCGCTGAGGCTACTCGGCGCGCGTAGTTGCCAACGGGCGCGGCTCTGCACCCGATAGCCTTGGAATCGTGCCCGCCCAGGCTTACATCGGCAAGGAATGCGTCTGCCAGCTGAAGCAGGGGATCTGCGACCAGTCGTGCGTCCAGGGGATGCTCGAGACCCCGTTCTACATCGCCTGCCTGCGCCTCAAGGGCCGGCGCTGCGTGGTGGTCGGAGGCGGCGAGATCGGCCTTGAGAAGGTCGAGGGGCTGTTGGCCTGCGACGCCGACGTGGTGCTGGTCGCCCCGGAGGGGCACGAAGCGCTCGCCGAGCTCGCCGCGGAGGGGTCGATCGAGTGGCGCCGCCGGGAGTACGAGGCCGGTGATCTCGACGGCTGCCTGATCGCGATCGCCGCCACCGACGACACCGATATCAACATCCGCGTGTTCGACGACGCCGAGGCCCGGGCGATGCTGGTCAACGTCGTCGACGTGCCGCCGCTGTGCAACTTCATCCTCCCGGCGATCGTCCGCACCGGTCCGCTGGCCGTGGCGATCTCGACCGCCGGCGCCTCGCCGGCGCTGGCCAAGCGGATGAAGCGCGAGATCTCCGAGCGCTTCGGCGAGGCCTACGCGCAGCTGGCCGTGCTGCTGAACGATGCCCGCGGCTGGGCCAAGGGCACGCTACCCACCTACCAGGACCGCAAGGAGTTCTTCGAGTCGATCGTCAACGGCGATCCCGACCCGATCGAGCTGCTGCGGGCCGGCGACACGCAGGCCGTGCACGAGCTGATCGCCGCGGCGCAGGTCGCCCACGGCGCGAGCGCGCAGGCGGCTTGAGCACCGACGGCGGTCTCACCCATCTCGACGCGTCGGGGAGCGCGCGGATGGTCGACGTCGCCGACAAGCCGGGGACGGCCCGCCGCGCCGTCGCGCGCGCCGTGCTGCGCGTCTCGGTCGACACCGCCGCCCGCGTGGCCGCCGGGAACGCGCCCAAGGGCGACGTCGTCGGCGTGGCCCGGATCGCCGGGATCCTGGCCGCCAAGCGGACCGCCGAGCTGATCCCGCTGTGCCACCCGCTGGCGCTGTCGTTCGTCGGCGTCGAGGGCGCGATCGACGCCGGGGCGGGCACGATCACGCTGACCGCCGAGGCCCGCACCACCGGTCCCACCGGGGTCGAGATGGAGGCTCTGACCGCAGCCTCGGTCGCCGCGCTGACCGTCTACGACATGGTCAAGGGAATCGAGCGCGGCGCACGGATCGAGTCGGTGGAGCTGCTCGAGAAGTCCGGCGGGCGCTCCGGCGACTGGTCGCGGCGAGCCTGATCCCCACGGCGCCGCCGCCAGCGCCGATACTCGCTCACGCCAACCGAGGAGCGAGGAGCACGCCGTGATCGTCGATTGTGCGTATTACCGCGACGGGCAGCGCCAGCACGAGGGGCAGATGGAGCTCCAGCGCGCCGCCGACATCTGCTCGAACGAGGAGGGGTTCGTGTGGCTCGGGCTGTTCGAGCCCGGCGCGGCCGAGCTCAGCGAGGTGCAGCAGCGCTTCGGCCTGCACGACCTCGCGGTCGAGGACGCGCAGAGCTTCCACCTGCGCCCCAAGTTCGAGCGCTACGAGGACGGAGACGTGTTCTTTGCCGTGCTGCGGACCGCCCGGTACGTCGACGAGCGCGAGGAGGTCGAGTTCGGCGAGGTCTCGGTGTTCGTCTCGCCGCGGTTCGTGATCACCGTGCGCCAGGGCGCGGCCAGCGACCTGCATGGCGCGCGGCTGCGGCTCGAGAGCCGCCCCGAGCTGCTGCGGGAGGGGCCGGTGGCGGCGCTGTGGGCGATCCTCGACACGATCGTCGACCACTACGCCCCGGTCACCGAGGGCCTCGAGCGCGACGTCGAGGAGGTCGAGGCGACGGTGTTCAGCGGCGCCGCCGCCCCGACCGAGCGGATCTATCTGCTGCGCCGGGAGGCGACCGACTTCTACCGCGCCGTGCACCCACTGCTGGCGCCGCTGGAGGCGCTCGAGCGTGGGGCCTACGTCGCGGTGTCGGCCGAGCTCGCGCAGTTCCTGCGCGACGTCAACGACCACCTGAAGCTGATCAACGAGGAGGTCGTGGCCCAGCGCGACACGCTGGCGATCGTCCTGCAGGCGAACATGGCGGTGATCTCCAACCAGCAGAACGAGATCAGCGTGCGCCAGAACGAGACGATGAAGGTGCTCACCCTGGTGGCGACGATCTTCCTCCCCCTGAGCTTCATCACCGGCTTCTTCGGCATGAACTTCGCCTGGCTGACCGGCCACATCACGGCGTTCTGGACGTTCGCCGTGTTCGGCGTGGGCAGCCTGATCATGTCCTCGATCGGACTGTACGTGGGGTTCCGCCGCGCGGGCCACATCGGCTCGGCGTAAGGGTGCCCACAGTGGTTTTCGTGGGTGCCCTAACCTGCCGCGCGGATGAACGCTGCGATCCTCACGATCTCCACCTCGGTGGCCGCGGGCGAGTCGCAGGACCGCTCCGGCGCCGCACTGGCCGACGCGGCCACCGCCGCCGGGGCCACCGTGGTCGCCCGGGACGTGGTCACCGACGATCGCGCCGCGATCGAGGCCTGGCTGCGCGCCCACGCCGAACCCGACGCCGGGATCTCGCTGATCTTCACCACCGGCGGGACCGGCTTGACCCCCGACGACGTCACCCCGGAGGCGACCCGCGCGGTGATCGACCGTGAGGCCCCGGGGTTCGCCGAGGCGATGCGCGCCGAGGCGCTGCGTCACACGCCGATGGGGATCCTCACGCGCGGCGTGTCGGGGGTCGCCGGGCGCACGCTGATCGTCAACTTCCCCGGCAACCCCAAGGCGATCGGCGAGCTGTTCCCGGTCCTCGCGCCGACCCTGCGCCACGTCGTCGGCACGCTGAACCGCGAGCGTGGCCGCCACGACGCCGACGCGGGGCACGGGCACCATGAGCGACCAGCCGGCGATTAGGCTGACCGACCTGACCCGCCACTTCGGCGAGCGGACCGCGCTGCGCCAGGTCTCCGCCGAGGTCCCGGCGGGCGCGACGCTGGCCGTGCTGGGGCGAAACGGCGCGGGCAAGTCCACGCTGCTGCGGATCCTCGCCACGCTGCTGCGCCCGCACGGCGGCGGCGTGGAGCTGCTCGGCGAGGCGCTGCCGCAGCGCGCCTGGGCGGTCCGCGGGCGGATCGGCCTGCTCGCCCACGAGCCGCTGCTGTACCGCGACCTCACCGGCCGCGAGAACCTTCGCTACCACGCCGGCCTGCACCGAGTCGACGAGGCCCGGGTGCAGGAGGTCCTGGCCGCGGTGGCGATGGACCGCCGCGCCGACGATCCCGTGCGCCTGCTCTCGCGCGGGATGGTGCAGCGGCTCGCCGTCGCCCGCGCGGTGCTGCACCGGCCGGCGCTGCTCTTGCTCGACGAGCCGCGCTCCAACCTCGATCCGGCCGCCGAGCAGCTCGTCGAGCCGCTGATCGGCCGGGCCAGCGGGGCCACCCGGGTGCTGACCAGCCACGATCCGCAGGCGGCGCTGGCCGAGGCCGACTTGGTGCTGGGGCTCAAGGACGGCCGCACCGCCTACTTCGGTCCGCCGTCCGGCCTCGGCGCCGAGCGGCTCTCAGCGCTCTACCGCTGAGCGACGAGCGCCCGGGCTTGGGCGGATCAGGGCGAACGTACCACGCGGTGGGCGTGAAGGCCAGCGGCAGCCGGCAGCGAGGCGAAGAAGACCCTCTGCACCGGGCGGGCCGCACTCGCTCCGCGGTCGTCGCTCCAAGCCGCATAGGTCGCGGCGTCGGAGGACGCGAGGCCGATCCGGTCCGACAGCAGCGACAGCGGATGACCGTCGGCGAGCACGAGGCCGGTGTTGGACGGCAGCTGTCCAGCCTGAGCGGTCGCGACGGCGCACCGCCGGTCGGCGAGGACGCCAGGTACACGTCCTGCCGGTGCGCGGCGCGGGCGAGGTCGTTGAACTCGACGTCGACGCGGCCGCCGGGCGTGACCGACAGCTGCGGGCGGAACTGGTCATCGCTCCGGCGGCCGGCCGGGATCACCGTGTCGGGAACCGACCAGCGCCGCCCGCCGCTCGCCGAGGAGGCGAAGAAGACGCGCGTGCGGCCGCCCGCCGTGGCCCCGCTCCAGGCCGCGTATACGTGCCCGGCCGCTCCGGCCGCCATCGCGGTCCGCGGGATGCAGGACGAAACGAACTTCGGTCCGCAGCCGGCGGCGACGGAGGCGATCGTCCGCGTCACGAACGTCCGGCCGTGGTCGCCTGAGCCGGCGAGCTCGAACTGCGGCCGCCCGCCGTTGTTCATGAAGTCGACGTCGGGAGGTCATTCCGCGCTTGCGGAGCACCGCAGCCACGTGTCCCTCGACGGTTCGAGGCGAGATGAACAGCACCTGGGCGATCTCCCGATTCGTCCGCCCGCCGCCCGCCAGCCGCGCGACCTGCTGCTCGCGCGGCGAGAGCTCCGTGCCGTAGGCCCGGCGGCCGCCTCGCCACGGATACGGCACCGCCAGCTGCGCGGCCCGCAGCGCGCCGAGGACCCGGGCCGTGTCGCGGCGGTCCGCCGCGCGGACACACCTGTCCTCTTGTGCCTCGCCTCGAAAAAGGACGCAAGTCGCCAGACGACCCGGAGCCGCTAGTCTCCCCGCGATGGCGGCAGACGTGGCGAGGGCGTCCCTCGACGGGGCGTCGGGGCGCCGCCTCGCGGTCTCGGAGCCGCGGGTCGCCGGCCTTCTCGCCCCGCGTCGGTGAAGACCGCGCTGATCATCCTGCGCAAGGACCTGCGGCTCGAGCTGCGCACGCTCGAGACGGTGCCGGCGATGGCGCTGTTCTCGGTCACCGTGTTCGTGATGTTCCACTTCGGGCTGAACCGCGCGACGATCGCCGGACAGCTGGCGGCGGGGATCCTCAGCGCGACGGTGCTGATCGCCGGGCTGCTGGGGATCAACCGGCTGTTCGTGGCCGAGCGCGAGCAGGGCGGCTTCGACGCGTTCCTGCTCGCCCCCGTCGATCGTACGACGCTGTTCGTGGCCAAGGCCACGGCGCTGTACCTGTACCTGACCCTGCTCGAGGTGATCGCCGTGCCGGCGTTCAAGGTGCTGCTGCTCGGCCCGGCGATCGGCCACGCGCTGCCGGGGGTGATCGCCGTGCTGGCGCTGGCCAACCTGGGGATCGCCGCGATCGGCACGCTCGTCTCGGCGATCGCCGTCCAGACCCGCGCCCGTGATCTGATCGGTCCGATCATCGGGCTGCCGCTGCAGATCCCGGCGCTGATCGCCACCGCCCGCGGGCTCGGGCCACTGTTCGCCGAGCACGGATCCGGCGCCCCGCCGGGGCGATGGCTGGCGGTGTTGGCGCTCTATGATGGTGTCTTCGCCCTCATCGCGTACGCCGTGTTCGATTTTCTGCTCGAGGACTGACAGCCATGACCCGTGCCCTGCGCCGAGGCCAACGCGCCCTTCCGATCCTGACCGCCGTCACGCTGACCGTGGCGCTGGCGCTGGTGTTCTTCTACGCGCCGCTCGACGCCGACCAGGGCTTCGTGCAGAAGATCTTCTACATCCACGTGCCGCTGGCGATCGTCTCGCTGTGCGCGTTCGTGCTCGGCGGGGTGCTCGGCGGTGTCCACCTGAAGACCGGCGACCGCAAATGGGACATGCGCTCCTACGTGGCGATCCACATGGCGCTGATCTTCGCCGTCGGCGGCCTGATCACCGGCTCGATCTGGGCCAAGGCGTCGTGGGGCCACTGGTGGGTGTGGCAGGAGCCGACGCTCGTCTCCTACCTGATCGTGGTGCTGCTGTTCGCGACCTACCAGCCACTGCGCTTCTCGATCGAGGATCCCGAGCGTCAGGCCCGCTACGCCAGCGTGTTCGCCGTCACCGCGGCGGCCTTCGTGCCGCTCAACTTCATCGCCGTGCGGCTCGCTCAGCAGTACGTCCACCCGCGGGTGCTGACGCTCGAGGGCGGTCATCTGCCGCCGTCGATGGCGCTGACCTTCTACATCTCGCTGCTCGGGATCGCGCTGCTGTTCGCGACGCTGATGCGCTACGAGATCGCCTCCAAGGCCGCGCGGATGCAGACTCGCCGGCTGCGCCGCTCGCTGCTCGGCGAGGACGGCCTGAGCCCGCTGCGCCGGAGCGCGGCGCCGTCGTGAGCCTCGTCTTCGCCGCCCCGGCGCTGCCGCTGCACACGGCGGGCAAGTACGTGGCCGCCGCCTACATCGTGTTCGTGGCGCTGATCCTGATCTACGTGGCGATCATGGCGCTGCGCCTGGGCCGCAACCAGCGCGAGCTGGCCGAGCTCGCGGAGGAGCTCCGCCGGCGCGAGGCCGCGGAGGAGCGCGAGCGCGAGGCCGAAACCGTCTGATGAGTGAGCTGCTGGCGATCGGCGTCTCGCACAAGACCGCGCCGGTCGAGGTCCGCGAGCGCCTGGCGCTGCCCGAGGCGCGGGCGGCCGAGTTCATGCGCGACCTCCGCGGCACCGAGGAGATCGGCGAGGCGGTGGCGATCTCGACCTGTAACCGGACCGAGCTGTACCTGGTCGTCGAGGACGCGGTCGACGCCGAGTCGACGGTCCTGGCGATGCTGGCCCGCCAGGCCGGGATCCGCCCCACCGGCCTGGCCTCCGCGATCTACTCGCACCGCAACTGCGACGCGGCCCGGCACCTGTACCGGGTCACCGCCGGGCTCGACTCGATGATCATCGGGGAGGCCGAGATCCAGGGCCAGATCAAGCGTGCCTACGACGCCGCGCTCGATCGCGAGACCGCCGGGCCGCTGACCAAGCACCTGTTCCAGGCCGCGCTGGCCACCGGCAAGCGCGTGCGCACCGAGACGGCGATCGGCGAGCGGGCGCTCAGCCTCCCCGGCGTCGCGGTGGCGCTGGCCCGCGAGCTGCTCTCCGACCTGGCCGAGCGCCAGGTGGTGATCGTGGGGACCGGCGAGACGAGTGAGCTGGCCGCCCGGGCGCTGGCCTCCAGCGGCTGCCGGCCGATCTTCGTGGCCACCCGGCGCCGCGACCGCGCGGTCAGCCTGGCCCGCCACTTCGGCGGCGAGAGCCTCAGCTTCGACGAGCTCCCGCAGGCACTCGAGCGCGGCGACATCGTCGTCGCCGCGACCGCCTCCCCGCACCTGCTCGTCGAGGCCGCCGAGCTGGCCGAGGTGATGCGGGTGCGCACCGGGCGCCCGCTGCTCCTGATCGACCTCGCGGTGCCGCGTGACATCGATGCCGCGTGCGGCGGGATCCCCGGCGTGTCGCTGTACGACATCGACGACCTCCAGGCCGTCGTGCAGCGCAACCGCAAGGTCCGCCAGGCCGAGGCGCTTCGGGCCGAGGGCATCATCGAGCAGGAGATCCAGCACTTCGCCGCATGGCTGGGGTCGCTCGAGGTGCTGCCGACGCTGGCCGCCCTGCGCGCCCGCGCCGACGAGATCGCCGCCACCGCGATCCGCGAGAACGACGGCAAGTGGGAGTCGGCCTCGCCCCGCGACCTCGAGCGGGTCGAGGCGCTCGCCCGCTCGGTGGTCAACCGGCTGCTGCACGAGCCGACGCTGAAGATGAAGGAGCTGCGCGACGACCGCGTGCACGCCCGGATGGCGCTGGTGCGCGAGCTGTTCGGCCTCACCGCTCCCGAGCAGGAGTACGACGCCGCGCCGGACGCCGCGCGGGACGCCGCGCCGGCCCCGGCGCCCGAGCCGGAGCGCCTGGCTCAGGTCAGGGCGCTCCGGCAACGCCGCTGATGCGGATCGGCACGCGCGGGAGCGCGCTGGCCCTGAACCAGGCGGGCTGGGTGATGGCCCGGTTCGGGCAGGACGCGGAGCTGGTCACGGTCACCACCAGCGGCGACCGCGGCGCCGCGATCGAGGACAAGTCGCGCTGGGTCTCGGAGCTCGAGCGGGCACTGCTCGACGGTCGCATCGACCTCGCCGTGCACTCGGCCAAGGACGTCCCGGCCGAGCTCGCCGACGGCCTCGAGCTGGTCGCCTTCCCGGAGCGCGCCGACGCCCGCGACGCCATCTGCGGGGCGTCCTCGCTGGCCGCCCTGGCCCCCGGCGCCCGCGTCGGCACCAGCAGCTTGCGCCGCGCCGCGCAGGTGCTGGCGGCCCGGCCCGACGTGTCGATCGTCGAGCTCCACGGCAACGTCGACACCCGTCTACGCAAGCTCGCCGACGGGCGCTGCGACGCGCTCGTGCTGGCGCTGGCGGGGCTGCAGCGGCTCGATCGCGAGGCCGACGCCGACGGCGTGCTGGACGAGCTCGTCCCCGCCGCCGGCCAGGGCGCGCTGGCGCTCGAGGCCCGCGCCGGCGAGCTGACGCCCGAGCGCCTGGACGCGGTCAGCGACGCCGGGACGGCCGCCGCGGTGCTGGCCGAGCGTGCCCTGACCAGGGGCCTCGACGCCGACTGCCACACCCCGGTGGGCGCCCACGCGCGGCGCGTCGAGGGGAGCGAGGAGCTCGAGCTGAGCGGCTGGGTCGGCCGCCCCGACGGCTCCGCGTGGCTGCTCGACCGCATCACCGGGGCGCCCGACGCGGTGGGCGCCCGGCTGGCCGAGCGGCTGCTCGCCGCCGGCGCGCGGGAGCTGCTGCGATGACGGGGCATCGCAGGGCGGCGACGACCTGGCGAGAATCGCCCTGGGGGCGATGCTCGTGACGCTAGCTGGGGCATGGCGTCTGGCCGGGCGACTCTCGTGACCGTCTACCTGGTCGGGGCCGGATCGGGTGACCCCGGGTTGATGACCGTCCGCGCGCTCGAGCTGATCGCCGCCGCTGAGGTCATCGTCTACGACCGCCTGATTCCCGACACCGCGCTGGCCGGCGCGCGCGCCGACGCCGAGCTGATCTACGCGGGTAAGGAGGGGGGTGGCCCGTCCATGCCGCAGGCGGAGATCGAGCGCCTGCTGCTCGAGCACGGCGGCGCCGGGCGCGAGGTCGTGCGCTTGAAGGGCGGCGACCCGTTCGTGTTCGGCCGCGGCGGCGAGGAGGCCGAGGCGCTTGCCACGGCGGGGATCCCGTTCGAGGTCGTCCCCGCGGTCACGGCCGGGGTCGCCGCGGCGGCCTACGCCGGGATCCCGGTGACCCACCGCGACCTGGCCAGCGCCGTGGCCTTCCTGACCGGGCACGAGCACCCCGACAAGGCGGACAGCGCGCTCGACTGGCCGGCGATCGCCGCCTTCCCCGGCACGCTGGTGCTCTACATGGGCGTCCGCCAGCTCGACGCGATCGCCCGGCGGCTGATCGAGGGGGGCCGCTCCGCCACGCAGCCTGCCGCCCTCGTGCAGCGCGGGACCTTCCCGGACCAGCGGGCGGTCGTGGCGACGCTCGGGACGATCGCCGAGACCGCCGCAGCGGAGGGCATCGGGGCGCCGGCGATCGCGATCTTCGGCGAGGTGGCGGCGCTGCGCGAGCGCCTGCGCTGGTTCGAGGCGCGGCCGCTGGCCGGCGTGCGGATCGCCGTCACCCGTGCCCGCGCGCAGGCCAGCGGCTTGGCGCGGCGGCTGGGCGGGCTCGGCGCGAGCGTGATCGAGGCGCCGGCGATCCGGATCGCGCCGCTCGACGGTCCCGTCCCCGAGCTTGAGCGCTACGACCTCGTGTGCCTGACCAGCCCCAACGGGGTGCGGCTGCTGTTCGAGCGGCTGGCCGGCGCCGGGCGCGACGCCCGCGCGCTGGCCGGCGCCCGCGTCGCCGCGATCGGCCCGGGCACCGCCCGGGCGCTGCGCGAGCACGGCGTGATCGCCGACGTCGTCCCCGAGCGGTTCCTCGCCGAGGGCCTTGTCGAGGCGCTGTCCGGCGTCCCCGTGGGGCGGGCGCTGATCGCTCGCGCGGCCGAGGCGCGCGACGTGCTCCCCGACGCGCTGCGCGAGCGCGGCGCCGAGGTCGACGTGGTGGCGCTGTACGAGACCGTGGTCGAGTCGCTGTCCGACGACGAGCGCGCCGCGGTGGCCGACGCCGATTACGTGACCTTCACCTCATCCTCGACCGTGCGTTACTTCTTCGCCTCGGCCGGCGAGCAGCTGCGCGGCGGGACCCGGCTGGCCAGCATCGGCCCGGTGACCAGCGCGACCCTGCGCGAGCACGGCCGCGAGCCCGACGTCGAGGCCGCCCGCCACGACATCGACGGGCTGATCGAAGCGCTCGTGGCCGACGTCGCCGCGCGCTGAGCGCACCGGCGATCCAGATCCAGGCGAGCACCAGCTCCTCGGAGAGGAACCCGCGCTTGGTCATCGTCCCCGGTTGATGATGGAGGCGATTCTCGCCGTCCCCGCGCCCGGACGGCACTATGCTGCGGCCGTGCCCGGGCCCGTGGTGAGCTTCCTGTCCGATTACGGACTCCAGGACGAGCTGCGGATCCGGCCCGCGTGAGCGCGGCCGCGAGCGCCCCCGGCCCGCTCGGCTACCCGCGCCTCCACCTCCGCGTGACCGACTCGACCAATCTCCGCGCCCGCGAGCTGGCCGGCCGCGGCGTCCCGCACGGCGCGGTCGTCACCGCGGGCCGGCAGTCGGCCGGGCGCGGCCGTCAGGGACGGACGTGGAGCGCGCCGCCGGGACGGGCGCTGCTCCTCTCGGTGGTGCTGCGCGATCCCCCGCGGCTGCTGCCGCTGCTGGCCGGCGTCGCCGTGGCCGAGCTGGCCGGGCCCGCCGCGCGCGTCAAGTGGCCCAACGACGTGCTGCTCGAGGGTCGTAAGCTGGCCGGAATCCTCGTCGAGGGGCGCCCGCAGGAGCGCTGGGCGGTGGTGGGGATCGGCGTCAACGTCGCCGTGCGCCGCGAGGACCTTCCGCCCGAGCTGCGCCACACCGCGGCCACGCTGGGGCTCGAGCCCGCCGAGCTCGAGCCGGTGCTCGCGCGGCTGCTGGCGCTGCTCGGGCACTGGCTGGCGCGCGGCGAGGCGGACGTGCTGGACGCCGTCCGCGCGCGCGACGCGCTGCTCGGCCGGCCGGTTCGCTGGGCCGGCGGCGAGGGCACGGGGGCCGGGATCGACGGAGACGGCCGGCTGCTCGTGGCGCGCGGCGCGGCCGCGGGAGGCGAGCCGGTGGCGCTCGACGCCGGCGAGGTTCACCTCGGCGGCGGCCCCGCGGCCGGCTAGCGCCGGGGCTCAGGCGGCTTCGGCATCCGGGTGCCCGGGGTCGAGTTCAGGCTCGTCGTCGTCCGCGTCGTCGTCGTCCGCGTCGTCGTCGTCCGTGTCGTCGTCGTCCGTGTCGTCGTCGTCCGTGTCGTCGTCGTCCGCGTTGTCGTCGTCGGCGTCATCGTCCGCGTTGTCGTCGTCGGCGTCGTCGTCGTCCTGGGGGTCGTCGTCATCGCGGTCGTCGTCCCGGTCCTCGCGGTCGGGGTCCTCGTCGCGGTCCTCGTCGCGGTCGTCCCGCTCGCCGTCGTCCCGCTCGCCGCCGCGCGGCTCGTCGCGGTCCTCGGCCTCCTGCCCCTCCTCGAGCTCGACGGCGGTGGCGATCGCCGTGACGGATGCGCCCGCGGCCCCGGCGGCCCGGGCCGAGCCGGCCGAGCCGGCCTTGCGGCGGCGGCGGTTCTTGCCGCGGCGGCCCTTGGGGAAGTTGCGCAGCAGCTCGCGGGCCAGCGCAGCCGGCTTGCGGGCCATCCGCGTGCGGGCGCCGCGGAGCGCCTCCTCGGCCTCCGGCGTGTGGGCCAGCGCCGCGGCCAGCAGCGCGGCGCTGAGGCGGCGGTCCTCCTTGCGCGTGGCGTGCACGAGCCGGCGCGCGTTGCGCGCGTGGGCCGAGCCGCTCGAGTTGACGAGCAGCCCGAGCAGGCGCTTGGTCTCCGGCCAGCGCTGGACGGCGTACTCCTCGTGGACCTCGCGGGTGTACTCGGCCATCCGCCAGATCCACGCGTTGGCCTGGTCACGCCGGCCGATCCGCCGCTCGGCCAGCGCCTGGAGCATGATCTTGACGCCCTCGCGGCGCTCGTCGCGCGGCCAGCCGGCCATGATGTCGATCGCGGTGTCGAACGCCTCGGCGTCGCGCGCCGCCGCGATCTCCTGGAGCGCGCGGAGCCGCAGCTGGGCGTTGCGGTTGCGCTGCAGGGCGGTGAGCAGGAAGCGGCGCTTGAGCTCGCCCTGGCGGTCGAAGTGGAGCATCGCCTTGGCCCGGCGCCAGCCGTTCGGCGCCACCCGCGCGCCGGCCAGCGCCGCCCACACGTGCTGCTCGCCGTAGTCGAGGTGCTCGACGGCGATCCGCCACAGCTCCCGCTCGAAGACCTCGGCCCGCCGGTCCGGATCCGGCGTCACCGGCAGCACCCGGCGCTCCACCCGCACGCGCCGGCCGCGCCCGCGGCGCACCGGCCCGACGACGATCGCCCCGCCGCGGTAGACGTCGCGATCGAGCAGCGAGTGGAGCGTCACCACCGGGTCGTCGTGCTTGGTCGCGGGATGGACGAAGTCGATGACGATCCCCGCCTCCTTACCCGGATGGCGGCGGGTCACGCGACCCACCCGCTGCTGGTAGATCCGCTTGGACGCCGTCGGCGCGAGGTGCATGCAGATCGTCGCCCGCGGCGAGTTCCAGCCCTCGGCCAGCAGCTGCGCGTTGACCAGCACGTCGACCTGGCCCGCTTCGTAGTCGGCGAGGATCCCGGCCAGCTGGCGCTTCGGCGTCTCACCGGAAACTCCCTGGGCCTTGATGCCGAGGTCCCGGAAGGCCTGGGCGACGTTGTAGGCGTGCCGCACGCCGGCCGCGTAGACGACGCCGGGCACGCCGTTGAAGCGGGTCTTATAGAAGTCGGCGATGGCCACGTTGAACGGCGTCTGGTCGAGCAGCTCGGCCAGCATCTCCTGGTCGAACTCGGTGTCGACCTCGCCCCGGCGCAGCGGCACCTTGGCGATCGTCCGCACCCCGGGACCGGGCGGGATGCGGATGCAGCGCAGTGGCGAGATCACCCCGCGTCGGGCGGCCTGGGCGAGGTCGAAGCGCGAGGTCTGGGTCGGGAACAAGTCGGTGACGTGGCGGGCGATCAGCGCGCCGGTGGCGGTCATGCCGACGAACACGGGGCCCGCCCAGCCTCGGATCGAGGCCGAGGTCTTCTCGCCCAGCGCGGTGTGCGCCTCGTCGCAGATGACGATCGTGTAGGCGTCGGAGATCCGGGTGGCGTTGCGGACGAACCACTGGTAGGTCTCGACGGTGACCGGCCCCTTGGCGGCGTCGTGGCCGTCGAGCAGCGCCGCGTGGATCCGGTCGCGGTAGCCGCGGTCGCGCAGCTCGCCGATGAACTGGTCGACGAGGTTGCGGCGGTGGGTGAGGATCAGCACCCCACCGGTGCGCGAGGCCTCGACGAAGCCGAGCGCGGCCACCGTCTTGCCCGCGCCGGTGGCGTGCTCGAACCAGAAGCGCCGGTCGGCGTTCGGATCCTCGGGGGCGTCGTCGACGGTGATGTCCTCGTCGAGCTCATCGTCGTCGCGCCAGTCCTGTGGCTCCTCGTCCTCGGGCTCCGGCGCGTCGAGGTCGACGTCCTCCTCATCGTCGTCCTCCCCGTCGAAGTCCTCCTCGTCGTCTGCGGACGCGGCGGCGCGGGGCGAGGCGGCGCGGGGCGCGGCGGGCTCCTGCGCCGAGGCGGGCTCGGCGCCGTTGGCGTGCCCGTTGGCGACGGTGATCCCGCGGCCGTTGCGCTGCGCCTCGGCCAGCAGCGCGGTCAGCGTGCCCGACAGGGCGTCGACCTGGTGGGCCGAGAGCACGGTGCCGTCGACCAGGCGGGGCTCATCCTCGGACAGCACCCGCTCGAGCCCCAGGAGCAGCGAGAACCGCCGCCGCCACTCGATCGAGGGCTGCTTGGCCCCGCTCTCGATCTCAGTCAGCGCGGCGTCGAGCGCGCTGCGCCGAGCCGACCCTGGCGCCAGGGCGTCTTCGAGCGATTCACCCTCGTAGACGAAGCGTTCACGTGTGAACAGCTCGGCACGCGCGATCGCGGCAGGACTTGGGAACGGGGCGGAATCACCCATGCGAAGATAAGGGGGGGGTTGCGTCTGAACTAGGCGAGCCGCGGACCCACGAATAGCGGCTCGCGGTTACGGCTGACATCCGTGCCGAGCGAGGGTTTCCTCAGAAGCGCTGATCCCCCTCACCTACCCGATTCAGAGGATAGCCCACATTCAAGCACATGTCCTGCCCGGCCCGCCACGGCAGCGGTGTGGCAAGCTGTCTCATCGTGGGACCTGCTCGGGTGGTAGCCGGATTGGCGCTGGCACTGCTCCTCGGGGGCTGCGGCTCGGGGGTCAGGAGCGCGGCGCCGTCGCACCGCGCCCGCGACGCCGCGGCGGCGGCGTTCCTGCGCCGGTTCTCGGTCGGATGAGCAGCACGGTCGGCTGCGTGGTGCGGCGGGTCCGCGACGCGGCCGAGTACCAGGCGGCGCTGGCCCTGCGCCAGGAGGTGTTCTGCCGCGAGCAGGGCGTGCCCGAGCGCGAGGAGCGCGACGGCCGCGACCACGAGGCGGTGCACCTGGTGGCCGTGGTTGAGGGCGCCGTCGTCGGCGCCTGTCGGGTGTTGATCGTCGGCGACAGCTCACAGTTCAGCCGCCTCGCGGTGCGGCGGGCCTCCCGGCGCCGCGGGATCGCCTCGGCGCTGCTGCGGGCGGCCGACGAGGAGACCCGCGCCGCGGGCGCGCGGCGCCTCGTGCTGCACGCGCAGACTTACGCGCGCGCGCTCTACGAGCAGGCCGGCTACCGCCCCCGCGGGCGCGAGTTCACCGAGGCGGGGATCGAGCACGTGGCGATGGAGAAGCGGCTCTGAGCGCGGGCGCGCCCGCCGCGCGCTGATGCGTGCGCTGGTGCAGCGGGTCTCCCGCGCGGCGGTCAGCGTCGACGGCGAGCCGGTGGCGGCGATCGGCGCGGGGCTGCTGGTGCTGCTCGGGGTCGGGCACGAGGACACCGAGGCCGAGGCCGACCGGCTCGCCGACAAGGTCGTGGCGCTGCGGGTGTTCGCCGACGCCGGCGGGCGCATGAACGAGCCGCTCGGCGAGCGCGAGGTCCTCTGCGTCAGCCAGTTCACCCTGTACGCCGACACGCGTCGCGGCAATCGCCCGAGCTATACCGCGGCGGCGGCGCCCGCGGTGGCGGAGGCGCTGTACGAGCGCTTCTGCGCGCGGCTCGGCGCCGCGCGCGGGGTGTTCGGCGCGGCGATGGCGGTCGAGCTGGTCAACGACGGTCCGGTGACGCTGCTGCTGGAAACCCGATAATCACACCGAGATGGCCGGCTACCGCTTCCTGTTCTCGCAGCTGGTGCGCCGCGAGCTGCGCCAGAAGTACAAGGGCTCGGCGCTCGGGCTGCTGTGGTACGTCGTCAACCCGCTGGTGCTGATGGGCGCCTACACGCTGATGTTCGGGTTCGTGCTGAAGCTGCCCAGGGCCCACGACTACCCGCTGTTCCTGATGGTCGGGCTGGTCATCTGGACGTTCTTCCAGCAGTCGCTGCTGGCCGCCGCCGACTCGCTGATCATCCAGGGCGCGTTGATCCGCAAGGCGCGCTTCCCGCGCGAGACGATCCCCGCCGCCACGGTGACCGTGCAGCTGGTGACGCTGGTCGGGGTGCTGTCGCTGGTCTCGGCGGTGACGATCCCGCTGCTCGGCACGCTGACCGCGTGGCTCCTGCTGGTGCCGGTCCTGCTGGCGCTGCTGTTCGCGTTCGTGCTCGGTTGCGCGCTGATCGTCTCCGTGCTCCACGCCTACTTCCGCGACGTCGCGCCGGTGCTGGCGGCGGCGCTCCTGCCGTGGTTCTTCCTCAGCCCGATCTTCTACGAGACGCGCACGCTGGGCTACGTCCAGCGCCACCCGTTGGTGGGGACGCTGCTCAACTGGGTCAACCCGCTGGCGCCGTTCATCGAGGGCGTGCGGGCGATCATCTACGGCGGCGGGGGGCCCGGCTGGGGCCGGGTCATCTACGCGGTGTGCGCGGCGGCGGTGTCGCTGGTCCTCGGACGGGCGCTGTTCCGGCGGATGGAGCGCGAGCTGGCGGTCGTGCTGTGAGCGGGAAAACTCGCCTGGCGGCTCGTTTCCCGGCGAGATTTGCCGGCGCAGATCTCGGGGACCGGCCGATGACTCTGCGCCCTGGCGAGGTGGTGCTCGATCACGCCACCCGCAGCTTCTCGATCCGCGCCGACAACGCCGGCACGCTCAAGGGGCGGCTGCTCGGCCGCCGGGCCCCCGGACCGGCGCCGGTGCCGGCGCCGGTGCCGGCGCTGCGCGATGTCAGCCTGCGGATCGCGCCGGGGGAGACGGTCGGGATCGTCGGGCGCAACGGCGCCGGCAAGACCTCGACGCTGCGGGTGCTGGCCGGGATCGTGCCGCTGCAGTCGGGGAGCGCCCGCTGCGGCGGGCGGATCGTCTCGCTGCTGGAGCTGGCGGCCGGCTTCAGCCGCGACTTCTCGGGCCGGGAGAACATCCTCCTGCAGGGGGCGCTGTTCGGCTTCGACCGCGCCGCGATCGAGGCGCGGCTGGCGCAGATCATCGCCTTCTCGGAGCTCGGCGAGTTCATCGACGTGCCGGTCAAGACCTACTCGCAGGGCATGTTCCTGCGGCTCGGCTTCTCGATTGCCGCCCACCTCGACGCCGACGTGCTGCTGATCGACGAGGTCCTGGCGGTCGGCGACGAGGCCTTCCAGCGCCGGTGCCTGCGGCGGATCTCCGAGCAGATCGCCGGCGGGGCCACGCTGCTGCTGGTCTCGCACGAGCTGGGCGCGATCGAGCGCGTGTGCGCGCGCGTGGTGGTGATCGACCGCGGCCAGGTGGCGTTCGACGGGCCCACCACCGAGGGCCTCGCCGCGTACCGCGCGCTGCTCGGAACCGAGCACGGCGGGGGCGAGTCGGTGCGCCCGCCCCGGGCGTCCGGGGTCGAGGTGACCGACCTCGAGCTGCGCGACGGCGCCGGGCGCCCGAGCAGCGTGTTCCACGGTGGCGCGCCGCTCGGCGTCCACATCGCCGTCCGGATGGTCGCCGAGGTGCCCTCGCCGCGGGTCCGGCTGGTGCTCCGCGCCGCGTCCGGAACCGAGTTGTTCGCCACCCTCGCCGAGCTCATCCCGCTCGGCGACGGGACCGCCGGCGTGGCCTTCGAGGTCCCGGACCTGGCGCTGCTCGGCGGCGACTACGACCTCGCCGTCGGAGCCGGCCCGGCGGGAGGGGCGATCGCCTTGGAGCGCAGCGTGCGCTTTGCCGTCGCCCGGGATCCCGACCCGAGCCGCCCCGAGGGGCTGATCGACCTGCGCGGAGAGTGGCGCGCGGTGGAGCGGATCCGGTGAGCGCGCCGGAGGATGCGCTCGGCCGCGCTCGCGCGGCCGCGGCCCAGATGCGCGCTTCCGGCGCCTACGCGGAGGCGCGGGCGACCCGCCCGGGGCCGCCGCCACCCGAGGCGGCCGAGCTCAAGCTCTACCAGTGGGCGCTGATCGAGCCCGACATCGCTCACGTCCGCTCGCTGCGCCGTTTCGGCGCCCCGGTGACGGCCTTGAAGCGCCTGCTCCTGCGCCTGCTCGTCCAGTATCACGTGCAGTTGATCTCCGAGCAGACCCGCTTCAACGTGATGCTGCTCGGGTACGTGCGCCGGCTCGAGTCCCGGATCGAGGAGCTCGAGGCGCAGGCGTCCTCAGAGCCGGACCTCGGACCGTGATCCGCGTCCACCAGCTCCTCTCCGGCGCCGGCCCCCACGACGCGATCACCACCGAGGCGCTCGTGTTCCGCGGTCTGTTCAGCGCCTGGGGGTGGGGCGGCGAGGACTACGCCTATCGGATCGCCCCGGGGCTGGAGGCGGGGATCACCGATGCCCTCCGCCTGCGGCCCGAGCCCGGCGACGTCCTGCTCCTGCACCATTCGGCGGGCTGGCCGCGGCTTGACGAGTTGATGGCGCTGCCCAACCCGAAGCTGCTGCTCTACCACAACGTCACCCCCCCCCACTGGCTCTGGGAGCACGCGCCGATGGTCGCCGCGCACTGCGCGGCGGGACGCGAGCAGCTGCACGAGCTGGTCGGCGCCGTCCAGCTCGCCGCCGCCGACTCGGCCTTCAACGCGGGCGAGCTGGCGGAGCTCGGAGCGACGCGCACCGCGGTGATCCCGCTGCTGATCGAGCTGGACCGGCTCGGGCCCGCGGCGCCCCGGGCGCCCGAGGTGACGGGAGCGCCGACGGTTCTGTTCGTGGGCCGGCTCTCCCCCCACAAGCGCCAGGACGAGCTGATTCGCACCTTCGCGCTCTACCGTCGCTATCGCGCTCCCGATGCCCGGCTCGTGCTCGTCGGCGACCCGATCAGCGACTCCTACGGGGCGCTGCTGGCGCGCCTGGCGCGGTCGCTCGCGCCGGGGGCGGTGAGGATCGAGACCGGACTGTCACCGAACGAGCTGGGTGATCGCTTCCGCGCGGCCGACGCCTTCGTGTGTCTCTCCGAGCACGAGGGCTTCTGCATCCCGCTGCTCGAGGCGTTCCATTTCGGCCTGCCGGTGATCGCGCGTCCGGCCGGCGCGATCCCCGAGGTCGTCGGGGACGCCGGCCTGCTCGTCGCCGACGCCGATCCGGCGGTGGTGGCCGAGCTCCTCCATCTCGTGCTCGGAGACGCCGAGCTGCGCAGCGAGCTACGCCGTCGCGGCCGGGCGCGGCTGTCGGACTTCCAGCCGGACGTCATCGCCGGGCGCCTGCGAGCGGCCGTTGAGGCCGCTTTGAGCGCTCCGTGACAGTCTAGGAGCCATGTCGGCGACCTGGACAGAGGCTCCCCCGGTCAGGACGCCCCCGGCGGTCGTGCGCCGCCGGCGCTCCGGGTCCCGCGGCGTGGTGGTGGGGGCGACGCTCGTCGGTGTGGCGCTGGCCCTGCTGATCCATGCCCGCCACGTCCATGAGATCCCCTCCCTGGTGCGGGGTGCACTGGCCGGCCTGGTCCTGTTCGCCGTCTGCGGCGATGCGCTGGCCCAAGCGCTCGTCCCGCGCGGCTGGAGGCCGCTGACCCCGATCTTCGCGCTGCCGCTGGGGGCGGCCGCGGGCGCGCTCGTGCTGACCGCGTTCGGCCTGGCCCATGTCCCACTCCACGTCAGCCTCTGGCTGACGCTGCTGATCGGAGCGGCGGCGAGCTTCATCGTCCGCCGGCGAGGTCTCGGCGAGCGGGCGCCGGGCGCGGATTCAGGGGACGGTCCCGCCGCGCTCTCCGCTCGCGCTCGCCTCGCTCTCTCCGCTCGCGCTCGCCCCGCGCTCTCCGCTCGCGCTCGCCGCGCGCTCTCCGCTCGCGCTCGCCCCGCGCCGGCGGCGTGGCTGGCGGTGCTGTTCGTGCTGTTCTGGGTCGCCCTGATCCCGGCCGGCTCGATGCGCGTCGACACGATCTTCGGCGAGAACCCGGACGCCAGCCAGGTGGCGGGGATCGCCGTGCTCTTCCAGCACGTGTCGCCGACGGCCACCGACGTCGCGTTGCCGCTCGACGCCGTGCCCCCCGAGTGGCGCTTTCGCTACCCGATCTTCTATCCGCTGGCCGCCGCCAGCAACCTTGCGCACCTCGACCCGATCCGCGTCTTTCCGGTGATGGCCGCGCTGCTGATGGTGATTGCCGCGTTCGGCTTCGCGATGCTGGCGGTCCAGTGCCTCGGAGCGCCGGCCGCCGCGGGGCCGGCGATCGCCGTGGCGATCGCGATCTCGTGGGTCAGCCTGCATCTGACGTGGCACCCGTACTGGAATCAACTGTGGGGGACGGCGATGCTGCCCTACGCGGTGCTGTTCGGCTGGCGGGGCCTGGCCGCGCGGGACGCTCGCGCGGGGATTCTCTGCGCGTTCATGCTGGTGATGCTGTGGCTGGCCTATCCGCTGGCGCTGCCCTACCCGCTGGTCGTCCTGGCGGCGCTGACCGCCGCCTACTGGCGGCGTCCGCGCCGGCCGAGCCTGCACGGCGTGCGCGGTTGGGGGCTGGCCCTCGTCGGTCTGCTGCTGCTGGCGCCGGCCGTCGTCGGCGCCGTGATCAAGCTCGATCAGGCGCTGAGCCAGCTGTTGACTCCGGGCAGCAACCTGTGGGGCGGGGACATCACGCGCTTCCTTCCGGTGGGCAAGTTCGTCGGCACCGGCGGCGGGATCGTCCCCGTGCTCGCCGTCGGGGCGGTGGCGGTGCTCGGGCTCCGCGCGCTGCCCCGGCGGCCGCGGATCGCGCTCGGCCTGGTCCTCGCCGGGCTGTGCCTGCTCGATCTTCGTTTTCGGCTCACCGCCTCGGGCACCTACATGGATTTCAAGCACCTCTCCTTTGTCGGTCTGATCGTCCTGACGCTGGCGGCCAGCGCCGTGGCCCGGATGCTGTGGTCCGGGTCGCGGGCCACGGTGGCCCTCGGCGCCGTGCTGGCGCTGGCGTGGACGATCCCGACGCTCCTGGGCGACGGCCGCGAGGGGCGGCTGCTGCCCCAGCAGGTGCCGGATCAGATGTTCCAGATCCGCCAGTGGTCCGCGCGCCTCCCGCCCGGGGCGACGGTGCGGGTCGACATCCCCATCTCGGGCACGCAGCTGTGGGCGGTGTACATGCTCGGCGATCGCCCGGTGGACACGCCCACGCCGGTCCTCCGCACCACCTACGCGCATGCCAACCTCGGCTTCCGCGCCGACTACTCGCTCAGCGTCCGCAGCCTCCTGATCGACCATCGCTACGTTCCGGTCGCGCCGAAGCTGTACGCCGTCGATCCCCCGTTGTTCGAGAACTCGATGTTCGTGCTGCGCCGCATCGCTTGGCCGAAGCGCTACGACAACGTCCCGGACACGGCCTCCACGAGGCTCGTGCAGCCGTAGACCCCCCGGTCATGGCGAGGGTTAGGGTCGCGAGCCGTTGGCGCGGCGAGCCCACGAAGGGGGGTGAGGTCAGGGCAGCAGGTCGAGCGTCGTGGTGTGGCTCGGGCTGACGACGCGGAAGTGGCGGTGATCGAGCGTCGCAATCTCGGTGATCCCGCGGCGTTCGGCGGCGGCGATCACCGACGCGTCCACGGTTCCGAGTGGCAGGTCGTGGTAGCGGGCGACGAGCTCCGCCATCCGGAGCAGGTCAGTGGCATGCACCGGTTCGAGCGTGAAGTTGCCGGAGGCGAGATCTCCGAGGAACCGCACCTCCGGCTGCCAGCCGAGGCGCGTGGCGAGCAGATACGCGACCTCGGTGATCACGAGGCTCGGTACGAGCAACGGCCCGGGGTGGGTCTCGAGCAGTTCGAGGCTCGCTTTGTGGTGGGCATCATCGCCGTCGACGTAGGCGTAGAGCGGACCCGAGTCGACGATCAGCGCGATCGCTTGACCTCCGCAGCGACGATCTCCTCGATCCGCTCGGAGATATCGCACTGTCCGCTGTGGCCGGCGGCCGCCGCGCCGAGCCGCCGACGAGGGCCGGCTCCGATGTGCGCCTCGAGCGCGGCACGGGTGACCTCGGCGATCGTCGTGCCGCGCCGCTGGGCTTCGTGGCGAAGCCGGGCGTCCAAGTCATCCGGAAGTTTGACCGTCGTTCGCTTCATGGGTATGTCAGCATATCAGCAGCGGTTTGCTCGCATCATCAGTGAGGGCTGCGGAAAGGCAGGGAAGCCCGGGTCAGCCTCGAACGGCCACGCGGGCAAGGCGTGCGAGCCCGTCCTGCGCGTCGTCGAGCGTGTGAAGGGTGCGTCCCGTGGCTGCGGCGGTGGCAATGATCAGCAGGTCCGTCGCCTTGCTGGTCCGCTTCGCCGACCGGGCGGCGGCGAGGATCTCGCCATAGTGCTCGGCCACCGATTCGTCAACCACGAGTGGCTCGAAGGTCGCGCGCACGGCGGCAAGCCGTGCCTGGCGGACCGCGTGCGTCTCGGGATCGGCCGCGAGTCGGACTCCTGCGCGCAACTCGCCGATCGTGATGACCGAGATCGCGGCGGTGTCGCCGGGTGGCCACTGAATCGCTGACGGACCCGCGATCACGACGGAGGTGTCGAGCAGCAGGCGCGTCAGCGGTCCTGCGGCGGGTCGTCGACCGGCGCCTCACGCCGTCGCATCTCGCGGAGGTCGAAGCTGAGGCGATTGTCGACCGGTGTGTCGGAGAGGACCGCGCGCACGGTTTTCAGATCGACATCGACGCTCCGCGCCCGGGGCTGATCAGCCGGCCCGAGCCGCGCGACCGGCCGGCCGCGGACGGTGATCGTGAACTCCGTGCCGGCCTCGGCTTCCCGAAGGATCTCGCCGATGTTGTTGCGCAGCTCTCGCTGTGGGATCGAACGGGCTGCCAAAGTGCTACGCACTGTAGCAGTTGGTCGGGATCGGCGTCCTTGGCTCAAGAAGCCGGAATGCTACTCTGTCGCACATGAAGATTGGAGTCCGCGATCTGCGCAATCGCACCGCTCAGGTGATCGACGCCGTGCAGGCCGGCGAGCGGGTGACGCTGACCGTCCGCGGCGAGCCGGTGGCGGACATCGTTCCCCACGGCCGCCGCACGCGATGGCTCGCCGGCACCGAGCTGCGCGAGCAGCTGGGCGACCGTGCCGCTGACGCCGGGCTCGCCGACGAGCTCGCGACGCTGGCGGGCCACACGCTCGGCGAGCTGTGAGCGCGCTCGGGCCGGGACTGCTCGACACCTCGGTGTTCATCGCGCGTGAGGGCGAGCGGCCGCTGGGGTCGCTGCCGGATCGCGTCGCCGTGTCGGTGGTGACGATCGGCGAGCTTCAACTCGGCGTCCTCCACGCGCACGACGCCACGATCCGCGCCCGGCGGGCCGACACGCTGGCGCTGGCACGCCGCGCCGACCCGATCCCGATCACCGAGCCGGTGATGGTCGCCTGGGCGCGCATCGTGGCCGACTGTCGCGCGGCCGGCGTGCACGGCATGGTCAAGCTCACCGATGCGCTGATCGCCGCGACCGCCGTCGAGCACGGCCTGCCGGTGGTCACGCAGGACGACGACTATGACCGCATCGCCGCCGCGCACCCGGCGCTGGTCGTCGTCAGGGTGTAGACGCCGTCACGGTCACGGTCACCGTCGCGGGCTCAGGGGTCGCGGGCTCAAGGGGCCGCGGGCTCAAGGGGCCGCGGGCTCGGGGGCCGCGGGCTCGGGGGCCGCGGGCTCAGGGGCCGCGGGCTCAAGGGGCCGCGGGCTCGGGGCCGCGGGCTCAGCGCGGCGGCGAGGGCTCCGAGCGCGCCCGCACCTCGCCGAGCACCCGGGACAGGAACACCGGGTTGCCGAGCAGGTAGCGCCGCCACATCCGCTGGGGCTCGATCGCCAGGCGGAAGATCCACTCGAGGCCGTTGTCGGCCAGCCATCGCGGCGCGCGGGGGGTGTGGCCGGAGACGTAGTCGAACAGCGCGCCGACCGTCCACACGACGGCGCCGTCGAGCCGGTGGGCGTAGCGGTCGACCCACAGCTCCTGCTTGGGCGTGCCCATCCCGACCAGCACGATCCGCGCCGGGTGCGCGTTGATGTGCTCGATCACCCGCTCGTTGTGGGGCGAGTCGAGGTCGAAGTAGCCGTGGTGGGCGCCGACGACGTCGAGCCGCGGGTACCAGTGGCGCAGGCGCGCGGCCGCCTCCCGGGCGATCGGCGGCTCGGAGCCGAGCAGGTAGATCGGTTGGCCGGCCAGCTCGCACAGCGTGGCCAGGCCCCAGATCCAGTCGGCGCCGGTCATCCGGTGGGGCACCGGCATCCCCAGCACCTTGGCGGCCAGGCGCACGCCGTAGCCGTCGCAGTAGACGAGATCGGCGCGGCGCAGGGCGTCGCCCAGCCCGGGGGTCGTGCGGCTCTGGTTGACGACGTGCGCGTTGACGTACATCACCCGCCGGGTCGCGCGCTCCGAGGCCCAGCCGGTGATCGTCCGCAGCAGCTCGGGGGGCTGCGCGAGGTCGATCGGGATGTCGAACAGCGACGACGCCGGCCGGTCGGCGGCCGCCGGCCCGGGGCCCGGGGCCGGTTCAAGAGCGGGCACGTTCACAACCTGGGCCATGGTACGCGGCGGAGTGCCAGGTCGCTTGAGGTACCGTCGGCGCCGATGTCCGGCCCCGTCCCGCCTCCGCCGCTCGATGCCGTCCCGCCGCCGCCGCTCGATGCCGTCCCGCCGCCGGCGCTCGATGCCGTCCCGCCGCCGGCGCTCGATCCCGTCCCGCCGCCGGCGCTCGATCCCGTCCCGCCGCCGGCGCTCGATCCCGTCCCGCCGCCGGCGCTCAGCGTGATCCTCCGTGCCCGTGACGAGGCGCCCGGCATCGACCGCTGCCTGCGGCTGCTCCGGGCGCAGGCGGGCGGCGCGGAGACCGAGCTGATCGTCGTCGACCACGCCTCGCGCGACCGGACACCCGCGATCGCGCGGGCGTACGGCGCCGAGGTGATCGCGATCCCCGAGCCCGACTTCAGCTTCGGCGGCGCCCTCAACCTCGGCGCCGAGCATGCGTCCGGCGAGATCCTGGTCGCGCTGTCGGCCCACGCGTTCGCCGAGGATCCCGGCTGGCTCGCCCGGCTGCGCGCGGCGTTCGCCGACCCGCGCGTGGCCTGCGCGGCGGGCGAGCGCTTCCGGCCCGACGGGAGCGTGCTCGCCGAGCGCGTCGAGCAGGACGCGTCGCTGCTCCGGGCGCACCCCGAGTGGGGCTACTCCAACGCCGCCGGCGCCTTCCGCGCGTCGCTGTGGCGGCGGCGGCCGTTCCGCACCGACCTGCCGGGGTGCGAGGACCGCGAGTGGTCGGCGCACTGGATCGCCCAGGGCTACCTGTGCGTGCTCGATCCGGCCCTCGCGGTCGACCACGATCACACCCACGACCCGGTGCCGGCGATCTACCGCCGCGCTCGGCGCGAGGCGGAGGGGTTCGCCCGCTTCCTGCCGCGCCCCCCGCAGCGCCCCACGGAGCTGCTCGGGGAGTGGTGGGGCGACCTGCGCTTCTACGACTCGCCGCTGCGCGCGCGCCTCAGCCACCGGCGCGCCGCCCGGCTGCTCGGGGCCTACGCGGGCCGCCGCCGGGCGGCCCGCTGATCACAGCGCGCAGGCGCCCACAGTACGGCGGCGCAGCGCTCGTCACGAGCCGCGTGATGCGCTGACGCGGACCCACTCTGAGCGGGTTGGTAGCTGCAGTGAGTACCAACCTGCTCAGAGTCGCGCGTGCCCGCCGGCTCACGCTCACCCGTCCGCGCGAAGCAGAACCGCAGCCCCCGCGCTCAGCGCGGCGGAACCAGCCCGAACGGCACCCGCTCGACCCGCCGCCGGGCCTGGATCAGCCGGCCCTGGCGCCGCGCCTCGGGCAGCCGCGCGGCGGCTTCGCGGTAGCCCGCGAGCAGCTCGCGCTCCCGCAGCACCGCGAACCCGAGCGCCAGTGCCTCATACCCCGCCAGCGCGTCCAGGTCGCGGCGCAGGTCGGCGGCGCGGTCGTTCTTGGCCACCATCAGCAGCCGGTTGCGGAACTGGGTGCGACGGTCGCGCGGGCTGACGTGGGCGCGCGTGGTGGGGCTGTAGGTGCGAACGTGGTGCACGACGGCGCCCGGCGCGTAGCGGCTGCGCCAGCCGAGCAGCCGGGCACGCCAGGCGAGGTCGGCGTCGCAGCCCCAGCCCGGCATGTTCTCGTCCAGGTAGGCGCCTTCGACGGCGCAGTCCTCGAGCGCCTCGCGCCGCCACAGCGCCGCCGCGCCGTCGGCGCCGAACGCCTCCGCGGCGCTCGCGTACGCGCTCGCCGGCTCGCCGTGGCCGACCAGGTGGTTCTTGCGCCGGCGGTCGAAGGTCATCGCGGCGGCGTCGATCACCCCCAGGTGGTCCTCGGCGCGCGGGCCGAGCGCCCGCAGCAGCTTCGGGGCCACCGAGCCGACGCGCGAGCCGGTCCCCGCCCCTGAGCCCGGGCCCGGCCCGGGCCCGTCGAGCTGGGCCAGCGCCGCGGCGAGATAGCCGGGGGCCAGGAAGGTGTCGGGCTGGAGCCACGCCACGGCGTCGGCGCCGGCGTCGAGCTCGCCCAGGCCGCGGTTCATCGCCTCGGTGTAGGGGAGGCGGCGCTCGAGCCGCAGGCACGGAAGCCCGTGGCGGCGGGCCAGCTCGGCGCTCCGGTCGGCGCTGGCGTTGTCGATCACCAGCCCGGAGTCGAACGGCTCGGCCATCGCGGCGGCCAGCGCGGCCTCCAGCCGCGGCGCCTCGTCGCAGGACACGATCACGAAGCCGGACCGCATCACAGGAGCTCCTCGTAGACGGCCAGCGTCTCGGCGGCGGCGCGCTCCCAGCTGAAGCCGGCCGCTCGCGCCCGGCCGGCCGCGGCGAGCCGGGCGCGCTCGTCGGCGTCGTCGAGCACCCGCTCGAGGCTGCCGGCGAGCTCGCCGGCGTCGTCGGGGTCGAAGTACAGCGCGCTGTCGCCGCCGGTCTCGGGCAGCGCGCCGGCGCGGGCCAGCAGCACCGGGCAGCCGCGGGCCATCGCGTCGAGCGCGATCAGCCCGAAGCCCTCGTAGCGGCTCGGCACCACCAGCGCGCGGGCGCCGCGGATCAGCGCGTCGAGCCGCTCGTCGGAGACGAACCCGAGCAGCTCCAGGGGCGCCGTCCCGGCCCGCTCGCGCAGCTGGGCGCCGAGCCCCAGGTCCGCCCCCGCCAGCACCAGCCGGTGGGACAGCCCCCGCGAGTGCAGGATCCGGTGGGCGTCGATCAGCACCGGCAGGTTCTTCTTCGGGCGCAGGTCCCCGGCAGCCAGCACGTAGGACCCGGCCGGCGGCTCCGCGCCACCCGGGGGGAGCGCCGGCGCCTCGGCGATCACGCGGATCCGCTCCTCGGGCACCCGGTAGCGTCGGGCGAGGTCCTCGGCGGTGAACCGCGACGGGCAGATCACGCGCTCGGCCGAGCGGGCGCCCGCGCGCAGCAGCGTGCGGTACTTCCAGCGCGTCCGCGCCCGCATGTCGCCGGGGATCGCCTCGAAGCCGAGGTCGTGGACGGTGACGACGCCCGGGCAGCCGCGGCGCAGGGGGAGGAACGAATCGGGGGCGTGCAGCAGCGAGGCGTCGCTGCGCCGCAGCAGCCGCGGCAGCGTCACCTGCTCCCACCACGTCTCCAGGCCGCGCCCGGCCGCCCGCAGGGTCAGCAGCTCGTGGGCCGGCGGCAGGCGTCGCTCGAGCGCCGCGTGCAACCGGCGCACGTAGATCCCGGAGCCGTGCGGCATCGGGACGAACGCGTCCCGCGCGTCGAACGCGATCAGCGCCACCGGCGGAATTTACTCCGGCACTTCGGCGCGGCGGCGGCGGGCGCCGCGCCAACGCGCGGAGGCGCCGAGCGCCTCCGCGTAGACCTGCCAGGTGGCCGTGGCGGCGTCGTCCCACGTCCACGGCGGTGGCGCCGGGGCGGGCCGGGTGGCCGCCTCGGCGGCGGCGACGAGGCCGTCGAGGTCGCCGACGTCGCCGAACGTGGCGCGCCCGTCGAGGACCTCGCGGACCGCGGGCACGTCGCAGGCCACCACCGGGGTGCCGCAGGCCAGCGCCTCGACCGGCGGCAGCCCGAAGCCCTCGTCGTCGGAGGGGAACACGAGCGCGTGAGCACCGGTGTAGATCGCGGCCAGATCGTCGTCGGAGACCTCGCCGGTGAGGATCACGTCGGCCAGCTCTCGGGCCCAGCGGTTGTGCGCCCCGACCAGCACCAGCGGCAGCGTTCGCTTGGCGCGGGCCAGCGCGGCGACGCGCTTGCGGGGCTCGGGGTTGCGCAGCCCGCCGACCCACATCAGGTACTGCTCGGGCAGGCCGAGGCGCTCCCGCACCGCGGCAACCTCCGCCGCGGCGCGCGGTACGAACGCCGGCGCGGCCGCCTCGCCGATCACGGCGAGGCGCTCGGCGGGAAGCTCGAGCGTGCGGATCGCGTCGTCGGCGACGGCGCGGGTCGGGACGATCACCCGCACGGCGCGCTGCACGGCCAGGTAGCGGAGCTTGAAGCGCACCCCGGTGCGCAGGTACTCGCCGCGCCGCTTGAGCGGGATCAGGTCGTGCAGCGTCACCACCATCGGGACCGGCGAGCGCAGCAGCGCGCCGTCGATCCACGGCGAGTGGAAGACGTCGCAGCGCCTGGGATCGTGCGACTCCACGATCTCGCCCTGCCCGGACTGCCGGAGCGCCTCGAGCAGGCAGCGCGAGTAGCGGCCGATGCCGCGGACGTCCCGCGCGGGTCGGCTGTCGAAGGCGACCTTCACGGCGCGATCAGCCGCTCGACGCGCTCGACATAGCGCGCGGCGTGGAAGCGCTCGGCGTGCGCGCGGGCGGCGGCGCCCATGTCCCGGCGGCGGGCCAGCACCTCGAGCACCGCGGTGGCCAGCGCCGGAGGATCGCCGGGGTCGACGAGCCGCCCGGTGACGCCGTCCTGCACGACCTCGGGCAGGCCGTTGACGCGCGTGGCCACGACCGGCGTGCCGACGGCCATCGCCTCGGCCAGCACGGTCCCGAACGGCTCCTCGTAGGAGGGGAGCACGAGCACGTCGAGGTGGCGCATCAACCCCGGGGCGTTGTCGTTCCACGGATGATGCTCGACCTCGCTCGAGGCCAGCACTTGCCGCGTGTACTCGGGTGCGAGACCGTAGGGCTCCTCACCGACGATCACCACGCGAGCCCGGGGGGCGCCGGCGCGGATCGCCGGCGCCGCGGCGACGAGGTCGAGCGGGCCCTTGCGGGGCTCGAGGCGGCCGACGAAGCCGACCACCGGGCCGTTGCCGGTCGGCCACGGGGCGGCGGTGGCCGGCGGGTCGGGGTCGACGGGGCCGTAGACGACCTCGGCGTCCAGCGCCGGCATCCGCGCGGCGACGGCCCGCGAGGCGGCCAGCACCGTGTCGGCCCAGCGCCAGAAGGGTGGGACCCGCTGCACCATGTCGTGGATGTGCAGGACGATCCGTGGGCGGCGGCGGACCCGCGCGGCGGCGACCGCCGGGAGCACGCGGGCGGGGACGCCGCCGTTGAGGTAGACGACGTCGGCCCGGCGGGCCAGGCGGTAGGCCTCCGGGTAGGAGGCCACGGCGCGCGCGCCGTGGCCTCGGGGCAGCCCGCCGAGCGCCAGCGGCGCCCAGCGCAGTCCCTCCGCGCGTGCCTGTGCCGCCAGTGGACCCGGTCCCGGAGTGGTCATCGTGATCTCCCAGTTGCGGTCGCGTAGACCGGTCAGCAGCCGGAGCAGGGTGGTCTCCGCGCCGCCGGGGTGCTCGACCGGTGCGACCGCGAGCAGTCGCGGCGGCATCGACCGTCCACTCTAGATGAGTTAGTCATCTAGTGGGGAGAAGCGGCTAGCTTCGGCGGCGTGCGGGCCTACTACGAGGATCTGTGGGAGGGGCTGGGCGACGAGCGCGCGCTGCCCGAGCTCGCGCTGCGGATGGCGTTCCTGCGCGGGGCGCTGTCGCCGGGCGCGCGGGTGCTCGACCTGGGGTGCGGCGCCGGCGAGTTCACCGCGGCGGCGGCGGCCATGGGGGCGCGCGCCGTCGGCGCCGAGGTGGCCGAGGCGGCGCTGGCGATCGCGCGCCGCGAGCACCCCGGCCCCGAGTTCGTGCGGATCGAGCTCGACGCGGAGCTGCCGTTCCCGGCGGCGTCGTTCGACCTCGTGTGGGCCAGCGAGGTGATCGAGCACGTGTCGGATACGGGGCTGTGGCTGTCAGAGGTCCGGCGCGTGCTGGCGCCCGGCGGAGGGCTGCGGCTGACCACGCCCGCTCACGGCCGCCTGCGCCTCGCCGTGCACGGGGTCGAGCGCTACTCCCCGCCGTTCGGCGACCATCTGCACCTGTACACCCGCCGCTCGCTGCGGGAG
>JBBSFX010000033.1:0-32236 GCA_038254735.1 Solirubrobacterales bacterium
CTCGAGGACATGCGGATCCCGGTGGCCTACCTCAAGACCTTCCCCGGGCCGCCCCACGGCATTGTCATGGAGCGCGAGTACCTCGACAAGTTCGGGCGCCCGCTGCTCGGTGCCACCACCAAGCCCAAGCTCGGGCTCTCCGCCAAGAACTACGGGCGCGTCGTCTACGAGGCGCTGCGCGGCGGCCTTGACTTCACCAAGGACGACGAGAACATCAACTCGCAGCCGTTCATGCGCTGGCGTGACCGCTACCTGCACGCGATCGAGGCCGTCAACCGCGCCTCCGCCGCGACGGGCGAGGTCAAGGGCCACTACATGAACGTCACCGCCGCGACGATGGAGAACATGTACGAGCGCGCCGAGTTCGCCAAGGAGATCGGCAGCGTGATCATCATGATGGACCTGACCGTCGGCTTCACGGCGATGCAGTCGATGTCCAAGTGGGCGCGGGCCAACGGGATGATCCTCCACCTCCACCGCGCCGGCCACGGCACCTACACCCGCCAGAAGAACCACGGGGTGAGCTTCCGCGTGATCGCGAAGTGGTGCCGGATGCTCGGCGTCGACCACATCCACGCCGGCACGGTGGTCGGCAAGCTCGAGGGCGACCCGAGCATGATCAAGGGTTACTACGACGTGTGCCGGGAGCGCTTCAACAAGGCCAATCCCCAGACCGGCATCTTCTTCGACCAGGACTGGGCGTCGCTGGCGCCGGTGATGCCGGTCGCCTCGGGCGGGATCCACGCCGGCCAGATGCACCAGCTCCTGCACTACCTCGGCGAGGACGTCGTGCTCCAGTTCGGCGGCGGGACGATCGGACATCCGATGGGGATCGCGGCCGGCGCCACCGCCAACCGCATCGCCGTCGAAGCGATGATCAAGGCCCGCAACGAGGGCCGCGACTACTTCTCCGAGGGACCCGACATCCTCCGCGACGCGGCCAAGGGCTGCCCCGAGCTCGATGCCGCGCTCGAGGTCTGGAAGGACATCACGTTCGACTTCGAGTCGACCGACACCCCGGACGTCGTGGCCACCCCCACGACGAGCCGCTAGCCGGACGAGGGAGACGCCCCATGAGGATCACGCAGGGAACCTTTTCATTCCTGGACGACCTGACCGACGAGGAGATCGAGACCCAGATCAGCTACGCCCTCGACAACGGCTGGGCGATCATGGTCGAGTACACCGACGATCCGCACCCGCGCAACGCGTACTGGGACATGTGGAAGCAGCCGGAGTTCGACCTCTCGCCCGACGAGGCTGACGTGGCGATGCGCGACGTCCACGCGTGCCGGGAGGCGTACCCGAATCACTACATCAAGGTCGTCTGCTACGACAGCTCGCTCGGTCGCCAGACCTCCCGGCTAAGCTTCATCGTCCACCGTCCCGCGGAGGAGCCAGGGTTCCGGCTCGAGCGCACGGAGGGGGCCGATCGCGTGATCCGCTACACCGTGGTCTCCTACGCCCAGCGGGATCCGGTCGGACGCCGCTACGGGAACCGGGCCGATCTCAGCACCACCCGCGACCCGGCGGCCGTCCAGGACGCCACGGCCGGCCGGGACTCGCACAGGGGGGGCGACGGGAAGGCCGGCGACGCCGACGCGGCGAGTGACGACGGCATCGGCGAGTCGTAGTGGCCCCCCGCGGCCTCGACACAACCGGAAGATCGCTGGACCCCGAGCTCCGGGGCGAGCAGGGCCGGGGTGCGTCTCGCGGCAACGACCGCGGCTCACCGTTGTTCTCCGACGAGTTCAGCGGCGAGGTCGTGCGCCCGGACAAGGACGCGAAGGCCGGCTCGGCGATCGCCTCGGTGGACTTCGCCGGGGCGGTCTCCGACGGCGAGGCCGACGTCCAGTCGGTCGTCCGCGACTCCCGTGTGCAGGAGGTGCTCGACGAGCTCGACCGGAACCTCGTCGCGCTCGAGCCGGTCAAGCGCCGGATCCGCGAGGTCGCGGCGCTGCTGGTGATCAACCGGCTGCGCGAGGAGCTTGGGCTGCGATCCGAGCGGCCCACCCTGCATATGAGCTTCACCGGCAATCCCGGGACGGGCAAGACGACGGTCGCGTTGCGGATGGCCGCGATCCTCCACCGCCTCGGCTACGTGGACAAGGGCCACCTCGTGGCGGTGACGCGCGACGACCTCGTCGGCCAGTACGTCGGTCACACGGCGCCGAAGACCAAGGACGTCGTCAAGCGCGCCCTCGGCGGGGTGCTGTTCATCGACGAGGCGTACTACCTGCACCGGCCGGCGAACGAGCGCGACTACGGCCAGGAGGCGATCGAGGTGCTGCTCCAGGTGATGGAGTCCGAGCGCCAGAACCTGGTCGTGATCATGGCCGGCTACAAGGATCCGATGGAGCAGTTCTTCCAGGCCAACCCCGGGATGGGCTCGCGCGTGGCCCACCACATCCACTTCCCCGACTACGCCGTCGAGGAGCTGATGCAGATCGCGGGGATGATGGTCGACCGCCAGGGCTATGAGATCAGCGAGGACGGCACCGCGGCGCTAAACGAGTACATTGAGCGCCGGCTCGCCCGTCCCCGCTTCGCCCACGGGCGCAGCATTCGCAACGCCATCGAGCGCGCCCGGATGCGCCAGGCGATGCGGCTGTTCGAGTCCGACGCGAAGCTGACCAAGCAGGATCTGGTCACGCTCGAGGCCGACGACATCCGCCGCAGCTCGGTGTTCGACGACACCGAGGAGTCCGAGCCGGAGGGCGACCCGCTCCGGGCGCCGAGCCAGGAGGTGGGAGCCAATGTCGGAGAGTAAGCAAACCCCCGGCAACGACGGGCCCGCGCCCTCGAACGGCGCCGGCGGCAACATTCCCCGGCCGATCATGCTCGGCGTGGTCGGCGACTCGGCGGCCGGCAAGACGACGCTGTCGGCGGGGCTCGCGGGCATCCTCGGCGAGGACCAGGTGACGACGTTCTCGACCGACGACTATCACCGCTACGACCGCAAGCAGCGCGCGGAGCTCGGCATCACCCCGCTGCATCCGGACTGCAACTACCTCGACATCATGGCCCAGCACCTCAGGCACCTCCGCGAGGGCAGCCCGATCCTCAAGCCGGTCTACCAGCACGCCGACGGGACGTTCGGTCCTCCCGTCCATGTGACCCCGAAGCCGTTCACGATCGTCGAGGGGCTGCTCGGCTACCACACCGAGGCCGTGCGCGAATGCTATGACGTCAGGGTGTACCTGGCGCCGCCCGAGGAGCTGCGGCGGAAGTGGAAGGTCCATCGTGACTGCTCGCACCGCGGATACACCACGGACCAGGTGCTCGCGGACCTCGACAAGCGCGAACCCGACTCGGCGCAGTTCATCCGCCCGCAGGAGCGTTATGCCGACGTCGTGGTGTCCTTCCGGGAGGGCGACAGCGGCGACGACCACGCCCTCGACGCCGAGCTGCGGTTGCGCGACAGCCTGCCGCACCCCGATCTCGCTCCGGTGATCGGCGACGGCAAGCGCGGGATCACCCTGACCGAGGAGGACTCGGGGCTGCTGGTGAACATCGCCGGCGGGATCGAGCACGATCAGGCGTCCGAGATCGAGGAGTCGATCTGGGAGAAGCTGCACTTCGCCTCGCACCTGCGCTCGGAGCGGCTCGGCCAGTTCGAGGTCGGCAACGACGTGCACCGCTCCGAATCGCTGGCGCTCGTGCAGCTGCTGCTCCTGTACCACCTGGTGACCGCCAGGGCGGCGATCGCGGTGGGCGGCGTCGGGACCCGCGCAGACGGCGCGAGCGAGACCACGCCGGTCGAGTCGTGATCCGACCGGCAGAAGACCGAGCGCCCGGTGAGACTGGCCGTCGCTGAGCCGTGCCATCGATGAGTCCGCGGCCGATCATCCTCGGCGTGGTCGGTGACTCCGCATCGGGCAAGACGACGATCACGCGCGGGCTGGTGCGCGTCCTCGGCGAGGACAACGTCTCGCACATCTGCACCGACGACTACCACCGCTACGACCGCCGGCAGCGGGCCGAGGTCGGGATCACGCCGCTGCATCCGGACTGCAACTACATCGACATGATCACCCAGCATCTGGTGCACCTGCGCCGCGGCGAGGCGATCCTCAAGCCGGTGTACCGACACAAGGACGGGACCTTCGGGCCGCCCGTGTATGTGCAGCCGGGCCGCTTCACCGTGATCGAGGGGCTGTTCGGCTACTACGTGCCCGAGATGCGGGACATCTACGACGTGCGGGTGTACCTCAACCCGCCCGAGGATCTCCGTCGGCGGTGGAAGGTTCAGCGAGACTGCTCGCGCCGTGGGTACACCACCGACGCCGTGCTGGCCGAGCTCGACCGCCGCGAGCCCGACTCGGAGGCGTTCATCAGGCCCCAGCGACGCCATGCCGACATGCTGGTGGCGTTCGCGTCCGCCCCGGGGGCAGACCAGGACCCCACGCATCTCGACGCCGAGCTGACGCTCCGCGACGGCCTCCCGCACCCGGACCTGACCGCGTTCGTCCAGAAGGGCGGCCTCGTGCTCGAGGAGCGCGACGGCGCGCTCGTGCTCCGGATCCCGGGACGGATGGATCCCGACGCGGCGGCCGCCGTCGAGGAGGCGATCTGGGCGCGGATGCACTTCGCCACCCATCTGCGGGCCCGGCGGCTGGGGGAGTTCACGATCGGCACCGAGCTGTACCGCTCCGAGTCGCTGGCGCTGATCCAGCTGCTGATCCTCTACCAACTGGTCACGGCGAGGGCGAGCGTGTCGGTGGGGGGCGAGGGCGCCCGCAACCCGGTCGGCGTGTAGCGACCCGGCGGGCTCCCGGTCCGGCGCGGGATCAGGACAGCGACCCGTCGAGCTCGCCGAGAGCCTCGGTGAGCTCCAGGTTGGCCGCGTAGTCGACCGGGCAGGCGATCACCGAGACGGTGTCGTCGTCGAGCGCCCGCCGGAGCGTCGGCAGCAGCTCGTCGGCGGCCTCGATCCGGTAGCCGCGGGCGCCGAAGCTCTCGGCGTAGGCGACGAAGTCCGGGTTGCCGAACGCGATGTCGACGTTGTGCCCGAGCTCGAGGTCCATCTTCCACTTGATCAGGCCGTACTCGTCGTCGACCCAGATCAGCACCACCATCGGGATCCGCTCGCGCAGCGCCGTCTCGAGCTCCTGCGAGTTCATCATGAAGGCGCCGTCGCCGGTGGCCACCAGCACGCGCGCGTGGGGCCGGGCGATCTTCGCCGCGATCGCCCCGGGCAGCGTCCACGCCATCGTCGAGAGGCCGTTGGAGATCAGGCAGGTGTTCGGCTCGTAGGTCGGGTACAGCCGGGCCATCCACATCTTCAGCGCGCCGGTGTCGACGAGCACGATGTCATCGCGGCGCAGCGCCGCCCGGGTGTCGGCGACGATCCGCGCCGGGGTGAGCGGGAAGCGGGCGTCCTCGCGCCCGCGGTCGAGCTCGGACTCGAGCATCGCCCGGATCCGCTGCCCGGAGCGGTCGGGGGCGCCGCGGCGCTCGACGACAGCGGCGAGCGCGTCGAGCGTGCGGGCGATGTCGGACTGCAAGCCGACCTCGACCTCGTAGTGCGCGTCGACCTCGGCCGGGAAGCGATGGATGTGGATGATCTTCTTGTCGCCCTGCGGATTGATCCGGACGGGGTCGAACTCCTGCAGCTCATAGCCGACGGCGACGATCGCATCGGCGGCGTCGAAGCCGAAGTTGACGTAGTCGTGGCGCATGAAGCCGACTGCCCCGAGTGCCTGCGGATGGTCGTCGGGCAGCACCCCCTTGCCGTGGAAGGTGGTGGCGACGGGCACGCCGAGCTTCTCCGCGAAGCGCCGCACGGCATCGCCCGCGCCGGCCCGCGCCGCGCCGTGGCCGGCGAGCAGGATCGGGTTGGCGGCCGCCCGCAGCACCTCGGCGGCGCGGCTGAGCTGGGCCGCCGAGGGCTCGTCGGGGCGCGGGCGGTTGACGGCCAGCGGGCGCGCGTCCTCCGGCGCCGGTGACTTCTCGACGTCCTCCGGCACGGCCAGGTAGACCGCGCCCGGCCGCTCGGTCTGGGCCAACTTGAACGCCTTGCGGACCATCTCAGGAACCGCCTCCGGAGTGGCGATCAGCTCCGCCCACTTGGTCACCGGCCTGAACATCGAGACGAGGTCGACGCCCTGGTGGGACTCCTTGAACGAGCGCCGCATTCCCACCTGCGCCGACAGCGCCACCACCGGGGTGGAGTTGGTGCTCGCATCGGCGACCCCGAGCAGCAGGTTGATCGCGCCCGGGCCGAGCGTCGCCGAGCACACGCCGGCGTTGCCGGTCAGCCGCCCGTACACCTCGGCCATGAACGCGGCCGCCTGCTCGTGACGGACCAGCACGTAGCGGATCGACGAGCGCGAGAGCGCGTCGACGAGGTGGATGTTCTCCTCGCCGGGGATCCCGAACACGTGCGTGACGCCCTCGTTCTCGAGGCAGCGCACGATCAGTTCGGCGGTTCCGGTGCCGGTCATGCTCGGGTCCTCCTCATCGCGTTGCCCCAGACGATCTCAGATCACGGCCGGCGGCGCCCGGCCCGCCGGGCGGCCCGCCGGGCCGCCCGCGGGAGCCACTGACTATGCTGGCCCACCTCGTGTCCGTCGCGCGCAGGATCTCGATCGTGCCGGTGATCGCCGCCGTGGCGCTGCTGGCGGCTTCGGGCTCGACGGCCCGGCCCCGCGCCGCGCCGGGAGCGGTCGTCGTCGTCGGCGCGCCGAGCGGCCGGACGATTCCCTCCGGGTTCGTGGGGCTGTCGTTCGAGCAGACGGCGCTGAAGACCTACGCCGGCCAGGATCCAGCGGCGCTGAACCCCGTGTTCGAGCAGCTCGTGCGCAACCTGGCGCCGGGCCAGCGGCCGGTGCTGCGGATCGGCGGCGATTCGACCGACTGGAGCTGGTACTCGGCGCGAGCGGCCGCGGCCAAGCCGCCGTGGGTGCGCTACACGCTCACGCCGGCGTGGCTGGCCGTCGCGCACGCGCTGGCCGCCGGGCTCGACGCGCGGCTGGTCCTCGGGGTCAACCTCGAGGCCGACAGCGCGCGGATCGCCGGCCCCGAGGCCCGCGCGATGGTCGCCCAGATCGGCCGGCCGTACCTCGCGGGCCTCGAGCTCGGCAACGAGCCCGAGCTGTACGGCAGCTTCAACTGGTACCGGACCAGGGCCGGGGTGGGGATCCGCGGGCGTCCGCGCGGCTACTCGTTCGCGGTCTACTCGCGCCAGTTCGGCGCGCTCGCCCGCCGCCTGCCCGCGGTCCCGCTGGCCGGCCCGGCGATCGGCTCGCCGGCGTGGTCGGGTCAGCTCGGCCCGTTCCTCGCCGCCAACCCCCGGGTCGGCCTGGCCACGCTGCACCGCTACCCGCTGCAGCGCTGCGCCAAGTCGACCCACTGGACGTCCGCCGACCTGCTCGCCGAGGCGTCGACCCGCGGCCTGGCGGCGAGCGTCGCGCCGTACGTCCGCGTCGCCCACCGCCACCGCGCGGCGCTGCGGATCGGCGAGATGAACGCCGTCTCGTGTGGCGGCCAACCCGGGCTGAGCGACACATTCGCGGCTGCGCTGTGGTCCCTCGACGCGATGTTCGCGATGGCCGACGTTGGCGTCGGAGGGGTCAACATCCACACCGCGCCGGGCGCCGTCAACCAGCTGTTCGCCTTTCACACCCGCGGCTCGGCGTACGTCGCGCGCGTGTACCCGCTGTACTACGGGCTGCTGATGTTCGCGCGCGCCGCGCCACCGGGCTCGGAGCTGTTGCGGCTCGCCGGGACGAGCACCGGTCCGCTGCGCGCGTGGGCGACGCGCGGGCCTGACGGGCACGTCCGCGTGGTGCTGATCAACACCCGTCCCGGCCGGCCCGCGCAGCTCACGGTCAAGCTCGCGCCGGGGACCGCGCCGGGGACCGCGCCGGGGACGCTTGAGCGGCTCGGCGCCCCGGGCCTGGCCGCGCGGTCGGGTGTGACGCTGGGCGACCAGGGCTTCGGCGCCACCACTTCCACCGGCATCCCCGCCGGCACGGCGAGCGCGGCCACGCTGCGCCCGAGCGGCGGCGGCTACCGCGTCAGCCTGCCGGGCGCCAGCGCGGCGCTGCTCACCGTGCGGTAGGTGCCGATGGGGTCATGAACGGCTTCGGCCGCGCTCGCGCCGGCCGCGCCCGGCTCAGGTGACGGTGGCCCCCGGGGACCCGCACGCGCGCAGGCCGTAGCCGGCGGCGAGCGCGGGCAGCGGGCTCGCGCGCAGCGTCGCCGCGGCCACGGCCACGGCCGCCGCGTCTCCGCGCTGCGCGGCGGCGCTGAGCGCGGCGAGGTCCGCGGCCGAGGTGTGCAGCGCCGCGAGGAACGCGTCCAGACGGGCCCGCCGGCGGGCGCTTTCCCCGGGCCGCGGCAGCGCCGCGACGGCCCGGGCCTCGGCGCGCACGATCGGCAGCGCGCGGGCCAGGTAGCCGGCCAGCGGCGATCCGCCGGCGGCCGGCGCCGGCGGCAGCGCGCGGAGCTGGCGCAGCGCACCGGCGCAGATCGCGTCGGCGCGGGCGACGAAGCTCGGCTGGGCGCCGGCCCCGCACCCGGCGAGCGCCGCCGCCACGGCGACGGGAGCCAGCGCGGCGCGGGGGGGGATGCGTCGGGTCACGGCGAGCAGCGTAGAGCGCCGGTCGGTGCCCACCGACAGCCGGCCGGTGCGGCCCACCGACAGCCGGCCGGTGCGGCCGGGTGCCGGTCCGCCGCCTGAGCGCGGCTCGCGCGACAGGCATTCCTGCCTAGGCAGTGCATATATGCTGGCACGATGCGCGCCTCGCGCCTCGCCTGCCTGCTCCTGGGGCTGATCGCCGGCTTCGCGCTACTGGCGCCCGCGGCCGGCGCCGACACCTCCTCGACGCTGACCGTCGTCGGCACCAGCGACGTGAGCGACTCCGGCCTGGTCCGGAACGTGATCCAGCCACAGTTCTCGGCCGCCTTCCCGCAGTTCACGTTCAAGTACGTCGGGTCGGCCACCGGCACGGCGATCCAGAACGCGGAGAGCGGCAACGGTGGCCCGAGCGTGCTGATCGTCCACGCGGCGTCGCTCGAGAACCAGTTCGTGGCCGGAGGCTTCTCGTACAACAGCCAGTACGGCAACGCGCTGTTCACCAACGACTTCGTGCTCGCCGGCCCGACCGCCGCCTTGGCCGGCGCCTCGGCGGGCACCTCGGCGGGCGCGGCCAACAACATTGCCCGGGCGTTCGCCGACGTCGCCAGGTCGGGGGTGGCCGGCCGCGCCACGTTCGTGACCCGCGGCGGCACCACCACGGCATCGGGGACGACGGTCGAGGAGCACGCGCTGTGGGGGCTCGTGGCGAGTGCCGGGCTGGTCCCCTCGGGCGTCGTGCTGTGCACGGTCAGCGCCGCCGACGGCGGGGGGATGTCGCCGATCAGCCCCTCGGTGCAGAGCGCCTCGCGCCAGGCGTGCCCGGACAGCGGGACGGTCAACGGCACCGACGCGCCGGGGTGGTACTACGTCAACGGCGGCGCCAACCAGGGCGCGAACGTGATCGCCGCCAACGCCTGTACGGTCGGCACCAGCGGTGGCAACTCGTGCTACGTGCTGAGCGATCGCGGCACCTTCGACTACCTCGCCTCGGGGCTCGATCCCGCCGGGGCGATCCCCAACCTCAAGATCGTCACCCGCGACAACGCCGCCGGCGCGCCGGGCGGTGCCACCGCGCTGATCAACTACTTTCACGCCTACATCATCAATCCCTCAGTCAGCGGCGAGACGGTCAACCTGACCGCCGCGCAGGACTTCGTCTCGTTGCTCACCTCGCCGGCGTTCCAGTCGCAGCTCAAGGCCTATCTCGCCAACACCAGCGACCCGGCCGGCCCCCCGTTCGTCGCCGACGCCTCGCCGACGGTGAGCGCCTCCGGGTTCCCGGCCGCGGCGGCCGGCGGCAAGCCGGTCACGGTGACCGGGAGCGTCACCAACAACGAGCCGGGCTACGCGCCGATCGCCGGCAGGACGGTGACCGTGGACGAGCTCTCCGGTGGGATCCCGGTGCCCGTCGCCACCGGCACGACCAACGCCGGCGGCGGCTTCAGCATCACCTTCACTCCTGGCTCGAGCGGCTCCTACCAGGTCTCCACCGGCCAGATCTCGCAGGTCGAGATCAGCAAGCTGAGCCCGGTCTACGGCGACATCCTCTCGCCGGCTGCCTCGGCCGCCGTGAGGATCGACGTCCGGGGCGCGGTCACGATCAACAGCGCCCGAGGCCACGCCGGCGGCGCGACGGTCTCGGGCTCGATCGCCCCCCCGGCGCCCGGCGCCGGCGGCACGGTCTCGATCCTCGCCCGGCCGCTCGGGTCACGGGCCGCCTATGCGGTGGCCGGAAGGACCCCGCTCAAGGCCGGGCAGGAGAGCTACGCGGCGCCAGCGGCGCTCCGGCCCGGCCGCTGGCAGCTCGAGACGCGCTACGACGACGCCGGACAGGTCCTCAGCGCGACCAGCGCCGCCGTCCCGGTGACCGTGCCGGCGCGCACGGTCAGCTTCCGCTACGTGTCGGTGCGGCGCGGGAAGCTGACCGTCCGCGGCGCGCTCAGCCAGGCGCCGACGGCCCGCGGAGCCCGTGTGCTGCTGCTCGCGCGGCGTACGCACGCGCGGCCGCCGGCGGCCCGGAGCCGCGGGACGTCGTTCGCGCGGATCGGGAAAACGTCGGTCAGGGCCGGCGCCACCGGCTTCACGATCCGAGCGAGGCTCAGGCGCGGGTACGCCTACGCGCTCCGGCTGGAGCTCGTGCAGAGGGGGCCGCCCTCGAGCTCCTCGAGCCCGCGGTCGCTGAACGTAAACTGAGGAAACGTGCTACGCCGGCGGTTCGCGCTGAGGACGATGCTGCTGCTGGGCCTGCTCGCGGCGGCAGGCCCGGTGGCCGCGCGGGCCGACACCACGATCGTCCAGGCCACCGTGCACCGGGCCGGCGGGGCGGTGCTGCCGGACTCGGTGACGCTCGGCGCGCTCCAGGCCGACCCCCAGCGGTGTCCCCAGTACGGCCCCTCGACGATGTTCGAACACGGCCGCCAGGGCAACCTCACCGAGCCCCTCCCGCAGGCCGGTCCGCAGACCGGGACGTGGTCGCTGGCCTCGATCCTCGCTTGCCTGCAGACGCCGATCGCGGCCGGTGAGGTCACCGAGGTCAGCATCATCGGCAGCGACGGGGCCCCCGAGGCGGCCCCGTTCTCGCAGCTCGGGCCGGCCGACCTCGCCGCTCCGAGCGAGTTCGCCAACCCCGGGGACGCTGCGGTCGTCTCCTCGCAGGGCTCGACCGTGCAGTACAACCGCCCGTGGCGGGGCCGGGTCTCCGACTTCGACTTCCAGGACCAGGTGGAGACCGCGCCGCCGCTGCAGATCGAGGTCTACGAGGGGCCGAGCCTCCAGGTGTCCCTCGACGCCTCGCCGAGCACGGTCACGACCGGCGGGGCAATCGGCTTCAGCGCCACCGTGGCCGGCGGCCACGCCGGCGCGCTGAGCTACGCCTGGGACTTCGGTGGGGGGGCCCCGCGCTCGGGCATCCAGCGACCGCTCGAGACGTTCGCCACCGGGGGTGTCTACGCGGTCGCGGTCCGGGTCACCGACGCGGGCGGTGGGATCGGCACGGCGTCGACGGCGATCACCGTCAACCCGCCCGGCGGCCCGTCCCCGACTCGCTCGGGCAGCGCTGGCACCCCGGGGAACGGGACCTCCGGAGCCTCGCCGACCGGGCCGATCACGTCGGCCGGCTCCACCCCGGGCGCCGGGGCGGGCGCGCCATCGGCCGGCCGGGGCGGCCGGCAGCGCGGCGGGAGCGCCGGAGGCTCCTCGCGAGCAGGCGCCGCGCCGCGCCGTGGCGCCACCACCGGGGGCGCCACCGCCACTCATGCCGGGATCGGCGCCGCGGGGCGCGCCACCGGCGCCGCGCCGAACCGCTCCGCCGGCCGCCGGGGCGGGGCGGGACGACGCCATGCGCCCGCCCGCCCGCCGCTGCGCCGCTCGCCCCCAACCGCCCCCGGCGCGCGACTCGTCAGCGGGCGGCTGATCGGTGACGTCGTCACGCTGCCGCCGGACGCCAGCCCGCTGGTCCGGCGGGTCGTCGCCGCGGCTGCGACCGCCCCCGCGGTCCGACGCGGCGTCCACGCCTCTCTCGTCCCCGGCCTCGCCGCCGCACTGGCTATCGTGGTGCTCCTCGGGCTCGGCGCGGGACGCGAGCTGCGCGGGCGGCGCGCCTGGCGCGCGCTCACCCTCCGAGCCTGAGCCCTTCGCCGCGAGCCACCGCCGTGCCCGTCTTCGCCTTTCTCAGCACCCACGACATCGACCAGGCGATCTTCCTCGTCGCCAGCGCGCTGCAGGTGCCGGTGCTGATCCTGGCGCTGGTGGCGCTGGCGCTCGTCGTCTACGAGCTCGGCAGCTACGCGGTCGAGCTCCGCCGCCGGCGCCGCCGACGCTTCGGGGCGCTGCAGAGTGCCGCCGAGGATGCGCGGCGAGCGCTGCTCGACGGCGACCGCACCGCGGCGATGGCGGCCGTGGAGCAGCTGCCCCGTAGCCCGGCGATGGCGGCCACGCTCGAGTTCATCGTCGAGCACGCGCGCGGCGAGGGCAGCGACCATCAGCTCAACAAGGCGCTGGCCGACTTCGACCTCGACGCGCAGCGCCGGCTCGGTCGCACCCGGTTGCTCGTCCGGGCCGGCCCCGCGCTCGGGCTGATGGGGACGCTGATCCCGCTGTCCCCGGCCCTCACCGGCCTGGCCAACGGCAACACCGCGACGCTCAGCCAGAACCTGCGGGTGGCGTTCTCCGTGACCGTGGTGGGGCTGCTGATCGGCGCCGTCGCGTTCGGGCTGTCGCTGTCCCGCGACCGGATGTACAACCAGGACCTCTCCGATCTCGAGTATCTCGCGGCGCTGATCGACGACCGCCGCGCCGCGGGGGCGGCATGACTCCGGGGCCCGGCGCATGATCTCGGTGACCCCGCGCTCGCGCGGGCGCGAGGATCGCAACGGCGATCCGCTCGACGGGCTCGTCAACCTGTTCGACCTGGGGATCGTGCTGTCGGTGGCGTTCCTGCTCGCGGCGCTGTCCTCGCTGCACCTCGGCGGCACCCTGACCCGCCACGGGCTGCGAGCCAACGCGCCGCCGGTGATCAAGGTCGGCGCGGGTCAGACGATCGCGCCGCTGCCCAAGCCCGGCGCCCGCACGCTCGGCCGGGGCACGCAGGCCGGGGTGGTGTACCGCCTCGCCGACGGGCAGCTCGTCTACGTCCAGCAGGCGCCCCCGAAGCCGGGTCGCTGAATGGCCTTCCTGTGGGATCAGCTGCGCGCGGCGCTGGCGCTGATCTTCCACGGCAACGCCTTCATCCTCAGCCTCACCTGGGTCACGATCCGCGTCGCCGTGATCTCGACCGCGGCCGCGGTGGCGATCGGTCTGCCGATCGGGCTCCTCATCGCCCTGGGTCGCTTCCGCGGCCGGCGCGCGCTGCAGATCCTCGCCAACGCCAGCCTGGCGCTGCCGCCGGTCATGCTCGGCATCGGCGTGCTGCTGCTGATCCTCCCCCAGGGCGCGCTCGGCTCCTGGCACCTGGCCTTCACCCTGCGCGCCGTCTACATCGTCCAGGCAGTGCTGGCGCTGCCGTACATCGTCGCGCTGACGCCGGCGGCGATCCAGGGGCTGGCCCCCGGCCTGCTGGCCCAGGCGCGGGCGCTCGGCGCCGGGCGCCGCCAGCTCTCGACGCTGGCGCTGCGCGAGGCGCGGGTCGGCGTGCTGGCCGCGGTGATCGCCGCGCTCGGGGCGACGATCTCCGAGGTCGGCGCGGTGATCATCGTCGGCGGCAACTTCGAGGGCCACGACGAAACCCTGGCCAGTGCGCTCCTGGCCGGCTTCACGTCCACGGCCAACGACCCCTACGAACTGGCGATCGGGATCGTCCTGCTGACGCTGATCCTCGGGCTGGTGGCGATCCTGACCGTGCTCCAGCAGCGCACGGGCGGGATCCGGCTGCGCTTCCGGACGGGTTGAGATGCACCTGATCTGGGAGGAGCTGCGCGCCGCCGTGCCGCTGATCGCGGACGGCAACCCGGCGCTGTACGGGATCATCGCCTTCACCCTCCAGGTGGCGGCGGTCGCCACCGCGGCGGCGGTGGTGATCGGGCTGCCGATCGCGCTGTTGGTCGGCCTCGGGCGCTTCCGCGGCCGGCGCGGGCTCCAGGTGCTGGTCAACGCCGGCCTGGCGCTGCCGCCGGTGGTGGTCGGCGTCGTCCTGTTCCTGATCTTCGCCCGGCACGCGCCGCTCGGCTCGCTGAACCTGATCTTCACCCGCCGCGCGGTGCTCATCGCCCAGACGATCCTCGCGCTGCCGTACGTGGTCGCGCTCGGCGCGGCGGCGATCCAGGGCCTCGCCCCGGGGCTGCTCGCCCAGGCGCGGGCGCTGGGGGCCGGCCGCGCGCAGCTGTCGCTGCTCGCGCTCCGCGAGGCTCGGATCGGAGTCGTCGCGGCGATCGTCGCGGCGCTCGGCACCTCGCTCTCCGAGGTCGCGGCGATCGCGCTGATCGGCGGCAACATCTACGGCTATGACCAGACGCTGGCCAGTGCCACGCTGTACGAGGTCAACGGCGCGCGCTACGCCGATGCGGTGGCGATCTCGATCGTGCTCCTGGTCCTGATCCTGATCCTGATGGGCGGCCTCAGCCTGCTCCAGCACCGGACGCACGGGATCCGGCTGCGCTTCAGCCCGTCGGCGTGAACGACGGGCGCCCCGACGCGAGCCTCCTCTGCGAGGGCCTGTGCGCCAACCGCGGCCGAAGCGAGGTCGTCCACGAGGTCAGCCTTGAGCTCCACGCCGGCGAGATCGTCGCGCTGCTCGGCCCCAACGGCGCGGGCAAGAGCACGCTGCTCGACGCACTCGCCGGGGCGATCCCGGCCACCGCGGGGCGGGTGCAGCGTCGCGGCCGGCTGGCGATCGCGCTGCAGTCCCCGGACCTGGCCGGCCGCTCGGTGCTGGCCAATGTGACGGTCGCCCTGGCGTGGTGGGGGGTCCCCCGCTCCGAGCGTGTGGCGCGGGCGCGTGAGGCGCTGCGGGGGCTCGGCGCCGAGCACCTGGCCGAGCGCCCGGCGACGGCGCTGTCGGGCGGCGAGCGCCGCCGCGTGCACCTCGCCAGGGCGCTGGCGGTGGCGCCCGACGTGCTGCTGCTCGACGAGCCGTTCGCCGGGCTCGACGCCGAGACCCGGGCCTCGCTGCTGGAGGACGCGGTGTCGGTGCTGCGCTCGCCGGAGCGGGCGACGCTGGTCGTCGTCCACGATCGCGCCGAGGCGTGGGCGCTGGCCGACCGGCTGCTGATCCTGCTCGACGGCCGGATCGTCGCCGAGGGCCCACCGCGGGCGCTGCTCGAACAGCCCCCGGCCCCGCAGGTGGCGCGCTTCCTCGGCTTCGACGGCGAGCTGCGCCGCGACGGCGGGCTGCTGCTGACCCGGCCCGCCCACGTGATCCTCGACCCCGACGGGCCACTCAGGGCTCGCATCGCCCGGGCGATCCCGCTCGAGGACGGGGCCCGGCTCGAGCTCTCGACGGAGCACGGGCGCCTCTATGCCGTCGTCCCGTTCCCGCCGCCGCGGGTCGGGCAGACCGTGCGCGTCCGAGTCGACGGCGGCGTCCGCTTCACCGCGTCTCGATGATCACCGTGGTCGACTTGACCACCGCGGTGGCCTGGTCGCCGGGCTTCAGGCCGAGCTCCTCGGCGGCCTCGCTCGACATCAGCGAGACGATCCGGTACGGGCCGCAGGCCATGTCGATCTGGGCCATGACGCCGTCCTTCTTCACCGCCACGATCGTTCCCGCCATCCGGTTGCGGGCGCTCGACAGGCCCTTGGCCCCCCGCGCGCGCAGCAGCTCGGCGAGGTCCTGAGAGGACATGAACCGCTGCCGGCCGTGGCGCTTGAAGACGATCCGGCCGCTGCGCTCCCACCGGCGCAAGGTGTCGATGCTGACGCCCAGCGCCGAGGCGGCGGCGCCGATCTTGACCAGGTTCTCGAGCGGGTGCTCGCCGGCGCTCATGACCCGGAGTCTCTCAGGTGCCGCTCAGGCCGCACGGGGGTGAGCCGAGCCGCCGGCTCGAGAAGTTCCTGCACGACGATCCCTTCGCCGGATCGGCCGTTTGCTCGGGGTCGAAAGTGACCGTGCACCCTCCGTCGAGATCGGTTCCTGGGCCGCGACTCCCACCTCCGGCTCCGGTCCGGCGCTCCCGCCGCGCCTGGAGGTGACCGCTTAAGGCTGCTTCCTTCCGGACCTGACCTGGTTCACGGTTCTCCATCGCAACGGGACCGGGCCATCAGCACCGTTGGCGGGGCGCTGACCCAGGGCCTGCACCCCTCGGGAGGGAGTTCAGCCCCGCTAAAGCGGATTGCGGATTCAGGGCGCCGCTACGTCCCCGCCTAGCACGGTCACGGGGGATCGTAGCGGTCTACGATCGCTCGGCGTGGCGAATCCAAGTCAAGCCGTGCGCGGCCCCGGCGCGCTGGCCCGGGCGCCGTCGGCCGCGCTGGTGCTCGGGGGCGTCACCTCGGTGCAGTTCGGCTCGGCGGTAGCCTCGAAGCTGTTCGGCGCGGTCGGTCCCGGGGGCGCCGGGCTGCTGCGACTGCTCACGGCGAGCCTCGTGCTGAGCGCGATCTGGCGTCCCCGGGTGCGCGGGCTGAGCGGCCGGGAGCTGCTGTCGGCCGGCGCGTTCGGCGTCGTGCTGGCGGCGATGAACGTCAGCTTCTACCACGCGCTGCGCCGGCTGCCGCTCGGTGCGGCGGTGACGATCGAGTTCCTCGGTCCGCTGGCGGTGGCGATCGGCGGCTCGCGGCGGCGCGTCGACCTCGTGTGGGTGGTGCTGGCCGCCGTCGGGATCACCGCCCTCAGCCACGGCGGCGTCCACGGCCTCGATCCGCTGGGGGTCATGTTCGCGCTGATCGCGGGGGCGATGTGGGCGGCCTACATCCTGCTCAGCGCGCGGGTCGGGCGGACGATCCCCGGCGGCGGCGGCCTCGCCCTGGCGATGTGCGTGGCCGCGGTGGTGGCGCTCCCCGTCGGCCTGGCGGAGGGCGGCGCCCACCTGCTGCGCGTCCGCTCGCTGCTGCTCGGCACGGCCGTCGGGATGCTGTCCTCGGCGATCCCCTACTCGCTCGAGCTCGAGGCGCTGCGGAGGATCGCCGTCAACGTGTTCGGGGTGCTGATGAGCCTCGAGCCGGGGATGGCCGCGCTGGCGGGCCTGCTGGTGCTAGGCCAGGACCTCTCGCTGCGCTCGCTGCTCGGGATCGTGCTGGTGGTGGTCGCCTCGACGGGCGCCTCGATCGGCGCCCGGCGCCCGGCGCCCGACGTGTAGCTCAGCGCCGGCACCCGACGTGTGGCTCAGCGCCGGCGCCCGACGCGTAGCTCAGCGCCGGCGCCGGGAGCGGAACTCCTCGAGCGCATCCTGCTCCTGGAGCGCGCCGCGATCGAAGCCGGCCAGCGACAGGTCGTGGGCGGCGTCGCGGCACCAGAATCGCGGGTGGCGGCGCAGCCAGCGCTTCGCGTCGCGCCTGCCCATCGCGATCAGCTCGGTCACGAACACGGGGTCGAAGAGCAGGAACGACAGCAGCTCCCCGCGCGAGTGCGCGCGCCCGCCGAGCGCCCTGGCCATCACCACGTAGTCGAGGTCGCGCAGCCCGCGCACGCCGCCGTAGCGCCGCTCGAACACCTCGTCGGCCAGCCGGCCGATCGCGCCACGCCGCGCCGGCGCGACCAGGGCGTAGGAGATCGGGCGGTACGGCCGGTGGCCGCGGGCCAGCCGGTAGGCCCGCGGCGAGTCGCGGGTGCCGGAGACGGCGTCCTCGACGAAGAACGAGTTGATCGCCGCCAGACGCCGCAGGTCCTGGGCGACCTGGTCGACGAGCAGGCCGTCGAGCACGTTGGCGGCGACGTCGGCGATGCTGGGACCGCGGCGCGGGGCGGGGCGGCCGCCGCTGGGGGCGAACGGCTCGAGGCCGATCACGATCACCTTGTCGGCGCCGAGGTTGAGCGCCGGCTTGATCGGACTGTTGAGGCGGGTGCCGCCGTCGGCGTAGTGGCCGCGCGCCGCGGCCGGCGTGGTCACCTCCACGGTCGGGAACAGCAGCGGGATCGCCGCCGAGGCCCGGACGTGCTCACCGGTCAGCCGCGCGTCGACGTAGCGGATCACGTCGTCGACGTGGCGTGGCGCGCCGGAACGGCTGTCGACGAACGCCACCGGCTCGCCGGTGCTCAGCGAGGTGGCGACGACGCAGGCGGCGCGTACGAGGCCGGTGTCGACGTTCTCGGCCAGCCGCGCCCAATCGATCCACCGGTTCAGCGACGGTCCGAGTGGCGAGGGATCGAGGAGGCTGGCCAGCCCGACGCCGGGGACCCCGAGCGCGTGCGCGATCAGCCGCACCGCCATCCGCACCCCGCCGGCCCCGGCCACCGGGGCGATCACGTCGCGCTTGCGCAGCCCGGTCCACAGCGCTAGCGACGCGCGGGCCTGCTCGGCGGCCGGCAGGTGGGCGAACGAGCTGAGGGCGGCGGCGTTGATCGCGCCGACGCTGGTCCCGCACCAGATCTCGACTCGCTCGCCGCGCGCCTCGAGCGCGGGGAGCAGTACCGACAGGGCCCCGATCTCGTATGCGCCGCGCGCGCCGCCGCCTGGCAGCACCGCGGCGACCGTCCCCGAGGCGGACGCCGGGCCGTTGCCGTTGATATCGAGCGAATCGCGCACCGGTCCGAGCGTCAGCGTGACGTGCGGGGGCGCGCGGCGATATGGCCCGCTGGCCGAAACCGGCCGCGCCGCGAGAGCCAACCGGCCGCCTCGCCGATCTCGCCCGGGCGTTGAGCCCCCCCCGGGCCCTTAGACTCGCGGGCGTGCTGATCCTGCCCCCCGGCCATGGCCAGCCGCTCCCGCGGCGCGCCCTTACCCGGCGCGAGCGCGGGATCCTGTCCGGCGTCGGGGCGCTGTTCGCGGCACTGGTGATCGCCGTCGTGATCTCCATCGCCACCGCCGAGCCGAAGTCGGGCCACGGCTGCGTGTACGTCTCCGTGGCGTCCTCGATGGGCGCCCAGCCGTATTCGGGCTGCGCCGCTCGTGCGCGCTCGATCTGCCTCGGCGTCGGGACGCCCGGCACCTACCAGGGCTCGCTCCAGCGTGAGCTGATCGGGGCCTGCCGCAGGGCCGGGCTGCCGGCCCGCTGAGCGCCGTCGCGCGGCCTTCATAGAATCGAGCGCCCGATGCCGCGCACGCTTATCACCAGCGCCCTGCCGTACATCAACGGCGTCAAGCATCTGGGCAACCTGGTCGGGTCGATGCTGCCCGCCGACGTCTACGCGCGGTTCCTGCGCCAGCGCGGCGAGGAGGTTCTGTTCGTCTGCGCGACCGACGAGCACGGCACGCCGGCCGAGCTCGCTGCGGCCGAGGCCGGCGTCCCGGTGGCCGAGTTCTGCCGCGAGCAGTGGCAGATCCAGGCCGGGCTGGGCGAGCGCTTCGGGCTCTCCTTCGACGTGTTCGGGCGCTCCTCCTCGCCCCAGAATCGCGAGCTGACCCAGCGCTTCGGCCGCGTGCTCGACGAGCGCGGACTGATCGAGGAGCGCACGACCCAGCAGATGTACTCGATCGACGACGGCCGCTTCCTGCCCGACCGCTACATCATCGGCACCTGTCCGTACTGCGGCTACGGGCACGCCCGCGGCGACCAGTGCGAGAACTGCGGCAACCTGCTCGACCCGACGCAGCTGATCGACCCACGCTCGGCCGTGTCGGGCGCCACCAACCTGGAGGTGCGCGACTCGACGCAGCTGTTCCTGCTCCAGTCGCAGCTCGTCCCCGAGCTGCGCGAGTGGCTGTCCTCGAAGTCCGACTGGCCGGTGCTCTCGCGCTCGATCGGGCTCAAGTGGCTCGACGAGGGGCTCGGCGACCGCAGCATCACCCGCGACCTCAGCTGGGGCGTCCCCGTCGACCGCCCCGGATTCGAGGGCAAGGTCTACTACGTGTGGTTCGACGCGCCGATCGAGTACATCGGCGCCACCCGCGAGTGGGCCGATGCGCGCGGCGAGCCCGATGCCTGGCGCTCCTGGTGGTACGAGGCCGACGACGTTCGCTACGTGGAGTTCATGGCCAAGGACAACGTCCCCTTCCACACGATCGGCTTCCCCTGCACGATCATCGGCTCGGGCGAGCCGTGGAAGCTCGTCGACTACCTGAAGGCGTTCAACTGGCTGACCTACTACGGCGGCAAGTTCTCGACCAGCCAGGGCGTCGGTGTGTTCATGGACGACGCGCTGGAGATCCTCCCCGCCGACGTCTGGCGCTACTACCTGATCGCCAACGCGCCCGAGTCCGACGACTCGTCGTTCACCTGGGAGACGCTGGCCGTGTCGGTCAACAAGGACCTCGCCGACACCTTCGGCAACTTTGTCAACCGCGCGCTGACCTTCACCGCGCGGCGGTTCGACGGCGCCGTGCCCGCCGGCGGGGTGGCGGGCGAGGAAGAGCAGCGGCTGCGCGCCGACGTCGACGCCGGAATCGCCGCCTACACCGCGCGGCTGGCCGAGATGGAGTTCCGCAAGGCGGCGGCCGAGCTGCGCGCGCTGTGGCGTCGCGGCAACGAGTACTTCGACCGCAAGCAGCCGTGGGCGCGGATCAAGACCGACCGCGACGACGCCGCCGTGACGCTGCGCACGTGCGTCAACCTGATCGCGCTGTTCGCGCGGCTGTGCGCGCCGGTGATGCCGTTCACCGCCGGGCGCCTGCTCGAGGCGCTGGACGTCGCCGACCGCGGCTGGCCGGCGGCGTTCGAGCCCGAGGCGCTGGTCGCGGGAGCGCCCGTGACCGTCCCCCCGGTGCTGTTCGCGAAGCTCACCGACGACGACGTCGACACCTGGCGCGAGCGCTTCGGCGGCCCGGCGGAGTAGCGTCCACGTCGATGAGCGACCCCGCCGCCTTCCGCGCCCAGTTCCCCGTCTTCGAGCGGCTGTCGTACCTGAACACGGGCACCGAGGGCCCCGTCCCCCGCGCGGCCGCCGAGGCTGTTCGCCGCCGGGTCGAGGACGACATGGCCAACGGTCGCTGCGGACCGGCGTACTTCGAGACCGTCAAGGACCTCGCCGCGCGGGCCCGCGCCGCCTACGCGAGCCTGCTCGGGGCCCCCGCCGAGACCGTCGCGCTGACCGGCTCGACCACCGACGGCGTCAACACCGTGATCGCCGGCCTCGACCTCCGTCGCGGCGAGGAGCTCCTGACCAGCGACGAGGAGCACCCCGGGCTGCTGGCGCCGCTGGCCCTGGCCGGCCGTCGTCACGGCGCTCGCATCCGCGTCGTGCCGTTCGCCGAGCTGCCGGGTGAGGTCGGCCCGGTGACGCGGCTTGTCGCCTGCTCGCACGTCTCGTGGGTCAGCGGCCGGGTGATCGACGCGGGGGCGCTCAAGGCGGCGGGCGCGCCGGTTCTGCTCGACGCCGCCCAGGGCCTCGGCGCCGTGCCCGTCGACGTCGCCGCGCTGGGCTGCGACTTCTACGCGGCCAGCGGCCAGAAGTGGATGTGCGGGCCCGAGGGCAGCGGCTGCCTGTACGTGAGCCCGGAGCGGCTCGAGGAGCTGTCCGTCCCGTGGCCGGGCTACGGCTCGCTGGCCGACCCCGCCGGCGCGCTGGAGTCCCCGCCGGCCGAGACGGCGGCCCGCTTCGACCACGGCTTCCCGCCGGCCGTGCGCAACGCCTGGGCGCTCGCCGCGATCGGCGTGCTGGCCGACGCCGGCTGGGAGTGGGTGCACGAGCGCGCGGCCCTCCTGGCCGAGCGCCTGGCCCTGGCGCTGGCCGAGCGCGGCCTGCACGTCGGCCCGCGCGGGCGCTCGACACTCGTCTCATGGGTGGTCGAGGACCCCGCCGCCGAGGTCGAGCGGCTGGGCGCCGCGGGCATCGTCGTCCGCAGCATCCCCGCCTTCGCCATGGTCAGGGCGTCGGTCGGAGCGTGGTCCTCCGAGGAGGAGCTCGACCGGCTCGTCGCGCTCGCCGCCCGCTAGCGTCGCGCCGCGACTCGGGCCGCGCCGGGCCGGCCGGGCCGGGCCGGGCCGGGCCGTCAGGATGGCGACGAAGCGCTCGAGCGCGGCCGGGCTCACCGCGGCCGCCCCGCGGGGGGGAACAGCTGCGCGGCCTGCGCCTGCAGCGCGCGGTCGCAGCCCGTCGCCACCGGCTCGATCACCGGCCGGTCGGAGCCGAATACGAGCTGCCCGGCGCCGGTGCGGCGCGCCGTCGCCTCGATCGCCACCGGGCCGTAGCTCGAGCTGTCGTAGAAGCTCAGCCGGTCCCCGAGATCGATCGGCGGTCCCCCGCGGGCGGCTAGGCGCTCGGTGAGTAGCGGCGCTCCGCCGGCCAGCATCGCGAACACCACCCGCAGCTCGGGGTGCTCGTGGCGACCGCGGGCGGCGAAGGTCAGCCACGCCGCCTGCATCTGGGCGACGTAGTCGGTCAGCGCGGTCCACCACAGCGGCGCGCCGAGGCTGTCGCCGGCGGCGGGGCGGCCGGGGTGGACGAGCAGCGGCACGTCGTGCTCGGCGACCCGCTCGAGCGTCGGCCCGAGCGCGTCGAGCGCGGCGTAGCCGGCCAGCGCCGGGGCGGCGACGGAGATGCCGATGCAGCCGCGGGCGAGCAGCCGGTCGACGTCGTCGGGCTCGGGCGCCGTGAGCGTCAGCGGGCCCCACGCGCCGAACTCCTCGCCGAGCCCGCGGACCCCGGAGAGGTGGGCGTCGATCAGCTCGAGCGCCGGCTCGCGCGGCAGCGCCTCGATCCCGATCGGGCTCGAGATCGCGATCAGCGCCAGGTCGAGGCCGTCGGCGTGGACCAGCGCGGCGCGGCGATCCGGGGCCTCGGCGGCGAGGTCGATCACGTAGGGCTGCTCGCCGGCGCTGTGGAGCATCGTCAGGCCGTCCGAGCGGCGGACGAACGGCGGCGTTCCGCGCCGCGCCAGCGCGTCGATCAGGGGTTCGGTCCACAGGTGTTGGTGCACGTCGATCCGCATGACGGTTCCGGGACGTCTCATATTCAACATTCAACAGTAAATCCATCAATTTTGCTGTCTTACCATGCGGAGCTCCGAACGCGGGCCGTCACAATTGTCGGGTGCCGATCACCCCGAGGATCTTCGGCGAGCGCGGCCGGCGGCGGCCCGCCTCGCTCGGCATCGACCCCGAGCGGCTGCCGCCGGGCCAGTCGCCGACCGTCAAGTGGCCGGTGCTGAGTGTCGGCGCGGCGCCGCGGATCGCGCCGGCCGAGTGGCTGCTGTCGCTCGACGGCGCCGTCGCGTCGCCGTTGGTGCTCGGCTGGGCGGCCCTCCAGGCCGAGCCGCAGCAGCAGTGGCACGGCGACGTCCACTGCGTCACCCGCTGGTCGAAGTTCGACATGGACTGGCGCGGGGTGCCGGTCGCGCGGCTGCTCGAACGGGCCCGCCCGGCGCCCGACGCGTCGCACCTGCTGGCCCACTCCTACGGCGGCTACACGACCAACCTACCGCTGTCCGACGTGCTCGAGCATCCGGCGCTGATCGCCTGGGAGGCCGACGGCGCGCCGCTCGAGCGCGACCACGGCGGCCCGGTGCGGCTGCTCGTCCCGCACCTGTACCTGTGGAAGTCGGCCAAGTGGATCAAGCGCCTGGAGGTCATGACCGCCGATCAGCTCGGCTTCTGGGAGCGCAACGGCTACCACCACCGAGGCGACCCGTGGCGCCAGGAGCGCTACAGCGTCGACGACTACGTGGCCCGGGCGACCCGCCGCCAGGTCCGCCGCGACGCGGGCGGCATGTAGGGGGCGGCGATCATGACGATGGGAGATCTGCGGGTCCAGGGACCGGCGGATAGCGGCGGCGAAGCCGCCGTCCTCGACGCGATCTGGCGGATCGAGTCGGCCAAGGGAATCGCCGCCCTGACGCGGATCGTCCGCGATGTCGGCCTCGCCGAGGACCTGGCCCAGGACGCGTTCGTGCTCGCCCTCGAGCAGTGGTCGGCGCAGGGGATCCCCGACCGCCCCGGCGCGTGGCTGATGGGCACCGCCAAGCACCGGGCGATCGACCTCGTGCGCCGGCGCGCGGTGGCCGAGCGCAAGTACGCGCTGCTGGCGCGCGAGCTCGAGGACGAGCAGCAGCGCTCCCCGGAGATCGGCGAGCCGGGGTTCGAGGATCAGGTCGGCGACGACCTCCTGAGCTTGATCTTCACGACCTGCCACCCGCTGCTCTCGACCGACGCGCGGGTGGCGCTGACGCTGCGGCTCTTCGGCGGCCTGCGCACCGACGAGGTGGCCCGGGCGTTCCTGGTCGGCGAGGCGACGATCGCCCAGCGGATCGTCCGCGCCAAGCGCACGCTGGCTGCCGCCGGGGTGCCGTTCGCGGCACCGTCGGGGCCCGCGCTGATCGAGCGGCTGCCCGGCGGTGCTGGGCGTCATCTACCTGGTCTTCAACGAGGGCTACGCGGCCACGGCGGGTGCCGCGTGACGCCGAGGGGTTCGGCGGCGCCGCCGGCCCGTACGCTCTGCAGGCCGGTATCGCCGCCTGCCACGCGCGCGCGGCTCGGCCCGAGGACACCGACTGGGAGCGGATCGTCGCGCTGTACGACGCGCTCGCGCAGCTGACCGGCTCGCCGGTGGTCGAGCTCAACCGCGCCGTCGCCGTGGCGATGGCGTTCGGGCCCGCCGCGGGGCTCGAGCTGGTCGACGCGCTGCGCGAGGAGCCGGCGCTGCGCGGCCACCACCTGCTGCCCAGCGTCCGCGGCGACCTGCTGGCGCGTCTGGAGCGCCACGACGAGGCCGCTGGCCGAGTTCCGCGCGGCCGCCGCGCTGACCCGCAACGAGCGCGAGCGGGTGCTGCTCGAGGGCCGAGCCCGTGGGATACTCGAACGGTGAGCGAGCCACCGATCACCGGCGGGTGCCTGTGTGGAGGCATCCGCTTCGAGCTGACCGCGGCGCCGCGGGGGGCCAACTACTGCCACTGCAGCCGCTGCCGGCGGCGCACCGGCACGGCGGCCTCGATCAGCGCGAACGTCGCCGGCGAGCACTTCCACCTCGTCCGCGGCGGCGAGCTGCTGAAGGCATGGCGCCACCCCGACGGCGGCTGGGAGAAGCTGTTCTGCGCCGAGTGCGGGGCCCACATCATGAGCCGTAACCCCGACGACCACGATCAGATCGGGATCCGCATGGGTGCGTTCGACGGCGACCCCGGGGTGCGTCCGAGCTACCGCCAGTTCGTCGCCTACGCGGCGCCGTGGGAGCCGATCCCCGACGACGGCCTGCGGCGCTACGACGAGTCCGGGCGCGCCGCCGAAGCGGCGCGCTGAACGCCTACGCGCCGCCGCCGCCGCCGGCACCGGCACCGCCCGGGCCGGGGCCGGGGCCGGGGCCGGGGAAGATCGCGTTCAGCTCGGCGACGGCCTCGGGGCTCGGCTCCCACTCGGCGGCGCGGGCGTTGTCGGCGACCTGCTCGGGCCGCGTCGCCCCGGCGATCACCGAGCTCACCGCCGGCTGCGCCGCGAGGCCGCCGATCGCCACCTGCACCGGGGTCAGGCTGCGCTCGTCGCCGTAGCGCTCGAGTGCCTCGATTCGGTCGAAGGTGGCGGCGTCGGCGTGCTCGGCGCGGCCGTGCAGCCGGGTGCCCTCGGGGGCTGGCCGGCCGCGGCGGTACTTGCCGGTGAGCAGCCCGCGGGCGAGCGGGAAGAACGGCAGGACGCCGAGGCTGAGCCGCTCGCACGCCGGGATCACCTCGCGCTCGATCTCGCGCTCGAGCAGGCTGTACTGATTCTGCACGCTGACGAACGGGGTCAGCGCCTCGCGCTCGGCCACCGCCGCGGCCTCCTCGAGCTGCGCGGCGCTGAAGTTGGACGCGCCGATCGCCCGCACGACGCCTGCGGCGACGAGCTCGTCGAGGGCACGGAGCGTCTCCCCGATCGGCGTGACCCCATCGGGCTTGTGGTACTGGAGGAGGTCGATGTGCTCGACGCCGAGCCGGCGCAGCGACTGGGCGACGGCGTGTCGGATGTAGGTCCGCGAGCCCGGGGCGGCATCGGGGTAGCCGCTGTCGCGCGGCATCGCCATGCCCCACTTGGTGGCCAGCACGATGTCGTCGCGGCGGCCCTTGAGCGCCTGCCCGAGCAGCCGCTCGCTGGCGCCGCCGCCGCCGTAGATGTCGGCGGTGTCGAAGAAGTTGATTCCGTGTGCCAGCGCGGCGTCGAACACCGCCTGCGTGCCGGAGGCATCGAGGCGGCGCCCGAAGTTGTTGCACCCGATCCCGACGACGGTCACCACGAGATCGCCGAGCTTGCGGGTCGGAAGCTGAGTGATCATCTGTCCGGTCTACCCGCCCCGATGTGTCCGAAGCCGTCGCATCGGGAATCCTCCCGGCAATGGATGCCGAGGGCGAGCAGCGGGACGGGGGCGAGGACGGCGGCGACGCGGCGCGCGCGGCGCAGCTGGCCAAGGACGCCTACATCCGGCTGGCGACGAAGCTCGCCGGCGACCCCGAGGCCGTCGCCGAGGACCTGCGCGGGATCTACGAGCGGTGGACCGACGAGGCCTTCGCGGTACCCGCCGACGCGCACGTCGAGCCGTGCCGCCTCGGGGGCATCGAGTGCCTCGCCGTGACCGCGGACGGCGTCGAGACCGAGCTCACGCTGCTGCACTTTCACGGGGGCGGGTTCGTGCTCGGTTCCCCCCGCGGCCATCGCGCCTTCGCCGCGCGGCTGTCGGCCGGCGCCGCCGTCCGGGTGATCCTGCCCGCATACCGGCTGGCCCCCGAGCACGGGGCCGACGAGCCGGTCCAGGACGCGCTCGCCGCCTACCGGGGGCTGCTCGCCGGCGGCACGGCGGCCTCGGACGTGGTGATCAGCGGCGACTCGGCCGGCGGCGGGATCGCGCTGGCGGCCCTGCCGGCGCTGCGCGACGCCGGCGATCCGCTCCCGGCGGGGTGCGTGGCGATGTCGCCGTGGACCGACGGGACGCTGTCGGCCGACTCGATCGCCGAGAACGCCGAGCGCGACGTTCTGATCTCGCCGGCCTTCCTCTCGACGCTCGCGCTGATGCGCTTCGGGCCCGACGGCGACCGCCGCGACCCCCGCGCCTCGCCGGCGTTCGCCGAGTGGCACGGCGCGCCTCCGCTGCTGCTGTTCGCCAGCACCACCGAGACGCTGCGCGACGACGCGGTGGCGGTGTTCGAGCGCGCCCGGGACGCCGGGGTCAACGCCCAGCTCGAGCTCTACGAGGAGATGGTCCACGTGTGGCCGTTCTTCAGTGAATGGCTGCCCCAGGGACGCCGGGCGATCGACCAGCTGGCGGCGTTCGTCCACGCCTGCACGAGCCCGCCGGTCAGCCCGCGTTAGCCCTGGGAAGTCCGGGCCGCACGCCGGCGGCTCAGCGCGTCGAGCGCGCGCGCAGGTCGAAGTACAGGATCGCCGTGACCAGCGCCGAGACCGACTGCGCGATCGTGCCGACGACGATCGCCAGCACGACCTGCTGGGCGTGGGTGTGCGAGCCGGCGACGGCGCTCGCGGCCTGGTTGAGCGCGAAGCTGAACACGCCCGCCACCAGCACCGCGCCGAGCACGTGCGCCCACAGCCCGCGGGTCAGCTCGAAGCTGCCGCGCAGCGCGCCGATCCAGTCGCTGCGCTCGATCGCCGCCACCTGAGCCACCACGCCGAGGCGGATCGCCAGCACGACCCCGGGGAGGATGAACGCGAGCAGGCCGGCGAAGATCCCCAGTCCGGCGACGATCTGGGCCGCGGCGGCGACGGCGAGCACCCGCAGCGCGCGCGCGTACACCGCTCCGATCCGCGCCGCGCCGTCCTCGCCGAGCAGCGCCAGCGCGTGGATGTGCAGCACCGAGACCATCGGGCCGACCAGCGCGAAGCCGACGATCGAGAGGACCAGCACCGTCTGCGCGCCGGCGCCCGACTCGCCGAGCGGCGTCGAGCCGGTGGCGGCGAGCACGATCAGCGTGTACGGCGCGACGACCGACAGCGCCAGGGCAAGCAGCAGCGGCGCCCGGCGGCGATGGCAGATCACCGCCAGGTCGACGATCTCGCCGACCGAGCGGGGGACCGTGAGATCGGGTTGGAGGGGGGCGGCCATGGTCGGCGGGGACGGCCCACGTATGGTGCCCTAAACCCCGGCCGTGCCGCCGTGATCCCGCCCGCGCCGTCTACAGCCCGACCAGGCGGCGCTCGAGGAAGCTCCGCTCGGGCCCCGAGGACATCATCTCGCGGCGCTCGAGGAAGCTCCGCTCGGGCCCGGAGGACATCATCTCGCGGCGCTCGAGGAAGCTCCGCTCGGGCCCGGAGGACATCATCTCGCGGCGAACGCGAACGCGAACGCGAACGCGAACGCGAACGCGAACGCGAACGCGAACGCGAACGCGAACGCGAACGCGAACGCGAACGCGCAGGCGCGCGCGGCAGGGCGGCTCAGCGGTCGCTGAGCAGCAGCGCCACCGTCAGCGCGGCCGAGCCCCCGCCCGCCGCGACGGTCTTCGGCGCGGCCCGCCGCGGGAGCTGCCGGCGCTGCGCGACGGTGGCCCCGACGTCGGCGAGGTCGCCGGCCAGGCTGACCGCGAGCCAGCCCCGGATCGGGCACCCCCGGAGGAGTGCGACGAGCACCCCGGCGTGCAGCGCCGCCTCGCGAACCCCGAGCCCGCGCAGCGCCACCTGCCCGGGGCCCACGGCGGTCTCGGGGCCGAGCCACGGCGTCGCGAGTCGCCCCGGGACGGCGGCCAGCGCCACCCCGTAGGCGATCCGCGAGCTCAGCACCGCCGCGGCCGCCGCGCGCCAACGCGGGGACGAACCGCTGCTCACGCGGTCGCGCCGGCGGAGGCGACGCTGTGCTTGCCCTCGGCGAACTCCTCGACGATTTTGGCGCAGAAGGCCGGAAGATCGTCGGGGCTGCGTGAGGTGACGAGGCCCTGGTCGACCACGACCTCCTGATCGACCCACTGGCCGCCCGCGTTGCGGATGTCGGTCTGCAGGCTCGGAAACGAGGTCAGTGTGCGGTCCCGCACGACATCGGCCTCGACCAGGGTCCACGGACCGTGACAGATGACTCCGACCGGCTTACCGCTGCGGAAGTGCTCCCGCACGAAGGACACGACGTCGTCGTCGGCCCGCAGCCTGTCGGCGCTGACCGTGCCTCCGGGGATGATCAACGCGTCGTAGTCGCCCGCCGAGGACTCCGACACCGGCTTGTCGACCTTGAACCTGTCGGCCGGCTCGATGTCGCTGTTCATCGCCTGGATCTCGCCGGTCTCGAGCGAAAGCAGCTCGGTCTCCGCGCCGGCGCTCTCCACGGCCTCGCGCGGTGTCTGGAGCTCGACCTGTTCGACGCCGTCGGTGGCGATGATCGCGATCTTCTTACCCTTCAGCTCGTCTGCCATTGCTGCCGCCTCTCGTTGCTTGGTGTAGGCACCGACTACCCGGATCCGGCGGAGCCAACGGATCAGCTTTCGGTCGCCGGGCACAGGTGTTCGACGTCGACGTCGTAGCAGTCGGCCAGCCGGGCGGCGATCAGCGAACGGTGACACGCCTCGGGGTCGCGCTCGACGCACATCAGCGCCGAGCGACCGACGCCGGGCAGCCGGCGGACCACCCGGTCGAGGTCCGCGGGGTCGAGGATCTCGCGCGTGTAGCGCTCGACGTAGGCGTCCGCGAGCACGTCGCGCGAGCGCTTGCCGACGCCCCGGCGTGCATCCTCGGCGTACTGGAGCTCGCGCAGCTCGGTGGTCGGCGCGAGCTCGTGGCGGTGCTCGTAGGCGATGCGGGCGCCACCGAGCGCCGACTGGAGCCGGACCGCGTTGGCCCATGCGTACTCGCTGCCCCGCACGCCGCGGCGCTGGCGGACGTCGAGCAGCAGCCGCACCTCGGCGGCGCCGAGCGCGTCCATGAACGTCTCCGGCGACCAGCCGTAGACGCCGATCGTGACGAGCTGCATCGGCGCCTACAGGGAGCGCAGCGCCGGGAGCAGCTCACGCTCGGCCCAGGCGATGAACTGCTCCTGCCCCGCGCCGCCGATCTGGACCAGCGCGAGCTCGGTGTAGCCGGTCTCCAGCATCGGCCTGATCTTCTCCAAGTGCTCCTCCACGTCGGGGCCGCAGGGCAGCTGCTCGGAGACCTGCTCGGGGGTGACGAACCGCGTCGCGGCGTCGAAGCCCTCGGGGTTCGGGAGGTCGGCGTTGACCTTCCAGCCGAGGCCGAACCCGCGGAACTGGGCGTGCGCGCGCTGCACGTCGCGGTCCTCGTCGTAGCAGACGGCGATCTGCCCGACCCGGGGCTTGCCCCGGCCACCGGCGGCGTCGAACATCTCGCCGAGCTCGGGGCGGGGCTCGACGCCGACCATGATGTCGGCCTTCGTGCCGGCCAGCCGGCACGAGCCCTCGCCCGAGACGGCGATCCCGATCGGCACCCGCCGCTCCGGGAGGTCCCACAGCTTGGCCTGCTCGACGTCGAAGTGGCGGCCGCGGAAGTTGACCCGCTCCTCGCCTCCGTCGAACAGCGCGGCGATCACGTCGACCGCCTCGCTGAGCATCTCGTGGCGGGCGCCGACGGCCGGCCACCGCCGCCCGACCACGTGCTCGTTGAGGTTCTCGCCTGCTCCGAGCCCGAGCCGGAAGCGGTTGCCGGAGAGGATCTGCATCGTCGCCGCCTTCTGGGCCACCACCGCCGGGTGGTAGCGCAGGATCGGGCAAGTCACGTAGGTCATCAGCCCGATCGACTCGGTCACCGCGGCGGCCGCGCCGAGGATCGACCACGCGCAGCCCGAGTGCCCCTGCTCCTCGAGCCACGGCTGGTAGTGGTCGCTGATCACCGAGAACTCGAACCCCGCGCTCTCGGCCTGCTGAATGTCACGCACGATCTGGTCGGGCGCCGACTGCTCACGATTCATCGTGTAGCCGAAGCGCGTCATCACGGGGGGCTCTACCCCCAGCGCTGCGCCGGTACTCCGGGGCGCGCGCCTCGACGAGCTTCCAATCGGAGGGCTGCGCCAAGCCGACGGGCCGGCGGCGAGACGCACTGGGCATTGTCGAGCGTCATGGCATCTCCTGGGCTTGGCTTGGTTGCTCACCGCATCGAGGCGTCGGCGGGTCGGCCGAGCGGGATCCGGCCGGGCAGCTCGCGGGAGGCCCGTCGACCTGGAAGTGGCCATCGCGGCAGCGCTCGGGGCTGCTGCGCGCCGGAGCGCCGCGGGAAGCCAGGGGAGTCGCGCAGCGCGGCGGATCAGCCGGAGAATGTCATCCACCCCCGCTCGCCGGCGGGGGTCGTCGAGGTTTGCCCCTCTATGGGTGGGCAACCACACCCACCCCCGACATCGTTCGGGGGGTCGTCGAGCTTTCCGTCCACGCTCGGACTCATCGGCCAGCTCCTCGGCCAGCTCCTCGGCCAGCTCCTCGACCAGCTCCTCGGCCAGCATCGCGAGGGCCGGAGCATCGACGCAGGCGGGCTGGGCGCGGGTTTGGTTCATCTCGGTTTCGGTGCCGTCCGACGCCGGGCCCCCGACCCGGGCTCCGCGTCCGTGCTCCGGCCGCGGAACCCGGGGGACGCCCGCACGCGATCAGCGCGTCAGGTTGCACCGTCGGTGGCGACGTAGCTCACGCAGTCGCCCGGGTTCTTGAACGACGCGCCGGTGCTATCGGTGAAGTCCCGCCAGCCGCCCTGCTTGCCGTCGCCCTTGTCGATCGGGGACAGTGTGTACGACGCGGTGGCGCTGAAGTCGAGGCCGCCTCACGCCCGCCGTTCGGTGTCAGCGCTCGGCTACGTACCTGTTTGCGGTAGGAAACGCCAACTGGGAGCATGCGGCCGGGCGCCGGGCTGGGCGAGGATCGAAGCCGATGATGACGCCGGGCACTCCCTACGCGCACCATCTGGACCACACGATCCAGACGGTCGCCACCGCCGTGCGGTGGGCGGGCACGCTGGCGCTGCTCGCCTGCGCCGCGCGGATCCGCGCGGCAGCAGCGCTCGGGCGCTGTCGCCTACGCGGCGCGGATCCGCGCGGCAGCAGCGCTCGGGCGCTGTCGCCTACGCGGCGCGGATCCGCGCGGCAGCAGCGCTCGTGGTTCCCGGTGGTGCTGGCGCTCGCCGCGGCGACCGGCAGCTGGTCGAGCCGCTGTACGACGTCTCCTACCACCTGCCGTGGTACTTGCCGGGGCAGTGGACACGCCGCCGCGCCGCCGCGCCGCCGCGCCGAGCGACCAGGTCGCGGCGCGGCCTCGCGCTGCCGCTGCGGTTCCCGGCCAACTTCGCCTTCGAGACGCTCCGGGC
>JBBSFX010000034.1:0-31268 GCA_038254735.1 Solirubrobacterales bacterium
GCCGGAGACGTCGAAGCGGCGGCTGCCGAGGCGGGCTCGCTGGCGCTCCTGGCCAACGGGGCCGGCCCGATCGCCGCGATCCGCCGAGCCCACGACGCCGATGAGGCGCTGTCGGCGCCCGTGCTGCTCGAGAACCTCGCCGCCAAGGCCAGCGCCACGCTCGCGCTGGTCCATCTGATGCACGCCGTCGGGGCTGAGGCGGGATCGATCGAGTACGTGCTCGGCTGCGGCGAGGAGGCGATCGGCGACCGCTACCAGCGCGGCGGCGGGAACCTGGCCAAGGCCGTCGCGGCGGCGGCCGGGCTGGAGAACGCCTCCGGCGCGGATGTCAAGAACTTCTGTGCCGCCCCCCTGCCGGCGCTGCTGATCGCCTCGAGCCTCGTCTCGTGCGGCGTGTTCTCCCGCGTGGCCGTGGTCGCGGGCGGTTCGCTGCCCAAGCTCGGCATGAAGTTCCAGGGGCACCTGCGCAGCGGGCTGCCGGTACTCGAGGACGTGCTCGGCGGGATGGCCGTCCTGGTCGACGCGGACGACGGCGTCTCACCGCTCGTGCGTCTCGATGCGGTCGGCCGCCACCGGGTCGCCGCCGGGGGCTCGGGCCCGCAGATCATGGAGGCGCTGTCGGTGGAGCCGCTCGGCCGCGTGGGGCTGAAGATGACCGACGTCGACGACTACGCCACCGAGCTCCACGACCCCGACGTAACCGAGCCGCAGGGCTCGGGGAACGTGCCGGAGCGCAACTACCGCCTGCTCGCCGCGCTGGCGGCGCGGGCCGGTCACATCACTCGCGAGGAGATGCCCGCATTCGTGGCGGAGCGAGGCATGCCGGGCTTCGCGCCAACGCAGGGACATCTCGCCTCGGCGCTGTGCTACCTCCCGCACGCGCTGCGGCGGCTGAACAGCGAGGACGCCCAGCGCGTGCAGCTGATCGCCAAGGGCAGCCTGTTCCTCGGCCGGATGTCTGAGCAGTCGGACGGGATGAGCCTGCTGCTCGAGCGTAACCCGGGAAGGACCCGATGACCGCCGGCGAGGTGCTCGAGGCGACGCGCGAGAGCTTCCGCGAGCTGGCCGCCGACGGCCTGGTCCTGGTCGACGTGTGGGGACCGGAATGCCGGCCGTGCCTGGCGCTGATGCCTCACGTCGTCCGCCTGGCGGAGCGCCACCCGGAGCTGCGGGTGGTCAAACTCGAGGCGCCGAAGGCCCGGCGCCTGTGCATGGAGCTGCGCGTGCACGGACTCCCGACGTTCCTGCTGATGCGCGACGGCCAGGAGGTCGGCCGCCTGTCGGCGTCCACGATCTCGCCGGCGCAGCTGCGCGACTGGCTCCACGACCAGATGACCGATCCGACCAGTAGAGAGGAGATGAGAGATGCTGAATGACCGATTGGCGATCGTCCTCGGCGAGCGCGACGGGATCGCCGGACCGGCGATCGCCGCCTGCGTGAAGGCGGCCGGCGGCGAAGTCGCGTTCACCGCTACCGAGTGCTTCGTCTGAACGGCCTCAGGAGCAATGGACCTGCAGAGCCAGGCGACGATCAAGCGCCTGGCGGAGCAGCACGGTACCGAGCGGCTGGTGGTGATCCTCGGCTCGCCTGACGACGAGGCGGCCGAGATCGCAGCGGAGACCGTGGTGCTCGGCGACCCAGCCTACGCGGGTCCATTGACGGAGGTCCAGTTGGGCCTCGAGGTCTATCACGTACTGGAGGACTCGATCCGAGAGCTGATACCCGAAGACGTGTTCGAAGCCCAGGTCGGCGTGATGGCGGACGTACTCGACGCCAAGGCGCTGAGCGAGGCGGTCGCGAAGATGCGGGCGAGGCGGTCGGAGCTGTGAGACGGCCTGCAGGCCAGGGCCGCAGGCGCCGGCCGCCGGCCCGGGTGGGCGGGGCGGGCCAGCTACGGCCGGCCGGCGTGTGGGCCTCGACGGTGGTGGTGAGCAATACCGCGTCTCGCTTGTCGCGGCGGTTGGCCTCGAGGAAGTCCGGCGCGGATAACAGCAGCAGCGTGCGTCCGTCCTTGCCGCCCAGCGCACAGGCGAAGCAGCCGAGGCCCTCGGGGGGCAGTCGGTCTCGGCGGCGATCGTGAACGCGGTGTAGCGGGAACTCGCGGTCTCCCCCACGATCAGCGTCTCGCCGTCTGGGGTGATCACCGAGCCGTTGGGGAACATCAGATCGTCGGCCACGTCGTGGGCGCTGCCGTCGGGATCGACGCGGAATAGCGGCGCCGGCTGCGGGTCGGCGAATGCGATCAGGTCGAAGCCGAAGCAGCCGAGCCACGCCCGCCCAGCCCGCCTCGAAGAACGCCCCGCCCTCCAGCAGCGGCTCGAGCTCGCGGGAACTCACAGCCGGAACCCGATGCGAAAACGCCCTCGAGCCGGCCGCCCGCGGTTCACGAACCGAACCCGCCGGAGGGATCGGGGCCGCCCCCGACGCCGGTCCCGGGCCCGTGATGTTCTACGTCCAGGTCGGCGATCCGGCCGCCGCGCTGGAGAAGATCAAGTCGCTCGGCGGCAGCACGTTGAGCGAGCCAATGGACGTGCCGGACGGTCCCACGATCGCGCACTTCGCCGACCCCGAGGGCCACGTGATCGGGTCGTCAAGCGTCCGTGACGCGCTGCGCTCTTCTCGCTCGCCCGGGCGAGACCGCGATCTCCCAGGTCCGGGCGCTCGGCTTCGACCCCGCCGACGTCCGCCACGTCGTGCTCACGCACCTGGACATCGACCACGCCGGCGGTCTGTCGGACTTCCCGCACGCCGAGGTCCACGTGTGGGCGCGCGAGCACGAGGCGATGACGCGCCCGCCGTGGCGGGAGCGCGTCCGCTACGCGATCGGCAGCCCGCACTGGGCCCACGGCCCGCGCTGGACCACGCACGAGCCGGCCGGCGAGGACTGGCTCGGCTTCCGGAGCGTGCGGGTGCTGCCTGACGGCGAGATGCTGCTGATCCCGCTCCCCGGGCACAGCCTCGGCCACACCGGCATCGCCGTGCGCCGTCCGGACGGCTGGCTGCTGCACTGCGGAGACGCCTACTTCCATCGCGACGAGGTCGCCACCCCGTCGGGCTGTCCGCCCGGCCTGCGCGTGTTCGAGGCGCTGGTTCAGGCCGACGGGCGGCTGCGCCACGAGAACCAGGAGCGGCTGCGGGAGCTCGCCCAGCGGCATTCCGGCGAGGTCGCGCTGATCTGCTCGCACGACCCGGTGCGGCTCGAGCACGCGCAACGGGACGCGGGAGCCGCGGCCGTCGGGCGTCGCTGAATCCGGTCGGCGCCCGGGCCCGCTCAGCCTTCGGCGCCAGCCGCCGATAACGGTGTGTATGAAAGTCCGTGTGCGGCCGCTGCCGGGCCGGGTCACCACGGGGGTGGCGGTTCCGCTCGTCGTCGCGCTGGCCGCGATGATCGCGAGCCGTTTCGGGCTGGCCGCGGGGGTCGGCTTCGACATCGCCTGGACGGCCTCGGCGCTCAGCGCGTCAATCGGCGCGCTGGCCGCGCGCTCGCGCGCCCGCGCCGACAACCGCGGGCGCTGGACGCTGTGGTCGCTGGCCGCCGGCTCGTGGCTGTTCGGCCAGCTCGCGTGGGACGTCTACGGCGTGATCGGCTTTCCCGCCTCGCCGAACATCGCCGACCTCGGCTGGTGGGGCTTCGCCGTGCTCGTGATGGCGAGCATGCTGCGGCTCCCAGCCGGACCGCGGTCGGTCCGGATCGTCGCGCTGCTCGAGTCGGTGCCGCTGATCTTCGCCGCGGTGGCGCTGTGCCTGGCCGTGCTGTGGTCGACCGCCGCCGTCTCACGGCTGGGGCTGGCGCCCAAGGTCGCGGCGCTCGTCTACCCCGCGCTGTACGGGTCGGCGACGATGCTGACCCTGCAGGCGATGCTGGGCGGGACCCTGCGCGGGCTGCGGACGCTGCCGCTGGGGCTGGCGCTCGGCGGGATCGCGGCGCAGGCGTTCGGGTTCATCCTGTGGAGCGTCCAGCTCCTGCACGGGACCTACGTGCCGGGCGCCACGCTACCCGACCCGGTGTGGGTGCTCGGCCTCGGCGCGATCGGCGTCGGCGGCCTGCTCGCCGCGCACCGGCCCGAGCCCGCGCCGCAACCCGAGGATCCCAGCTCCGCCGGGGTGGTCATCCCCGGCGGCATGTTTCTGGCGCTGTTCGCCGCGCTCGTCACGGCCCAGCTCAACGGCGCACCGGGAGGCGCCAGCGTCACCCTGCGTCTCGGCTTGCTGTGCTGCGGCGCGGCGCTGATCGCCCGCTCCACGCTGCTCGGCCGCCGGCTGCAGGCGCTGCTGCACCGCGAGCAGGCGGCCTTGGCCGGCCTGGCCGAAAGCGAGGCCGAGCTGGCCCGGCTCAACGAGCAGCTCGTCGAGGACTCGCGGCGCGACCCGCTGACCGGTCTCGCCAACCGCCGCGCGCTGTCGGACGACGTGCCGCTGTACCGGATGCTGCAGCGCGAGTGTGGCGAGCGGATCGCCGTCGCGCTGTGCGACGCCGACCACTTCAAGGCCTACAACGACCGGCTCGGGCACCTGGCCGGCGACCAGGCGCTGCGGATGTTCGCCACCACGGCGCGCGGGGCGCTGCGCGAGGCCGACACCGCCTACCGCTTCGGCGGCGAAGAGCTCCTGCTCGTCCTGCGCGACGTCGATCCCGGCGAGGCGCTGGTGATCGCCGAGCGCGTCCGGGCCGCAGTCCGCCACGCCGGCTTCCCGCACCCCGATGGCGACGAGCAGCGGCTCACCGTGTCGATCGGCGTCGCCTGCGGCGAGGAGGCCTTCGACGAGCTGCTGGCCCGCGCCGACTCGGCGCTCTACGACGCCAAGCGCCTGGGGCGAAACCGCGTCGTACTGGCCGACCCGCAGGCCGCGGCCGTGACCGCCCGGCCGCGCCACGCCAGCGACGACGGCCCGGTCCCGCGGCACCTGCGCGGGATGCTGGCCGTCTCGCGGGCGGCCGCCGCCGGTCAGGGAGCGCGCGCCGTGCTCGACGCGCTGGCCCAGGCGATCCGCTCGGAGCTGTCGTTCCAGGTGGTGGTGATCAACCTGCTCGAGCAGCCCTCCGAGCAGCTCCGCGTGGTCGTCGTCCAGGGCGACCACGACGCCCGCGCGACGCTGCTCGGCACCGGCCGGCCGGTGGCCGAGTGGCGGGCGCTGCTGGCCCGCGGCGAGACCATCCACGGTGCCGCGTGGCTACGTGGGGGCGCCCCCCAGTGGGCGTCCGGCGGGCCGGTGTGGACGTCGTCCAACGTGGCCTCGCTGGACTCCGGCGGCTGGCAGCCGGACGACATGCTGCTGCTGCCGCTGCGCGGCACCTACGACGAGATCCTCGGAGTCGTCTCGGTCGACCAGCCACAGCTCGGCCGCCGTCCCTCGGCGGCGGAGATCGGCGTGCTGATGGCCGTCGTCGATCATGCCGGGCTCGCGCTCGACCAGGTCCAGCGCGAGCGCGCCGTGGCCCAGGACCAGCCTGACGAGCTGCGGCTGGCGGCGGTGATGCTGCTGGCTGAGACGCTCGACCTGCGCGACCCCGGCACCGCCCGGCACTCGCGCACCGTCGGACAGCTCGCGCGCAACACCGCACTGGCCCTCGCGCTGAGCCCCGAGCGCATCGAGCGGATCCACGCCGCCGGGGTACTCCACGACCTCGGCAAGCTCGGGATCGCCGACGCGATCCTGCAGAAGCCGGGCCCCCTCGACGAGGCCGAACGGCGCGAGATCCGCCGCCATCCCGACCTCGGGGCGCGGATCCTCGAGCACGCCGGGTTGCACGACATCGCCGGCTGGGTCAGGGCCCACCACGAGCGGATCGACGGCCACGGCTACCCCGCAGAGCTGAGCGGCGAGGCGATCTCACTGGAGGCGCGGATCCTCGCCGTGGTCGACGCCTACGAGGCGATGATCGCCGACCGCCCCTACCGCGCCGGCATGCCGGTGGCCGAGGCGCGCCGGGAGCTGCTGCGCTGCGCCGGGACGCAGTTCGACACCGGGGTCGTGGCCGCATTCCTGCTCGCGCTGCCGGACGCCGGCACCGGTACCGCGAACCGGGCGCTCGAACCGGCGGTCTAGGGGAGCGCCGGAGCATCGACGGCCAGCGCCGAGAGTGCCGATGAGTCGGCGGTCGGCGCCCGGCGCGCGCGCGCGTCCCGCCGGCGGCGCCCGCGGACCGGCAGCCACGCCGCCAGCCCGCCGACGCCGGGAACCCAGATCGAGATCGCGTGGTAGACGAGCACGGCACCGATCGAGGCGACCGGGGAGAAGCCGTAGAGCACGAGCGAGCCGGCCAGGCCCGAGTCGAGCACTCCCAGGCCGGCGGGCATCGGCAGCATCGTCGCCAGGTAGCCGATGCAGTAGGCGATGATCAGCGCCGGGCCGCCGAGAATGTGGCCGGTGGCCGCACACGCCGCCCAGAGTGCCGCCATGTCGAAGCCGAGGAAGCCGGCCACGCCGAGCAGCCGCCAGTGCGGGTCGCCGACGGCGTCCCACGCGCCCTGGATCCCCGCGGCGGCCCCGCGCAGCAGGCGCGGAGCGCGCTCGCCGAGCCGCCGCCCCCCGACCGCGATCAGCGCCGCGGCGCCCAGCACGAACAGCGACACCAGGACCGGGCCGGCGGTGTGGCCGAGGTCGTGCGGACCGCCGGGCAGCCCGACCAGCAGCACCAGGCCGGCGAGGCCGTTGACGAGGAACCCGAACAGCGTCAGCAGGCACAGCAGCCCGGCGCAGCGCTCGAGCAGCCCGCGGGTCCCGATCCCGTGCCGGCGCAGCAGCCAGCCGGCCGCCGCCGCCGAGGAGATGTTGCCGCCGGGCATCACCGCCCCCGCGCCCATCGCGATCCACGCCACCTGGCGGCTGACCGAGCGCGGGGGCTCGGGGAAGAAGCGTCGGAAGACGACGACGTAGCTGAGGCACGAGCCGAGCTCGACCGCGATTGCCGCCCCCACCCAGTACGGGTTCATGTTCCCGATCTGGGCGAGGACGTCTCCGGGCGGCGCCACCCACAGGAGCAGTCCGACCAAGACCGCACCGAGGATCGCCGTGGCCAGCGCCCGTCCGCGGTGGCGCGACCATGCCGTGGTCGCGGCGGCGCCGCGACGTTGCTCCTCGATCATCGCATTACATGCTCCCGCATCACCGCAAGAGAAGCGTCGGCGCGCGCGGGCCCGGGGCGAGGGCCGGCGCGATCGTCGCCGGGTCCTGCCGCCGCCGTCCTTGCGAAAGCGACCACTTAGGATGCGGACATGCCGGACGCCGAGCCGCATCGGGAGCTGATGGCCGCCGCGATCGCGCGTGACGGCGAGGCTCAGCGGGCGCTGCTGCGCGCCGACACGGCGCTCGCGCGAGCGGCGTTCGCAGCCGCCGCCGACTCCTACCGCGCGTCATGGGAGGCGGCGCCACCGACGAGCTACGGCCGGCTGATCGGGATGCTCAAGTCGGCGGTGCTGGCGGGCGGCGGCACGGCCGAGGCCGAATACGCGCTCGCCGCGCTCGGCGACGACGGCAGCGCCGCCTCGCCGGCCGCCGCGTACGCCGCGGCGCTGGCCGGCCTGATCGCCGGCCACGACGACGTCGCCCGGGCCGCTGCCACCGTCATGCAGGGCGGCTCCGACGCATTCCGCCGCGCCGGCGAGGCGATCGCCGCGCTCGCCGACGGCGACGCCGCCGGCTTCGGCGCCGCGGTGCGAGGGATCGTGTCGGATTTCGAGCAGCGCGCCGATCACCTCACCGGGGTCGCGGTCGCCGACACCGCGCTGATGCTGGCCGAGCTGGCGCGCCGGCGCGGCGTCGCCACGGCGGTCGACAGCCCGCTGTTGCCGCAGCTCTGATCGCCCGGAGGCGCCGGGTCGGCCACGGCTGAGTACCTCACACACGGGCTCGCAGGGCGCGAGTCCCGACCGAGGATTGTCAGCCGGGACACCAGCGGTCTCGAACGTAAGTGCGAGCGTATTTACGTCGGCGACCGCTAGCTATAGCTACAGTCGGGTTGGTGCCGCTCGCCCACCCCCCCGCGACCCGTGCTCTCCGGGGTGGCGCTCGACCGGGCGCCGCCAACTAGCACCGCATTCACGGCTTCTGCTCGATCTGAGGGGCGGGGACCGAGCTCGCCGAGGGGGGCTCTCCCGGCGCTGCCCGCGCTGTAACGCCTCGCACTTTCCCGCACCGACCCGGGTCCTCGCATGCTCGGATTTGAGGCAGGCCACGGCGGACGGTGGCGAGCCGCGCGCGCTCGACGGCGACTTGGAGGACGTGCGCTGGTTCACCCGCGCCGACCTGCCCGCCGCGACCGAAGGTGAGCCAGCGCCGCTGGTGCTGCCGCCCTCGGTGTCGATCGCCCGGCTGCTGATCGAGCGCTGGGCCGCCGCGCGCCGCTGAGCGCGGGGCCCCGGCCTCACCGCTCGCCGGTCGACGGCGCCGGCGGGACCTCCGCGCCGGGGAGCGGCCGCGCGTTCAGCTTCGCGGCGGACTCGTCCAGCGAGGAGGCGCCCGCCGGGGCCAGCCCGAGCTCGACGAACCGACGCATCCGCTCGCGCGTGCTGCGCAGGAACACCCGGCGCTCATGCGGCCCGAGCAGGCGGAAGCCGAGCCGGATCAGGGGATTGGCGATCCGCGCCGCGCACGAGATCGCGTGGACGCGGAACTCGACCTCGCCGGTGTCGAGCCACTTCCAGACCTCCCAGGACATCTCGCCGCGCTCGACGTGGCCTTCGAGCGTGCCGTAGGTCCAGCCCCATACCCGTGCCGGGCGGCCGTCCTGCTCGCGGGTCTCGTCGATCACCTCGAGCACGCGTACCCCGACGAACACCTGGAAGCACCCGAGCGCCCGCAGGCGCAGGAGCATGTCCCGACCCGCCAGCGGTTGCTCCGAGTCGTAGTAGGCGCGGACGATCGAGGGATCGGCGAACTCGTAGCCATCGATCAGCCGCCGCGCGATCTCCCAGCCCCCGTCCCGGAGCGGGGCGCCCGGCGCCTCGGTGGCGAGCGGCTCGCGCAGGTCGTCACGGTTCCAGCCGGCCCCGGGGGACCCGGCCAGCGCCACCCGGTCGAAGTTGAGCGACCGCCCGCTCAGCGCCCGCAGCCGCCGGCGGACCCGCGGCGGCCCCAGCAGGCGGCCGTCGCTCATCGCTCCGCCCGGGGCTCGACGCGGTGGGTCAGGACCTCAACCCCACCCGTCATGCGCCCGTCGGCGAGGTCCACGACCCCCTCCAGGAACGAGATCCACATGTGGAGCTGGACCTCCTTGGCCATGCGCAGACGGTGATAGAGCAGGTTGGTCAGGCGGCTGCTCGAGCGCGCCCAGGACTCGATCTCGAAGCGCAGGCGCCCCGGCGCCGCCCGACTGGCCCGGAACTCGATCTGCCCCGCCTCGAGATGGCCGTCCAGGGTGGCCAGGCGAAAGCCGTCGGGCCGACGCTCGATCACCCGCACCGGGCCGTCCCAGGGCCCGGGCATCCGCACGACGTACTCGTCGCCCACGGCAAGCTTCTCGGACGCCCCGAGCACCTTCTGGAAGCGGGCGAACGCCGTCGGGGCGGCCTGGTTGATGTCGCCGGCCAGCGCGTCGATCAGCTCCGGCGGGGAGAGCGCCGTGTCACGGATCGTCGTCGCGTAGCGCCGGTGGAAGTGCGGCCCGTACCCATGCTCGGGGCCGATCACCTCACCGTCCTCGACCCCCGCGGGAAGCCTCGGCGGCAGATGGGGGTCGGCGTCGGGCTCGACCACCTCGCGCCGGTGCATCGGCGTCGAGCGCCACATGTAGTCCCACGAGGTGAGGGCGATGCCGATCGGCCAGGTCGCGGCGGTGGTCCAGCGGCGGACGAGGGGTGGTCTGCGCGGCACCGTTGACGCATACCCGCGCATCCCGCCCGGCACACCGAGCGCGTCCGTCGGGCCCGACGCATGCGTGCGTTTAGGGTCGTGGCCGGGGCGGTAGCTACAGATCCGAGATCCTGACGAAGCTCCTCTACCGCGCCGGCCTGCGCGCCTGGCACATGCAGCTGCTGACCATGGGCAGCAGCGGGCTGTGCATCGGGCTGTGGATCCGTGCCAAGACCGTCGACCAGGACGAGCGGGGTAACGCGGAGCGCCGGGCGCTGTTCGTCGGCCTGTGGCCGCCGACGCTCTGGCTGATCGGCGACACGCTAGACCGCCACGCGTAGCCCCGGCCGGCCGGCTCTCGGCCTCAGCCCGGAGTGGCGGCGGCGGTCGGTGCGGCCGCCGTCCCGACGGGCGCGGCGGGCGACGTCGATCCCAGGCTGGGGCCCGTCGACGTCGCGCTCGACGTCGTGCCCGCGGGGGGCGCCGTCCCCGTCGCCGGGGTCGTGGCCGCCGCCGGAGTGGTGGTCGTCGCCAGGGTCGTGGCCGTTGCCGGGGTCGTGGCCGTTGCCGGGGTCATGGCCGTTGCCGCTCCCGGCGCCAGCGTGGCGGTCGTGACGCCCGCGGCCGGATCGAGCTGAGCACTCGGCGCGACCCCGCCCGTGGCCACGGTGCGGGTCGGGACGCCCGCGATGGTTGCGGGGCTCGGGCGCGGCGCCGCCCGTGACGTGGCGGGGTGGGGCCGGGAGGTCAGCGGGAGCGTGGCGCCGCCGGCCCGGGCGGGCGCTCGGCGTGCGCCGGCGATGCCGGCGCGAGCGCTCCGGGCGATGGGCGCAACGGGTACCCGGACCGGCGCCCCGCCGGTCGGCCCGCGGCTCGGGCCCCCGGCGAGCGCCGCGGCCACCGATGACGCCACGCGCGGTGCCGGGCGCTGCGGGGCGCCGGTGTCGACGACCACCGCGCCGGCAACGCCGAGCGCTGCGGCGGTCAGGCCGACGGCCGTCTTGCCGGCGAGACCGGCGAGACCGGCGGAGACGAAGCCGGCTGCGGCAGAGCCGCCGATCACGGTCGGGGCGGCCGCCGAGCCGGCGGCGGTCGCGCCTGCGGCGGTGGCGCTCACACCGGCGGCGGTCGCGTTCGATCCAGGGCGAGCCGAGTGGACCAGGTGCGCGCAGGCCAGTCGCCGGATCAGGTACACCGGCGCGAGCGGGAGCACGGCGCGGGCCGCGGTCGGGTGCTCGCTCGGACGGCCGAGATCCCCGCAGCGGGCGCACTCGCCGAGGTGGCGGCGGACCACGCGGCTCGGCCTCTCGCGCTCGCCGAGGTGGCACTCGCCGACCTCGGTCATCGCCTCGGCGCAGCTCAGCGTCCGCGCCTCGGCCGCCTCGGCCAGGGCACGGCGGGCGCGGATCAGCAGCGACTTGACGCTCGGGACCGTCTTGTCCAACACCTGGGATATCTGCTCGTAGGACAGGGCCTCCATCTCGCGCAGCAGCAGCGCGCTGCGCTGGAACTCGGGCAGCTCGCGGATGTCGGCGACCAGCTGCCACAGCTCCTCACGCCGTTGCACGGCGTCGGAGGTGCTCGGCCCGAGCTCGGTGAAGTGGTCCTCGATCGAATCGACGCCGATCGCGCTGATCCGACGCAGATGGTTGAGACAGCGGTTGCGGGCGATACGGTAGAGCCAGGGCCGCACGCGGATCGGGCGCTCGTCGGCCATCATCGCCTTGAACGCCGAGGCGAACACCTCCTGTAGCACGTCCTCGGCGTCCTCACGGGAGCGCAGCAGGTGGCGGCAGAACGACAGCAGCCGGGTCTCGTAGCGACTCACCAGCACGCCGAAGGCCGCCTGGTTGCCGCGCCGGACGAGCCCGACCAGGCGCTCGTCGGACTGCATTCGCAACAGCGGCGTGCGCGGCTTCACGCTGGTGCCGACGCGCAACTGCTTGAGCGCTGATGCCTCCAACCGGAACGTTCCCTTCTCTTTCTCTGGCCTACGGGGTTAGCTGTCGGGCTCGCGCTGAAAGAGTCTCGCTACGCCGCGCGCCGCGGCGATTCGCCCCTCGGACTTCAAGGGTCCAGTGGTTCCCCCGTTCCCGCCACCGCCGACGGAATCGGCTGACCGCATTCTCCGAAGGATCGTAACGGAGCCTCCCGGCGGACGCGAGAGCAGCCGAGACTCGCGCCCCGTTGCCACCCGAGCTAAATTTGCGGTTCGTACCCAACCCGGGGCTCCGTCCAAGCGTTGCTACTCCGGGGACAGGAACTATTTGCCTTGGCCGTCGAGTACGAAGCGGGGGGTGAAGCGGGATGACAACCCTGGCGCCATCGATCACCAACACTGCCCATGCCACCGACACCGCCGCGCTGTTCGTGCGCTGGCAGCGCGAGCGCGATCGCCGCGCCCGAGATGAGCTGATCGAGCGGTTCTTGCCGCTCGCCCATCGCCTGGCCCGCCGCTACGCCAGCGTCGGTGAGCCCTACGAGGATCTCGTGCAGATCGCCAGCCTCGGCCTGGTCAAGGCGGTCGAGCGCTTCGATCCCGATCGCGGCTACGCGTTCACCACGTTCGCCGTGCCGACGATCCTCGGCGAGCTCAAGCGCTACTTCCGCGACTCGAGCTGGGCCCTGCACGTCGACCGCGGCGCCAAGGATCGCGCGCGCCAGATCGGCGACGCCCAGCGCGAGCTGCTGGCGCGCAGCGGCCACGCGCCCACGGTCTCCCAGCTCGCCCAGTATCTGGAGCGCAGCGAGGAGGAGGTGCTCGACGGGCTTCAGACGGCCGCCGCCTACGAGGCGGTGTCGCTCGACGCTCCCGCACAGCCCGGATCCGACGGCTCGGCCAGTCGGCTCGAGTCAATCGGCGGGCTCGACGCACGGCTCGAGCTGGTCGATGAGGTCACGACGCTGTTCGCGGCCGCCAAGCACCTGCCGCGGCGCGAGCGTCAGGTGCTCTATCTGCGCTTCGGTGAGGATCTGCCGCAAACCGAGATCGCGCGGCGCATCGGCGTCTCGCAGATGCACGTCTCGCGGCTGCTGCGCAACTCGCTGGCGCGTCTGCGCGAGCTCACCGACGCTGACGCGCGCTGACCCACTCGCCCCCGCTCGGGGGATGGTCGGCGACGCGCAGGCGGTGCGTGGCGGCATCGGGCGCCCGCCACCCGCCGGCTGATCCGCCGCGCGCGCGGGCTCGTACCCTTCGACGAGTATGGCGATCGGCTTCGACAGGGTGGGCAGCGGGCCCACGATGGTGTTGCTGCACCCGCTCGGCGCGGACCGCCGGGTGTGGGACGGCGTCGTCGAGCGGCTCGCGACGCGCCGCGAGTTGATCCCCGTCGACCTCCCCGGGTTCGGCGGCTCGACCCCGCTGGCCGGCGACGCCGATCCGGCGGCGCTGGCCGGGGCGCTGGCCGCGTGGATGGCCACCGAGGGGATCGTCGAGCCGCACGTGGTCGGCAACTCGCTCGGCGGGTGGGTGGCGCTCGAGCTGGCCCAGGCCGGGCTCGCCCGCGCGGTCACCGCGATCGCCCCGGCGGGCCTGTGGCCGCGGCCGCTGCTCCCCAAGCCGAGCGTCGCGCGCCGGCTCGCCCGGGTCGCCCTGCCGTTCGTCGGCGCCGCCACGGCCACCGGCGGCGCCCGGCGGCTGCTGCTCACCGGCACCGTCGCCCACCCCGAGCGCGTGCCCGCGCGGGCCGCCGCCCACCTGATCCGCTCCTACGCCACGGCGCCGGGCTTCCGCGCCGTCAACGCGGCGATGCGGGCCGGCGTGTTCACCGGCCTGGCCGAGATCTCGGTGCCGCTGACGCTCGTCTGGCCCGAGCACGACCGGCTGATCGTGCGCCCGCGGCAGATCCCCCGGCATGCCGTCAACGTCGTGCTGGCGGACGCCGGCCACATCCCGATGCTCGAGGCGCCCGGCGCGGTCGCCGAGGTGCTGCTCGCGGCGGCCGACCCGGCCGTCGAGGCCGGCGCGCGCGTGGCCTGAGCGCGACGGGTCCCTCGAGACGCGCTCGCGGACGGTGGCCGAGCGGCTGCTCGGCGCCGAGGTGGAGGCCGGGGAGCGCTTCGCGCTCTCGGGGCCGAGCTCGGCCGCGTTGGTGGTCGCCTACCTCGGCGCGCTCCGCGCCGGGCTCGTGGTCGTGCCGCTGAACCCCGCCTGCACGCGCGCCGAGGTGGCGGCTTCAACGTCTACCCCGCGAGGTCGAGGAGCACCTCCTCACTCACTCCGGCGTGCGCGCGGTCGCCGTCGTCGGGCGTCCGAGCCCGGAGTGGGGCGAGGAGGTCACGGCGGTGGTCGTCGCCGACGAGGAGCGGCTCGATCCCGACGCGCTCCGCGCGCACGCCGCCGCGCGCCCGGCGGCCTACAAGCAGCCCAAGCGCTACGAGTTCGTCGACGCCCTCCCCCGCAACGCCCTCGGCAAGGTGCTGCGCGGCGAGCTCCGGTAGGGGCTTCGCATCTAATTCCCCATCAGCGAGCGTTCGCTGCAAACCAGTGCGCTAACGCCCGGCGAACCGCGGGCGGCGGCGGAGCGAAGTTGGCGTGGAGCGGCCGAGTCGGCGGCGCCGCGGAAGTCGGCCGACAGCGCCAGCCCGAGCCCGCCGCCCACCGCCGCGCCCTGCACCGCCGCCACCACCGGCGTCCCGGCGGCGAACACCCGGTAGGCGTGCTGGTAGATCCCGCGCACGCCGATCAGCGCGCCGTCGCCGAAGTCCGCGCCGGCGCAGAAGTGCCGGCCGCCCGAGCAGAGCGCGATCGCGCGCGCGGCGGGGTCGCCATCGAGCCGCTCGTAGGCGTCGGCGAGCGGTGAAATCCTCGGCGGGCGGGTAGCTCCGCTGTGTGCGCACGCTGATCTCGCTCGATTGCCACCGGGGCTGACGTGCCCGCGCGCGACCGCCGGGTGATCGTGATCGGCGCCGGCTCGAGCGGCCTGGTCTGCGCGATCCACCTGGCGCGCGCGGGGCTCGAGGTGACCGTGCTCGAGCACGCCCCGCACCCGGGCGGCGCCTGCTCCAGCGGGGCGGTGACCGAGCCCGGCTTCGTTCACGATCACTGCGCGGGGTTCAACCCGATGACGGTCGCCTCGCCGGCGATCCAGGAGCTCGAGCTCGAGGCCGACGGGGTGCGGTGGATCACTCCCGACGCGGTGATGGCCCATCCGTTCGCGGACGGCACGGCGATCGCGGCGCACCGGGACGTGAGCGCCACCGCGGAGTCGCTGGAGGCCACGCACCCCGGCGCCGGCACGGCCTGGCGAGAGCTGATGACGCAGTTCCAGCCGCTCGTCCAGCGGCTGGTGACGACGATCCTCGGGCCGCTGCCACCGGTCCGCGAGCCGCTCGTGATCGCCGCCAGGCTGCGGCGCGACGTGCTGCTCATGGCCCGGCGGATGACCGGCTCGATCGAGGCCCTGGGGCTCGACGTGTTCGACGGCGCCGAGCGCCCGACGGCGTGGCTGGCCGGCTCGGCACAGCACTCCGGGCTGCCGCCGTCAACCGCCGGCAGCGGCGCCTTCGGCTTCCTCCTGCAGCTGCTGGTGCACTCCCACGGCTGGCCGTTCCCGGCCGGCGGACAGGGTGCGATCACCGACGCGCTGATGGCGATCGCCCGGCGGGAGGGCGTGCACGTCCGCTGCGAGGCCCATGTGCAGGAGATCCTCGTCCGCGGCGGTCGTGCCGCGGGCGTGCGCCTGCGCTCCGGCGAGGAGGTCCCGGCACGCGACGTGGTCAGCACGATCAGCGCCCGGCCGCTGGCCGCGATGCTGCCGCCCGAGGCGCTGCCCGACCGGCTGCTGCGGCGGCTGCGGATCTGGCGCTACGCCACCGGCGCCTTCAAGCTCGACTACGCGCTGCGCGCGCCGGTCCCGTGGGCCGCGGCGGAGCCACGGGCCGCCTCGGTGGTGCACGTGGGGGGCGAGCTCACCGAGCTCTCCGCGGCGGCCGAGGCGGGCGGTCGCGGCGAGGTGCCCGAACGTCCGGCGCTGGTCATCGGCCAGCACACGCTGTACGACGCCTCGCGGGCGCCCGAGGGCGCGCACACGCTGTACTGCTACGCCCACGTGCCAGCGCGCTACCCGTGCCCCGACGACGCGGTGATCGCGCGCATCGAGGCGCAGCTCGAGCGCTTCGCCCCCGGGTTCGCCGCGACCGTGATCACCCGGGCCGCGCGCAACCCCGAGCGGACCGAGGCGGAGAATCCGAGCCTCGTCGGCGGCGACCTCGGCGGCGGCTCGCTGGAGCTCGACCAGCAGCTGGTGTTCCGCCCGGCACCCGAGCTGTGCCGTCACCGCACCCCGTTACGGGGCCTGTTCGTGACCGGCGCTTCGGTCCACCCGGGCGGGTCGGTTCAGGGCATGGGCGGACGCTCGGCGGCCCGGGCGCTGATCGCCGACCGCCGGCTCCGTCCCTGGCGGGCCTAGCGGTCCACTAGGCCTTGACGACGCCGGTCTCGGCGATCCGGGCCAATCGCCGCAGCGAGCGGCGGTTGCGCAGGTCGACGATCCAGTCGGTCAACGGGTTGACGGCGAGCCGGGACAGCGGGTCGGCGGCCGTCTCGATCATCGTCACCAGCGTCCCGGAGTCGCGCGGGGTCAGGATCATCTCCACCCGGACGGTCCCGAGCGGCCGCGCCCGGGCGCGCAGAACCAGGCGCAGCGGCGGCTGGGACTCCAGCACCTCGGTGTGGTCCTCGACCTTGATCGGGCCGGTGCCGACGCGGTGATGGAAGCGCGACCCGGGCGCCGGCCAGTGCTCGTCGGCGTCGCGGATCCTGTCCGAGCCGACGACCCAGTCACCGTACGCGGCGGCGTCGGCGAGGACCGCGAAGACGCGCGCCGGAGGCGCGCCGAGCTGTCGCTGGGTCGTGGACATGCTCGGTTCTAGTTACCCCGTAAGGATGGGCTCAACCACCGCGGGCGGGCGCCGCCGCGGGGGCGTCCCGGACCGCGCCGAGCTCCCGGGCAACCCGCAGCCCGCTGACGACGCCGTCCTCGTGGAAGCCCCAGCCCCAGTAGGCGCCGCAGAAGTGGATGCGGTTCTGGCCGCTGATCTCGGCCACCCGAGCCTGCGCGCGCACCCCGGCGGCGGTGAACACCGGGTGCGCGTACGGGATCACCCGGATGACCTTCGCGGGGTCGATCTCGGCCGTGCGATTCAGGGTCACGCAGAACTGCTCGCGGCTGTGCAGCGACTGCAGGCGGTTCATGTGGTAGGTCACCGTGGTGCACGGCTTGGGCTCGTCGAGCAGGTGGTAGTTCCAGCTCGCCCATGCCCGGCGCCGGCGGGGCAGCATCTGCGCGTCGGTATGCAGGACCGCCTCGTTGGGCTGGTAGGAGATCGCCGCCAGCAGCTCGCGCTCGTCGCCGGTGGCGTCCTCGCCGAGCATCGCCAGCGCCTGGTCGGAGTGGCAGGCCAGCACGACCGCGTCGAAGCGCTCGGGCTCGCCGCCCCGGGGGGTGATGAGCACGCCGTCAGGGGTTCGCCGGACCGCGACCACCGGCGTGGCGAGGCGGAGCCGATCGCCGAGCGGCGCGCACAGCGCCTCGACGTAGCGCGCCGAACCGCCCCGGATCACCCGCCACTGGGGGCGGTGGGTAAATCCGAGCATCCCGTGATGCTCGAAGAACTCGACCAGGAAACGGGCCGGGAAGCTCCACATCTGCTGCGGATCAGCCGACCACACCGCCGAGGCCTGGGGCACGATCAAGCGCTCGATGAACGGCCGCGAGAACCGCTGCTGCTCGAGCCAGTGGCCGAGCGAGGGGCCCTCGGCGTCGGTCTGGAGCAGCTGCGGGGCGGTGCGGTTGAAGCGCGCCAGATCGAGCACAATCCGGTGAAACCACGGCCTGATGAGGTGCGCACGTTTGGCGAACAGCCCGTTCGGCGAGCTCCCGTTGTACTCGAAGTCGCCGCGCTCGTCGCTCACGCTGAACGTCATCGAAGAGGGCTGCGTGGCCACCCCGATCCGGGCCAGCAGCCGCTCGAAGTTCGGATAGTTGCGGTCGTTGAGGACGATGAAGCCGGTGTCGACGTGCTGGGTCTCGCAAGCGGTGTCGACCCGGATCGTGTTGGTGTGGCCGCCGGCGTAGTCGCCGGCCTCGAACACGACGAGCTCGTGCTCGCCCTGGAGCTCGTGGGCGACGGTGAGGCCGGAGATCCCGGCCCCGACGACGGCAATCCTCATCGGTGGGGGGGGCAGGACGGCATCGGCTGTTGTTCGTGACGCCGGGGCGCGCGGATCATCCGGCCGGGCACGCGCGGCACGACGATACCCTTTGTCGTGCAGGATCAAGGATCAACTAACAACTGACTATGGGCCCAGGAGCCGCCAGATGCCGACATACGAACAGCTAGCCCCCCGCGGCGTCGCCGTCGCGCGCGACCGCAGCCGCACCGTCTTCGGTCAGGTGATGGGCCTCGTCGCCCTGACCGTCGGCTTCGCCGCGATCGGCGCCTACATCGGACGCGACGTCCACTCGAGCTTCGTCGTCTTCCTCCCCGCCCTGGCCTGCATGTTCGGCCTCCAGTTCGCGTCCTCGCGCGGCCACGAGCAGCTCGCGATCGCGCTGCTGTTCGCGATGGGCCTGTTGCTCGGAATCGCCGTCGGCGCGGTGATCTACTACTACGCCCAGACGAAGCCGACGGCCGTCTACCAGGCGGCGGGCACCACTGCGCTGGCGGTGGCGGGGCTCGGCGCGATCGGCTACACCACCCGCCACGACCTGACGGGCTGGCTGCGGCCGCTGATGTTCGCCCTGATCGGGCTGATCCTGTTCGGGCTGGTGGCGATGTTCGTCGCGATCCCCGGCGCCAACATCGTCTACTGCGTGACCGGCCTGGGGATCTTCAGCCTGCTCACCGTGTTCGACTTCTGGCGCCTGCAGCACGCCGGAATGCAGAGCGCGGTGGTGATCGCGGCGAGCATCTTCCTCGACGTGTTCAACATCTTCCTGCTGCTGCTGAGCCTGTTCGGCGGGGGCGGCAACCGCCGCTGAGCCGGTTCGGGCGGGGCCCGGCGGGCGTCAGCGCTCGCCGGTGTCGCCGCAGCGGTTGCGCAGCGCGTCCCGGTCGAGCACCGTGACCTTGCGATTGTCGGTTGAGACCCAGCCGAGCTGGCGCATCAGCCGCAGCGCGCGAGACACCGTCTCCCGCGTCGCCCCGGTCCAGCGGGCGAGCTCGTCCTGGGTCAGCGACAGCTCGATCACGGTCCCGCCCACCGCGCCGACCGACGGCACGCCGTGGTCGGCGGCCAGCTCGAGCAGCCGCTTGGCGATCCGGCCGACGCTGTCCTGGGTGGCCAGGTCGACCCGGTCGCGATCGGCCTCGGCGAGCCGACGTACGAGCATCCGGATCAGGACCAGGGCGGCGTCGGGATGCTCGCGCAGGAAGCCGCGGAACTCCTCGCCGCTCATGAACCCGGCCTCGACCGCCTCGACCGCGGTGACCGAGGCGCTGCGGCGGCGGCCGCCGAGCGCCGCCATCTCTCCGATCAGCTCGCCCGGGCCGCGGATCGCCAGTAGCACCTCGCGCTGGCCCGCGCCGTAGGCGGCCAGCTGCACCCGCCCTGACAGCACCAGCGCGACGTCGTCGCCGGCGGCGCCGGCGCGCAGGATCGACTCACCTCGCGACATCGTCCGCTTGCGGGTCCGGTCCACGAGCGCCTGGGCGTCGCCGGGCGCCAGCTGGCGCAGGAATGGAATCGGGGTGGCGCTCACGGCCCGCGGATTGTTACCGACTGGCGGGGCTTGTGAGAAATGTCGCAGCCCCACCCGGCCGCCCGAACCTAACCTCCGGCTCATGAAGTCTGGCAATGAGATCGCCGCGGACCCGGTGTGTGGCGCCCGGGTCCGACTCGCGGCGGTCGCGTCACTTCATGCTGGGGGTTCGTCTAAAGGGGGCGAACAACCGGGGGCAGTGGGGGCACAGCCAGGGCGTGGGGGCACCGGGTTGGGGGCACCGGGTCGAGGGCGGCAGCCTGTTTCGACCCAGAGCGCGCGTCGGGCCGGGGGCGATGGCACCGGCCGCGCGGATTCGGAGTTGCTCCAGGCGGCCTGAGCGCCGCCTGGAGCGATCCGTTCGGCGCGAGCCGAGTCCCACGGCGCGAGCACAACCAGCACGGCGGGCACCGGGAGCACCGGCGCCGCGTACCAGCTCGAGAACGACCGCGGTCCGCATTCAACTCACCCCGCCGATCCTGACTCGCCGGTCCGTCGTCCTCCACCGGGACAGGCGCCGGGCACGATCATTGGCCCGGTGGCCAGTGCAGCGGTGATCGGGCTGGCTCAGAGTTCGCGCCGGTGAGCGAGGAACGGAGCAGAAGCGCGTGACCGACATCATCGTCTCCTACGACGGTTCGTCCACCGACGACGACGGGCTCGCGCTGGGCAAGATGCTCGGGCGCAGCGGCGCGTCGCTGTCGCTGGCCTACGTCCGTCACGCGCGGGAGTTCGACCCGCGGCGCGAGGAGCTGGCCCACCACGACGCCGAGCGCCGGCTCGATCACGGCACGGCGTGGATCGGGGCGCAGGGCGCGCCGCGGCACATCGTCATCAATCCTTCGACTCCGGAGGGGCTGCGCAAGCTGGCCTCGGCGGAGTCGGCCAAGGTGATCGTGTTCGGCTCCGACTACCGGACCTCGCCCGGCCGGGCCCAGCCGGGCGCGACGGCGCAGGGCCTGCTCGAGGGCGGCCCGGTGGCGATCGCGGTGGCAGCGGCGGGGCTGCGGCTCAACCCCGAGGCGCGCCTGGAATCGATCGCCGTGTTCGGATCCGACGCGGCGGACGCGGCGGCGCAGACCGCCGACGCGCTGGCCGGGGCGCTGGGCGCCGAGGTGGTGCCGGTCGGGGGCTCGGCGGTCGACCTGATCGTCGTCGCCTCGCAGCCCGGCGCCCCGATCGGGCGTGTCCAGCTGTCGAGCGCGGCGCGCTCGGAGATGAGCTCGGCGCGCTGCTCGGTGTTGGTCCTCACGGGCGACACCGCGGTCGTCCTGTAGGCGTTTTCCCTGCTCACGCCGGCCGCTTATCCGAATGTCCAGACGCCCTCCCGGTTTGCTGGACGCAAGGCCATAGGTCGCGCGTCCCGGGACCGGGAAGCTGATCGGCAACTCTGGGCCGACCTGGCCTGCCGCCGACCGATGGTCGGTTCCCGACCACCCAGTACCAAGGAGAACTGTCTTGCTCCCATACCCCACCTGGCTCAGCGCGGGTGACAACGCGTGGCAGATGACCGCCGCGACGCTCGTCGGTCTGATGAGCGTTCCGGGCCTGGTCGTCCTGTACGGCGGCGTCATGCAGAAGCGCTGGTCGGTCAACAGCATGATGTTGACTTTCGCGGCCTTCGCGGTCGTGCTCATCGTCTGGGTACTGTGGGCCTTCAAGATGGCGTTCGGCCATCCGATCGGCTCAGGCTCAGGCTTCTTCTCGACCTTCATCGGGCGGCCGGGGCAGATGCTCAGCCCCGGCGCGGAGCAGGGACAGGCCGCGATCCCGCTGCTGAGCGGCGGGATGCCGAACTTCCGCTTCCCGATGGCCTCGCTGGCGTACTTCCAGTTCGTGTTCGCGGGGATCACCCCGTTGCTGATGCTCGGCTCGGTCCTCGGACGGATCAACTTCAAGGCCTGGATCCCGTTCGTGGCCCTGTGGTCCTCGCTGATCTACACCGTCAACGCGTTCCTGATCTGGGGCGGCGGCTGGCTCGCCCACAAGGGCGCCATCGACTACTCCGGCGGATACGTGATCCACCTCTCGGCGGGCGTCTCCGGGTTCGTCGCCGCGGCGGTGATCGGGCCACGGTTGCAGCGCGACCGCGAGATCGACGCCCCGAACAACGTGGCGATGGTGGCCGTCGGCGCCGGGTTGCTGTGGCTGGGCTGGAACGGCTTCAACGGCGGCGACCCGTACTTCGCCGGCGCCTCGGCCTCGGCGGCGATCCTCAACACGAACCTGTGCACGGCGGTCGCGTTCATGGTGTGGGTCGGCTGGGACTACCTCACCGGCCGCAAGCCGGGCCTGATCTCCGGGGTCAACGGGATGATCACCGGGCTCGTCGCGATCACGCCGGCCGCCGGTTACGTGAACGGCTGGGGGGCGATGGCGATCGCCGTGATCGCCTCGACGCTCGTGTACTTCGCACTCAACTACCTGAGCCGGATGCGACCGTTCCGCAACGTCGACGACACCCTCGGCGTCGTCTACACCCACGGCATGGCCGGCTTGGCCGGCGGCCTGTTGACGGGGATCTTCGCCAACCCGGGCATGAACGTGTACGTCGCCCACGGGAAGACCCCGGGCTTCTCCGCCACCGGCGCGATCGCCGGCAACTGGACGCTACTCAAGTGGCAGGCCGTGGCCGGGCTGTGGGTGATCGCGTTCTCGGCAATCGGCACGTTCATCCTGCTGCGATTGGTGGGATTGTTCATTCCCCTGCGGATGTCGCAGGAGAACATGGAGATCGGCGACACCGCCGAGCACGGGCACGAGGTGTACCCCTCCGACGTGCCGTCGCTGGGGTACCCGAACGGGCTCCCCGGCCTCGGCAGCGAGACGCCGACGCCCACCACGGTGGCGTGACCCGGCGCGGGGAACATCCTGCTGCGTACGGGCCCTGCCACGATGCGATCCGCTCGGCCGGCTAGCGCGACCGCGCGGAGCGGAGAACCGTCACGGGAGCTCCGGGGGGTGGCTGCGCTTGCCCCCCGGAGCACCCCGCTGACGATCGTCTCGGCCGCGGTCGCCGGCGACGACCTGGAGAGCGTCGCCGCGTCGGCCGCCGCCGGCCTGGGCTGCCCGGTGGCGATCGTGCTGCCGGCCCCGGGGACGCTGATCGTGTGCCCGGGGGCCGAGCACCCCCCCCGGGCCGGCCGGCAGCTCCTCGACCATGCCGCCGCCACGATCGCGGGGCGCGCGCCGTCGGCCCCCGGTCTCGTCACCGACGCCGTGCCGATCCGGATCGGACCCGACGTGGTGGGGATCGTCGCCGCCCTCGGAGACCCGGGGGCCGGGGTCGACGCGCGGGCCTGGCTCGAGGCGGCCGCGGCCGCCGCCACGGTCACGGCGCTGATCCGCGAGACCCTGGACGGGGAGGTCGAGAGCTCCCGGCGGGCGTTCCTGCAGACGCTGTCGCTGGCCGCGCCGAGCGACGCCGCGACGCTGGTGGCGCAGGCCCGGCGCCTCGGTTGCGAGCTCGGCGCCGGCGCCGTCGCGCTGTGCGCGGCGTGGACCGAGGAGGGCAGCGGCCGCGCGCTCCCCGGCGGCGGCTCGGCGCTGATCGCCGAGGTGTCGCCGGGGCACGTGCTCGGGCTGGTCGCGCTCGCCCCGGGGGGCGCGACGGGCTCCGGCAGCGCGCTCGATCGCGTCCGCGCGGCGCTGGTCACGGCGGGCCTGCGGGTCGCCGTGTCGCTCCCCCACCGTGATCCGGCCACCCTCCACCAGGCGCTCCGCGAGGCCGAGGTGATGCTGGCGCTCGCCTCCCAGCCCGACGCGATCCTGGCCTCCCAGGAGGACACCTACCGGCTGCTGATCCGCGTGCTGCTGCGCGACCCGGGCGAGCTCGAGCAGCTGCGCTCCCGCACGATCTCGGCGATCGAGCGCTACGACAGCGACCACGAAACAGAGCTGCTGGCCACCCTGCGCGCGTTCCTGGCCCACCACGGCTCGACGACCGAGACGGCGGAGGCGATGTCGCTGCACCGTCACACCGTCGGCTACCGGTTGGTCCGGGTGCATGAGGTCTCGGGGCTCTCGCCGTACGAGTCCGACGGTCGCGAGCGGCTCAGCCTGGGGCTCAAAGCACACCGCATCCTCGAGGCCGACGCGGGGCGGCCTGGTCGCTGAAGGCCCCAACATCGCCACCAGGCGATCCTCGCGAACCAAGGCGCGCCAGCCGCTTGGCCGCGCCGTCGAGAATCGCCGCCCGCGCGATTCTCGTGAGCCACGCGCCGCAGCCGCTTGGCCGAGCACGAGCTCAGCCGCGGTGCGGATCATCGCCGCGTCGCCACCGACCAGCAGCGTGGTGACGATCGACTCGCGCCACGCCGCGAGCTCGTCGCGGATCTTCGCCGGCGGCCCGATCAGGGCGAGCTGCTCGACCAGCCGGGTCGGGATCACCGCCGCGGCCGCCTGCTTGTGGCCGTCGAGGTACAGCTGCTGGATCTCCGCCACCTCGGCCGCGTAGCCCATCCGCACCGCCACGTCGGCGTGGAAGTTCTGCTGCCTGGCCCCCATCCCGCCGAAGTACAGCGCGTACATCGGCCGCAGCAGGTCCGCCGCGACTTCGATGTCGTCGCAGACGATCAGCGGCACGGTGGCGGCGACCTCGACGTCCTCGGCGAGCCGTAGGACTCGGCCCGTCCACAGCGAGTCGAGCCCGCCTCCTCGGCGACGCGCACCACGTCGGCGATCGCCGCCGTCGGCGGCGCCTGGCCGGACCAGTAGCCGAGGTTGAGGTCGCTGGCCATGCGCGACGTCAAGCCTATTCGGCGCGCCGCGTCTTGGTCTGCCGCCGCATGCGGGCGAGGATGCGGGTGACCGGGCCCGGCGCGCGCGGTTGGCCGGCCTGCCACTCGCCCCGGGTGGGGAGCCGTCCGGCGCGCCGCGCCCGCAGCACGCATTCGCTGTGGGCGTGGCGCCGCCGCGAGTGGTCGCCCTCGGGGAACAGCAGCACGTGCTCGCTGAGCGCGGGGAGATGCCGACCGCACAGCGGGCAGCGGTAGGTGGCCGGCTTGCGGTTCTGCGCCGGACGCAGCTCGTACCACCGGGGCTCGCCCTGCTGGACCACCCGTCCAGAATGGCATCGCCGCGCCGGGCGCGATACTTTCGCACTTAGTGGTCCGTCTCAGAACTATCTGGACATTCGAGGCACCCCTGGCGGAGACGGACCGCTAGTGGAGCATCGCGAAGAACGGATCGTCGTCGAGACCGGGCGCTATCGTATTACCGGCGTCGTCAGCCTGCCGCTGCACGGCTACCGCAGCCGGCTGACCGACTACCTCAACGCCGGCGAGCGTGCCTTCCTCGCCCTGACCGACGTCGAGGTGGTCGCGCTCGACGGCGCTCCGCCGCCCGAGCGCCGCGAGTTCCTGGCGCTGGCGCTGAGCCAGATCGTGTTCGCGATGCCGGCCGACCCCGGCGCCTCCGGCTGAGACGCCCCTTTACCCTGGCGCCACCGGCCACCGGGTATCCTCTGTCGGTATGGCAACGACGCGTTTCGACGAACCCGCCGACCTCGCCGCGGACGATGAGCTGGCGCTGTCACCGGGTCATCCTTCGAACCATCTGAGCCACCCCACCGATTTGTCGGGGCTGCGGCGCGGCGAGGTGCTGCGCGCCTCCCCGCGCATGTTCGACTCGAACCTGCTCGACAAGCTCTCCCGCGTTCATCCGAGCATCCCGCTGGTCCTGTTCGTACCGGCGATCGTGTTCCTGCTCGTCGACGGCGTGGTCCAGGGCGCCGGTGCGGCGACGCCGCTGTGGCTGCTCGGCGGGTACTTGTTCTGGACCCTGACCGAGTACTGGCTGCACCGGATGGTGTTCCACTTCGAGCCGTCGAACCCGATCGGCGCCCGCCTGCACTGGATCATCCACGGCGTCCACCACGATCATCCCAACGACCCGATGCGCCTGGTGATGCCGCCGTCGGTCAGCGTCCCGCTGGCCGTCCTGTTCGTGTGGGGGTTCTACGCGGTGATCGGCAGCCCCGGCTTCCTCCCCTTCGCCTCTGGCTTCCTGGCCGGCTACCTGCTCTACGACATGCTGCACTACCACATGCACCACCACCGGCCGACCACGGCGCTGGGAAAGCGCTTGCGCGAGTTGCACATGCGCCACCACTTCCAAAACCACGAGCACGGCTATGGGGTCAGCGCGCCGTTCTGGGATCACATCTTCGGCACCTTCCCGAAGCAGCGCCCCGGCGCAAGCTGACCCCGGGATCGGGACCGTTGCCGGGGACTGTCGCGGCCCAGGTGGCGCGTGAGCTGCCGGCCTGGCGGGCCCAGCTAGGCGAGCAGCCCGTCGAGGGATAGGGCCGGCGTAAGCGCAGGTGGGACGGAGAGGGCGGGATTCGAACCCGCGAAGGAGGTTTCCCCCCTTACTCGCTTAGCAGGCGAGTGCCTTCAGCCACTCGGCCACCTCTCCCGAGAACGGCGCCCGAGTCTAGAGCCTGTCCGCCCCGAAGCGTCCGGGGCACCGCGATAGCATCGCCGGGGCCCGAGTCCCGGAGGGGTGGCAGAGTGGTCGAATGCGCTGGTCTTGAAAACCAGAGTCCGCGCAAGCGGACCGCGGGTTCGAATCCCGCCCCCTCCGCTCGACCGTCAGCCGCCCGGCCCGTGGGGCCGTCTAGAATCGCGCCGACGCGCCCGTAGCTCAGCTGGATAGAGCGTCGGTCTACGGAACCGAAGGTCGGGAGTTCGAATCTCTCCGGGCGCGCTAAAAGAGCTCTTAGACGCGGGCTGTTTTCGTTCTTGGAGATGTCACAGGACCCGCCTTGGAGGACACCAGCGCGGCGTCGATCGATCAGGTTCGAGCGATAGTCCCGGAGCGTCGAGGGCTTGTACCTCCGCGCTGCGGGCCCCGAGCGGGACGGCGTCGGACGGGCGCTTATAGGATGGATCACTTGAACCAACATGTAGTTCGTCGCAGACGGCCTCGGCGGATGCTCCAGCGGGAGACATTGAGGCGGATGACCATCCGGCATCGGGCCGCCGCCGTGATGCTGCTGCTGCTGCTGCTCGCAGCGCTGCAGGCCGGCTGCGGCGGCTCCCAGCACGTCGCCTCCGGCACCGGCGCAGCGAAGCCGACCACGACCCCCGGCTCCGGCGTGCCCGCCGCACCGTCGCGGACCGCACGGCACCCGCGCGCACCCGCCAAGCCGCGCCGGGCCGGACGATTGGTCCAGCACGGCTCGCGGCCCCACCGAGCCCGTCACCCGGGCTCGGATCCAGCCGGCCCGAGCCACCCGGCGCCACGCTCGTCCACGCGCGCCACGCCGACGCCGCATCCGCGGCGTGCCACCAAGCCCGTGGCCCGGAAGCGGAGCCCGGCGACACCGCAGCCGGCCGCGCCGGCCACCGTCGTGCTGATCGTGCATGGAGGCGGGACGGCCGAGATGAGCGCCTGTGGCTCCCGGCACCACTACCGCACCTACGCCTCCGGGGCCACCGTCGTCTACTCGGGGACCGTGCATCCGATCCCGTCGGGAATCTGGAAGGTGAAGCTCAAGATCAAGGTGTGCAGCGGCGGGGCGTTTCAGTACTTCACCAAGCTCGTCGCCGTGCGCGACAAGCACTTCGGGACATTCCGCGGCACGTTCCCGGCGCCGGCGGCCGGAATCTACGAGCTGCGGGCGACGTTCTACGTCCACGACGCCCCGGTCGCCAAGAGCAACAAGCGCCACATCCTCACCCGTTGAACGATGCGACCGGCGACGGTCACAGCTCACGGACGACCCGTCAGATGCCGATGACGATAATCGACCCCGGACAGTATGGAGGATTGGGTGAGCCAGCCAGAGACCACGAAACGGTGGATCCGGACGAGGCTCGCTCCGTCTCCGGCGATGGCGGTGGCGTTCTTGGCGCTTGTGGTGGCGATGAGCGGAACCGGATATGCGGCAATCCGTCTCTCCGCCGGGAGTGTGGGCACCGCGCAGCTGAAGAACGGCGCCGTGACCGCCCAGAAGGGCAGGCCCCACACGCTGCTCGCCCGTGACTTCAAGCCAGGACAGCTGCCGCAGCGGTCCGGAGGGTCCACGGTTGTGGCGTCCGGCGCCAACGGGCCGACCGGTCCGGCGGGTCCGATCGGTCCGGGGGGTCCGCGGCCGGTCCCGCGGGATCATCGGGCACCGCACGCGCCTATGGCCTCGTCTCGGCACCCGTATCCGGCGCACCGCCGACGCTCAGCCACAGCAAGGGCGTCGCTTCAGTGATCCAACCGACCAGCGGCGGCCTACCGCGGACCGGCGTCTACTGCATCACGCCGGCTGCGGGGATCAACCCGGCCACCACGACGGTGGTGGTCACCCCGGACGAGAACGGCGCCGGCACCGCCGGGAGATCGGCCACATCGACAGCAGCGCGGTCGACTGCCCCGCCGGGGGCCTAGAGGTCGAGATGCGTCACCTCGAGTTCAGCGTCAACGCCGTCGTGGCGCACCACGGCGACAGCGGCTTCTCGTTCGTGATCCCGTGATCAGTGGTGATGGAGTGCCGCCTTGGATCGCACGATTCCGTCGGCGACCCACGGTGGTGCGGATGTCCGGAACGTGTCGGTGATGGTCGGGGGCGGGTGCGCTACGCTGAAGGGGTCAGACAGCGATGGCAACCAGAGGGCGAGACCTTCTTCTGAACGTCCCCTTTCCGCGAAAGCAGCCTGATCTTCTGATGGCCGAAAGTCCACCCACGGGTGGGCTTTCCGCGCTTAATGGGGGGCGCAGTCGGCCTCATGGTGTGCGGCGGATCAGGGCAGGATGTCGTTCAGCGTCGCCGTGAACCGGTCGCCCGACTCCTCGAGTTCGCCCTCGAGGTGCAGGCGCGCCAGGCCGGTCTCGGTCCAAAGATCGAGGAAGTAGGCCCAGCCCGGCAGCTCCGGATCGTCGGACTTGGTGATCGCCTCGACCGCGTAGCTCTCGCGCGATGGGAGCACCAGCGCCTCGGGGCAGTCCTCCTCGACGCGACGGCGCAGGTCCGAGACTCTGAGCCGATCGTCAGACAGCTCGCGGAGCTCGTCGTACTCGCCGTCCACGACGAGGCCGACGACGCCCTCCAGTGCCCGGTAGATCGGCTCGGGCATCAGCTCGAGCGGTTCGACAATCACTCCCCGTCCACCCAACTCATACCCCGGTGTCAGCTCGAGCCGGCTGTAGAAATAGTCCTCGCACGCCGCGCGCGCCTGGCGCCGGACGCCCTTGGGCAACCCCGCGACGCTGAGCGCAAGGGCCGCCGCAGCGATCGCTTCCTCAAGCGTTCCGTGCCGGCGCGTCAGCTGCGCGGTGACCGCGCGACCGTGCTCCATATCGCGCGCCAGCGAAGAGCCGTCCAACAGGATCGAGGGGGCATCGTGACGGCTGTAGCCCGCGCAGGCCCGCACCGCAGAGTGAAGAACGATGAGATGGTCGCCCACTACGCCCCGATCAGTGATCGGCCGACGGACGTCATCCCGATCGGCCAGCTCGCCGAACGCGTGGTAGTAGCGCCGCCACGACCGAGCATCCTACGAACAAACACCCGCCCCGGCCGCTGCGCCTTCCGACGGATCCGGAAATCAACAGATCTACCCACCCCCCGGGGCAGGTCTCACGACGAACGAGCAGCAGCAGCCGGTGCGGAGCCCGAAGAGGTACCGCAAGCACACCGGCGGCTGAATTGACCTGCTGCGCGACGCCCACGCCAGCTCGCAGCTGCGGTGCTCATGCTCGCAGTGAGTAGCAACTACTCGTCGATGGTTGATACCGCTCCGTGGAAGGCTTCCCGCCGCTGCGGGTACGCTGACGCCATGCCGATGCCCAAGCGGTCAAGCGTCGATGACCTCTTCGCCCAACTGAACGACGTCCAGCGGCCGCACCTCGAGGCGCTCAGGGAGATGAGCCTCGATGCGGACCCAGATGCGCGGGAGGAGCTCAAGTGGAACCTGCCGGTGTACGTCCGCGGTGAGAAGACAAACCTGTGGATGCTTCAGAACTTCAAGGCCCACTGCTCGCTGCGGTTCCCGCCACCGTTCTTCGCCACCCAGAAGGCCGCGGTTGAGGCCGCCGGCCACGAGGCCGGTGAGGGCTTCATCAAGCTCCCGTACGACCGCGGGCTGCCGACCGAACTCCTGAAGACGCTGATGCAGGCACGGGTCGAGGAGTACGAAACGACCGGTGCCGGCTGGAACGACCGCTGACCCCGGCTACTTGGAGGAAGCCGTGGCAAGCCCCTACCTCAGCAGGGCCTGGAGTGGAGGTTCGGACGCGGTGGCCCAACCGCCGCGACGGGGATGGCGGCCCCCGCCTTAAGCGCCGGCGGGCGGGCGGGCGAGAATCACCAGCGGGATCTCGCGATCGGTGCGCCGCTGGTAGTCGCCGTACCCGGCGTACGTCGCGAGCACCGTGGGCCACAGGCGCTCGCGCTCCTCAGGCGTGGCCACGCGGGCGTGCACGGCCCGCTGCTCGCGTCCGATCTGGACGGTGGTGTCCGGGTTCGCGCGCAGGTTGTGATACCACGCCGGATGCCTCGGATGGCCTCCCTTGGAGGCGACGAGGACCAGATCGGGATCGTCTTCGATGTAGGTCAGCGGTGTCGTGCGCGTGGTCCGGCTCTTTGCCCCGACGTGATCGAGCAGCAGCGTCGGTGGCGCTCCGGGGAATCGATGTCCGACGATGCCGCCGGTCAGCCGATAGACGCGCGTATGCACGCCGACCGCGCGGTGGAGCACTGGCCAGGATCGATCGATGAGCGACATCACGTCCATGACACGGATCCTATGCGACGCGCCCGCAGCGCGACCTGGAGGCCGGACGGAGGCGCTACCGCAGACAATTGCCGGCGTCGGTGGGGGCCAGGCGCAATGCCCATCCACGGCCGATGGCTCTGCCACCTCAGCCCGGGCGCCGAGTTCGGCGCGTGCCGTCCCCGGTTCTCGCACTCCCCGGCGCGTGAAGCCCGTCCCGATCGGGAAGCCTTGGAGCGGGGCCTCCGGCGGGGGCCCCGGATCGAGACTGGAGAGCCGATGAGCGAGGACGTCAGGCTGGACTGGGCATCAGCCGAGGTACACGACGGGAAGCTGGTCGTCGCGCTCGAGGGCGAGCCGCCCGAGGGCTGGGCAGACGCGTTCGAGCGCACGGCCCATCTCCTCAACCAGGGCACGTGGGAGAAGGTGAGGCTGAAGGACAGCGAGGTGCAGATCAGGCCGGTCACCCCCGGCGAGGAGGACCGGGTGCGCCACTTCCTCGAGAGCATCGTGCTCCAGGCCAACAGCGCCGCCTCCGCTGACGAAGCGGGTGCCCCCGACGGCGACGCAACCCGATCCGCGGAACAGGAGGCATCCGAGAGCGACGAGGATCAGCAGATGACCGCGCGCCTGCGGTCGTTCGCGGCGTCCGAGGACAATCAACCGGACTGATCGGATCCTCGGCACCGATCGATCACGCCCCCCCATCACCCCCGCCACCGCCACCGCCGGTGACCGGCGCAGGCGCTGTGCGCGCGGACCTCGCGCAGGAGGCCAGATCGCGGACGGGCTGGTCGGTGGCCTGTTCTCCACCGCCGCTGATGCCTATGGGTGCGGCTCCCTCGGAGGGACATCGCGATGCCCGTGTTTGCTGGTGATTGGGTGCGGCATGCCGGCAGACAGCTGCCGCACAGCCGGGTGAGCCGCGACCCCGACCATCAACGAACCTGGGTTGCGCTGGTCGACGGGAACAACCATCAAATCGACCGGATCAACGCCCAAGCCAACGCCCGAAAGATCGCGGCGACCGTCCATCGTTGACTTCATCCACGTTCTCGAATA
>JBBSFX010000035.1:0-30304 GCA_038254735.1 Solirubrobacterales bacterium
GCTGACCACCCCGACCGCGCTCCAGACCCGAGCGTTCGAGCTGCTCGCGACCACACCGAAGTAGCCAAGGAAAACCCCGCCAAAAACCTGGAAAACCCTGAAGAACCGGGCCACAACGACCGTCAACGGCAAAAACTTCCGTCTAGTGGCGGATGGACGGACGTTCTCCGGTTCGTTCTGGACGTGTTTGTCCGAGCGACCGGCCACGCCGCCGGAGACGCTCGGTCAGCCTGCGGTCAGCCGGGCGCGCACCGCCGCCTCGATCTGCTGGTGCAGCTCCCGGTTGGCCGCGCGCTCGGTGCGGACGGCGATGATCGTCGTCTCGCGCGCCTCAAGTGAGTCGACGAGCGCGCGCTCGAGCTCCGCGCCGGTGGCGGCGCGCTCGTAACGGCAGCCGTAAAGCGCGGCGGCGTGGGCGAAGTCGAGCCCGTGGGGGGTGGCCACGTGCTCCTCGAAGGCGTCCGGCTCCCCGGCCACGGGGAGGAAGTGGAAGATCCCGCCGCCGTCGTTGTCGAGCAGCACGATCGTCAGCGCCAGGCCGGCGCGGCGCGCGGCGAGCAGCCCGCCGATGTCGTGGGCCAGCGCGACGTCGCCGATCAGCAGCACGACCGGGCCCTCGCCGGCGGCGGCGACGCCGAAGGCGGCCGAGACGGTGCCGTCGATGCCGTTGGCGCCGCGGTTGGCCAGCACCCGGGGCGGGTCGGGACGGACCGCGATGAACGCCTCGACGTCGCGGATCGGCATCGATGCGGCCACGACCAGCGTCGCCTCGGCGGGCAGCGCGCGGCCGAGCAGCGCCGCGGTCGCCGGCTCGGACAGCTCCGAGGCCGGCGACCCGGCCAGCGCCCAGGCGATCGCCTCGGCGGCCGCCGCATCGGCACCCCGCCAGCGCTCGAGCCAGTCGCTCGCGTCGGCGACGATCTCATCGCCCTCGATCCGGGCGAGCAGATCGCCCAGGCGACCCACGGTGCGCCGGGTCAGCCGGGAGTCGGGATCGGGCCAGCGATCGTCGGCGCCGAAGGCGATCTGCGGGACGTCGAGCCCGGCCAGCCACGCGCGCAGCGGCTTGGAGGTCGGCAGCTCGCCGATCCGCCACACCGCGTCCGGGGCGAGCGCGGCCGCCGTCGCCGGGTCGCGCAGGAACAGGTCGTAGTGGGCGATCGCCGCCTCACCACGCCGCGCGCCGGACAGCGGGTCGGCCAGCAGCGGCACCCGGGCGCGGGCGGCGACCTCGGCCAGCCGCCGCCCCACCGAGCGATCGGCGGCGTCGAGCCCGCCGGCCACGACCACGGTGCGCGCGAACTCGTGGCGCCGCGGCGTCCCGCCCGTGGCCGGCGTGCGATCGAGCCGGACCCACGGCGCCCCGTCAGCGCGGCCGCCGCCGGGGTGGGTGGGGTCCAATTCGCCGAGCGGGACGTCCAGCACCAGCGGCTCGCGCAGCGGCACGTTCAGGTGCACGGGCCCGGGGCGGCCGTCGAGCGCGGCGAAGTAGGCGCGGCAGGCCAGCGTCCGCACCCAGCGCAGCCGCTCCGGCGTGGCGTCGGCGAGGTCGAGCTCGCAGAACCACCGGGCGGCGTCGCCGTAGAGCTTGAGCTGATCGATCGTCTGCCCGGCGCCGACCTCCCGCAGCTCGGCCGGGCGGTCGGCGGTGAGCACGATCAGAGGCACTCCGGCCTCGTGGGCCTCGATCACCGCGGGAGCGAGGTTGGCCGCCGCCGTGCCCGACGTGCAGGTGACGGCCACCGGGCGCCCGCTCGCCTTGGCCGCCCCGAGGGCGAAGAAGCCGGCGCAGCGCTCGTCGAGGTGCGACCACGCGCGCAGCCGCGGCTCGCGCGCGAGCGTCAGGAGGATCGGGGTGTTGCGTGAGCCCGGCGAGGTGCAGGCGTGGCGCATCCCGCAGCGGACGAACTCGTCGACGAGCGCGCGCAGCAGCAGGTAGCTGTCGGCGGCGCTCATCGGTGGGAAGTGGGCATGATCTGGAGGCGATGGCGCCGACGACCGTCATGCTCCACGGCTTCACCCACACCGGGGCGAGCTGGGATCCCGTGGTCGCGGCGCTGGGCGAAAGCTACCGGGCGATCGCCCCCGACCTCCGCGGGCACGGCGACGGATCGGCCCGAGTCCCGGTCGGCCTCGACGAGGTGATCGGGGACATCGGGGAGCTGACCGGCGGCGCTTCGGAGCTCGTCGGCTACTCGATGGGCGGCCGGGTCGCCCTGCATGCGGCGCTGGCGCTGCCCGGGCGGGTGCGCCGGCTGGTGCTGATCGGGGCGAGCCCCGGGCTGGCCGATCCGGGTGAGCGGGCGGCGCGTCGGGCCGCCGACGAGGCGTTGGCCGACGAGCTTCAGGGGCTGGCGATCGAGGTGTTCGCCGAGCGCTGGGCGCGCACGCCGGCGCTGGCCGGCCAGCCGCCTGACGTGCTCGCGCGCGTCAACGCCGACCGGCTGCGCAACACTCCGGCCGGTCTGGCCCGGGCGCTGCGCGGGCTGGGGACCGGCGCGCTGCCCTCGCTGTGGGGGCGGCTCGGCGAGCTGGCGATGCCGGTCACGCTGATCGTCGGCGAGCGCGACGACAGGTTCCGGGCGATCGCCGCGCAGATGGCCGATCGGTTCGCCGCGGCGAACGTTGTCGTGGTCGAGGGCGCCGGTCACGCCGTGCACCTCGAGCGGCCGTCCGCCGTGGCCGCCGCGCTGACGGCGTAGCCCCGGCGCCGGCCGCCGAGCGCGCCGCTCAGTGGTCTCCTTTGTGAGTACGGCGACACCGAGTGTGGTGACCGCTTGCGAAAGCGACCGCTCAGGCGTACCACGCCTCGAGGCCGTCGCCGAGACCGGGGGCGCTCGGCACCGGGATCGCCCCGCCCGACGGTGCCAGCGGGTCCGGGCGCTCCGCGAACAGCGCCAGCGTGGCCAGCCCGCAGGGACGATCGGGCGCCACCACGGCGGCGGCGTGGAGTGCGGCGGCGATCCCCAGCGGGCCGTCGAGCGTCGAGGCCAGGTAGACCTCGTAGCCGAGCGCGCGGGCGCGCCTCGCGTCGGACAGGAGCCCGGCGATCCCGCCGCAGCGGCTGATCTTCAGGCAGATCGCCCGGCAGCGGCGCCGCGCGAGCGCGGCCGGATCGGCGGCGCTCTCGTCGATCGCCACCGGCACCGGGGCGCTCGCCGCCAGCGACTCGATTGCCGCCACCCCGGCGACCGGCTCCTCGCACAGCTCGACCCCGGCCGGCGCCAGCACCTCGAGCCACCGCGCCGCCTCGACGGGCCTCCAGGCGCCGTTGGCGTCGAGCCGGATGGCCAGCCCGGGGCCGCCCGCGGCGCGCACCGCGGCGAGCCGCCCGGCGTCGTCGCCGGTCCCGACCTTGAGCTTGACCGTCGTGAAGCCGTGCTCGCGGGCGAACGAGGCCTCACGCGCGGCGCCGGCCCGGTCGGGGGCGGAGATCGTCCAGTTGACGGCGATCGGAGCGGGGACGCCGGCGCTGTCGGCGACCAGCGACCACACGGGGCGCCCCGCGGCCCGGCCCGCGAGGTCGTGCAGCGCCAGGTCGATCGCTGCCAGCGCCTGCGGCAGCCGGGCGCGAGCAGCGCACTCGGCCAGCAGCGCCGCGCGCGCCGCCGGGTCGGCGGCCGAGCCCAGCTCGGCGACCCGGAGCGGCTCGACGCAGTCCCGCAGCGCCGCGCGCACCTCCTCGCCGCTGACCCCGTCGTAGCTCGGCAGCGGCGCCGCTTCGCCCCACCCGGTCACGCCGCTCGGCTCGTCGTGCAGCGCCAGCAGCAGCAGCTCCCGCGCGGTGACCGGCCCGTGCGCGGCGCCGAACGGGCCCCGCAGCGGCACCGTCACCGCGCGCAGCTCGACGTTCACCGGCTGAGCAGGAGCCCGGCGCCCAGCATCACGCAGAACGCGAGCTGGAGCATCCCGGTGCGCGCCAGCGCCTCGTTCAGCGACGGCCCGTCGGTGTGGTTGCGGACCAGGCGGACCACCGGCGCGGCGATCGGCAGCGTCAGCCAGGTGATCAGCAGCCACGCCGACGTCGGCCCGAACAGCCACGTCACCGGGGCGAGCACGTAGGCCCCGTAGACCATCACCACGAGCAGGGTGCGCGTGCGCTCGCGGCCGAGCCGCACGGCCAGCGTGCGCTTGCCGGCGCGGCGGTCGGTGTCCATGTCACGGAAGTTGTTGACGACGAGGATCGCCGAGGCGAGCAGGCCGACCGGCACGGCGAGCGCGAACGCCTCCCAGTGGAGGTGCTCGGTCTGGACGAAGAACGAGCCGGCGACGGCGACGATCCCGAAGAACGTGAACACGAACACCTCGCCGAGGCCCTCGTAGCCATAGGGCCGCGGTCCGCCGGTGTACAGCACGCCGGCCAGGATCGAGGCGGCGCCGACGAGCAGCAGCTGCCACCCGGCGACGACGATCAGGTAGATCCCGAACAGCACCGCGAGCCCGAACGACACATAGGTGGCGATCAGCACCTGCTTGGGCGGGACGAGGCCCCCGGCGGTCACCCGGACCGGGCCGAGGCGGTCCTCGGTGTCGGCGCCGCGCCGGGCGTCGGAGTAGTCGTTGCTGAGGTTGGTGCCGACCTGGATGAACAGCGCGCTGATCAGCGCGGCCAGGAACCGCAGCGGGTGGAACACGTGGGCGAACCCGGCCAGCGCCGTCCCCACCAGCACCGGGGCGACGGCCGCGGGCAGCGTCCGCGGGCGCGCCGCCATCAGCCAGATGCGCATGCCGGAGGCGGCGGGGGCGGTGCGCAGAGCGGCCATGGCTACGCCCGGCGCGGGAACTGGGCGAAGTCGGGCCGGCGCTTCTCGAGGTAGGCGCTCCGCCCCTCGGCCGCCTCCTCGCTCATGTAGAAGAGCAGGTTGGCGTCATGGGCGAGCTGCTGGATCCCGGCCAGGCCGTCCTCCTCGGCGTTGAACGAGGCCTTGAGCAGCCGCAGCGCGAACGGCGACAGCGCCAGCATCTCGCGGCACCAGCCGACGGTCTCCGGCTCAAGCCGCTCGAGCGGGACGACCGCGTTGACGAGCCCCATCTCGAGCGCCTGCGCGGCGTCGTACTGGCGGCACAGGAACCAGATCTCCTTGGCCTTCTTGGGCCCCACGAGCCGGCTGAGGACGCTCGCGCCGAAGCCGCCGTCGAACGAGCCGACCTTCGGCCCGGTCTGGCCGAAGCGGGCGTTCTCCGCGGCGATCGTGAGGTCGCAGACGACGTGCAGCACGTGGCCGCCGCCGACCGCGTACCCGGCCACCATCGCCACGATCGGCTTCGGCAGGCGGCGCATTTGCACGTGCAGGTCGGTGACGTGGAAGCGGCCTACCTCGTGCTGGGCCCCGGCCTCGGCGGGATCGGCGCCGGTGACGTAGCCGCCGCGGTCGCCGCGCACCCGCTGGTCGCCGCCCGAGCAGAACGCGTCGGGCCCCTCGCCGGTGAGGATGATGACGCCGACCGACTCGTCCTCGCGGGCGCGGTCGAACGCGTCGATCAGCTCGATCACCGTCTCGGGCCGGAACGCGTTGCGGACCTCGGGGCGGTCGATGGTGATCTTGGCGATCGTCGGGCGGCCAGGATCCCAGTCCGCGCCCGTGGCCAGCTCGTAGCGGATGTCCCGATACTCGCGGGCGCTCTGCCAGGTGGTACTCACGCCGGCTGAGACTACCGTTTGCCCTGGCATGGCCCACTGGATCCACCTCGCCGCCGCTCGCCACCCCGACCGCGCCGCGATCGAGGGCCCCGAGCGCACGCTCACCTACGCCGAGCTGTCCCGCGCCGCGCTCGACGCGACCGGCACCCTGCGCCGTCTCGGGGCGAAGCCCGGCGCCCCCGTCGCGCTGATGCTCCCGTCCGGCGAGGCGTTCGTGGTCGCGCTCCACGCCTGCCTGCTGGCCGGCCACCCGGTCGTGCCGGTCGACCTGCGGCTCGGCGAGCCCGAACGCGCCGAGCGCCGCGCCGGGGCGGAGGTGGTGATCGACGCGCCGCTCGATCCCGGCCGGCCCGGCTTGCCGATGGTCGACGGCGACGGCGACGGCGACGGCGACGGCGACCGGCCGCTGGCGATCCTTCACACCTCCGGGACCACCGCGGCGCCCAGGCCGGTCGTCCTTAGCCACGCCAACTTCCACGCCAGCGCGCTCGGATCGGCGGTGGCGCTGGGACTCGACCCGGCCGAGCGGTGGCTGTGCCCGATGCCGCTGACCCACGTCGGCGGCCTCTCGATCCCGATCCGCAGCGCCATCTACGCCACCACCGTGGTCCTGCACGGACGCTTCGACACCGAGGCGGTGCTGGGCGAGCTGATGGACCCGGGCCGGCGGATCACGCTGGTCTCGCTCGTCCCGACGATGCTGGCGCGGCTGCTCGACGCCGGCCTCGAGCGGCCGCCGGCGCTCCGCTGGGCGCTGCTCGGCGGCGGGCCGACCGCGCCGGCGCTGCTCGAGCGCGCGGCCGCCGCCGGCGTCCCCGTGGCGCCGAGCTACGGGATGACCGAGGCGTGCTCGCAGATCGCCACCTTCGGCTGGGCGCTCCCCGGCGTCGAGCTGCGCACCGCCGGCGCGGAGATCCTCGTCCGCGGCCCGATCGTGGCGGCGGGGGCGCTGGCGCAGGACGGCTGGCTGCACACCGGTGACCTCGGCCGCTTCGATCAGCGCTCGCGGCTCGTGATCGTCGGGCGCCGCGTCGACACGATCGTCACCGGGGGCGAGAACGTCGCCCCGGCCGAGGTCGAGGCGGCGCTGCTCGAGCACCCCGACGTCGCCGACGCGGCGGTGTTCGCGCGCCCGGACCCGGAGTGGGGGGAGGCGGTGGTGGCGAAGGTCGTTCCTCGGCCCGGGACGAGCCCCTCGCCGGCCGCCTTGCGCGCGCACGTGCGGGAGCGGATCGCCGCCTACAAGGTCCCGAAGGCGTTCGAGCTCGCCGCCGAGCTCCCGCGGACCCCGTCGGGCAAGCTCCTGCGTCGTGAGCTGGGCGGGTCACCCGGCTTCGACCGCCTGGGGAAGAATCGCCCCGGGGGCGATTCTCCCGGCCGGTGAACGTATGATCGAGCCGTGTCCGCGCTGCGCCTGACCGACCGGGACGAATCCCGCAACCTCGGCGGGATCAAGCGGCTGCTCGACGACGCCCATGGGAACGCCGAGCGGCCACGGCGGCTCTCTGCGCCCCGGCGATGAGCGCTTCCGCGGAGGATCCCGAAGCGCTCCGCAACCGGCTGCTCGACGGCTGGGACGAGGCCGCCCGCGGCTGGCGCCGCGCCGCGGCCGGCGTGCGCGACTCGGGCCTGCCGGTGTCGGCGTGGCTCGTCGAGCACCTCGATCTGCAGCCCGGCGAGCGGGTGCTCGAGCTGGCGGCCGGTCCCGGCGACACCGGGTTCATGGCCGCCGAGGTGGTGAGGCCCGGAGGGACTCTGATCAGCAGCGACGGCTCGGAGAAGATGCTGGCGATCGCCCGCGACCGCGCCCGCGAGCAGGGAATCGACAACGTCGAGTTCAAGCAGCTCCAGCTCGAGTGGATCGACCTTAAGACGGCCAGCGTCGACGCGATCCTGTGCCGCTGGGGGGTGATGCTGCTCGTCGATCCGGCCGCGGCGCTGACCGAGTGCCGGCGGGTGCTCAGGCCCGGGGGGCGGATGACGCTCGCCGTGTGGGACGCGCTCGAGGCCAACCCGTGGGCGGCGATCCCGTCCGGAGCCGTGCAGGCGCTTGGCTTCGCCCCACCGCCCGACCCCACCGTGCCGGGCCCGTTCTCGCTCTCGGCTCCCGCGCGGCTGCCCGAGCTGCTCGCCGAGGCCGGGTTCGTCGACGTGCAAGTGGAGACCGTGGCGATCGATCGGCGTTTTGAGGACTTCGAGTCGTTCCTCGACGGAACGCTCGACCTCTCGCGCTCGTTCGCGACGGCCTGGACGCAGCTCGCTGACAAGCAGCAGGCGGCGCTGATGGCCGAGCTCCAGCTTCGCCTGGCCCCGTTCACGGCCGACGACGGCTCGATCGCCGTCCCCGGCCGGACGTTCGTGGCCCGCGCCGACGCGTGAACGAGAGCTCGCGCGCTGAAGGCAGGCAGCCGAGGGCGCCGCTCCGGTGGGGTCGCTCGGGAGGCGATTCCTCCCGGCTCGGCGGCCGGACCGCGGGTGCCACCCGGGGCATGTAGATTCGGCCCCATGTTCTACGACGACGACGCAAACCTGGAAGTCCTCGACGGCAAGACCGTCGCGATCATCGGCTACGGCTCCCAAGGCCACGCCCACGCGCTGAACCTCAAGGACTCCGGGGTCGACGTCGTCGTCGGGCTGCGGTCCGCCTCGGCCGGCGTCGCCAAGGCGCAGGAGCACGGTCTGCGCGTGCTCGAGCCCACCGACGCCGCCTCAGAGGCCGACCTGGTGATGGTGCTCGCCCCCGACGAGCTCCACGGAGACATCTGGGCAGGCGGCCTCGAGGACGGGATCGCCGCCGGCAACACGCTCCTGTTCGGTCACGGCTTCTCGATCCACTACGAGCAGATCGTCCCCCCGCCGGACGTCGACGTCGTCCTCGTCGCGCCCAAGGGCCCCGGGCACCTGGTCCGCCGCCAGTACCTCGAGGGCTCGGGCGTCCCCGGCCTCGTCGCCGTGCACCAAAACCCGGGTGGCCAGGCGCTGCAGACCGCGCTGGCCTACGCCAAGGGAATCGGCTGCACCCGCGGCGGCGTGATCGAGACGACGTTCAAGGACGAGACCGAGACCGACCTGTTCGGCGAGCAGGCCGTCCTCTGCGGCGGGGTCACCGAGCTCGTCCGGGCCGGCTATGAGACGCTGGTCGACGCCGGGTACGATCCCCGGCTGGCCTACTTCGAGTGCCTCCACGAGGTCAAGCTGATCGTCGACCTGATGTACGAGAAGGGGATCGCCGGGATGCGCTACTCGATCTCCAACACGGCCGAGTACGGCGACCTGACCCGGGGCAAGCGGATCATCGGAGCCGACACGCGCGCGGCGATGAAACAGGTGCTCGCCGAGATCCAGTCCGGCGACTTCGCCCGCGAGTGGATCGCCGAGAACCGCGCCGGCCAGGAGAACTTCAAGCGCATGCGCGAGGAGCAGGCCGGGCACCAGGTCGAGATCGTCGGCCAGGAGCTCCGCGCCCAGATGGACTGGATCGACACCGAGTTCCACGAGTAGTCGCAATCGTCCCCGGGGCGATTTCATTGGGCGGCGGTGCGACTGTGATACTGCGAGACAGTGAAGAACATCACGGTCTCGGTCCCGGACGACGTCTACAGGGCGGCGCGTGTCGCGGCGGCAGAGCAGGGCACCTCGGTCAGCGCGATCGTGGCTGGGCATCTGCGGTCGCTGTCCTCCCCGCCTGCGGACGACGTCGAAGCGTTCCGCCGCCTGCGCGGGGAGATCAGGGCGAACAACCCGGGGCTCAGCGCCCGCGACGACCTGCCGCGCGATCAGCTGCACCAACGTGGTCTTCGTTGACACCAACGTCCTGATCTACTCGGTCCCGGCCGATCCGGAAGATCCTCGAGGCGGCGCGGGCGCTCGGCTGCGACGTCGTCCTCAGCGAGGACCTCAGCGACGGCACGGACTACGGCGGGGTGCGGGTCGTCAACCCGTTCCGGGGTGGCTGAGCGCGGTCGTTAGACTGCTGGCAGTCGTCGTGACTGGCGCGAACGGGTGGAACGACCACCGGGGAGCGATGGCTCTAGCAGCTCGCCGTGCGCCTGGGCATCTCGATTCCGCTACGAACGAGGAACGGACATGGCCCAGAAGACCCTGCTGCAGATCCCTGACCAGCTCAAGCCGGCCGACGGGCGCTTCGGCTCGGGCCCGTCGCGCGTGCGCCCCGCCCAGCTCGAGCACCTGCGCGAGCACGCCACCACGGTGATCGGCACCTCGCACCGCCAGCCGCCCGTCAGGCACGTCGTCTCCCGCGTTCGCGAGGGCCTGCGCGAGCTGTTCGCGCTGCCCGACGGCTACGAGGTGCTGCTCGGCAACGGTGGCACCACCGCGCTGTGGGACGCGCTCACCTGCGGGGTCGTCCGCGAGCGCGCCCTGCACCTGAGCTACGGCGAGTTCTCGGCCAAGTTCGCCGGCGCCACCGGTGCGGCCCCGTTCCTGGCCGACCCGATCGTCGTCGCCGCCGACGCCGGCGACGCCCCCTCGCCGATCGCCGACGCCGGCGCCGACGTGATCGCCTGGGCCCACAACGAGACCTCCACCGGGGTGATGGTCCCGGTCGCCCGCCCGGCCGGCTCCGAGCACGCGCTGGTGCTGATCGACGCCACCTCGGGCGCCGGCGGTCTGCCCGTCGACGTCGCCGACGCCGACGTCTACTACTTCGCGCCGCAGAAGGGCTTCGCCTCCGACGGCGGCCTGTGGCTGGCGCTGGCCAGCCCCGCCGCGCTCGAGCGGATCGCCGAGATCGACGCCGAGCGCCCGAGCGTCGGCCCCGCGCGGTGGATCCCCGATTTCCTGTCGCTGACCACGGCGCTCGAGAACTCGGTCAAGGACCAGACCTACAACACGCCGGCGGTGGCGACACTGCTGATGCTGGCCGGCGGCGGGCTCGACGGGATGGTCAGGCGCACGACGGCGTGCTCGAAGCACCTGTACGGGTGGGCCACCGACCACGCCCAGGCCAGCCCGTTCGTCGCCGACCCGGCCAAGCGCTCGCTGGTCGTCGGCACGATCGACTTCGCAGCGGGCCTCGACGCCGCCGGGCTCGCCGCGACGCTACGGGCCAACGGGATCGTCGACGTCGAGCCCTACCGCAAGCTCGGTCGCAACCAGCTGCGGGTCGCGATGTTCCCGGCCACGCCGGTCGAGGACGTGCAGGCGCTGACGGCTTGCATCGACTATGTATTGGAGCATGTGGAATCGGCTGGCGCCGATTCCATTGGGACATTTGCCGGCGCAAATCTCCCGGAGGGGAAGCGATGAACGCGCGCCCGCGTGTGCTCGTAGCCGAGAAGATCGGCGCCTCGGGAATCGCGCTGCTGCAGGAGCGCTTCGAAGTCGAACTCGGATTCGACTGGGACCGGACCGAGCTGACGGAGCGGATCGGCGAGTTCGACGGCATCCTGATCCGCTCGGCGACCAAGCTCGACGCCGAGCTGCTGGGCCACGCCCACCGGCTGCGTGCCGTCGGCCGCGCCGGCGTCGGGGTGGACAACGTCGACGTCGCCGTGGCCACCCAGCGGGGAATCGTCGTCGCCAACGCCCCCGAGTCGAACGTGATCACCGCCGCCGAGCACACGCTCGCGCTGCTGCTGGCGCTGGCCCGCAACGTCCCCCAGGCGCACGCGTCGCTGACCTCGGGCCAGTGGGACCGCGCCCGGTTCTCCGGCGTCGAGCTGTATGAGAAGACGCTGGGGATCCTCGGCTTCGGGCGGATCGGGCAGCTCGTCGCCCAGCGCGCCCGCAGCTTCGGGATGCGCGTGATCGCCTACGACCCCTACGTGGGCGCCGAGCGCTACCGCGAGCTTGGCGCCGAGCAGGCGGCGAGCTCCGACGAGGTCTGCGCCGCCGCGGACTTCCTCACCGTGCACCTGCCGAAGACGCCGGACACCGAGGGCGTCATCAACGCCGAGCTGCTGGCCAAGTGCAAGGACGGCGTACGCGTGCTGAACGTCGCCCGCGGGCCGCTGGTCGTCGACGAGGACCTGCAGGCGGCCCTCGACTCGGGCAAGGTCGCCGGCGCGGCGCTCGACGTGTTCCGCTCCGAGCCGATCACCGAGCACCCGCTGTTCGCCTACCCCAACGTGATCGTCACCCCGCACCTCGGCGCCTCGACCGCCGAGGCGACCGACCGCGCAGGCTTCCAGGCCGCCGAGCAGGTGCTGGCCGCGCTGACCGGCGGAGTCGTCACCAGCGCGGTCAACCTGCCGGCGATCTCGGCCGAGGACATGGCCGCGCTCGGCCCGTTCCTGCCCCTGTGCCGGGCGCTCGGGAAGATCGCCGTGACGCTCGCCGAGGGCTCCTCGATCGACCGGGTCGAGACCGAGTTCCTGGGCCGGATCGCCGAGCGCGACACGCGCCTGCTGGCCATCGAGGTGCTCGTGGGAGCGCTCAGCGGCCACACCGAGGAGGAGGTGCGGGTGGTCAACGCCCCCGCCTTCGCCGAGGCGCGAGGGATCGAGCTGGCCGAGACCAAGCGCTCGTCCGCGCGCGACTACACCGATCTGATCCGCGTCACGGTGACCGGCGGCGGCGAGACGCTGCGGGTCGTCGGAACCGTGATCGGCCAGCGCCACCGACCGCACCTGCTCGAGGCGTGGGAGCAGCGCTTCGACATCCAGCTCGAGGACCACATCACGCTGCTGCGCAACCACGACGTGCCGGGGATGATCGGCCGGGTCGGGTCGATCTTCGGCGCCCACGGGATCAATATCGTCTCCGCGGCGGTCGGCCGCCAGCCCGATGGCGCCCAGGCCGGCGGCGGGCGCCTGGCGGCGATGGCGATCGCCACCGACGTCGCCGTCTCACGCGAGGTCGTGCGGGAGATCGTGGCGATCGAGGGGTTCGTCGACGGCCGTACGGTGACCGTTTAGCCGGAGGTTCGTCGTCCTGAGGCCCGATACGTCTAGAGATCGGGCCACAGCGTGCCCTCGGGCACGGCGCTGCGCTCGATCTGCTCGAGCGTCTCGTCGGTGCGCCGGTCGGCGACCATCGCCTCGAGCGCCTCGCCGATCGAGCTCGCCCACACCCGGCGCACGACGGCGACGCCACGACGGCGATCCTGCAGCTCGGCCCAATCGAGCGCCACCCGGTGGGTCGCCGGGGCGCCGCCGGGCAGCTCGTCGCCGGGCCCGAACAGGGTGATCTGGGCACGCCATCCGTGCGGGCACAGCTCGCTCATCAGCGCCCGGGTTCGGACCTCGGCGGTGGCGGCGGCGCGCAGGCGCCGGCGGCCGATCACGCCGGCGCGGATCCGCGAGGCGCCGACGTCGGCCAGCCGCCAGCCGATCACGAACAGCACCGCGGCCGCGATCCCGATGAGTATGAACCACGGCGTCGGGTCCGCGCCGTGGAGCGGGCGAAGCAGGCCCTGCATCAGGAATGGCAGGTTCACCGGCGGATCGTCCCAGGCGCGCGGGTGGCGGTCAATCGCCGGGGTAATCCTGGGCTACCGCCCTGCTAGGGTAGGCGGCGATGGCACTCCGCCTCGACCTGCGACTTCTCCTCCTCCCCCCTCGGGGGGAATAGCGCGCCGGCGGCCGCACGTAGCCGCGAACCAGCACCGAGAAGCCAGAGTCCGAGACCCACAGGAGTGACATGAAGCCTGCCGACCCCAACCGAGTACTGATCTTCGACACCACCCTGCGCGACGGTGAGCAGTCGCCGGGGATCTCGCTGAACCCCCAGGAGAAGCTCGAGATCGCCCAGCAGCTGGCGCGGCTCGGCGTCGACGTGATCGAGGCCGGGTTCCCGATCACCTCCCCGGGCGACTTCGAGGCCGTGCAGTCGATCGCGCGCAACGTCGAGGGCCCGGTGATCGCCGGGTTGGCCCGCACCCACGTGGCCGACATCGACGCCGCCTGGGGGGCCGTGCGCGACGCCCCCCGCCCGAGGATCCACACCTTCATCTCGACCTCGGACATCCACATCGTCCACCAGCTGCAGACCACGCGTGAGGACGTCAAGGGCCAGGCCAGGGCGGCCGTCGCCCACGCCCGGCAGTACGTCGAGGACGTCGAGTTCTCGCCGATGGACGCGACCCGGGCAGAGCTCGAGTTCACCGCCGAGGTGTGCCAGATCGCGATCGACGAGGGCGCGAGCACGATCAACATCCCGGACACCGTCGGCTACACGATGCCGCACGAGTTCACCGCCTACCTGGCCCGGCTGTACGAGCTGGTGCCCGCCCTGCACGACGTCGTCCTCTCGGTGCACTGCCACGACGACCTGGGGATGGCGGTGGCCAACTCGCTCGCCGGCCTGCTGGCGGGCGCCCGCCAGGTCGAGTGCGCGATCAACGGGATCGGCGAGCGCGCCGGCAACGCCGCGCTGGAGGAGCTGGTGATGCTGCTGGCCACCCGGCAGGCCGACGTCGGCCTGCACACCGGGGCCGTGAGCCGGGAGATCGCCCGCACGAGCCGGATGGTGTCGCGCCTCACCGGCTACCCCGTGCAGCCCAACAAGGCAGTCGTCGGCCGCAACGCGTTCGCCCACGAGTCGGGGATCCATCAGGACGGCGTGCTCAAGGAGCGCACCACCTACGAGATCATGGACGCCACCAGCGTCGGCTACGAGGCCAACTCGATCGTGCTCGGCAAGCACTCGGGGCGCCACGCGCTGGCCCAGGCGCTGTCGGAGCTCGGCTTCGAGCTCCAGGGCCAGACGTTGAACATGGCCTTCAAGCGCTTCAAGGAGATCGCCGACAAGAAGAAGCAGGTCACGGCGCTGGACCTCGAGGCGCTGGTCACCGACGAGCTGCGCCAGGAGATCCGCGCCTACTCGCTCGAGTGGTTCGACGTCGAGGCGTCCTCGCGGCGCCCGCCGCACGCCACGGTGGGGATCCGCACTCCCGACGGCGAGGAGGTGACCGGGTCGTTCACCGGCGACGGCCCCGTCGACGCGATCTTCCGGGCCATCAACGCGGCCAGCGGGATCGACGCCAGGCTGCGCGAGTTCCGGGTCGACGCCGTCACTGGCGGCCAGGACGCGCTCGGCGAGACCTCGGTGGTGCTCGAGGTCGGAGGGGTCAGCGGCTCCGGCCAGGGGATCTCGACCGACATCCTCGAGGCGGCCGGCCGCGCCTACGTGCTCGCGCTGTCCAACGCGCTGCGGCGGCGCAGCGTCGCCGACGAGGCGGCCGCGGCGATCCAGGACGCGGCCCTCCCGCGGGCCGCGCTCAGCGCCCCGTAGCCGGACCGCTCCCGGGCGAGATCGCCTCAGCGCGATCTGGCCGAGCCAGATCCCGCCGTGCGCCGAGCGAGCTCGACGCCCTGACGATAGGTCGCCGTGAGCACCCGCGCGCGGGGCTCGCGGACGGCGGCACCGCTGTACGTGATAACGTACGCATGTATGCCGAGCGCCGCCGTGGAAGTCGAGAGCGTCGACCCGCTGGGGCCGCGGGTCCGCGCGCTGCGCGAGGCGATGGGGCTCTCGCTGCGCGATCTGGCGCTGCGCTCCGGGGTCAGCGCACCGATGCTCTCACAGGTCGAGCGGGGCGAGACGAGCCCGACGCTTCAGCTGGCGGCCCGGATCGCCACCGGGCTCGAGCTGCGCCTGTCCCAGCTGCTGCGCCTCGACGAGGACGGCGCCGTCAGCGTGGTGCGGCGCGCCGAAAGGAGACAAGGCCCCACCCACCCCACCCACCCCACCGGTCCCACGCACCCGACCCACTTGACGCACTCGACCCACCTGATCCCCCCGACCCACCCGACCCACCCGGAGACGGGCGGGCACCACTTCGAGATCCTCACCCCGCCGCTGCCCGGCCAGCGCGCCGAGCTCTCGCGCCACACGCTCGCCCCCGGCGCGCTCACCGGCGGTCCCGGAGACCCGCCGATGCACGAGCCGGGGAGCCGCGAGACGGCGCTGATCGAGTCCGGCGCGGTCGTGCTGGTGTGCGACGGCCGGCGCCACGAGCTCCACGAGGGCGACACCGTGACCTTCGACGCCGACCTGCCCCACCACTTCGAGAACCCCGGCGCCGACGAGGCCGTGCTGCTCGCGGTTCTGAGCGCCGGCCTGCGCCGCAGCTGACCTTCCCCTCAAGGAGACGATACGGATGCCGAAGACGCTGTTCGACAAGATCTGGGAGGCCCACGAGGTCGGGGGGGGTGGGGCCGGTCTCATCTACGTCGACCTCCACCTGGTCCACGAGGTGACGAGCCCGCAGGCCTTCGACGGCCTGCGGCTGGCCGGGCGCCGGCTCCGCCGCCCCGACCGGACGCTGGCCACCGCCGACCACAACGTGCCGACCGACGGCACGCCGGTGGCGGCCCGGATCAAGGACGCGCTGTCGCGGGTGCAGGTTGAGACGCTCGAGCGCAACTGCGCCGAGTTCGGGATCCCGATCTACTCGCTGGGCTCCGAGCACCAGGGGATCGTCCACGTGATCGGGCCCGAGCTGGGGGTCACCCAGCCGGGGATGACGATCGTCTGCGGCGACTCGCATACGGCCACCCACGGCGCCTTCGGCGCGCTCGCCTTCGGGATCGGCACCAGCGAGGTGGAGCACGTGCTGGCCACCCAGTGCCTCGTCCAGTCGCGGCCCAAGTCGATGCGGATCCGCTACGAGGGCGCGCTCGGCCACGGGGTCACCGCCAAGGACCTGATCCTGGCCACGATCGGGAGGATCGGCGTCGACGGCGCCGTCGGCCACGTCGTCGAGTTCGCCGGCCCGGCGATCGAGGCGCTGTCGATGGAGGGCCGGATGACCGTCTGCAACATGACGATCGAGGGCGGCGGCCGGGCCGGGATGATCGCCCCCGACGAGACCACGTTCCAGTACGTGATCGGGCGCTCCGGGGCGCCGGGCGAGGTTCCCGACGCCTGGCGGGAGCTGTACACCGAGGACGGCGCATCGTTCGATCGTGAGGTGGTCATCGACGCGGGCGCCCTGAGCCCGATGGTCACCTGGGGGACGACCCCGGGGATGGTGGTCGGCGTCGCCGACGCGGTTCCCGACCCGAGCTCCGAGCAGGATGAGCGCGCGCTCGAGTACATGGGCCTCAGCGCCGGCACGCCGATCGAGGCGATCGAGCTCGACCGGGTGTTCATCGGCTCGTGCACGAACTCGCGGATCGGCGACCTGCGCGCCGCCGCCTCCGTGGTCAGGGGGCGCAAGGTGGCCGGCTCGGTGTACGCGATGGTCGTCCCCGGCTCGGCGCAGGTCAAGCGGCAGGCCGAGGCCGAGGGCCTCGACGAGGTGTTCCGCGCCGCCGGCTTCGACTGGCGCGGCGCCGGGTGCTCGATGTGCCTGGGCATGAATCCGGACGTCGCCGATCCGGGCGAGCGGGTCGCCTCGACCTCGAACCGCAACTTCGAGGGGCGCCAGGGACGCGGCGCCCGCTCGCACCTCGTCTCGCCGCAGATGGCCGCCGCGGCGGCGATCGAGGGGCGCTTCGTCGACATCCGCAGCTGGGCCCCGGCGACCCTGGAGGCCCGGTCATGAGGGCGATCGAGACGATCACCGGCCGCGTCACCGTGCTGAGCCGCGACGACGTCGACACCGACCAGATCATCCCCAAGCAGTTCCTCAAGCGCGTCGAGCGGACGGGCTTCGGCGAGTACCTGTTCTACGACTGGGCCAAGCAGCCGGGCTGGGAGCTCCCGAGCAACCCGATCCTCGTCACCGGGCGGAACTTCGGCTGCGGCTCGAGCCGCGAGCACGCCCCGTGGGCGCTCGAGGACTACGGGTTCCAGGCGATCCTCGCTCCCAGCTTCGCCGACATCTTCCGCTCCAACTGCACGAAGATCGGGCTGCTGCCGGTGCAGCTGTCGGTTGCCCAGTGCCAGTCGATCGCCGAGGCGGGGGAGGCCCAGGTCGACCTCGCCGCTCAGGAGGTCCGCTGGCCGGGAGGCTCGGCCCGGTTCGAGATCGACCCCGAGGTCAGGCACCGGCTGCTGAACGGCCTCGACGACATCGGGATGACGCTCCGGCAGGGCGCCGCGATCGACGCCTACGAGCAGGACCGCGAGCGCACGGGTCCGGTGACGAGCTCGCTGTGAGTGCCCCTGGCGACTGGGACGCCGTCACCTACGACCGGATCTCGGCGCCGCAGCAGGCGTGGGCCGGCGAGCAGCTCTCGCGCCTGTCGCTGACCGGGGACGAGGTGGTGCTGGACGCCGGCTGCGGCTCGGGCAAGGTGACCGAGCGGCTGGTCGACCTCGTCCCGCGCGGCCGCGTGTACGGCGTCGACGCGGCACCGTCGATGGCCGCCCACGCCGCGCGGGAGCTCGCAGGGCGGGCCACGATCCTCTGCCAGGACCTGGTCGCGCTGTCATTACCCGAGCCGGTCGATGCGGTGTTCTCGAACGCCACGTTTCACTGGATCCTCGACCACGACGCGCTGTTCGCCGCGCTGCATCGGGCGATGCGGCCCGTGGCGCAGCTCGTGGCCCAGTGCGGCGGGCGGGGCAACATCGACGGCTTCCGCCGGGCCTCGAACGCGGTCGCCGCCGAGCCGCCGTTCGCCGAGCACTTCGAGGCCTGGCACCAGCCGTGGAACTACGCGACCGCCGAGGAGACGGCCGCCCGCCTCGAGCGCGCCGGCTTCACCGAGGTGCAGTGCTGGCTCGAGCCGAAGCCGACGGCGCCGCCCGAGCCGCGCAACTTCGCGCGCACGGTATGTCTGGTGCGCCACCTCGACGCGCTCCCCGCCGAGCTCCACGGCCGGTTCCTCGACTGCGTGATGGAGCGGGTCGGCGCACGACCCGGTGAGCCACTGGTGCTCGACTACGTGCGCCTCAACATGGTCGCCCGCCGTGGCGACTGAGCCGGCGTCGCGGATCGCGCTCCGCTAGCGTCTGCGCGCCATGCCCAGGAAGACCATCGTCCTGCTCGCCGGCGACGGCATCGGGCCGGAGATCGTCCCGCCGACCCTCGAGGTGCTGTCCGCAGTCGGCGCCGACTTCGAGTACCGGGAGCACCCGTTCGGCGGCGTCTCGATCGACGCCCACGGGGTCGCGCTGACCGACGAGGTGCTGGCCGCCTGCCGCGACGCCGACGCCGTCCTGCTGGCCGCCGTCGGCGGCCCCAAGTGGGACACCACCGACCCCGCCCGGCCGCGCCCCGAGCAGGGGCTGCTCGGTCTACGCCAGGGGCTCGGGCTGTTCGCCAACCTGCGCCCGGTGCGGCCGCTGCCCGCCCTGTACGACGCGAGCCCGCTCAAGCGCGAGGTGATCGACGGCACCGACCTGCTGGTGGTGCGCGAGCTGACCGGCGGGATCTACTTCGGCGAGAAGACGCGCACCGCCGACGCCGCCTCCGACGTGTGCGTGTACACGCGAGCGGAGATCGAGCGGATCGCCCGCGTGGCCTTCCGCGCCGGGCGGGCGCGACGCGGTCACGTGACCAGCGTCGACAAGGCCAACGTGCTCGAGACGAGCCGCCTGTGGCGCGAGGTCGTCGTCGGCCTGCACGCCGCCGAGTTCCCCGAGATCGAGCTCGACCACGTGCTCGTGGACAACGCCGCGATGCAGCTGGTCTCCAACCCGACCCGCTTCGACGTGATCGTCACCGAGAACATGTTCGGCGACATCCTCTCCGACGAGGCGGCGATGCTGACCGGGTCGATCGGCATGCTGCCGAGCGCCTCCCTCGGCGCGCCGGACCCATCCACACCGGGCGTGTTCGAGCCCGTGCACGGCTCGGCCCCCGACATCGCCGGAACGGGCGCCGCCAACCCACTGGCCATGTTCCTCTCCGCGGCGCTGATGCTCCGCCACGGGCTGGCTATGGAAACCGAGGCGGCGGCGATAGAATCGGCCGTCGACCGGGCGCTCGCGAACGGGCTGCGCACGCCGGATCTGGGGGGTGGCGCCTCCACCGAGCAGGCGACCCGGGCAGTCCTCGAACATCTCTAAGGAGCAGTCGTGCAAACAGCGGACCTCATCTGGCACAACGGAGAGCTCGTCGCCTGGGAGGACGCGAAGGTACACGTGCTGACCCACGGACTGCACTACGGGACCGGCGTGTTCGAGGGCGAGCGCGCATACGACACCGCGCACGGCCCGGCGATCTTCCGCCACGAGGACCATCTCAAGCGCCTGTTCAAGTCGGCCGAGCTGTACTACATGCCGATCCCCTACACGCTGGCCGAGCTGCGGGCGGCCACCCACGAGCTGATCGCCGCCAACGAGCTGCGCGAGTGCTACATCCGCCCGATCGCCTTCCGCGGCTACGGGCAGATGGGGCTCAACCCGCTCGAGGCGCCGGTCGAGGTCTCGATCGCCGTGTGGCCGTGGGGCGCCTACCTGGGTGAGGAGTCGAAGCTCCAGGGGATTCGCGCCAAGGTCTCGAGCTGGCGGCGGATCCCGGGCGATGCGCTGATCCCGCACGCCAAGGCCTCGGGGCAGTACCTCAACAGCGTGTTGGCCAAGATCGAGTCGCTGAAGGCCGGCTACCAGGAGGCGATCCTGCTCGATTCGCGCGGGTTCGTGTGCGAGGGGTCGGGCGAGAACATCTTCGTCGTCTCCGACGGCCGCGTGATCACGCCGCCGCAGACCGCCGGCATCCTTGACGGCATCAACCGCGCCTCGATCATCCAGATCGCCCGTGACCTCGGGATTGAGGTGGTCGAGCGCGACCTCGCTCGCGCCGAGCTGTACCTGGCCGACGAGGTGTTCATGTCGGGCACGGCGGCCGAGCTGGTCCCGGTCCGCGAGATCGACGACCACCAGATCGGCGCCGGTCACGCCGGCGAGGTCACCCGGCGGCTGCAGAAGGGGTTCGAGGACGCGCTGTACGGGCGCGACCCGCGCTACGCCCACTGGCTGGACGTGGTCGAGGCGCCCTCCAGAGCGATCACGTAGCGCGATGGCGGAGATCGAGCTGTATGACACCACGCTGCGCGACGGCATGCAGGGGGAGGGGATGTCCCTGTCGGCGGCGGAGAAGGTGCTGGTCGCCCATCGCCTCGACGAGCTCGGCATCGATCTGATCGAGGCCGGCTTCCCCAGCTCCAACCCCAAGGAGTTAGAGCTGTTCGAGCTGCTGGCGCGCGAGCGCTTCGCTCACGCCCGGGTGGCCGCGTTCGGGATGACCCGCCGGCGTGACGTGCGCGCCGAGGCCGACCCGGCGCTGCGGGTCCTGGCGGACTGCTTCGCCCCGGTGTGCACGCTGGTCGGCAAGACCTGGGCGCTGCACCTGGAGAAGGTCGTGCGGGTCGACCGCGAGGAGAACCTGCGGATGATCGCTGAGTCGGTGGCGTTCCTCGTCGCCGCCGGCAAGCGGGTCGTCTACGACGCCGAGCACTTCTTCGACGGCTACGCCGACGACCCCGAGTACGCGCTGCGCTGCCTGCGCGCGGCGGCCGGGGCCGGGGCCGAGACCGTCACCTGCTGCGACACCAACGGCGGCACGCTGCCGGAGGCGCTCGGCGCGACGATGGCCCGGGTCGTGGCGGCGCTGGCGCCGGGCGGCACCCGCGTCGGCATCCACTGTCACGACGACGCCGGCTGCGGGGTGGCCGGCAGCCTCGCCGCGGTGGGCCGCGGCGCGACCCACGTCCAGGGCACGATGAACGGCTACGGCGAGCGCTGCGGCAACGCCGACCTGGTCACGATCATCCCCAATCTCCAGCTCAAGCTCGGGTTCCGGTGCGTCTCGGACGCGCAGCTCGGTTCGCTCACCCAGGCCGCCCACTACTTCGACGAGCTGCTGAACTTCACCCCCGACCCCGACCAGCCCTACGTGGGGCGCAACGCGTTCGCGCACAAGGGCGGGATGCACGTGGCCGGCGTCAACGCCGACCCGGCGACCTTCGAGCACCTCGACCCGGCCGCCGTCGGCAACTCGCGTGAGCTGCTGATCTCCGAGCTGTCGGGCAAGGGCACCGTCCTCGCCCGCGCCCGCGAGGCCGGCCTCGAGATCGACGACGCCGGCGCCGCCCGGGCGATCGAGCGGGTCAAGGAGCGCGAGCACCGCGGCTACCACTACGAGGCCGCCGACGGCTCCTTCGAGCTGCTGCTGCGGCGCGAGGTGGGGGAGTACGAGCCGCTGTTCAAGCTCGAGCACTGGCGGGTGATCGTCGAGATGGGGCACATGGGCCACGTCGAGACCGAGGCCACGATCAAGCTGTGGGTGGGCGGCGAGCGCTACGTCCGCACCGCCGAGGGCAACGGCCCCGTCAACGCGCTCGATCGGGCGCTGCGCGAGGCGATCGGCGAGCTGTACCCGCACCTGGCCGAGATCGAGCTGGAGAACTTCAAGGTCCGCCTGATCGACGAGCACGCCGGCACCGCGTCGGTCACCCGGGTGCTCATCGACGCTTCCGACGGTGAGGACGTGTGGGGCTCCATCGGCGTCTCGGAGAACGTGATCGAGGCCTCCTGGGAGGCGCTCGTCGAGTCGCTCGAGTACGGGATGCAGCGGGGCGCCCGCGGCGCGCGCCCAGCCGCGACCGGCGCCCGCCCGGCGTCGTGAAGCGCCCGGGCGCCGCCGCGCGTTCGCGGCGGCGAACCGTCGCCGGCTCCGGGCTCCCCGCCCTGCTGCCGCTGGCGCAGCCGGTGATCGGCGAGGAGGAGGAGCGCCTGGTGCTCGAGGTGCTGCGCTCGGGCCGGCTGTCGCTGGGGCCGATGCTGCCCGAGTTCGAGCGCGCGTTCGCGGCGCGGCTCGGCGCCTCCCATGCCTCGGCGGTGTCCAGCGGCACCGCCGGCCTGCACCTGGCGCTGCGGGCGGTCGGGGTGAGCGACGGCGACGAGGTGGTGACCACGCCGTTCTCGTTCGTGGCCAGCGCCAACGCGATCGTCTACGAGCGCGCACGGCCGGTGTTCGCCGACATCGACCCCGTGACCCTGAACCTCGACCCGGCCGCCGCCGCGGCCGCCGTCGGCGAGCGCACGACGGCGATCCTGCCCGTCCACATCTTCGGCTACCCAGCCGACATCGCCGCGCTCGAGGCGCTCGGGCGCCCCCTGGTCGAGGACGCCTGCGAGGCGCTCGGCGCGGTGCTACCGGACGGGCACCCGGTCGGCGCCGGGCCGCACCCGGCGGTGTTCGGCTTCTATGCCAACAAGCAGCTGACCACCGGCGAGGGCGGGATCGTCACCTGCGCCGAGTCGGAGGTCAAGGAGCGGATCGACTCCGAGCGCAACCAGGGCCGGGCGCCGAACATGGACTGGCTCGACCACGACCGCCTCGGCTTCAACTACCGCCTGTCGGACATCGCCTGCGCGCTCGGCCTGGCCCAGCTGCGCCGGCTCGACGCGATGCTCGCCGGGCGCGCGCGGGTCGCGGCCCTGTACGGCGAGGCGCTGGCGGGGGTCGAGGGGCTGACGCTCCCGTGCCCCGACGACCTCCCGCCCGCCCGGCGCCGGCGCGGGTGGTTCGTGTACGTCGTGCAGCTGCCGCACCGGGCCGACCGCGACGACGTCGTCGGGGCGCTGGCCGACCGCGGCGTGCCGTCGAAGCCGTACTTCCCGGCGGTGCATCTGATGTCGTTCTACCGCGACGTGTTCGGCCACCGCGAGGGCGAGTTCCCGGTCTGCGAGGACGTCGCCGCGCGCTCGATCGCGCTGCCGTTCTTCCCGGCGATGAGCGAGGGCCAGGTCGAGCGCGTGGCCGGGGCGCTGCGCGCGGTGCTGGACGCCGGCCGGGTCTAAGGGCCCGAGCAGGAATAACATCGCCCGGCGCCATGTCCCGCTTCGCCGAACCCCAGGCCGACGCGTTCCGGCGCCTGAACGACTCGATCGGCTTCGATTGGCGGCTCGCGCCCTATGACATCGAACAATCGCTGGCCCATGCGGCGATGCTCGCCGCGCAGGGGATCATCTCCACCGAGGACCGCGACGCGCTGATCCGCGCCCTCGAGCAGGCGCGCGGCGAGCTGGCCGACGGCAGCTTCCCCTTTGCCGAGGGCGACGAGGACATCCACATGGCGATCGAGCGTCGGGTCACCGAGATCGCCGGTCGGGTCGGCGGGCGCCTGCACACCGCGCGCTCCCGCAACGACCAGGTCGCCACCGACATGGCGATGTTCGTCCGCGCCCACGCGCTCGGAGCCGCTGACGCGACGGCCGCCCTGAGCGCGACCGTGGTCGATCTCGCCGAGCGCCACCTCGACTGGCCAATGCCCGGCTACACCCATCTCCAGCGCGCGCAGCCCGTGTATTTGAGTCATCACCTGCTGGCGTACGCCTGGATGCTGCTCCGGGACCGCCGCCGGTTCTCCCGGGTGGCCGAGGAGACGGCGGCGCTGCCGCTCGGCGCGGGTGCGCTGGCCGGGGTCAACTTCGACACCGATCGCGGCCTGGTGGCCCGGGAGCTGGGGTTCGCCGAGGTGGCCGAGAACTCGATCGACGCCGTCTCCAACCGCGACTTCGTGCTCGACTATCTGGCCGCCGCCGCCACCTGCGCCACCCACCTGTCGCGGCTCGGCGCCGAGGTCGTGCTGTGGTCGAGCGAGGAGTTCGGCTTCTGCGAGGTCTCCGACGCCTGGGCCTCGGGCTCGTCGATCATGCCGCAGAAGAAGAACCCCGACGCCGCCGAGCTGCTGCGCGCCAAGGCCCCCCGCATCGCCGGCCACCTCGTCGCCCTGCACGGGGTCATGCACGGCCTGCCGCTGACCTACAACAAGGACATGCAGGAGGACAAGGAGCACCTGTTCGACGCCGTCGACACGCTGGAGCTCTCGCTCCAGGCGGCCGACGGGATGCTCGGTTCGATCGTCTTCCGCCGCGAGCGCCTGGCCGCGGCGGCCGGCGACGAGTTCCTCGCCGCCACCGACATCGCCGACCTGCTGGTCAAGCGCGGACTTCCGTTCCGCGAGGCCCACGGCGTCGTGGCCGGCCTCGTCCGCACCGCCGTCTCGGAGGGTAAGCGGCTCTCGGAGCTCTCGCGGGAGCAGCTGTCGGCGCAGTCGGAGCTGCTCGACGACGAGTACTATGCGGTGCTGCGCGACGGCGCCTGGCTCGAGGCCAAGGTCTCCGAGGGCGGCACCGCGCTGGCGCGGGTCCGCGAGCAGCTCGAGCGGGCGCGCGCGGCACTGTGAGCGTGGGCGCCGCCGGCCTGGCTCGGTCGCCGCTGGCGGCGGCGTTCTACGACCGGCCCGTGCTGCAGGTCGCCCGCGAGTTGATCGGCTGCGTGGTCAGCCACGACGGTTGCTCCGGGGTGATCGTCGAGTCCGAGGCTTACCACGACACCGAGCCGGCGTGCCACGCCTACGTCGGCCTCACCGCGCGCACCAGCACGCTGTTTCAGGCGCCGGGGATCGCCTACGTGTACCGCTCCTACGGCGTCCACGCACTGCTGAACGCGGTGTCGGAGCCGGCCGGCGTTGGGGCGGCGGTGCTGATCCGCGCGCTCGAGCCGCTCGACGGGATCGCCGCGATGCGGGCCCGCCGCGGGCTCGAGCCGCTGCGCAGCCTCTGCTCGGGGCCGGGCAAGCTCACGCAGGCGCTGGGAATCGGCCTGCATCACAACGGCGGCTCGCTGTCCAGCGGCGCGGTGGTGATCTCTCACCGGCGGGAGGCGCGGCTCGACCCGCCGATCTCGGTCGACACCCGGATCGGGATCACCCGGGCGGTCGAGCTGCCCTGGCGCTTCTGCGTGACCGGCAGCCGCTTCCTGTCGCGCCCGGTGCGGACGCGGTCGCGCTGAAGCGCCCGGCCGGCTCAGCCGCCGCCGAGCCCGGCGCCGCCGGATCCAGTGCCGGTGCCGCCGCCGGCCGGCGGGGTTCCGCCGCCCGGGGTCCCGCCGCCACCGGGAGCGCCGCCGCCCCCCCCGCCGCCGGTGGTGGGAGTGCCGCCGCCGCCCGCCGGCGTCCCGGTGCCGCCGCCGCCTCCGCCCGCTCCCGTACCTCCGCCGGTCCCGGCGCCCCCGCCCGGGGCCGTCCCGCCGGCCGGCGTGGTGCCCGTGCCGGTGGCCGTCTGGGCCGGCGCCGGGGTGGGGTTATAGGACGGACCGGTGCCCGTGCCCGTGCCCGTCGTCGTGGTGCCGGTGCCGGTGCCGGTGCCGGGATGCTGGCGGGCCGCCTGGGCGGCCTGCTCTTGGGCGAGGATCTGCAGCGCCGCGGTCATGAAGTTGCGCCAGATGATCGCCGGGTACGTGCCGCCCTCGACGGGCTGCCCGTTATAGGCGGTGCTCATCGACACCGTGCCGCTCGGGTAGCCGACCCACACGGCGGTGGTCAGCTGCGGCGTCCAGCCGACAAACCAGGCGTCGGCGTAGTTGGTCGTGGTGCCGGTCTTGCCGACCACGTCGACCCCCGGGATCGCCGCGTTGACGCCGGTGCCGCCGGAGTGCGTCACACCCTCCAGCACGTCGTGGACGGCGAGCGCCACCGAGGCCGGGATGATCCGCTTGAACACAGGATGGTCGCGAATCGTCTTGACGCCGCCGCAGCCCTTCGACGGGCAGCGGATCTCGTCGATCCCGGTCGGTCCCTCATGGTTGTCGCCGAGGATCGGGTCGAACACGCGGTTGCCGCCGGTGGCGAACGTCTCGTAGGCGTGCGCCATGTCGAGCGGGCTGACCCCGGTCCGCAGGCCGCCGAGGATCATCGCGTAGTTCCTGGACACCGGCGAGCGGATCCCCATCCGCTTGGCCAGCCGCGCGATCAGGGCCGGGCCGGTGTTGATGCCGACCTGCGAGTACACGGAGTTGTCGGAGATCGCGGTGGCGGCGGCGAGGCTGATCGGCCCCGAGTAGGCGTTGCCGAAGTTGTGGACGACGAAGTGCTCTTTGCCCGCGCTGTTGGGGACGATGAAGTCCTGCGGGGCGGAGTCGATGATCGAGCTCGGGCCGTACTTGCCGGTGATCAACGCCTCGGCCAGCGTGAACGGCTTGAACGAGGAGCCCGGCTGGCGATGGCCCTGGGTGGCCAGGTTGAACGGGGCCTGGGTGAAGTCCTCCTGGCCGCCGACCACCGGTCCGCCGACCATCGCCCGCACCTGCCCGGTCTTGTTGTCGATCGCCACCAGCGAGGCCACCGGCAGGTGCTGGCCCGAGGGCAGGTTCTGCGCCACCGCCTGGTCGGCCGCCCGCTGCATCGACAGGTCGATCGAGGTCTTGATCCGCAACCCACCGTAGTACGCGCGGTACTCGGCCACGCGCGGGGGCACGCCGCGCCCCACGGCGTCGAGGATCTGCGGGCGCAGCCAGCTGACGAAGTACGGCGCGGCGCTCGGCTCGACCGGCTGCTGGACGGTGGTCGAGCCGGGCAGCTGGGCGCTCCTCGCCGCGTCGTACTGCACGCGCGTGAGGTAGTGCTGCTGGAGCATGTCGTGGAGGACCAGGTCGCGACGCTCCCGGGCCGCCCGCGGGTGCTCGATCGGGTCGAACGCGGCCGGCGAGGCGACCATCCCGGACAGCAGCGCCGCCTCGGCCGGGGCCAGGACCGACGCGCAGGACGGCCGCTTGACGCTCGGGGTCGAGTCTCCGCAGGACGCGCTCGAGGAGCTGGCCTGGTCGGGGCTGACCTTGGCGTCGTAACCGTGCACGCGCCCGAAGTACACCCGCGCGGCGGACTCGATCCCGTAGGCGCCCGCACCGAAGTAGATCGAGTTCAGGTACTCCTTGAGGATCTTCTGCTTTGGCCACTTGCGGGCCAGGTGGTAGGCCAGCGCCGCCTCGCGCAGCTTCTCGAACACGGTGCGGTTGTTCTGCTCGGCGAGCGCGTTCTTGACGAACTGCTCGGCGATCGTCGAGGCGCCCTGGGTGGTGCCGCCGGCGAGGTCGGAGATGAAGGCGCGGCCGATGCCGCGGATGTCGACCCCGGGCTCTGACCAGAAGCGGCGATCCTCCACCGACACGATCGCCCGCCGCATCCACGGCGAGATCTGTGGGAACTTGTCGATCACCACGTTGTTGGGCGGCGACAGGATCCCGATCGGCCGGTTCTGGTCGTCGTACAGGTAGGAGTTCGCCTCGTGGCGGTACTGGGCGCGGTTCTCCAGCTGTGGCAGGTCCGAGGCTACCGCCATCATCATCCCGAACCCGGTCGAGACCATGGCCAGCGCGCCGAGGCCGGTGAGGATCGCCAGCAGCCGCAGCTTGCGCACCCGCGGGCGCGGCGGCCGGTGGGTGCGCCGCCAGCGCCGTGGGAGCCGGGCGAACGGGATCGGCGGCGGCGACGGGGCGTCTCGAGTGATGATGTGGTCGTCGTCGCTCATGCGATCAGGGCTCGCGGACACCGGCCGTCCCGGCGGCGGCCGAAGCTGGGGGCGGAGCTCATCGGATCAGCCGCCCGGACGGCACGGGCAGCGGCTCTCGACGGGGCGGGAGTCTAGCATTGGCGCAGATGGGGCCAGACGGCACAGCGGGCATGGATGACCCGTCCCGGCAGGCCGCCTGGTTGACCCGCAACGCCGTCGACAGCCTCCCCGACGGCGCCCTGGCGGCGAAATTGGCCCAGGGGCGCCCGTTGCGGGTGAAGCTGGGGATCGACCCGACCGCGCCCGACATCCACCTCGGGTTCACCGTGGTGCTGCAGAAGCTGCGCGAGTTCCAGGACCTCGGTCACACGGTGGTGCTGATCATCGGCGACTACACGGCGCGCGTGGGCGATCCCAGCGGCCGCTCGACGGCCCGGCCCGTCCTGGCGGCGGACGAGATCGACGCCAACGCCCGGACCTTCCAGCAGCAGGCGCTGAAGATCCTCGGCGTCGAGCGGCTCGAGGTCCGCCACAACAGCGAATGGCTCGACATGGCGATGGCCGAGCTGTTCCGGCTGCTCCGCACGACGACGGTGGCCCAGGTGCTCGAGCGCGACGACTTCGCCAAGCGCTTCGCGGCGCGGCAGCCGATCTCGCTGCTTGAGCTCCTGTATCCGCTGCTCCAGGGTTACGACTCGGTCGCCGTCAGGGCCGACGTCGAGCTGGGCGGCACCGATCAGAAGTTCAACCTGCTGCTCGGCCGCGACATCCAGCGGGCCTACGGAGCGCCCGAGCAGACGATCCTCACGCTCGAGCTGCTGTCCGGGACCGACGGGCGCCGGAAGATGTCGAAATCCTCCGGCAACTACATCGGCGTGATGGAGCCGCCCGCGGAGATGTACGGGAAGACACTGAGCATCCCCGACACCTCGCTGCGGAGCTGGTATTCGCTGCTGCTGGGGCAGCGGCCGGGTGAGGGACTCGGCCCCCGTGACGCCAAGCGCGCGCTTGCCCGCGCGCTCGTCGAGCGCTTCCACGGCATTGCCGCGGCCGCGGCGGCCGAGTTGACGTTCGACCGGCTGCACGTGCGCCACGAGCCGCCCGAGGAGCTCGAGGACCTCGCCTGGCGCCCCGACGTCGGCCCCGAGGGCCACGCCATGGTCCATCTCCCGGCGGTGCTGCGACAGGCGTTCGGGGTCTCGAGCTCGGAGGCCCGACGCTCGATCGCCCAGGGCGGCGTTCGGCTCGACGGCGAGCCGGTGGCTCCGGAGACGCTCGACCTGCCGGCGGCGGCCGTCGACGGCCGCGTGCTGCAGCTGGGCAAGCGTCGCTTCATCCGGATCCGGGTGGGCTAGCCCGCCGATGGCGATCCACGGCGGCCAGCTGAGGCTGCAGACGCCGGGCAACGGCGCGATCGCGGACCTCACCGACGGCGTGCGCAGCGTGATCCGGACCGCCGGGGTCCAGCGGGGCCTCGTCACCGTGTTCGCCGCCGGCTCGACGGTGGCCGTGACGACGATGGAGTACGAGCCCGGCGGGGTGCACGACCTCCAGGCGCTGCTCGACGGGCTGATCCCCGCGGCCGGCGCCTACGAGCACAACCGGCGCAACCACGACACCAACGCCCACGCGCACCTGCGGGCCGCGCTGATCGGCCCCTCGGAGACGATCCCGGTCCTCGGCGGCGAGCCGACGCTGGGGGTCTGGCAGCAGATCGTGCTGCTGGATTTCGACGACCGGCCGCGCGAGCGGGTGGTCACGGTGCAAGTTCTCTCCTAACCTGCTTTCCTACGGGGGCGAGCGAGACGGCACCGGCCGAGCAGGACGGACTTCCCGACCTGGCCGGTGGCGCGCTATAATCGACGGTCCGGCCCAAATCCGTCCTGCGGATGTCGGGCCCGCCCCCCAGGACGAGGGAGATCCCTCCAAAGAGGTGCGACGGTCTTTGAAAACTCAACAGCATGCGCACCTTCGGCCGACAGGCCGGAGTGTGTGTCCAGGTTCGACGCTGTCGCTCGGCCGGTCCCCTCGGGGCTCGATCGAACGGCAGTGCCAAGATTGACCCCGTCTTGCATCCCGGAGCCCACGTGTACATCGGGCTCCGGCCGCCGGTAATCAGCCGGTGGGATCGGTATCGACCCGGCTTCGGCCGGCCGGTGCCATTGGATGCAAGGGTCTCGTCCCTCCAGGGACAGACCCAGGTTTTTGCTCGCCCGCCCGCGGCCTCGTGCCGTTGGCGACTCGCGGGCAGTATCCCTGACGACTCTTTGTGATCGGTGGGCTCTGCCCGCCGTGCAGTTCTTCACGGAGAGTTTGATCCTGGCTCAGGACGAACGCTGGCGGCGTGCCTAACACATGCAAGTGGAGCGACGAACCAGGCTTCGGCCTGGGGCAAAGCCGCGAACGGGTGAGTAACACGTGGGTAACCTGCCCTGATGATTGGGACAACCCGAGGAAACTCGAGCTAATACCAAATGTGCCCTACGGCCACAAGGCTGTCGGGGAAAGGAAGCTTCGGCCTCCGCATCGGGATGGGCCCGCGGCCCATTAGCTTGTTGGTGAGGTAAC